>NZ_LYMI01000059.1 GCF_001660815.1 Xanthomonas nasturtii
AGCGGCGCGCGAGAGATTTTAGGCGAGCAGCTCACGGTGCAGATTGCCAAGCGCAGCGAACTGCACACCTTCAAGGTCATGCCCAAGCGATGGATTGTCGAGCGTAGTTTTGCTTGGCTGGAGAAGAACCGAAGGCTATGGAAGAACTGCGAGCGCAAACTCAACACCAGCCTGCAGTTCATCCATTTGGCCTTCTTGGCACTGTTACTCAGAAGATTGTGAACAGGTTCTAAGGGACGGGTTTTGCCAAGGCCCGGCACCTGCGCATATGGCGCGTGCGCTGCTTGCCCTGCCTGCAGATGCGGTTGACGCCTCGCTGCGGGCGCGCGAAGCCAGCTTGCGCGATGCCGTGTATGTGGCCGCACCCGGCCTGGGACGGCGCGCTGACTTCACCGTGGTTGCGGGTGATCTGACGATCCGCTCGTTCGAAAGTGCTGATCCCGAGAAAACGGTGTACCTGGTCTGGTCGGTGAAATGCAGTGCGGACGAGGCAGGTCTTGCGTGCCAGTCAGGCAAAGGACGCAAGGCTTATCGCGTCACCAAGGACGGCACCGCACGCGATGTGAGTGCAGCGGTATTTCCGCCAGCGCCCAGCCTGACTGCACAAGATGTTGCCAGGCAAAACGATCACGGCGGCTCGGAGCTTTTTCTGTTCGACGACAAGTTGCCCGTGGCACCGACAATGCGATGGCTGATGGAATTTGATCCCGACCAGCCGCTTGCCACCGACGACCCGAAGCGGGTCGGGTCTTACGCCCATTTTGGTTTTCTTCGATGGACAGGCGAGCGCTTCGAGCTTGTCCAACGGATACCTAGAGCGCAGTGGCCGTGTCGCCAGCAGCGCACAGGCGAACCGGCATGTGCGGATTATCCAGAGGGTGAGGACCGTTTCATCAGCGAGTGACCACTTCTGCAAGGAGCATCGAAATGGCGAGATCCAACGATTTAGACATCCGTGCAACGGCCGACCAGATTTCTGCGTTGTTCAACGCCAATCAACAGGCCGAGGCGCTGCTCATGCTTGAGGAGCGCAGACAAGGCCAGTCAGAGGTCGTGCGCGACGCGTTGGATCGCTATGTTGGCGTAGCGTCCGCCGGTGCGATCGCCAATCAACAACAAGGGCCCGTCTCCGCTGCGGATGCCAGTGTGTTGCAACGCTTGCAACAAGCCGCGTCAAACCAGCCAGCAATTCCGCCGCAGGCGCAAATGACTGCCTTGAGCGACGCACAGCGCTATGACGTTTACGCCAGCATCGTGCAGGTAAGAGGTAACGAGGCCGCGCACGAGGCACTCTCGTGACCCAACGAGCGCGTGGTGCTGGGACTTCGCCAGGAAAACTCAACGCTTGCGGCCATGCAGGATCGTGCGCATGCCGGAAGCCTGCGTAGCGACGATCCTGCAACCCCTGCAATCAATGAAGCCCAGGGCGGCACGGGTGTCTACAACGATCGCCTAGTCGTGCTGTGGAAGGATGCCGATGGCACGCGTCATACGCAGGTTGCCCAGCAAGCAAACACCGAGCCGACAGCGCAATACGATCATCATGCCGGCAACACGGGGCGGCGCCCGCGTGCGGAAGGCGGCATAGAGAACAGGACATTTGCGCCGTCGCCGGGCTTTGAGAGCATCACCAGGCCAAGGAAGATCGAAGGCGAGGACGTCAATGCCGATGGCATCAGGGATCTTGGCCGCTTGAGCGAGGGCACCATCGAGATGCGGATGGGGCAGCACCCAAATCCCAGCCGGCCAGGCACCCAAGACAATGCATTACGCCCAAGTCAGGCGGCAGTCGATGCAGGGAGGGGCGGCGTACAGCGGGATAGCAATGCGGACGGCTGGTTTGATCAAGCCGATCTCAACGGTGGGCAAAATCTCAACGACACCTTCAAGATTCATCGCGGTTCCAGCGGCAGTACCGATTCGGCTGGCTGCCAGACAATTCATCCAGCCGACTACGATGGGTTCATCGCGGCGGTTCAAGGCAACCCCGCGCAGACGCGCTGGCAATACGTGCTGACCAGCACTACACCCGGGCCGGTGCGGGAGCAGCAACAGGACCAAGGGCGAGGGCGTGAAGGGGTACAGCCAGGGCAGGAACCGCCGGGGCATCGGCCGGCCCAGCCGCAGCGGCAGAACGGCGGGCCTGCAGCGCCGGTGCCTGGGAGGCCACGACATGCAGACGCAGAAGACGCCCACCCCGCGCCTCATCCGTTGCATGCACAGGCCAGCACCTTGGTTGGCCGGTTGGATGCCAGCATGGGCCGCGCCAGCGATGCGCACAGGGAGCGGATGAGCGCCAGCCTGGCCCACTTGGCGAAGGAGCATGGGCTTGAGCGGATCGACCATGTATTGCTGAGCAACCAGACACCGCGTGCAGCGGCTGGTGCCACCGTCTTCGTGGTGCAAGGCGAACCAAGCAATCCGGCCCACCTACGCGCTAGCATGCCCACCGACATGGCCGTCAATACGCCGGTAGAGCAATCACTGGCAAAGCTGCAAGAGCTCGATGCGCGTACGTTGGCGCAAGCGCAGAGTCAGGCACAGGAAAGATCGGTGGCGCAGGAAGAGGTGGTCAGGCCCCGGAGTATTGGGTGAGGTCGTCAGCTCCCACCCTTCGGCCGTGAACCAGTACTAGGGTTCGCTTCCAAAAACCCGCTTGCAAAAATTAGCCGCTCGACCGATATTCCATATTCCGGAATATGGAATAAGGCGGGCTTGGCTATGGAATTGAAGCCCCAGGATCTGGTGGTGCTCTACAAGCAGGTCGCGCAGGCGGACCAGGCCTGGACATATGCCGCCCTTGGAGAAGCACTGGGCATGAGCGCCTCTCAGGTGCATCGCAGCGTCAAGCGCGCGGTGGCATCCGGTTTGGCACTGGAAAAAAGCCGTGGCGAGTGGGAGACGGTGCGCACGGCGCTGCACGAGTTTGCGGTCCACGGCGTGCGTTATGCCTTTCCTGCCGTCATCGGGCCGCTAAGGCGTGGCATTCCTACGGCCTTTGGCGTGCCCCCATTGTCCACTGCGATTGCCAGCGCCCCAGGGGATGCACCGGTGTGGCCAAGCGCGCAGGGCACAGCCAAAGGCCCTGGCTTGTCGCCGTTGTCGGCCGGTGTGCCCAACGCTGCGCTGGCCGACCCTGCCTTGCACCAACTGCTGGCGCTGCAAGACGCCCTACGCAGCGGGCGTGCCCGCGAGCGCACGCTGGCAGCGCGCTATCTCAAACAATTGCTGGGGCTTGGCGATGCGCTCTGACGATCCCAATTTGCCGCATCTGCTGGTGATTGCGGATGCACTGGGCGAACTTCGCGACCAGGTGGTTTTCCTCGGCGGCGCAGTCGTTGGCCTGCTGGTATCGGATCCATTGGCGGAAAGCGTCCGCGCCACCTATGACGTCGATGCGGTGGTCAATCTTGATTGGGCCCGGTTCCGCGGTATCGAGGCGCGTGTGGAATCGCAGGGCTTCGCGCGCGAGATGCAGCCGAACCGGCACGCGCAAGCGTTGTGCTTCAGTGTCTACGTGCCATTGCATCGGCGTAGCTGCGACATCGTCGGCTCAGGTCTGCAAAGAAAACATTGAAGCGCCGGCGCTCGCTTGCGATAATGCATCGCAATTGCAACGCACTGGGTTTGCCATGAAATCCGCATCTCTTCCATCGCTCCGGGTAGATCCCGCGCTGCGCGAAGCGGCCGAAGCCGTGTTGCAGGAGGGTGAGACGCTTTCCAGCTTTGTCGAGCACTCCGTGCGCGCCCAGGTGCAGCAGCGGCAGCAGCAGGAAGCCTTCATTGCGCGCGGGCTGGCCTCGCGTGATAGCGCCAAGGCGTCCGGTCGCTACATCGACACCAAAGATGTGATGACCGGCTTGCAGTCCCAGCTAGACAAGACACGCAACGGCTGATCCAGGGTGCGCTTCAACGTCCGTTTTACTAAGGAGGCGCGTGATGATCTTGCGCGGCTCTACGACGACCTGTTGCAGCGGGCTGGAGCCGATTTCGCTGTGGCCGAGCGCGCTTTGCAGTTCATTGGTGATGGCATCACCGTGCTTGAAGTGGCACCGCTGAGCTGTCGTAAAGTTCGCCAAGGCGACCCTTTTCAGCGTGAGCTGGTGATTGGCTTCGGCCCAAGTGGCTATGCGCTGTTGTTCGAAGTCCAAGACAAGCAGACGGTGCTCGCGCTCGCAGTGAGGCATCAGCGTGAAGACGACTGGTGCTAAGGTCTTGCGACGAAGAATGTATACAAAATTTTGAATTTAAGAAGAGGGTCGTGATGGCACGGATGTGGATGGTGCGCGGTGAGGGCGGGAGCTTGTACGAAGCATTTCGCGAGCAAGGCGTGGTTGCAGTAGGTTGGACTCAGCTCGCGGCTGAGGCCAAGCCAGGTGTTGATCGCAAGCAATTAATCGCGATTTATCAGGCTGCTGAGCCATTGGCCAGACCTGGTACCGTCATTTCCGGAGCCTCGCAGGTATGGCGTTTCGTAAATGAAATTCAGCAAGACGATTGGGTCATTACTTACTCGCCAGCGAATCGCCTTTACGCAGTTGGCACTGTGGCGGGGCAGGCGGAGTACCTCCCTGAGTCGGCCGAATCAGGGATAGCGCTTGCGCGCAAGGTGCAATGGCTGCAGCAGGAGCTTCCCCGCGATCACCTGGGTATCTCAACCAAGAATAGCCTTGGCTCCACACTGACATTGTTTGAGGTGCCGCCCAGTGCCGCCGACGAGATATTGGCAGTGCTCAAAGGTAAGCCGGTACAGGAGATCGAACAAGCGCTGGACGAAGCCGTTGCCGACCCTCTTGCAGGTATCGAATCCCAGGCGCTTGAGCGCATAAAGGATCTGGTCAGCGAGCTTGGCTGGAATGACATGCAACAACTTGTGGCCGGCATTCTGCGAGCGATGGGTTACAAGACCCAGGTCTCGCCTCCCGGCTCGGACCGTGGGAAAGACATCGTTGCATCGCCCGACGGGTTTGGCTTCGAACATCCACGTATTGTCGTAGAGGTTAAGCATCGTAAGGGGCAGATGGGTAGTCAGGAAATTCGCAGCTTTCTTGGTGGGCGCCACAAGGATGATCGCGGTTTGTATGTCAGTACCGGCGGCTTCAGCAAGGATGCGCAGTACGAAGCCGATCGGGCGTCCATCCCATTGGCGCTGTGGACGCTGGACCATGTGGTGCGCGCGCTGATCGAGCACTATGCGGCTACCGACGCCGAAACAAAACGCATTGTGCCGCTGAAGCGGCTTTACTGGCCCGCCTGAAGCCAGAGGAAGAAAAAGTGACATCTACCGAACAAAAGATCGAGCGCTTCATCGCCGCGTTGGCTTCGCTTGGCGGCAGCGCGGGCAATCAACGCCTGCGTGAGGAATTGGGCTGGCAGGACAGCACCTACCAACGCATCAAGCAGCAACTGATCGACGACGGCCGCATCCGCGCTGGTCGGGGGCGAGGTGGATCGGTTGCCTTGACGGCGGCGATACAAATGCCAGCTGCGCCCAATGTTGCACCCGAGCCAAAGTCGGCACGGGCCAAACCTGCGGCTGCAACTCTCAAGAAGGAATCTGTGTCCGAACTCGACTACGCCGACAAGCTCTGGAAAACCGCCGACAAGCTGCGCGGCAACATGGAGCCCAGCGACTACAAGCACGTTGTGCTCGGCCTGATCTTCCTCAAGTACATCTCGGATGCCTTCGAAGCCCGGCACGCGGCATTGCTGGCCGAAGATCCACAGGCTGCAGAGGACAAGGACGAGTACCTCGCCGAGAATATTTTCTGGGTTCCCAAGCAGGCGCGTTGGTCGCACCTGCAGGCAAACGCCAAGCAATCGAGCATCGGCACGCTGATCGATGACGCCTTGCGCGCTATCGAGAAGGACAACGAATCGCTGAAAGGCGTGCTGCCCAAGGACTACGCGCGCCCCGCGCTCAACAAGGTGATGCTGGGCGAACTGATCGATCTGATTTCCGGCATTACACTTAACGACAAGGGCGCCAAGTCCAAAGACGTGTTGGGCCGCGTGTACGAGTATTTTCTCGGTCAGTTCGCAGGCGCCGAAGGCAAGCGCGGCGGCGAGTTCTACACACCGCGCAGCGTGGTGCACACCCTGGTGGAGATGATCGAGCCTTACAAGGGCCGCATCTACGACCCCTGCTGCGGCAGCGGCGGCATGTTCGTGCAGAGCGAGAAGTTCGTCAACGAGCACGGCGGGCGCATCGGCGACATCGCCATCTATGGGCAGGAAAGCAATTACACGACCTGGCGCCTGTGCAAGATGAACCTTGCCGTGCGCGGCATCGACAGCGACATCCGCTGGAACAACGAGGGCAGCTTTCATAAGGACGAACTACGCGACCTGAAGGCTGACTTCATCCTGGCCAACCCGCCGTTCAACATTTCCGACTGGGGCGGCGAGCGCCTGCGCGATGACGTGCGTTGGGCGTTCGGGCCACCGCCGGTGGGCAATGCCAACTACGCCTGGTTGCAGCACATCGTCCATCACCTCAGCCCGCACGGCTTTGCTGGCGTTGTCCTGGCGAATGGCTCGATGAGCAGCCAGCAAAGCGGCGAAGGCGACATCCGTAAGGCGATGATCGAAGCCGGCGTGGTCGATTGCATGGTCGCCCTGCCTGGGCAATTGTTTTATTCCACGCAGATTCCGGCCTGCCTGTGGATTCTGGCCAAGGACCGCAGCAATGGCCTCGTGCTAAAGAGCAAGTTGCGCGACCGTCGCGGCGAAATCCTGTTCATCGACGCCCGCAACATGGGCACATTGGTTGACCGCACCCGGCGCGAATTGAGCGATGCCGAGGTGGCCAGGATCGCAGCGACCTATCACGCATGGCGTGGCGAGCAGGATGCAGGCGACTACGCTGATATCGCCGGGTTCTGCAAGTCCGCCCCGCTGGACGAGGTGCGCAAGCACGGCCATGTACTCACGCCGGGCCGCTATGTCGGCGCAGCGGCGCAAGAGGATGATGGCGAACCGTTTGCGCAGAAGATGCAGCGGCTGGCAACGCTGTGGCGGGAGCAGCAGCAGGAAGCGGCGAAGCTTGACGCAGCGATCGAGATGAATCTGAAGTACCTGGGGTTCTGACAGGAGAGACATGATGAACGAGAAACTCGACCTCACAGCACTGCGCAATGCGGTGTCTTCGCTGGAAGACAGCCTGGGCGTGGTCAGCGACAGCGCCTGGTTCGACCAGCAATCGAAACAGGTGAAAAACACCCTGGTGGCAGGCGTCATCCAGAATTTCGAGTTCGTCTATGAAATCGGCATCAAGATGCTCAAGCGCCAGATCGAGGCCGAATCCGCCAGCCCGGAGGAGGTAGATGAAACCAACTTCCGTGAAGTGCTGCGTGTGGCTGCCGAAAAGGGCTTGATCGCCGACGTGGAGGCCTGGTTCAAGTATCGGCAGATGCGCAACATCACCGCGCACACCTACGACCACGAAAAGGCGAAGAAGGTGTACCAGGGCACCCTGGACTTTATCGTCGATGCGCGCGACTTGTTGCAAAAGCTGGAAGCACGCGATGTCTGACACGCCCAATATCGACATCCGGCCCGATCATTGGCAGATCGTGCGCGACATTCTGCGCAAGCATGTGCCGAAATATGAAGTATGGGCTTTCGGTTCGCGGGCCAAATGGCTAGCCAAGCAGTATTCCGACTTGGACCTCGCGATCATCACCGATCAGCCCTTGGCGCTGGCGATCAGCGCGGCGCTGGCCGACGATTTTTCTGAATCGGATCTGCCGTGGAAGGTGGATGTGGTGGATTGGGCGACGACTGGTGATTCGTTTCGCAAGATCATTGAGCGTGACAAAGTGATAGTGCAGGAGAGCGATAGTTACTTGGGTATGAAAAGAGGGTGGCCTAGGCGACAATTGAAAGACTGCGCCAAGTGGTATTCAGGTGGCACCCCCAGCAAAGGCGTTGCCTCTTATTGGGGCGGTGATATCCCGTGGATCAGCTCTAAGAGCCTAACCAGTTTCTTCGTTTCTGATTCGGAAGATAGGGTTACCAACGAGGGTGCACATAATGGAACACGCCTTGTTCCAAAGGACAGCATTCTCTTCGTCGTTCGAGGAATGAGCCTTAAGACTGAATTTCGGATGGGTATCGCAACGCGTCCGGTCACTTTCAACCAAGATGTGAAAGCGCTTCTTGCAATCAACGATGTTTTGCCCGCGTACTTGGCATACGCTATAAAATCTAAGACTAACGAAATTCTTCAGATGGTTGGCGAAGCGGGTCATGGAACTGGCGTATTGCCGACGGATCGTATCCAGTCCCTAGAAATCCCTATCCCTCCTATTGCAGACCAACGTGCCATCGCTGGCATTCTCGGGAATCTTGACGAAAGAATCGAACTGAATCAGCGTATGGATCAGACACTGGAAGCGATGGCCCGCGCCCTGTTCAAGTCCTGGTTCGTGGACTTCGACGGCGTGGCACCAGAGGACATGCAGGAATCGGAGCTAGGTTTTATTCCGAAAGGTTGGCAAGTCATCGCGTTTGGCGACGTGGCGCAACAAGTAAAAGGCACAGTCAACCCCATGACCTCGCCCGAGGAAACGTTCACTCATTACAGTTTGCCCGCGTTTGACGTTGCTCAACTGCCTGTACGAGAGTTAGGCGAAGCCATTAAAAGCAATAAGACCCCTGTGCCGAATGAATGCGTGCTTGTATCCAAACTCAACCCGCACATTCCGCGTATATGGCTGATTGGTGGTGCGGGGCATAACGCAGTCTGCTCGACAGAGTTCATAGTTTGGATGCCTAAGAAACCGGCAAACAGCGCGTTCGTATATGTACTGGCCTCGTCATCCGAGTTCAATAGTGCTCTGCGTCAGCTCGTTACTGGAACTTCTAACAGCCACCAGCGTGTCAAGCCTGAGCAGCTTGCGAATATTCGCGTCATCGCAGTGAATGATGAAGCAATTTCAAAATTTTCCGCACAGTCTAAGCCATTGATGGAGAAGCTACTCCATCACCGCCTGCAATCCCAGCAACTCGCCCAGCTGCGCGATACCCTACTCCCCAAACTGATTTCCGGTGAGGTGCGTATCAAGGACGCCGAACGCCTTGCGGAGACCGCCTGATGGCCTTTCTATCCGAAGCGGCAATCGAACAGGGCCTGATTCAGCAGCTCGGAGCGCTGGGCTGGTCGGCCACTGGCGATGAGCTGATCGGCCCCGACGGCAAGACGCCGGAGCGTGACAGCCATGACCTCGTCATTCTCCAGCAACGCCTGGCCAGCGCCGTGGCGCGGCTTAATCCGCATCTGCCGCAGGAGCCACGCCAGGAGGCCATTCGCAAGCTGACCCAGCAGGAGTTGCCCAACCTGCTGGAGGAGAACCGCCGCCTGCATAGCCTGCTGATCGACGGTGTGGACGTCGAATACTTCGCCGCCGACGGCGTGCCCCGCGCAGGAAAGGTGCGCCTGCTCGATTTCGATGATCCCGCCAACAACGACTGGCTGGCGGTGCGCCAGTTCGTGGTGATCAGCGGCTCGCACAAGCGCCGGCCGGACGTGGTGCTGTTCGTCAACGGCCTGCCGCTGGCGGTGATCGAACTGAAAGCGCCCGGTAGCGCAGGTTCGAATTTGGTGGGTGCGTTCAACCAGTTGCAGACCTACAAGCAGCAGATCCCCGCGTTGTTCCATACCAATGCGGTGTTGGTCACTTCCGATGGCATTGCCGCGCGGGTCGGCTCGCTGTCCGCCGACCTGGAGCGCTTCATGCCGTGGCGCACCACCGACGGCAGGCAGGTGCTGCCCAAGGGGCAGCCGGAGCTGCCAACGCTGATCCAAGGGGTGTTTGCGCCGCAACGGTTTCTTGAGCTGCTGCGCTGGTTCACCGCCTTTGGCGAAACCGGTGGTGGACTGGTCAAGATCATTGCCGGTTACCACCAGTTCCACGCGGTCAACCACGCGGTGGAATCGACGATTCGCGCCTCACGCAGCGCCGTTGCCGAAGATCCAGCCAAGTACGGTCTGGCCAGCGTCAACACACAGCCGGCAGGTGATCGCAGAGCAGGCGTGATCTGGCATACGCAAGGCAGCGGCAAGAGCCTGCTGATGGCCTTCTATGCCGGGCGGCTGGTGCAGCACCCGGCGATGCGCAACCCGACGCTGGTGGTGCTGACCGACCGCAACGACCTGGACGACCAGTTGTTCGGCACGTTTTCGATGTGCAAAGCGCTGCTCCGGCAGACACCGGTGCAGGCCGACAGCCGCGAGGATCTGGCGCGCCTGCTCGACCGTGCCAGCGGTGGCGTCATCTTTACCACTTTGCAGAAGTTCGGCGAAGTGGAGGCGCCATTGACCACGCGCCGCAACGTGGTGGTCATTGCCGATGAAGCGCACCGCAGCCAGTACGGCCTGAAAGCCAAACTGGACGCGAAGACCGGCGTGGTCTCGTATGGCTTTGCCAAATACATGCGCGATGCGCTGCCCAATGCCTCGTTCATCGGCTTCACCGGTACACCCATCGAAGCGACCGACGTCAATACCCCCGCGCTGTTCGGCCATTACATCGATGTCTACGACATCAGCCGCGCGGTGGAAGATGGTGCAACTGTCCCGATCTATTACGAATCGCGGCTGGCGCGCATTGAACTGGATGAAGACGAAAAGCCCCATCTGGATGCCGAGGTCGAGGCCCTGTTCGAGGGGGAAGCCACGGATGAAAAGGAAAAGCTGAAAGGGCGGGCAGCGGCGGTGGAGCGGCTGGTCGGCAGCCAGAAGCGGCTGGCTCTGGTGGCGCAGGACATGGTGACGCATTTCGAAGAGCGTGTGGCTGCGCTGGATGGCAAGGCGATGGCGGTGTGCATGAGCCGCGAGATCTGCGTTGACCTTTATAACGAGATCGTCAAGCTGCGCCCGCATTGGCACAGCGACGACGACACGCTGGGCGCGGTCAAGATCGTGATGACCGGCGCGGCCAGCGACCCGCCGCAATGGCAGCAGCATATCGGCAACAAGGCCAGGCGTGATGCCTTGGCCCGCCGCGCCAAGGACCCGGCCGACCCGTTGAAGCTGGTGATCGTGCGCGACATGTGGCTGACCGGCTTCGATGCGCCTTCCATGCACACCATGTATGTGGACAAGCCGATGAAGGGGCATGGCCTGATGCAGGCCATCGCGCGGGTCAATCGCGTGTTTCGGGACAAGCCGGCCGGCTTGATCGTCGACTACATCGGTATCGCCCAGAACCTGAAATCCGCACTGGCGCAGTATTCGCCCCAGGACAAACAGAACACCGGCATCGACGAAGCGCAGGCGATCGCTGTGATGCGGGAGAAGTACGAAGTCGTGCGGGACATGTACCACGGCTTTGATTACCTCACCGCACTGAATGGCACACCGCAGCAGCGTCTGGCGATGATGGCCGGTGCGATCGAGTGGATCCTCGATCAGCAGCAGCAATGGGCGGCTGCGGCAAGCAGCGACGATGGCAAGAAGGCAGCGCAACGCCGCTACCAGGACGCAGTGCTGGCCTTGTCCACGGCCTATGCGCTGGCCTCCGCCTCGGATGAGGCGCTTGCGGTGCGTGAGGAGGTGGGCTTCTTCCAGGCGATCCGCGAAGCCTTGGTCAAAAGCGCGACGGGTTCAGGCGTCAGCTCGCAGGAGCGCGATTTCGCCATCCGCCAGATCGTGAGTCGTGCGGTGGTCTCCACCGAGATCGTGGATATCCTCAAAGCCGCCGGCATCCAGTCGCCGGACATTTCCATCTTGTCCGATGAATTTCTTGCCGAAGTGCAGCGGATGGACAAGAAGAACCTGGCATTGGAAGCGCTGCGCAAGCTCATCAACGACGGTATCCGTTCGCGCAGCAAGCGCAACATTGTGGAGACAAAGGCGTTCTCGGAACGGCTGGAAGATGCGATTGCGCGCTACCACGCCAATGCCATCACCACTGCCGAAGTCTTGCAGGAACTGATCCGCATCGCCAAGGACATCCGCGCGGCACGTGCGCGTGGCGAAGAGACAGGGGCTGAGCGAGGATGAGATCGCCTTCTACGATGCGTTGGCAGAAAACGAATCTGCGGTGCAGGTGATGGGCGACGATGCGCTCAAGGTCATCGCACACGAGCTGCTGGTGAGCCTCAAGGGCAGCGCTTCGGTGGATTGGGCGCGCCGCGATTCGGCGCGTGCGCGCATGCGCGTGCTGGTGAAGCGCATCCTGCGCAAATACGGCTATCCACCTGATTTGCAGGATGCCGCGGTTCGCACGGTATTGCAGCAGGCAGAAGCACTCTCTGCTGCCTGGTCTGCATGAGTTGCGCTATTGACGCCAGACGATAGCAGTAGCAGGATTTCACTACGGAGCCTCGGAACTCCTCGTACAGCGGCTTGCCACCTCCGAAAATGGTGGTTTCTCTTGATGCGAGAGATCCTATGACCGAGGCTCATCGTCAACCCAACGCCGGAGCTGGCTACTTTTTGCCAGAAAACGCGCAATACCGCCTGCAGCAACTACGCGACCACATGCGGTTTTTGGCGCGTCTTGCGCAGCCGCGTACGCAGGCCGAAGAGCAGGCGAGGCAGCCAGCCATCCGCTTGGACGAACTGGCGTGCTGCCTGGAGCTGCTGGCCGAGCAGGTAACGCAGGCGCTGGCACAGGTGCAGTGGCCCGCGCGGCTTGAGTCCGGCGCCGCTGACAGTGAGCGTGCCGACGCTGGGGAGGTCGCATGAGTAGGCCCGTAATGGCATCGCCCCGCACACGCCGGCGGACAGGGGATGACATGCAGCGTGATGCGTTTGCCTTCGGCATCACGATGGAGCAGGTAGATGCGCTGGATCAGTTGTTGCTGACCATCGCCGCCCATGGCGATGTGATCGCTGCCGGCAACGCCGACCGGCTGGACCGCCGCACATTGCCCGTGTTGGGCAGCGCGATCTTTGATGCGGCCGGTGCCGTGCGCACCATCCTGGGCCAGTTGGAGCTTCAGCGGCTTTGATGGACTGTGAGTGATGTCCGGACGCCTGCTATGGCGTAGCACTGCTGTAATGGTGGTAATTGTTCATTGGACGGTCTATGCAACCCATCGTGTCGAATTGAACAAGCGAATTCGAGTAATCGGACCCGCAGTGGCGATGGTGTTGGTTTATAGCGGGGGATTGTCAGGCTTGGTCGATGTCAGCGTTCGCAAACTCGGCATCGGCATGTTGCCTGGAGTGCAGCTGCAATTGACCGAGCAAGGCTGCCAGATCGTCAAGGTGAGTTGGGGTGACGCACGCTGCGAGCGAGCGCAGCCAGAATTGTCGGTCTTTGTGCTGCCGGCAGTTGATGTGCTCACCCGATTGGGCTCGGACTTCTATGTGGCGCCGCCCGGCGGGCTCGCCGACGAACACGAGCCACGCTTCCTGATTCCTGCAAGTCAGGTGCTGAGTTGGAGCAGAGTTGAGGCAGTCAAGAAGCCGCATGCCGCCGCCGCAGTACCTGTCAAATGAGTGACGGCGCGCGCGCCGAACGTTGACGGCGTCTGAGCGATTGTGGTGTTTCGCTGCGCTCGATTACCGAGTGCCGTAGGCAATCATCCGTACGGCGCGGTAGCAATTCGCTACACCGGCGCAGACTTCAAAATCCCCGACAAACTCTCGCGCAGGATCAACTGCAAATGCATGCGGTTGAGTTCCATGACCGCTGGTCATGACGTTGTGCAGGCCGCCGCACATGGCGGCGACGGCGAAGACGCGGGCCTGGAATTCCTGTTCGCTGCTGGCCGGGTCGGCGTGGCCGCGCAGCAGGCGCTTGAGCAGGGCGCTGAGGTGTTCGATCAGCGATGCGCTCTGCCGGCGCATAAAGGCGGCCAGCACGGGGTCGCGCAGGGTGGCCAGGTGCAGTTCCAGGTCGATGCGGGTGCGCTTGATGTTGATTTCCTGCAGCAGCCAGTCTTCGAGCAGGCCGGCGATGAAGTCCACCACGTGCACGTTGGCCGGGCGTTCCACCAGCCACATCTGGCGGATGGCACGCATGTAGTTGCGCTCCAGCAATGCGCGCACTAAGGCGTCCTTGTCTTCGAAGCGCAGCAGCAGGCTGCCGCAGGAGACCTTGGCGCGTTCGGCGATTAGCTCGAAGCTGGTGGCGCCCAGGCCAATCTCATCGATGCATTGTTCGGTGGCGTCCAGCACCTCTTCCAGGCGCAGTTCTTCGCGCTCTTTCGCCGTGCGTAGCAGCAGAACGTTGGACATGGGGAGCAGGTAGGCGGGGGGCTGCAGTATAGCGGCGTTGCGTTAGTCATCCGTTGCGTTCGCTTGGCTGTAGGCCATTGGTCATGGGGGCTGCGTGCGCTGCGTTGCAGTTCGTGCCAGAGCGCTGATCGACCGGTTTTTCACGGCGGCTGTGCGACACGTGATGCTCGGTTGCAGGAGATGCATGTGAGTGAGAACAGTGCGGTTGCAGGGGTGTCGGCGCAGTGGCCGGCGCGGTTGTGGGTGGTGCGGCATGGGCAGAGCGCGGGCAATGTGGCGCGCGATGTGGCCGAGGCCAATGGTGCGGCACTGATCGACCTGGAGCATCGCGATGCGGATATTCCGCTTTCGGCCTTGGGCGAGCGCCAGGCAGAGGCGCTGGGTGCGTGGATGGCCGGGTTGCCCGAGCAGGAGCGGCCGACGCTGATTTTGAGCTCGACCTATGTGCGTGCACGGCAGACCGCTGCGGCAGTGGCGCGGGCGCTGGGCCAGCCAGCCGATGCCGTGAGTGTGGATGAGCGGTTGCGTGAGAAGGAATTCGGCGTGCTCGACCGTTACACCACGTCCGGTATTCGCGATGCGTTTCCCGCGCTGTACGAGCAACGTAACTTGGTGGGCAAGTTCTATTTCCGCCCGCCCGGTGGCGAGAGCTGGTGCGATGTGATCTTCCGCCTGCGCAGCATTGTGGGCGATTTGCAGCGCAACCATGTGGGCGCGCGCGTGTTGATCGTGGGGCACCAGGTGATCGTCAATTGCTTCCGTTACCTGATCGAGCGGATGGACGAGGCCACCATCCTGGGCATCGACCGCGAGGGCGATGTGCCCAATTGCGGGGTGACCGAATACGCCGCCGCGGCCGACGGGCAATCGCTGGAGTTGGTGCGGACCAAGTTCGTGTCGCCGGAGCTGGCACAGGAGCCGGTGACCACCGAATCCGACCGGCCGGCCGGAGCACGCTGATGGCCGCCGCCCGCCTGCGCACGTTGAACGCTGCCGCGCTGCGCGCGATGCCGCTGCCACCGCCCGGTGGCGACAAGGAGCAGCGTGGGCGCGTGTTGATCGTGGGCGGCTCGATGCGTGTGCCGGGTGCGGCCTTGCTGGCGGGCGAGGCGGCATTGCGTGCGGGCGCGGGCAAGTTGCAGATCGCCACGGCGGCGAGCGTGGCGCCCGGTATGGCGTTGGCGGTGCCGGAAGCCTTGGTGCTGGGGCTGGCGCAAAACGGGCAGGGCGAGATTACGCGTGGCCATCGTGCGCTGCAGGCGGCGTTGGCCGCGTGCGATGCGGCGGTGATCGGGCCGGGCATGGCCTCTTCTGCGACGACCGCTGCACTGGTGAAGCTTGCTGCGCAGAAGGCGGTATGCACGCTGGTGCTGGATGCGGACGCGTTGTCGCGCACCTTGCGTGCGCCGCCTGGCCGCCCGTTCGTGCTGACGCCGCATGCCGGTGAGATGGCGACATTGGCCGGCGACGACAAGGCGGCGGTGGAAGCGGCGCCCGGTGAGTACGCGCTGGCATTTGCAAAGAAGATGCGCAGCGTGGTCATCGTCAAAGGCGCGGACAGTTTTATCGCCGGGCCAAACGGTGCGCTGTGGGTGCACCGTGGTGGCGTGCCGGGTTTGGGTACCTCCGGGTCGGGCGATACCTTGGCCGGGGTGATCGCGGGTTTCGCTGCGCGCGGTAGCGATGCGCTGACCGCGGCACTATGGGGTGTGTTCGTGCATGCGGCTGCGGGCAAGCAGTTGGCGAAGCGGATCGGCACGGTGGGGTTTCTGGCGCGGGAGATTCCGCCGGAAGTGCCAGGCATCCTGGATCGTTTGTCGCGCGGGTGATTAAGCCCCTCTCCTTGCGGGAGAGCAACTGTCTTGATCAACTGGCGGCGCTAGCCGCCAGTTGATCTCGCATCTTGGCGTTGAGGATGACCAATAATTTGCGCATCGCCGCCACGAGGGCGACCTTGCCCGCTTTGCCCTGCGTGCGTAGCCGCTGGTAAAACTCGCGCAGGGCCGGGTTGAAG
>NZ_LYMI01000060.1 GCF_001660815.1 Xanthomonas nasturtii
CAGATGGGTATAAGAGCCAGGCTGGAGCGGCTGGCGTATCGGGCGTCTGGTCATCGGCGCGGCCTTCGCGCACGGCTTCGGCTTCGATGCGCAGTTCCACGCTGTCGCCGATCATCGATTTCCAGGCATCGATCCCGAATTCCGCACGGCTCAGCGTGGCCGTGGCCGAAAACCCGGCGGTGCGGCGAAACGGTGGCAGCGGATGGCGTTTGAGCGCGTTGAGGGTGACCTCCAGGGTGACCGGGCGGGTGACGCCATGCAGGGTCAGATTGCCGGTGACCTTTGCCTGGTTCTTGCCGCTGGGTTCCACGCGCGTGGAGACGAAATGCGCGTCAGGAAAGCGCTCGGCATCCAGTAGGTTGCGTGCCAGGGTGGCCTCGTTCCACTTGGCATCGCCCAGGTCGGCGCGGTGCAGCGGCACGGTGACATCCAGCCGGGCGGCGGCCCAGTCGTCGGGGTCGAACACCAGCGTGCCGCTACTGCCGGAAACGGTGCCCAATGCCTTGGAAAAGCCGGCATGTTCCACCGCAAACAGCACGCGCGTGTGCACCGGATCCAGCGCGTAACGCACCGGCGCAGCGGTGGCAGCGAGGCTGGCCAGGACAAGCGCGGGGGACACCAGCAGGCGGGCGAGGATTGTCATGGGCGGATTCTAGACACATCCCGGCAACGCGCGCTTGGCTTGCGCTCGCAACGATCCGTTGCGAGCATGCCGGCTGGACGTGGAAGGGATTCCCACATGCGTGGACTCATCGTGGTGCTGGTCTTGTTGTTGGCGATTTGCCCGTGTGCGGCAAAGATTCCGGAAGTGCCGCGTTTTCGGATCGTGGGCCCCAGCGAAGGATTGCCATCGACAATGGTGGTTGCCATCAGCCAGGACCGGGCCGGTTACCTGTGGCTTGCAACACTCGACGGTCTGGTGCGTTACGACGGTGCAGGATTCAGGACCTGGCGTCACGATCCGGCCGACCCTGCCTCCTTATCTTGCAACGCCGTGCAGGCGCTGCATATCGATGCGTTGGACCGGGTCTGGGTGGGATGCGGCAAGACGCTGAGTGTCCTGGATGCCGGCCGCAGCGGCTTTCGTCATTATCGCGCTGCCGACTACCCGTTGATGAAGGACGGTGAGATCTACAGCATCGCCGCATTCGACGGCGATATCTGGGCCGGCACGACGACCGGTGCCCTCGTGCGCATCAATGCAGGCGGAAAGATGTCGGCCGTGAATCTGGGCGAGCTCGAAGGCGCGCTGGATCAGGCCATGGTCATGAATCTGGCGGCGGACAACCAGCACCGCTTGTGGATCGGTACCAGCAGCGGCCTGGCCTATTACGACGGCAAGCACCTGCGTCGCAAATACATACCCGACGAACCGAGCCGGCAGTCGGCCATCTTCGGTTTGCAGTGGACCGGCGACCGTTTGTGGCTGGGGAGCGACTCCGGGCTGCATGTGCTGCGGGCCGACGGTCACTGGCAGCCGCTTGCGTGGTCAACGATGTTTGGTCCCGGTAATGAGCTTTGGAGTGCAGTCGCTGCGCCGGATGGCGAATTCTGGCTGGCTAGCGGGCGTGGTCTGTGGCGCACGCGTGGCGAGCGTCCGCCGGTGCCCGTCCTTAGTGGCCAGGAACCGCTGTCGCGTCGCAACGTGGTCGGCTTGATGGCGGCGGCCGATGGGGGGCTGTGGGTGCCCATGCATGGCACCGGCCTGGGGTATTTGCCGGCAGACTGGAAACGCAGTGCCGTGCTCAAGCCCCCCGTGCCAATGGGCGATGCGATTTATTGCAACCTGGCGGCCGCCGCGCGCTCCGGTGGCTTGTGGCAGGTGGATGCGCAGGGACGTCTGCTACGCGTGGATCCGAGCACCGGCGATTCGTTTCAGACAGGTCTGCAGTCGCGGCATCTCAAGGGGATGGAGTTGGTGTCGGCGCTGGAAGATCGCCTGCAACGCGTGTGGCTGGGGAATTTGAGTTTTGGCCTTTCGCGGATGGATCTGCGCACCGGTGAGTTCATTCATTGGCCCTTCGATGGGCCCGACCCCGCATCGGGGTTGTCGCCGGCGGACTGGATCACCGAGCATGGCGACACTGTGTGGATGACCTTCCTCGACATGGTGCAGCAGCGCGATTTGCGTACTGGCAAGGTCCTGCAGCGCATTACTCAACAAGACCTGCATGGCTTGCGTGCGATCGGCGTCCAACAGCTGGAACAGGGCCCCGACGGACGCGTGTGGGTCGCGGGCGAAGGCGGCATGTTTGCGTGGGACGACGCGTCGCGCCGCTTCGTGCCGGTGGCAGGGCTCGAAGGAACGCCGATCCAGGCATTTGCCAGCCAGTCGGCAGAGACGGTCTGGGTGTACCGGGCCTCTGGCGCAGAACAGTGGCAGAAGGTCGCAGCCCGCTGGAAGCGGGTTCGTCAGGTGGGGGAGGCCGACGGGCTGGCCGGCTTCGACGCCTCTGCCATGCAGATCGACCCGCGTGGCAGGGTTTGGATTTCCAGTCTGCGCGGGCTGTGGCGGATCGACCCTTCGGTGCATCCGGCACGCGTACGCAACATCGGCACGCGCGATGGCCTGACCAGTCAGGAGTTCATCCAGCACTGCCTGTTGATGTCGGGCGATATCTTGATTGGCGCGACCAGCGATGGCTCTACCGTGCTGCTGGATACTGCAATGCCGGACGTCGCACCATTCGTCCCGGCACTGCAGTTGGAACATGTCAGCGTGCTGCGCAATGGCGCACGCATCGCTCTGCCAATGGATCGCCCGTTTGAGTTGGGCCCGGAGGACCGTCAGCTGCAGGTCGTCAGCCGCTTGTTGTCTTACAGCGACCCTCTCTCCAATCGCTATCGCAGCTTCCTGAAAGGCTTCGACACGGACTGGCAGACCGCAGGCAGTACGGGTGTCCGCGAATTCGCCATTCTGCCTGCGGGCAATTATGAGCTCTCGCTGCAGGGCATCGATCCGCTGGGCAATCGCTCGCAGGTCCGCTCGCTACAGTTTTCGGTCAGACCGCCCTGGTGGCGCAGCGACATCGGTATTGCGTTGATCTGTCTCTCGGGCTTGCTGTTGAGTGCCTTGCTGGCCGCCGCCTATCGCCGCCGTCTCCGCATGCGTGCGCAATGGCAACTGGCGCAGCACAAGCGCGAGTTGGCCGAACAGGCATCGCTGGCCAAGACGCGCTTCCTGGCGACGTTGGGCCATGAGGTGCGCACGCCGATGACAGGCGTGCTCGGCATGAGCGAGTTGCTGCTGCAGACCCCGCTGGATGGCCGGCAGCAAGAGTATGCGAGTGCGATCCAGCTGGCGGGGAAGCACTTGCTGCGTCTGGTCAACGACGCGCTGGATCTGGCCCGGATAGAAGCCGGTAAACTGCCGTTGGACTATCGCGATTTCGATCTGCGCCAGCTGATCGGGCACGTGGCCGAACTGGTGCGCCCGAGCGCCGCGCAGAAGCAGCTGGCGTTCGAGTGCCAATTGGACGATGCCTTGCCGCCGGCATTGCATGGCGATGCGGGGCGCGTGCAACAGATTTTGCTCAATCTGCTGTTCAATGCGGTCAAGTTCACCGAGCGCGGTGGCGTGTCCCTGCGCGTTGCGGCGCTGCCGCAGCACACGCAGCAGGGCGTCCGTGTGGAAGTGCGCGACACCGGGCCCGGCATGAGCCCGGAGCAGCATGGACGCCTGTTTCAGCGCTTCGAGCAGGCCGAAGGCGCACTGACCTTGGCGCGCCACGGCGGCAGTGGCCTGGGGTTGGCGATCTGCCGGGAGCTTGCGGCGGCGATGGGCGGGGCAGTGACGGTCAGCAGCGAGTTGGGGCAGGGCGCCTGTTTCGTGGTCGAGCTGCCGCTGCGCTGGGTAGCCAAGTTACCCGCAGCGACGCAGCTGCCAGTGCGCCCAGACGCGCAGCACCAGCAGGCGCCGCTGCAGCTGCTCCTGGTCGAAGACGACCCGACCGTGGCGCAGGTGATCGTTGGCTTGCTGCAGACGCGTGGGCATCACGTCACCCATGTATTGCATGGTCTTGCAGCGCTGGCCGAGGTGAGTACGCGCCGTTTCGATGCAGGTCTGTGCGATCTGGATCTGCCCGGTCTGGATGGCGTGGCACTGGTGGCGCAGTTACGCGCGCGCGGCGTGCGCTTCCCGATTGTGGCAGTGACCGCACGTGCCGATGCCGATGCCGAACCGCAGGCGATGGCTGCGGGTTGCAATGGATTTCTGCGCAAGCCGGTCACTGGCGACTTGCTCGCGCAAGCCTTGGCGCGGGTGCTTGCCGATGTTGATGATGGAAAAGGCGAAAGTGATGGCGTTGACGCGTAGGTCGATGCGGTTGGTGGCACGAAGGCTCGCCAGGATCGAGTCGCTGACGCTTTTTCTGCTCAGCTGGGCAGCTCTTAAAATCGACGCAGCGGCCACTGCAGGCAGTGTCGGGCACGTCAAGCACATGCGGCATCTTCCAGGCAAGACAATGGTTGCCCGGAAGAGTGGCGGCGCTGGATCTAGATCTGGATTTCCCCGGGCTGGATGGCTTGCACCGGCATTGCCACTGCGCCAGCACGGCCATCGCTTTACCTCGCTCGCATTCACTGCACGCGCAGACAGCGCCGCTGAAACCCAGGCGCAGGCCGCAGCCTTCCATGGATTCCCGCGCAAGGGCGGTCACCGCCGATTTTCTGCTGGAAGCGATCGCGGCTGCACGCGACGCGGCAAGATCGTGCGCGGCACGATCCGAGGGCGCTGCATCGGAGATATCCAAATGAGGGAATGCATGCTTGCTCATGCACGATGTGGCCCGCACTATGCGGCTATCTGCAGTGAAATTTTTATGTCACGCCTACGCCCTTGTTCCGATTTCGGTCACACCCTTGCTGCACTGTGGTTGGTCCTAATGATCACGGCGGCGCCCTTGCTTGCCTCTGCGGCAGTGCCAGCCACTCCTGTGCCGATCCAGCTCACTGTGGCCGACGGACTTCCTTCCAACACGGTGAACGACTTCGCCGAGGACAGAAGCGGCTACCTGTGGCTGGCAAGCAGCGATGGTTTGGCCAGGTTCGATGGGCGGAGTTACCGCATTTGGCGGATGGAAGACGGGCTGACAAACAACTTTGTATGGGCTTTAGCGGTCGATACCGACGATGCGGTGTGGGTTGGTTTTGACAATGGTGGCGTCGGTGTCCTGGACGCTAAACAGCGGGCCTTCAAACGATTGGAGACCCCGCAGTTTCCTGAACTCGAGCGTAGTATCGTGTGGGCAATCGCGCAGACCCCGGATGGGGATCTATGGTTTGGAACATCAAGAAATGGTCTGTATCGGCGGCGGCCGGACGGTAGTGTGCAGCGCTTTACGTTCTCGGCAAACGACGTGCACAGTCTGCCTTCTAACCGAGTGACTGCAATACGGGTTACGTCTGACGGGGCGCTTTGGATTGGAGGCAACGGAGGCCTCGCGCGATGGAATGGGGTGTATT
The DNA here is from genome assembly GCF_001660815.1 of Xanthomonas nasturtii. Classification (GTDB taxonomy): domain Bacteria; phylum Pseudomonadota; class Gammaproteobacteria; order Xanthomonadales; family Xanthomonadaceae; genus Xanthomonas; species Xanthomonas nasturtii. The sequence goes on from NZ_LYMI01000060.1 coordinate 5,464, forward strand.
TCGATCGTAAGGCATTGCCGGGAAATAGCCAGGTTTCCAATGGGCTACGCCTTAGTATCAACGGTGACCTATGGGTTACCGATAGTAATAACGTGCTATATCGACTTAACTCTAGCGGAAATTTTATTCCGCAGCCTTGGCAGACTACAAGCGACGGCGAACACGTTATAGGCATGTTGTTGCAGGATCGAAGTGGGCATTATTGGTTAGACACGATGTCCGGTTTGGGTATTTCCGACAGTGCGCATGTCCAAAATGTGCCTGTCTACAGCTTGTCGGCACACGGATTGGTCAAGCCGAGTTGGTCAAGTGCCTACGAGGATCGCGAAGGTGGTCTTTGGTTCGCCAGCCTCAATGGCGGTCTTTGGCATCTGCCGCCCAACTGGAGCACTTTTTCAGTGTTGTCGTACCACGCTGACGACCCGCAATCGATGGCCAATCCTTTTGTAAAGGCCACAGCAATGTCGGCATCCGGTGGGTTGTGGGTTGCAGGCACGCGTGGCGTGTTAGAACACTTGGATCCTGTTAGCGGCAAGTTGGAACGCCACCTTCGTCCTATCTCAGGTGTGCGTTGGCCAATATGCATCCTTGAAAGTAAAAGGGGCTACGTCTGGATTGGGTTGCCAGAATCTCTGGTTCGTTATGACCCACGTACCCGACAAAGAAAAAATTGGCCACTATCCACAGCTCCCAATGTTGTGGCTGACATGGTGACGCCTGATCTCATGGCGATGGATGCACGCAATCAGCTTTGGATTTCACTGACCAAGACGGGCTTGCAGATTCGTGATGAAGAGGGTCAGCTTATCCGTGAAATCGAACAGGGTGACCACGGGCTAGATGACTCCAGCGCCTACGATCTAAGGCTTGGTCCCGATGGACAGATGTGGCTCGCCAGTACGACGGGCCTACGGCGCTGGGATCCGAAAGCGGATGCTTTCGTCATGGTTCGAGGTGCGCCGGCCTCAACGAACTATGTATTCCGTTTCACCGACACAGGCGTTGTATGGATCGGGTTGATGGGAGAGCTGCGCCGCTACCTCTGGGATGGCACGCAGCTCAAACATCTAGACACCATTGACGGTACACAAGAGTTCCCCATGGTGGCGCCTAACGGACTTGTGGTGGACGGAGCAGGCGTGGCTTGGGTATCGAGTGCGCGCGGTCTGATCAGGGTGGATCCTGCCAGCAAGATGGTGCGGGTCTATGGTGTTCATGACGGGCTTCCCAATCAGCAATTCCAGGAAAACACCCTTGTGCAAGCAACGGGCGGGCAGATTCTAGGCGGAACGCCTGATGGGGTTGTGCTGTTTGATCCGGCCAAGATGCGTCCGAATACGCGCCGGCCTCCGTTGCTGATCGAGCGCGTAGGTGTGCGTCGTGGCGAGCGCGGACTGGATGTCACCGGCGTGGAGCCGCTACAACTGCAGGACGGCGATCGCGACCTGCACATCGTCGCGCGCATGCCGACCTTCACGCATTCGGAGTCAACCAGCTATCGCTTCCGCCTCAGCGGCTACGACCCGGACTGGATCGACGTCGGGCCCAGTGGCGAGCGTTTGTTTTCGCGCTTGCCCTCGGGGCATTACACGCTGGAAGTGCAGGGGCGCACTGCCGATGGCATCTGGTCGGCCAGCCAGACATTACGTTTTCAGGTATTGCCGCCGTGGTGGCTGTCGCCATGGGGCGTGAGCGTGCTGGCCTTGCTGACCTTGTGCGTAATCGCTGCGGCCATCTTGTTGTATCGCAGTCGCCTGCGCCGTTTGACCGCGTGGCAATTGGCAGTCCATAAACAGGAACTCGCAGAGCAGGCTTCGTTGGCCAAGACCCGTTTTCTCGCAACACTCGGCCACGAAGTGCGCACGCCGATGACCGGCGTGCTGGGTATGAGTGAATTACTGCTCAAGACGCCGCTGGATACCAAGCAGCGCAGCTATACCGAATCCATTCGCCGTGCAGGTGCGCACCTGCTGCGGCTGGTCAACGATGCGCTGGATCTGGCGCGGATCGAGTCCGGGCGGCTGGAACTGGATCTGGAGCCATTTTCGGTACGCCAGCTCGTGGCCGAGGTCGAGGCACTGATGGCGCCGTTGGCGCAGCAGCGGGGCCTGCGGTTCAGCCTGGAAATCGGCTTGCTTGGCGACATCACTGCCAGCGGCGATTCCACCCGCATCCGGCAGATCCTGCTCAATCTGCTGAGCAACGCGATCAAGTTCACCGAGCGCGGCGTGGTCGGTTTGAAATTGACCACGCTCGGTTCTTATCAAGGTCTGCGCTTCGAGGTCGCCGATACAGGGCCGGGCATCAATGCCGAGCAGAAGGCGCGCCTGTTCCAGCGCTTCGAGCAGGGCGATGGTGCCAAGACCAGCTCGCGCTATGGCGGCAGCGGCTTAGGTCTGGCGATCTGCCAGGAGCTGGCCATGGCGATGGGCGGGCATATCGAAGTGATCAGCCGGCTCGGTGCCGGGACGCGGTTCGTGGTGGATCTGCCGCTGCGTTGGGTGGCCGCCAATGCAACGCTCGGCGGCGATGCGGAGCATGCCGGCGCTGCGATCGCGCCGCAGCGCATCCTGCTGGTGGAAGACGACCCGACCATCGCCGAGGTCATCGTCGGCTTGCTGCGTTCGCAAGGCCACTCCGTAGTGCATGCACCGCACGGCCTGGCTGCGTTGACCGAGGCGGCCGACAACACCTTCGACCTGGCGTTGCTGGATCTGGACCTGCCCGGCCTGGATGGCTTCGCGTTGGCGCGGCAATTGCACGTGTTCGGTTACGAGATGCCGCTGATCGCAGTGACGGCACGCTCCGACGAAGCAGCCGAGCCGAACGCGCAGGCAGCAGGCTTCGCTTGTTTCCTGCGCAAGCCGCTCACCGGTGACATGCTGGCCGATACCATTGCCGAGGCGTTACGCAGCACGCGCTGACAGGGTAAGCGCATGCGCAGCCGTATGCACAGACCCGTGCTTGCCCGCACCGCGCCTGGCCCGCACTATGCGCCGACTTGTCGTGAAACTGATCCGGTGCGCTTTCTATCCCGCTTGCCCCATTGGCTGCTCGCTGTGCTCTGGGTATTCCTGTGTCTGGCGGCACTTCCCGTGCAGGCGCGTACGCCTGCGACACCGGTGCCCAGCCAGTTGACGATCGCAGACGGACTGCCGTCCGACACGATCAATGAATTGGCCGAGGACAGACAGGGGTATCTGTGGCTTGCCAGCGATGACGGCTTGGCCAGGTTCGATGGCCGCAACTACCGCATCTGGCGGATGGAAGATGGCCTGACCAGCAACGTGGTCTGGACCGTCTGTGTCGATACCAAGGACCGCGTGTGGATGGGCTTCGAGGATGGCGGCGTTGGCTATCTGGAAGCGAATACGCGCACATTCAAGCGGCTGGAAGATCCGCATTTTCCGGAACTGCGCGATGCCATGGTGTGGACTTTGGCAACGACACCGGATGGCGCTCTGTGGATCGGAACAGCCAAGCAGGGCGTGTACCGGTACCGGCCGGACGGACGCATCCAGCACTTTTCCGCGACCGCCGGTGGGCTGCACCAGCTGCCGTCCGATAGCGTCGTAGGTTTGGAAGCCGCCGCTGACGGCTCGATGTGGATCGGTACCTGGAGCGGGCTCGTGCACTGGGACGGTCAACGCATGCAGCGCGTGCCGCTTCCGGTTGCAGAACAGACCGTCAACAGGCTCTCCAAGGAGCCGGGCGGCAAGGTGCTGTGGGTGTCCGACTTTGCGGGCAACGCATTTCGGCTCGATACCGTGGGGCGGTCCATCACGCGCCCATGGCAGAGCGCTGCGGCCAAGCCGCAGGTCAGGAGCGTGCTGTTGCGTGATCGACGCGGGCGCTACTGGCTGGATATCGACGCTGGTCTGGGCATCAGCACCGACGGTTCGTCCGTCGATAAGGTGCCCACCTACAGTGCGTCTGCGCACGGCCTGGTCAACCGGAACTGGATCGAGTCCTACCAAGATCGCGAAGGAGGGCTGTGGTTTGCCAGCCTCGAGGGCGGTCTGTGGCATCTGCCGCCGCGTTGGGACACCTTTGCGGTGTTCTCGCATCACAAGGATGACGCGCAGTCGCTGGCCAACCCGTCGATTACCGCCACAGCGCCATCGGCCGCCGGTGGTGTCTGGGTGACAGGCTCGCATAGCGCGCTGGAGTACTTCGATCCGGCGACCGGCCGCGTCAAGCTGCATCTGCCCAATATCGATCCGATTCGCGTCCCCGACAGCGTGTTCGAAAGCAGGCAGGGGGTGGTCTGGATCGGCGTACAGGGAACGCTGGTGCGGTACGACCCGCGTACACGTCAGGTCAAGCGCTTGCCGTTGTTGCAGCATGTCGATCCTGCGGCAGGCCCCGATAACGCGGGCAGGCCGGGCCGGATGGCCGATGATGCGCAAGGGCGCATCTGGGTGGCGCTGATGACCCAGGGAATACAGCTGTGGAACGGCGAGGGACAACTGCTCAGGACGATCGATTACGGAAGCCACGGCCTGAAAGCGCTGACCGTGCTGGACATGCGGATCGGGCCGGACGGGCAGATCTGGCTGAGCAACAACGCCGGTCTGTGGCGATGGGACCCGCGTGCCGACCGGTTCGTTCCGGTACGCGGTGCGCCGGCTGTGCCCACCTATGTGTTTCGCCAGGGAGAGGGCGGCATCGTCTGGATCGGATTGGCGGGAGAGCTGCGGCGCTATCTGTGGGACGGCACGCAGCTCACGCATCTGGACACGGTAGGGAAGGATCAGGAGTTTCCGAAGGTGGCGCCGACCGGCCTGGTGGTCGATGCCGGCGGCGTGGCCTGGGTCTCCAGTCATCGCGGGCTGATCCGGGTCGATCCCGGCAGCAAGCTAGTCCGCGTGTACAACGTGCACGACGGGCTTCCCAGCTCGCCGATGCAGGTGGCCACGCTGGTGCAGGCAACCACGGGGCAAATCCTGGGCGGCACATCCGATGGCATCGTCGTGTTCGATCCGGCCATGGTGCGGCCGAATTTGCGCCGCCCGCAGTTGTTGATCGAACGTGTCAGCCTGCGACGCGGCGAACGCGAACTGGATGTCACCGGCAAAACGCCGCTGCAGGTGCAGGACGGCGATCGCGATCTGCAGATCGTTGCGCGGATGCCCACGTTTACCAACCCCGAGTCCACCAGTTACCGCTTCCGCCTCAGTGGTTACGATCCGGACTGGATCGAGGTGGGCACCACGGGCGAGCGCTTGTTCTCGCGCCTGCCAGCGGGGCATTACACGCTGGACGTGCAGGGACGCACTGCCGATGGCATCTGGTCGGCGAGCCAGACATTGCGCTTTCGGGTGCTGCCGCCGTGGTGGTTGTCGCCGTGGGGCATAAGCGGGCTGGCCCTGCTGACCATGTGCGTGATCGCTGCGGCGATCTTGTTGTACCGCCGTCGTCTGCGTCGCCTCACTGCCTGGCAGCTGGCGGTGCACAAGCAGGAATTGGCTGAGCAGGCCTCTTTGGCCAAGACCCGTTTCCTGGCAACGCTCGGCCACGAAGTCCGCACGCCGATGACAGGCGTACTCGGCATGAGCGAGTTGTTGCTCAAGACCTCGCAGGATGCCAAGCAGCGCAGCTACACCGAGTCGATCCGTCGTGCGGGCGCGCATCTGCTGCGGCTGGTCAACGATGCGCTGGATCTGGCGCGGATCGAATCCGGGCGGCTGGAACTGGATCTGGAGCCATTTTCGGTGCGCCAGCTCGTGGCCGAGGTGGAGGCGCTGATGGCGCCATTGGCACAAGACCGCGGCCTGCGTTTCAGTCTGGAAATCGGCTTGCTTGGCGACATCACCGCCAACGGCGATTGCACCCGTATCCGGCAGATCCTGCTCAATCTGCTCAGCAACGCGATCAAGTTCACCGAGCGCGGCGTGATCGGTTTGAAATTGACCACGCTCGGTTCCTATCAGGGCTTGCGTTTTGAAGTCGCCGATACAGGGCCCGGCATCAATGCCGAGCAGAAGGCGCGCCTGTTCCAGCGCTTCGAGCAGGGCGATGGTGCCAAGACCACCTCGCGCTACGGCGGCAGTGGTCTTGGCCTGGCGATCTGCCAGGAGCTGGCGATGGCGATGGGCGGGCATATCGAAGTGATCAGCCGGCTCGGTGCCGGGACGCGGTTCGTGGTGGATCTGCCGCTGCGCTGGGTCGCTTCCAATGCAACGTTGGGCGGCGACGTGACACCTGCCGGTAGCGCGGTCGCGCCGCAGCGCATCCTGCTGGTGGAAGACGACCCGACCATCGCCGAGGTCATCATCGGGCTGCTGCGCGCGCAGGGCCATTCGGTGGTCCATGCCCCGCACGGCCTGGCTGCGCTGACCGAGGCTGCCGACAACACCTTCGATCTGGCGTTGCTGGATCTGGATCTGCCCGGCCTGGATGGCTTCGCACTGGCGCGGCAACTGCGCGTATTCGGCTACGAGATGCCGCTGATTGCGGTGACGGCGCGCTCTGATGGAGCAGTCGAACCAAATGCGCAGGAAGCCGGGTTCGACTGTTTCCTGCGCAAGCCGCTGACAGGTGAGCTGCTGGCCGACACCATTGCCGAGGCGCTAGGACACAAGCGCCCGCATGATGGGGTTTAGAGCGGCTGGTCAGGCGTAGCGAGCGGTGTTCAGGTGAGCGGACGGCGTGCAGGAACCAGCGCTTACGCGCGGTACGTGTCGATGCCGGGCAGCGGCTGCGTTCCCCTGGCGGCTTGGTCATCGTGCTGCCAGCTGCTCTTCACCGCGCGAGGTGCGTCGTGCAGTGCTGTCACAGCAACTACTCGGCAACCGCTTCGACTTCCTTCGGATGCGGCCGCGTTTCGGCCAGCTGCCAGAAGATCAACGTCGACGACAAGGTGATACCGCCCACGCACAGGAAGGTGGCATGCAACGCCGCGGTGGCGCCATGCGTGTCGCCCAGATGCGTGTTGAACGCAGCCAGCAGACTGCCCGCTGCCGCCGCGCCGAAGCCGGTCGCCAGCATCATCACCATCGACAGCAGGCTGTTGCCAGGGCTGGCCTGCTCGCGGTCCAGGTCGCGCAGGGTCACTGTGTTCATGACGGTAAATTGCAATGAATTCACCGCGCCGAAGCAGGCCAGTTGCACCAGCCGCAGCCACAGCGGTTGACCGATAGCGATCAACGCAAAGCTGGCCATCGCCGCGCCCACCAACACGGTGTTGAGCATCAAGACGCGCCGATAGCCATAGCGACCGACCAACTTCACGGCGGCACGCTTGGCGGCCATGCCGGCCAGTGCCACCGGCACCATCATCAGCCCGGCATTCATCGGGCTCATGCCCATGCCCACCTGCAACAACAACGGGATCAGGAACGGCATAGAGCCGCTGCCCACGCGTGCGAACAGGTTGCCCAGAATGCCGATGCGGTAGCTGGCCACCTTGAACAGGGCCAGCGGAAACAGCGCATTGGGGGTGTTGCCCGCATGCAGCCAGTAGCCGGCCAATGCGGCCAGTCCGCCGATCGCCAGCAGCATCACAAATGCGTGGCGCATGCCGAGTTCGGAAATGCCATCCAGGGCCAGCGACAGCGCCACCATCCCGAACGCCAGCATCAGGTAGCCGACAAGATCGAAGCGCCTGCGTGCATCGCCATAGTGGTCGGGCATGATCTTGAGTGCGGCAACAAACCCGATCACCCCGATCGGCAGGTTGATCAAGAACACCCAATGCCACGACGCCACTTCGACCAGATATCCGCCCAGGGTCGGGCCGATCAGCGGCCCGATCAGGGCAGGAATGGCGATGAAACTCATCGCGCGCAGGAAGTCTTCGCGCGCCACCGTCTTGAGCACCGCCAGCCGCCCGACCGGCAGCAACATCGCCCCGCCGATGCCTTGCACCACGCGCGCGGCCACCAACTGCGGCAGCTGTTGCGCAGCGGCGCATAGCAACGAACCCAGCGTAAACACGATGATCGCCGCCAGGAAGGTACGCCGCGTGCCGAAGCGGTCCGCAATCCAGCCCGAGGCCGGGATGAACATCGCCACCGCCAACGCGTAGCTGAACACCACCGACTGCATCTGCAGCGGGCTTTCATGCAGGCTGCGCGCCATCGACGGCAGCGCCGTGTTGACGATGGTTGCATCCAGCATCTGCATGAAGATCGCCAGCGACACCAGCCACAGCAACGGCTTGATGGTGTCGTAGGCGCGCAAGCTGGGGACGGGCTGAGACATGGGCATCGCCGTAAGAAAGACAGCGCATTATCCCCGCGCCGATGTGCAGGCACTCAAAAAACGTGCGCGTTTGCTTCGTTGACTGAGCGCGCCTGCAAGCGTGCCGGCATCGGATGGGACCGCGATGTTGTGCAGTTCGGGTTCGGATGTCCACTGTTTGCAGATGAATTCATACGGTGTCAGACCCTTCAGGGCTTTGAGCCTGCGACCGTAGTTATAGGCGTCGATGACGTCGGCCAAATGCTGTTGCAGTTGTGCGTGATCGTCGTAATGGACGCGTTTGACAGTGGCCTCCTTGATGGTCCGATTCATCCGCTCGACCTGCCCGTTGGTCCAGGGGTGCTTGACCTTGGTCAAGCGGTGTTCGATGCCGTGTTCCTCGCAGACTCGACTGAAAATGTGGGGGCAGGCATGGCGGTCGGAACTGCGGTTGGTGAACTGGATGCCGTTATCCGTCAGAACCGTGTGCAGGGTGTAGGGCACCGCCTGGATCACATTGCGCAGCAATTGCGCTGCAACC
>NZ_LYMI01000061.1 GCF_001660815.1 Xanthomonas nasturtii
GTGCGTATGTGGACTCGACGTTCTCCATCGCTCCAAAGCACAACACACCGCGCGCGGCGCACCAAAGCGGCGTTGCCGTGACGCTTGCGCATCACCGCCTCCAATTCAGCACGCTGTTGGATCGTCAGCTTCGTTCTTTGCATGACACACTACCTGGGGATCATGCATCCGATTTCAATGATTCAGTGGACTAGCTTAGCGCTGCTGCCGGGCCAATGCATCCAGCGCATACACCGCCGCCGGCCAGCCGGCGGCGTCGGGTACTTCGCGCATGCGCGGTTCGTCGGCGGCCACCCCGTGCTCTTGCTCGTGCGCCCAGGTCACCGCGTACGGGGTATGGATGCCCCAGCCACCGATGGCTAGCACCGGCTCCACGTCCGAGCGCAGCGAATTGCCGATCATGACGAACTGCTGCGCCGGCAGATCGAATTCGCCGAGCACCCGCGCATAGGTCTTGGGATCTTTTTCGGACACCACTTCGACCCGCGGGAACAGGTCGGCCAGGCCGGACTGCTCGATCTTCTGCTCCTGGTGGAACAGGTCGCCCTTGGTGATCAGCACCACCGCGTAATCGGCAGCGATTGCGCTGACCGCCTCGCGCACGCCCGCAATCACCTCCACCGGGTGCTGCAGCGTGGCACGGCCGATCTCGACGATGCGCTGGATGTCGTGAGCTGCGATGCGCGCCTGCGTCAGTTCGATCGCAGTTTCGATCATCGACAGCGTCATGCCCTTGGCGCCGTAACCGAATACCTTGAGATTGCGCCGCTCCACCGCCAGCAGGTGCTGCTGCATGCGGCTGTCGCGCAGGTCCAGATAACCGGACAGGATCGCCTCGAAATCCGCTTCGGCGGTGCGGTAATAGTCCTCGCTTTTCCAGAGGGTGTCGTCGCCGTCGAAGCCGACCAGTTGGATCGCCTGGCCGTCGCGTTGTGCAAGAGAGCTCATCGGGTAAGTCTAGCAGTGCGCCGATATCCCGCCGTGCTCGGAGCGGCTGACACACCCTGGCGAACAGTCGTCGCGTGGATGCGGATTGCGCGCTCAGAACCGGCGTGTAGGCGTGGCGCCTGCCTCACCGACACCGGCCATGCCCGCATGGCGGCGAGCGCAGTCCTCGTTAGCCGCTCTTAGTCGCCTGCGGCGTCGCCCGGGCCAGGCTGATAGCTGGCGAATTCGTCGCGCGACAGGCGCCCGTCGCCATTGCTGTCAAAACCGGCAAAGTTCTCGCGTAGCACCGGATCTGCGCTTGCCTCGGTCTGGGTCAGCGAGCCATCGGCGTCGGTGTCCAGGCTACGGAAGCTGCGCGGCGCCAGACTGCCAGCGGAGGGTGCAACGGATGCCTCTGCACCGCTGGTAGATCCGGAAGGCCCGGGGGTGTCGGCCGGCAGCAACGGCGTGGTGGCGGGGACCGGCGGATCGATCGGCAAAGGCGACATCGCCGGGGCGTTGCCGCCAGCCGTCGCCGGCAATGGCGGAGCCGGGGTCACCGGTGCCAATTCCGGTGGCGCAGCGAAGGCCGGCAGCGAGCTCGCCAGCCCAAGCAGAAGTGCAAGACGAACGTGCAACATGGAGAAGCACCCGAGGCGGAACGCACCACCGTAACGCGGTAGACGTCAACAAAACGGGAGCGACCCTGGCAGATCGCTCCCGCGTGTCCATCCTGATGCTTGCTACGGCTTACTCACCGAACGTTGGCTCAGATCTAGGCCAGCGCTCGGTCAGGCGATGCGATGTCTCCTCTCAAGGTATGGGTGAAGCGCTGAGAAATAGGCAAGGTGCTCTGGAAGACTGCTCAGTTGCCCTGCGAGCCGGTCGCACCACCGCCACCTTGCTGCTTGGCGACGAAGGCTTTGTATTCGTCCGGGGTCAGCTTGCCATCGGTGTTGCCATCGGCTTGATCGAAGATCTGTGCGAGCCCCGCATTGACCTGCGCTTCCTGCTTGCTGATGGCGCCATCGCTGTCGGTATCAACACTGGCCCAGGTCTGGCCGCCACCGGAGCTGGCACCACCCGACTGCGCCGACGTGGCCGAGCTGCCCGACTGCGCGGCGGCATCCGGGGAGGTGCTCTGCGCCATCGCCGGCAGCGCCAGAGCGGCAGCAAGGGCGGCGGTGGCGGCGAGCAGCGAGGTGCGGTTGCGATTCTTCATTAGGGTGGTCTCCTTGGCTTGGGAATGCGCGGTGTCGCCGCACATGGCAATACCCTACCCAGCCCGAATGAACGCTCAACCCGCCGCAATTTCGCGCGAAACGTCCTTTTAACCACTGCCTGAACGTTTGCAGCTACCCGCCTGTTAGGCAATGGTGAGTCAAACAGAAGCAGCTCATTCAGTGCATCTGGTTTTGCGAACTGGCGCACACTGCGCGACCCGATTTCAGGTGCTGGGCGACTCGTCGTCCCAGCTTCCGGAACTGAACAGTTTCCAACCCAGTACCACGCCGGCAAGCCCGCCAGTCACTTCCAGCACCACGCGGGAGCCCAGCTCGTTGGGGTCGTGGATCCTGGCAAGCGCCAACCGCGCGTAAAGCGGCGATTCCAGTCGCACGATGCTCGTGTAAACCAGATTCCAGATGTCGTAGCCAGCGCCGATGGCGACCGTCAGCAGGCAGGCGATCCCAAGCGTGTGCCCATGGTTGAACTGCAAACGCCGGCCGATGCGCTCCACTGCTGCAAAGACCAACACCCCCAGAATGAGCGCGATCAGGCCAGCCTCCAGCGAACCGAGCAGGCCGAAGTGCAGGGGCAAATTCATCGTGACGATCCAGCTAGCAGGTACACCAGTCTAGCGGCTGCAGGCGATGGCCTCATGCCACGCCCTCAGGAACGACCAGCCACGCGAACAGGGATCGGCTGAAACATCCATTTGCCCGACCGTGCGACAAGCCCCGTTCAAGCATCGTCCTGCCCGCGCGCGCTCACCGTCGCCTCGCCTTCTTCATCCCACTGCACACTCACCGAGATCGGCTTGCAGCAGACCTGGCAGTCTTCGATGTAGTGCTGATCGCCGCCGGTCAGATCCAGCGCCAGGGTGATCCACTCCCCGCAGTACGGGCAGGCGATATCGACAAAGCGTTCCGGGTCGGACATGACACTTCCTCTGGATGGCAACACACGCTACGCGGCAATCAAGCGATGGTAAGCGCGTGGATGACAGGTCATCCGCGCAGTGTACGAGTTGCGTTTGCTGATGCCGCACGAAGATTCCACGGGTTACTGCGAAGCTGCTGCGTGGCCCGATCAGTCAACCGGCACGTCGTAGGCAGTGTCGGGCGTCGGCTCGGGACGCAAGGTGAAGTGCCACCACTCCATCGGGTAATTGGCAAAGCCCTCCGCCGCCATCGCCCGTAGCAAGCGCCGGCGGTTCGCCCGCTGCGCCGCGCTGATATCGGGGGTATCGGTATGCGCACGCGCATCGAAGAAATCGAAATCGGTGCCCATGTCCACCGCGCGGCACGGAGCCGACCGGCAATCCAGCAAGCCCAGATCCAGCGTTGCGCCACGACTGTGCCCGGAGGTCGGCGCAATGTAGTCGCCCAACAAGGCACGCTTGTCCACCCGCGGGTAGTACTGCGCCTTGGTCGCCTGGTCCTGCAGATCCGCAGCCCAGGCCACGAACGCCTGCACAGACCGCACCGGCCGATAGCAATCGAACACCTGCAACCGATAGCCCTGCGCGTTGAGCGTGTGCGCTACCCGCGCCAACGCCTCCGCGGCCGGCCGCAACAGATAACACCGCGGCGCGACATACCCCGGCACCACCCGTCCGGTGAAGTTGTTGCTGCTTGCGTAGCGCATGTCCAGTGCGATAGCCGGCGCAAGACCACGCACATCCACCAGGCCCGCTTCCGCGGCGGTCTTGGCTGGATGCACGCGGAGTTCGTTAGCGAACAGGGTAGACGGCAGCATGACAATCATCAGCAGAACGCTTCCAACGACAATGTCTTGCACGCAGCGTCCTTTCTGTAACTGCAGGTTTTGCTTCATCGTCTTTCCTCTGTAAGCACGCCAAGATGCACGCGCTGGATCACACGGCACATCCGTTCGCGGCCCTGCAACACATGATTGACACACACGCTGCGCCTATCGGATGTCGCCCTCAACCGGCTCGCTAGCCGCCGGCAAAACCGACGCCCTTGAATTTACGGTCAACGCAGACAAAATGCGCAAATCCTCGGCATCCAGCGTGGTGGCGCTGGTGCCGCGATAGTGATGGTGAAACGCCTGCAGGGTGGCGGCAGGGTCGTCGAGGCTGTAGCCGAGCAGGGCCAGCGCTTGCCACGGATCGAAACCTGGCGGGGCTGCGGGCGCGTCGGTGGCGGGCCAGCGGCCGAAGCCGGCGTCGGCCAGGCGTTTCCAGGGGAATAACGGGCCGGGGTCGTTCTTGCGTGTCGGCGCGACGTCTTCGTGGCCAACGATCTGCGTGCGCGGGATACGCAGGCGTTTACACAGGTCTTCCAGCAGCACCAGCAGGCTGTCGATCTGCGCGGGTGCGAACGGTTCGCTGCCATCGTTGTCCAGCTCGATGCCGATCGATGCCGAATTGATGTCGGTGATGGTGCCCCAGCGGCCGGCACCGCCGTGCCAGGCGCGCTGGTCGTCGCCGACCAGCTGATAGCGTTGCCCATCTTCGCCGATCAGATAATGCGCACTCACCCGGCCACCGCTGTTGCGCCCGCGCAGCGTGCTCAGGCTCTGCTGCACCGAATGCTGGTCGGTGAAGTGCAACACGATCAGGATCGGCCTGCGCGTGTCGTAGTTGGGCGAGGGAACCCACTGTGCCAGCGGGTTGCGCTGCGGTGCGTTGGCGCAGGCGCCGAGCGATAGCGCGACCAGGCAGACGGCTGCACGCAGCCAGGTCGTCAACGACGGAGAGAAGCTGGGCGGCACGATGTTCTCCTGGGAAGGCACGACGACCTACGGGGCGCGCCTGGATCGCCGCGCTGCTGTCGCGGCACCATTATCTGCCGAGTTGGGGCTTGCGAGATCTTCCGCGTATGGGTACGTCGCCGACAGTGTGACTCACGCATTGAAGCAACGGGGCGTTGGCAGCTTTTCTCAACCCGGCAAGCATCGCCGCGGTAGATGCGCTAGCAACGGCCACTAGCGCGGCGGCGGCGGCTGCGAGCGACTGCCTCTCCTCCATGCACCGCACCACAGCGCCGCCACGTACACTGCCAACGTCTCATCGTCTTGTTGCCGCAACGCGTGGATGCGGGTATGCGCCGCATGCCACTATCAGGGCCTCGCAGCGCGCCAGTGGCTGCCTTCATCGCGAGCTCTCCATGCCATTGTCGCACCGCCTGCTGATGCTGCTGTTGATCGCGCTCGCCCTGCCCTGCAGGGCCGCGTCCGCACCTGCCGACACGCGGGTGACCCAGCCGCCCTTCGTCGTCAGCGATGCGCAGCTGACGCCCAATGATTGGATCCAACGCAGCCGCAACGCCCAGAGGCCGCGCATGAGTCCCGCGCAGATCGCCGAGTTCAATGCACGCCTGCTGCGCGACGATGCCTCGATGTACGACATTGCGCAGCTGCCAGATACGCTGCCCGCAGCCGAGGTGCGGGCGCGCATCGACGCGTTATCGGCTACGCCGACGCGACCACTGTACGACGCGGATGGGCACCTCCTGGATGCCACACGCCTGGCTGCGTTGCGCAAGGCAGTGGCACTGGATGCGCTTCCCGCGCAGGTCCCGTTGCGCTTTGCGCTGGTGGTCTCGCGCGCAGCGCTGCGCACCTTTCCCACCGAACAGCGCGTGTTTACCAGCGTTGACGACCACGATATCGACCGCTTCCAGGAATCGGCGTTGTATCCCGGTACGCCGGTGGCGGTCCTGCACGGCAGCGCCGACGGCGCCTGGCAGTTCGTCATCGCCGCCAATTACGCCGCGTGGATCGCAACCGCGCACCTTGCCGAAGGCAGCCGCGCCGAGGTACTGGATTACGCACGACGCGGCACGCGCATCGTGGTCACGGCAGCCCGCGTGCAGACCGCCTATACGCCCGAAAACCCGGCGGTTTCGGCACTTACGCTGGACATGGGCACCAGCCTGCCATTGCTCGGCGACTGGCCGCCGCAGCAGCCGGTCAACGGCCAGCTGCCGTTGGCTGCCTATGTGGTGCAACTTCCGCTGCGCAGCGCCGCTGGCCGTTTGCAGCTGGCGCCTGCGCTAATCCCGCGCGGTGCCGATGTCCGTATTGGCGCCTTGCCGGCCACCGATGCCGCATTGCTACGGCAGGCATTCAAATTCCTGGGCGAACGCTACGGTTGGGGCAACGATTACAACGCGCGCGATTGCAGCGGCTTCGTGCTGGATGTCTATCGCAGCCTCGGCATCGCACTGCCACGCAATACCGGCGACCAAGCGCGCAGCCCGGTGTTGTACCCCGTGCCGTTCGACGCAGGTGCAGCCCTGCCCCGCCGCCTGCAGCAGCTCGCACAGCTGCAGGTCGGCGATCTGATCCACATCCCCGGCCACGTGATGCTGGTGATCGGGCACGCAGGGGGCGCGCCATGGGTGATCCATGATGTGGCCGGCGCCAGTTACCGCGCCGCAGATGGCAGCGTGCAGCGCGCGCGTTTGAACGGTGTGTCGGTCACACCGTTGCTGCCGTTGCTCGCCAGCGATGGCTCTGCATTCATCGAGCACATCACCCGCATCCAACGCATTGCACCAACGAGCACCCCATGAAGATCACCGGCTTCCGGCTTGGCATGTTGCGCGTGCCATTGAAAAGACCATTCAAGACGGCCGTGCGTACCGTGCAGGCGATCGAGGATGTGGTGGTGCTGTTGCAGACTGACAGCGGCCACATCGGCTATGGTGCCGCGCCGGCCACCGCACCGATCACCGGCGATACGCATGGCAGCATCATTGCCGCAATCGACCACTGCATCGGCCCCAGATTGATCGGCCAGGACGTGGCCGATCTCAACCGGCTGTGCGGCCTCGTGCAGCACGCGCTCGAGCGCAATACCAGCGCCAAGGCCGCAGTGGAAATCGCGCTGTACGACCTGTGGGCGCAGGCATTCGGAGCTCCGCTGTACCAGCTGCTCGGTGGCGGCACGCCACGCATCACCACCGACATCACCATCAGCGCCGATGCCATCGACACCATGGTGGCGCAGGCGCAAGCAGCCCTCGCACGCGGCTATCGCGCGTTGAAGATCAAGGTCGGCAAGGACATCGATTCGGACGTCGAACGCGTCACGGCAATCCATGCGACAGTGGCCGGTCGCGCATCGCTGCGGCTGGATGCCAACCAGGGTTGGACGCCCAAGCAGGCGGTGCGCACCATGCGCACCCTGGAAACTGCCGGCATCGCACTGGAGTTGCTGGAGCAACCGGTCAAGGCCGCCGACATCGATGGGCTCGCTTTCGTCACCGCACACATCCACACGCCGGTGATGGCCGACGAAAGCGTCTTCTCGCCCACACAGGTGATCGACCTGATCCAGCGCCGCGCTGCCGACATCATCAACATCAAACTGATGAAGACCGGCGGGCTGTCCAACGCCATCCGCATCGCCGACATCGCCGCGGTGTACGGGTTGCCCTGCATGATCGGCTGCATGATCGAATCCAGCATCAGCGTCGCCGCTGCGGTGCATCTGGCGGTGGCCAAGGCCGATAGCATCACCCTGGCAGATCTAGGGATGGTCTGATCAACGACGTCGGAGGATGATCTAAACCGCATCGGCCACTCTGATAGCACTCAGACCCTCGATTTTTTGCCGTTTCCGCCGCGTTTGCGGGGTGTTGCCCGGGTTACAGGCACACCTTCCCCACGACAGGCATCAACTGCTTTCGCTTCAGCCACAGGTTCGACAGCGCAAAC
>NZ_LYMI01000062.1 GCF_001660815.1 Xanthomonas nasturtii
AATGCCTGGCGCAGCACTGGCCCGGGCCGTCGTTACCTGATCGAGACCGACCCGCGCTTCGTCAACTACGACAACTTCATCAGCAGCGATTTCCTGCTGGACAAGCTGGGCGTGGATCCGGAGTGGAACCAGACCCGCCTGGGCGATGGCTTCTACGAACAGCGCCTGGTACTGGACCAGATCACCCAGCTCACCGGTCGTCGCTACCTGGGCAACTACGCCGATGGCGTAGCGCAGTACCGCGCCTTGCTGGAGTCCGGCGTGGCTGCTGCAGGCCAGTTGCAATTGAGTATGGGCGTCGGCCTCACCGCCGCGCAGGCGGCTGCGCTCACGCAGGACATCGTGTGGATGGTGGAGCAGGACTACCAGGGTCAGAAGGTGCTGGTACCGGTCGTGTATCTGGCATCCAACTCGCTGCAGTTGCGTGGCAATGGCGCCTTGATCGCCGGCGGCAACGTCGAGCTTAACGCCACCAACGCCATCAGCAACCAAGGCGTGATCGCCGGCGCTGACGTCAGCATCACCGCCGGTAACCTGCTCAACCAGGGCCGCATCAGCGGTACCGGCAGCGTGGCGCTGGAAGCGCG
Organism: Xanthomonas nasturtii; assembly: GCF_001660815.1. GTDB lineage: Bacteria > Pseudomonadota > Gammaproteobacteria > Xanthomonadales > Xanthomonadaceae > Xanthomonas > Xanthomonas nasturtii. The sequence goes on from NZ_LYMI01000062.1 coordinate 588, forward strand.
TAACGACCTGCTCAATCAAGGCCAGATTCAGGGCCGCGATGTGGCGCTGGTGGCTGGCAACAACCTGGTCAGCGAAGCGTCCAAGGCCATCAACGGCGTCGGCATCCTGTCGGGCATCACCGCCAGCAACACCCTGCAACTGATGGCTGGCAACGATATGACGCTGACCGGCACCCGCGTGCAGGCCGGTGGCAGTGCAGCGCTGATTGCAGGCAATAATCTGAGCCTCACGCCCAGCGCGTTGCGCAACGACAACGGCTTGCTGCGCGGTGGCGATGCTGTCTCGATCACCACCGGCAAGGATCTGATCGTCTCCGCAGGCAATGACCTGCAGCTGCATGGGGTGACCATCGCAGCGGGCGGCAGCGCTGCACTGCAGGCAGGTAACAACCTCTCGCTGACTCCCACCACCGGCCTGGACGGCAAGGTCGCCACGCGCACCAACATCAGCACCGGCGACAGCCTGCAGCTGACCGCAGGCAACGACCTGACCATCCGCCAGGCCGAGGTGAAGGCCGGTGGCGATCTGATTGCCGCAGCCGGCAACAATCTCAATGTCGAATCCGTGCTCAACGACAGCGAGACCAACAGCTACAAGACCCGCAACGGCAAGACCCGTGTCAGCACCACCACGACCACGCAGACCATCGATCAGCAGGCGCTCACGGCTGGCGGCAACCTGATCCTCAGCGCCGGCAACGACGTCAATCTGGTCGCGGCCAAGCTGGATGCCGGCAAGGGTCTGGGGATCAGCGCCGGCAACGACATCAACGCCAGCACGCTGACCACGGTGGATACCAGCAACACGCTGGAGACGCGCAAGCGCTTCAAGCAGACCACCAGCACCAGCGACGAAACCGTCCACGGCACCGAGTTCAGTGCCGGCGGCAACCTGGCCATGCAGGCCGGTAACGACATCACCCTGACCGCCGCATCGGCCGTCACCAAGGAAGGCGGCATCACCCTGGCCGCCGGCAACGACGTCAACCTGCTCGCTGCAAGCGAACAGCACGACGCCGTGCAGGATATGACCAAGAAGAAGAAGGGCACGTTCTCCAGCAAGACGACCACCACGCATGACGAGTGGCACGACACGCTTGCCATCGGCACAGCGTTGAGTGGCGGGTCCGTCAATATCTCGGCTGGCAATGATGTGGCCGTAGTGGGTTCGACCGTACTCGCCACCGGCGATGTGCGCCTGGCAGCGGGCAACAACGTCACCATCGAGTCTGCGCAGGACACCAGCAGCGAAGCGCATAGTTTCAGCCAGAAGCGCTCCGGCCTGACTGGCGGTATCGGCGGCGGCGTGGCCAGCATTGGTTACAGCAAGGCGCGTAGCAATAGCGAAAATACGACCGAATCGGTCACCCAGGTCGCCTCTTCGGTTGGCTCGACCGAGGGCAATCTGGTGATCAGCGCAGGCAACCAGCTGACCATCGCCGCCTCGGATATCGGTGCGGGCAAGGACCTGACCCTGGCGGCTAAGGACATCGCGTTGTTGGCACGACAGGACACAGTAGATAACCAAGCCAGTCAATCCAGTAAATCGAGCGGCTTCTCGGTGGGCGTGACCTACGACCCGGGCGCGTCGTACCGCAGCGCACGCGATTCCACCACCAAGAACATGGTCGATACCGGCTCGACCATGAGCAAGATCAGCCGCGATGCCGAAGGCGCCGCGGCCGGTACGATGGCCGCGATCACCCCGGTGGTCATCCAGGCCAGCAGCCATCGCTCCAACGCGTCGCAGAACCAAAGCACCAGCGATGCGCGCGTCAGCCAGCTGGCGGCCGGCGGCAATCTCACGCTGCTCGCCAGCGACGGCTCGATCACCAGCCAGGGCACGCAACTGTCGGCCGAAGGCAACGCGTTGTTGCTGGCCAGCAAGGACATCGTGTTCGACGTTGCGCACAGCACCCAGTCCAGCGGCAACGCCAGCAACGGCAAGGGCTGGGGCTTCAACAATGCCGCCGGCTTGCCGTACGGCAACTACAACCAGCAAGGCACCGGCAACGGCCAGACCGATACCATCACCGGCACCCAGTTGTCGGTGGGCGGCAACGCCAGCCTGACCACCACGCAGGGCGACATCACCCTGACCGCGAGCAACATCGCGGCGCAGGGCAATGTGAGCATGCGCGCGGCGGGCGACCTGACCATCCAGAGTGGTCAGGACCTCCTGGGCAATGCCAACCAGTCCACCAGCAAGGGCGTCGGCACGGTGGTCATCTCCGACACCGAGCGCTTTGCCGGTTACAACAAGAAGAACCACACCGACGACAACGCACAGGTGGCGCAGGTGGCCAGCAACGTCGGCAGCCTGGGCGGCAATGTCAGCCTGACCGCTGTCGGCACGTACACGCAGTCGGCTAGCAATGTGGTTGCTGCCAAGGATGTGGACATCACCGCTGCCTCGATCCAGCTGCTGACCGCCAACACCAGCAGCTCGGCCTCGCAGCAGGACGATGATCTGAAGATCGGCGCGTTCGCGCGCATCAAGTCCCCGCTGATCGATTTGATCAACAACGTGGACGATGCGCGCAAGTCCGATGGACGCTTGGGTGCGATGCAGGGGATGGCGGCAGCCGCCAATGCGTATCAAACAGCGAAGGCTGTGCAAAGTGGCTCGCTGCTCAGCGTGGAAGCCGGCGTCGGCTTTGCCACCAACGAGAGCAGCTTCAACAGCGCCAGCCAACTCTCGCAAGGCTCCACCATCACAGGCGGTGGCAACGTTAGCCTGAAAACCACCGAAGGCGACCTGCACATCGTGCAGGGCAACCTCAAGGCCGGCGACACGCTGAGCCTGGATTCGGCACGCGATCTGGTGCTGGAAGCCGGCAACTCCAGCAACACCGAGCAGAGCAAGGGCAGCAATGCCGGCTTCGAAGTGGGTGTGGGTGCCTCGGTGGGCGCACAGACCGGTGTCTATGCGTATGTGCAAGCCAGCGCCGGTAGCCACAAGTCGAACGTGGATGGCAGCACCTGGCAGAACACCCAACTGGCGGGCCAGAACATCGTCCTCAACTCTGAGGGCGACACCACACTACGTGGTGCGGTGGTCAAGGGCGACCGGATCGATGCACAGGTCGGTGGCGATCTCACCATCGAATCGCTGCAAGACAAGCTGGACATCCAATCCAAGGAAAGCAGCGTCGGTGGGCGCGTACAGATCTCGGCGGGTACCGCTTGGGATGCCAGCGGCTACGCAAGCGGCGCCAAGGCCAATGGCAATTATCTAGGTGTGGTCGAACAGTCGGGCCTGTTCGCAGGCAACGGTGGGTATCACGTCACCGCCGGCAACGTAAACCTGATCGGCGGCGCCATCGCCAGCACCAATGCCGGCGCCAGCGAACTGAGCGCCGACTCGCTGACGTTCACCGATCTGAAAAACCAGATGGACTATAGCGCCGCCTCAGGCAGTATCAGTGGTGGATTCGGGAGTACCGGCAACCAAACCGATGCCAACGGCAACCCGATCGAGCGCACTGCTGGCGAGCAGTCCAGAGACATCGGCAGCAACATCGCCAATGGCAACTACGGCAAGGCCAATACCCAGAGCTTCATGCCGGGCGTGCCGATGAGCGAAAGCGGCAGCGACACGAGCTATACCCGCGCCACGTTGACCGAAGGCACTATCAAGATTGGCGGCAAGACCACCACGGCAGCAGCAACCGGCATCAACACTGATGCAACTGCCGCGCATGAAGCTGTTGCCAACTTGCCGGACGTGCGCAAGATCCTGGGTGAGCAGCAGGCGATGGCGGCGGCGACCGGCACGGTCATGGCAACTGGCAAGCAGATTGGCGATGACATTGCTGCGTCAGCAGAAAGCAAAACTGATGCCATCGAAAAGCAGTACAAGGACGGCCTAAGCCAGGAGGGCAAGGACAATTTTGCCAAATTGACAGCCGACCAACGCCGGGACGTATTGGCGCAGAGCAACCCGGAATACAGCGCGGCGTATGAGGCCAAACAGCAATGGGGCGTCGGCGGCAACTACAGCCGAGCGTTGCAGGCGGTGACGACGGCGTTGGTCGGCAGCGTGGCCGGCCAAGGTGCCGGCCAAATCGCGAGCAACGCATTGGCACCCTATGCGGCACAGTTGATCGGCAAGACCTTCGACCAGAATCATGGCAGCGATCCCAACGCTGTGCTGCAAGGGCTGTCGCACGCGGTCCTCGGCGCGGTGCTAGCGGAAGTGAACGGCTCGTCTCTGACAGGCGGCGCGCTGGCAGGCGCTGGCGGTGAGCTGGGTGCGAAGTATTTGACGCAAGCACTTTACGGCGACGATCCGCGCGCGATCGGACCAGACGGGAAATTTAATCCGAACCTGTTGCCGGAGGCCGATAAGCAGTTGCTCGTATCCTTATCACAAGCGATTGGCGCAATCGCTGGAGGTATGACAGGTGGCAGCCTAGCCGAGGCAGCGGTTGCGTCAAATATTGCGAAGAATTCGGTGGAGAACAACTATCTCAGCCATCCACAACGCGAGGAGAAAGCACGCGAACTGCAAGCGTGTGGCAGCGAGCAGTGTCGGGAGAAGATCGAAGAAAAATGGGACGATATGAGTCTTGCGCAAAGCCGCGAGATGAAGGATCGGTATTTCAGTGCGTTGACTCCAGAGCAGCAATCACAGCTATTGAATCTAAAGCCTGGCACGAAAGAATATGACGCCATTCTCGCACAAGGCGTCATGCAGTCCGGATCAAAGGCCTCCCCCGGCCTAGCGTCAGTTTACAATAACAACTTCCAGCTCTTGACAGAGACAGACTGGCAGGGCTGGAAGGCTAATAATTTAATTGGCGGGATGTCTCTTGAAGATAGTAATAGGCTAGACACGGCGATTTTAGGAATCTTTGGCTCACCCGGTAGTTTGACGGCTAAATTTGGGGGCACTCCCGAACAGGTTGCAGCGGCGAACCGATTCGGCAATAGTGTTTTTGATATGGTAGGTGCAGTTGAAGTCTTCGGGCCTCGGACTACACGAACTCTCAAAGATCCGTCCACCGAAACGCCGGCTACGCCAAATCATGCGCCAATAGTTGCTTCTGGCGGCTCCAAATCGAAAGAAGCCTCGGGTGCACCGCCAGTAGGTAGGCCTACCCCCCAACAGTCTGAGGCAGATGTCGGTCAAGACCTCGGCACTGGTGCACGTGCCCAAGTTAGTTTCAAGAATGGTGTAGAGGTTCCGTATGGAACTGCCGATAGTGTTCGTCCTGACTGGTGTGTAGGGAATACATGTAGTGTTGAAGTTAAAAATTACAACATTGCCACAAATAGGAGTAAATTAGTTTCAAGTGTATCCGGGCAGGCACTGCAGCGATCCAAAGACTTGCCTAGCGGAATGCAACAGCTAATTGTTATTGATGTCAGAGGGCAAAATGTGACAAATGCTCAGAAAAATTCAGTCATCAAAGCCATTGTAAAAAAATCCAATGGTATAATTAGTCCAACTGACATTAGGTTTAAGCAATGAAAAATATAATTGGCTATGATGGGGGGCATACGGTATATGAATTAGGTCCGGCAACCGATGGTGTGTTTTTTTTCGATGCGCTTAATGCTTTTGTTTTTAATAGGCATCCTAATAGGGAATGGTCACTTTTGAGTGATCGCCTTTACAAGCGCTATGTTAAAAAAGAGGATTTGGATAGTTCTGTAGATCTAATGTCAGATGCTAGACTTATTTTATCTAAAATAAGTGTAAAATCCATACCTAAAGAAGCTTTTTCAAAGTTGGAAATTTCAGGAAGTGGGCTGAATTTTAGAGAGAAGCACCTTGATGTAGTTTTTTCTAAATATTTTGATCTTTTTTTTGATGCAAAAAATTCCGCCTTGTCTTTTTTTGAAGATTTTGAAGTATATCAACCAGTAAAAATTGTAACGGTTAATATGCCAAATTTTATTTTGGATAAAAAAAGGCCGAATACAGACTATGATAGGCTTGGTCCTGATGAATTGCCTTTTTGGCTTTACTAGATAAATCTAAAAATCGACGATTTAGGTCAGCGTAAGCATGCGCAAACCAGCGTTTATGCTTGTGTGTAAGCGAGCACGGGTAGCTACAAATCGAACGTGGACGGTAGCACATGGCAGAACACACAGCTGGCTGGCCAGAACATCGTACTCAAGTCAGAGGGTGACACCACCTTGCGCGGTGCGGTGGTCAAAGGCGACCGGATCGATGCGCAGATCGGTGGCGACCTGACCATCCGGCTTGTTTGCGGGCAACGGCGGTTACCACGTCACTGCCGGCAACGTAAACCTGATCGGCGGCGCGATCGCCAGTGTCGACTCCCCGTAAAGTTGATCCATCCATGATCATAGGTGTGCGTTCTGTTTGCATTGCCTGGACAGGCTATGTGGCAGCGTGCCCGACATTCGGATGCCGGAATAGCATGCTCTCATTCGCTAGGTCTGTATGGAGATGTCGATGACGAAGAAATCACAGTGGCTTAGACTGCTGGGTTCGCTGATGCTCTGCTATCTGGTGGCGGCCCTGGGAGCGATGGCGTCGATCAAGGCGGCGAGCTTCTACGCCGAGTTGCAGCAGCCGGCCTGGGCGCCGCCGGGGTGGCTGTTCGGGCCGGTATGGACCGCGTTGTACGGAATGATGGCGGTGTCGGCGTGGTCGGTCTGGCGGCGCGGTGGGTGGAACAGTACGCGTGGGGCGCTGAGTCTGTTCGTGCTGCAGTTGGGGTTGAATGGGTTGTGGAGCTGGTTGTTCTTTGCCTGGCACATGGGCGCCTGGGCGTTTGTCGATATCGTGGCGCTGTGGGTGGCGTTGGTGCTGACGATCGTAGCGTTCGCCAAGTGGCAGCGGGTTGCTGCGTGGTTGTTGGTTCCATATCTGCTATGGGTAAGTTTTGCGGCGGCGTTGAACTATTCGGTGTGGCAGCTCAATCCTCAGGTGCTTTGCTAAGGCCTGCATGGATCAAAGTGGCCGATGCACTTCTGCGTTCGGCGCGAGATGGGTGCGCGGCCGCTAGGCGGAATCAGCCGAATACTAAAGAACGGGGTCAGGTGCAATTAACGGGTCAGCTTTACCCTGTGATTTCACAGGTTTCAAAGCAGCAGCGTCATTGGCGCCCGTACAGCCGACGTCCCCCCGATTTTGAGTAGCGCCGCAGTTTGGAGTCCAATTCCCTACCCGAAGGAGATTGGACGTGAAGAAGCGTTTTACTGACGAGCAGGTCATCGGCTTTCTGCGTGAGGCCGAAAGCGGCGTGGCGATCAA
>NZ_LYMI01000063.1 GCF_001660815.1 Xanthomonas nasturtii
AGCGGCGCGCGAGAGATTTTAGGCGAGCAGCTCACGGTGCAGATTGCCAAGCGCAGCGAACTGCACACCTTCAAGGTCATGCCCAAGCGATGGATTGTCGAGCGTAGTTTTGCTTGGCTGGAGAAGAGCCGAAGGCTATGGAAGAACTGCGAGCGCAAACTCAACACCAGCCTGCAGTTCATCCATTTGGCCTTCTTGGCACTGTTACTCAGAAGATTGCGAACAGGTTCTAAGACAACTAACGCATGCACGCCGGATGCAGACGCCCGACAAGTCCGCAGCAACAGCTCTGGCATGCAGCGGTCACCGGCGACCTCGTTGCAGGCGCTGTCAGCCGCCCCCTGAGAAGGGCAGTCGGCGCCCCGCAACGGCTCAGAGCTTCCGGGACACCGTCAACTCCACATCGCGCGGGTCGCCGTAGATCAACTGGCTCTGGTAGACGATGTTGGCGTAGTACTTGCGATCGAACAGGTTGCGTACATTGAGCTGCGCCGACCAGGCCTGGTTGATGTCGTAACGCGCCATCGCGTTGGCGAGCAGCACGCTGCCCTGGGTCAGCCGTTGGGTGTTGCCCTGCGGCCCGGCCATCAGTTCGTGGATGGCCGACTGCCAGCTCACGCCACCGCCCAGACGCCACGGCCCGGTCTGCCGCTGGTGAACAGCGTCGCCTCGCGCCGCGGGCTGGTCGGGTTCACGTCCACACCCGCAGCATCGTTGGCATCGAACTGCGCGAAACCGAATGCGATGCGCCATTGCTCGGAAAGTTGCCCATCGAGCTGGACTTCCACGCCCTGACTGACGGTGCCCTTGGCAGCCAGATAGGCTTGATCGGTAGTGCCGGGCACCAGTTGCCCGGGGTCATTGACCGCAAGATTGTCCTGCTCGATCCGGAATAGCGCCACCGCTGCATTGAGCTGGCCGCCGAGGCAGGCACCCTTCGCGCCGATTTCGTCACTATTGCCTTCCAACGGGTCGATGTAGCGCCCGCCGCGGTCGCGAGTGTTCTGCGGTTTGAAGATGCCGGTGTAGCTGGCATAGAGCGAATGGCGGTCGTCCACATCCAGGATCAGGCCGGCGTATGGCGTGGTGCGGCCACGGCGTTCGTAGGAGTTGGCCGGCACCAGTTGGTCGGCGCTTTTCCAGTCGGTGACGCGTGCGCCGACAATGGCCTTGAGCGCATCGGTCAGGCTGAAGCGGCCCGCAGCGTAGGCAGCCACCTGGCGCACATCGCGGTCTTCGCCCTTTGTCAGTGGCGTCCATTGCGGCTGCGCCATCCTGCCGGTCCAGGCATAGACGCTTTCGGCAGTCAGCGGTTCCAGCGGTGCGTTTGACCAGCTGCGCACGTTGCGATTCATCCAGGTCGCGCCGGCCACGACCTCATGCTCGCGCCCCCACAAGGTCAGCGGCAGGCTGGCGAAAGCATCCAGGCTGTTCTGCGCATTGAGCATGGGATAGCGCCCGCCAAAGTTGCTGGTCAGCCCCAGCCCGGTGTCGCGGTCCGGATAGTCGAGATAGCCGAACAGCACCGATTTCCAATCGGTTGCAAACCGCTGATGCGAGTACTCCACATGCAGCTGTGCACCGTTGTCGAAACGGTGGGTAAGCCCGGCAAAGGCATTGGTGGTGTCGGCCACGCCACGCGCCCAGCGCGGGGTGAACGAATCCGAGCGCGCAAAATCGGTGCGGCGACCGTCGCTGAAATACGCAGGGACGCCGCCCCAGGTGGTGCCGCGCCCATCATTGCGCTGCTTGTTGACGCCGATGTAGCCGCTGGTGGCATCGCTGAAGTCCGCATCGACAATGCCGTAGAACAGCGACGACTGCTTGCTGTAGTGATCGCGGAACGACTGCTTGTCTTCGTAACTGGTCACCACGCGGCCACGCACGTTGCCGGCGGCGTTCAATGGCGATTGCAGGTCCGCGCTGCCGCGATAGCGATCCCAGCGCCCGGCCGACAGATCCACCCGGCCGGTGAACACAGCGCTGTCGGCGTGCTTGCGCAGCAGGTCGATCGATGCCGCCGGGCTGCCCGCACCGGAGGTCAGTGCGTTGGCACCACGGACGATCTCGACGCGATCGTAGATCGCCATGTTCTGCTGCACATCGCCGCTGTAATCGGTGGGAATACCATCGATGCGGTAATAGTCCACCTCGAAACCGCGTGCGTTGATGTAGGTGCGCTCGGTATCCCAGGTCGGCGAGTTGAAGCCGGCCACGGTGTCGGTGACGTCCTGCAGCGACTGCAGGTTGCGGTCGACGATCTGCTGGCGCGTCACCACCACCACCGACTACGGCGTGTCGCGCAAGGAGAGCGCAAGTTTGGTCGAACTGCGCGCGATATCGGCGGTGTAGGAATCGTTGCCTTCGGTGATGGCGCTGCGATGCGCACTGATCTGCATGCGATCCAGATCGACCGGATCGCGCGCGCTCGACTGCGCCATCGCCGCCAACGGCCACGCACAGGCCAACGCAAGCACGGAGTACGCCACGCGCAGGTGCGGCGAACGGAACGGTACACGCACGCCAACACGCGCGGAAACGATGCAACAGAACATGCAGTCAGCCTCATGAGTGAAACACTGCCGTCGATGACGGCCGATGAGGCTGGCGCGGGCGCACCCTGCAGGGTGGGCACAACAGCTGGCTGGGCGCGCATGGTCGATCCGTGCCGAATCGCTGTCAATAGAGCCGTGCATCGAACACGCTGCAAATGATGATCACGGCATTGCGCTGGTTTGCCTGAAACCTGGCAGTCGCCATCGAACCGAAGCAGCCAGCGCGCCGATCAGATGCACTGCCCTGCACTCTCATTCCTGGCGATGCGCGATGCATGCCAGGATGACTTCGCAGCAAGCTCAGCAAACCGATCAGCGCCACAGACAATCCAGCGCCACATCACACAGAGAGTCACAGCGTCAGTAACAGCGAGGACGCCCAAGCGAAACGCCCGCCGTGACGGGCACATTGCTGCATAGCGCTCTACCGCCCAACCTGCGTGTACGGCCAGCGCGTGTCCGAAAGCAGGCTGATACACCGTAGCAAGCAGCCGTCAGGCGGGGGTGGATGGTGTTGACCAACCGTAGCGTCCACACGCTACGTGTCGATGCTGAGCACCAGCCACGCCCGCCTGGCGGTGAGCGCAGTCGTTTCGTCGGCCGCTCTATTCCGGCCGCCGCCCCACCAGCCCACGCGCCTGCATCGCCTCCAGCACGCCGCGCAGGATGGTGAGGTTGTGGCCGTGTGCGGCGCCTTCATGCAGCAGCACGATGGCGCCGGGTTGCAGGTCGCGCACGATACGCGCCACGGTGGCGCCCGGTTCGCAACGCACGCCGTCGAAGCCGCGCGCGCTCCAGGCCACGCGGGTCAGCCCGTGCGCGCGCAGCGGCGAGGCGACGAAGGGGTTGGTCATGCCGACCACCGAGCGGTACAGCCGTGGCGCCTGCCCGGTGATGCAGGCCAATACGCGCTGCGCCTGGCCGATTTCCTGGGCCATGCGGCGCGGCCCCAGCGCCCAGAACCAAGCCTGCGGATGGGTGTGGCTGTGGTTGCCGATGCCATGCCCGCGCCGCACGATCTCGCGCACCAGCTCCGGCCGCTGTTCGGCACGGGCGCCGACCACGAAGAAAGTGGCACTGGCATCGTAGGCATCCAGCAGATCGAGGATGGCCGGAGTGTCGTCGGAAGGGCCATCATCGATGGTCAGCCACACCTGCGGCGCACGGCCGGGCAGGCGTGTCACGACCGGCGCATACAGGCGCGCGCGCGGCAGGAACACAGGCACCACGAACAGCGCATGCGACAGCAGCAACGCCGGCACGCCCCAGGCCCAGCCCAGATGCCACCACAGCGGCGCCACCGCGACCTGCGAGAGGGCAAACAAACCCACCCAGCGGTAGGGGTGGGAGGGGATGCGATACAGCGTTTCCGGCGTGGTCATGCCGCATGATGCCACGCGGCGTAGAATGCCTGCTCTCCACGCTCTTACCGAAGTGCTGCCATGTCCCTCGATCCCGCCCTGCGTTCCCGTATCGATACGCTGCTGCAATCCAGCCGCGTGGTGCTCTTCATGAAAGGCCAGCCGGGCATGCCGCAATGCGGCTTTTCGGCCAAGGCGGTCGGCGTGCTGGACGGGCTGGGCATCGACTATGCCCACGTCAACGTGCTGGCCGACCAGGAAATCCGCGAGGGCATCAAGGCCTACGGCGACTGGCCAACCATTCCGCAGCTGTACGTGGATGGCGAGCTGATCGGCGGCAGCGACATCATCCTGCAGATGGCCGACAGCGGCGAGCTGAGCAGCATGCTCGGCCTGCAGGCGCCCGACCGCAGCCCGCCCAAGATCACCATCACCCCGGCCGCGGTCGAGATGCTCAAGGGTGCGCTGGCCGATGCGCCGGATGCCTCCTTGACGCTGTCCATCGATGCCGATTTCCAGCCCAACTTCCAGCTGGCACCGACCAACCCGAACGCCATCGCAGCCGAATCCAACGGCCTGCGCGTGCAGTTCGACCTGGCCAGCGCGCGCCGCGCCGAGGGCATCACCATCGACTGGGTGGACGACATCCGTGGCCGCGGTCTGGCCATCGACAACCCCAACGCGCCCAAGCCGGTGCAAGAGCTGTCGGTGCGCGATGCCGACGACCGCCTCAAGGCCGGCAACCTGACCCTGGTGGACGTGCGTCCGGCCGACGAACGTGCGCTGGCTACGGTGGCCGCACCGTTCCGCACCCTGGATGCGCATGAGCGTGCCGCCATCGAACAGCTGCCCAAGGACACCCCGCTGGCGTTCCTGTGCCACCGCGGCGGGCGCAGCCTGCAAGCGGCCGAACATTTCCGCGGCCTGGGCTTTACCAACGTCTACAACGTCACCGGCGGCATCGATGCGTGGTCGGACGAGGTGGACAACGGCGTAGCGAAATACTGAGCAAGCGCGAGCCGCCCAAGCATCACCAATTGGGCGACTTTAAAATGGGTGCTTCAGTGAACGCAGGTTTTGGGGGCGTAACAACTTCAGCCATATCCAGCCAAATCGCCTATTAACGTTGACGATTGCAACCAACCATTCGCACGTCGAGCTGAGCGATATGGATTAGGACTGACGGATGCCAGGGCACTACCCAAACCTCAACCCGAAGAAAGCCCTGATCTGGCGTATCGTCCATCGCGACAACTTGCCCTGGATTTTGGAAAACGGCCTGCACTGCGGTAATGGAGCCGTACAGAGCGTAGATTGGGTGAACATCGGTAACCAGGAATCGACAAGCGCGCCAATCATCCTGTACCGATCGTGCCAGGCGGCTTCCTTAACGATTACGTACCCTTTTACTTCACTCCATTTTCGCCGATGCTGCGCAACATCAATACGGGCTGGGGAGGCGTCCAACGACGGTCGAACGAAGAAATTGTAATACTTGTTTCCAGCCTGCATCACGTCGCTGCACGAGGATGGCCTTTTTTATTCACTGATAGCCATGCTTATTATCAACTAACAACGTTTCATTCCGATTTGGCCAATCTCGACAAGATCGACTGGCCGCTGCTTCAGGCGCGCGATTTCCGTCGCGACCAGGAGGACCCGGCTAAGTTTGAGCGATATCAGGCGGAAGCGCTAATTTACCAACACTTGCCAATCGGCGGGCTGTTAGGCATCGTGTGTTATACAGACGATTTAAAGCTAGTCATCGCGCGTCAACTCCAGGCGCGCAACCTCACATTGCCGGTTTATGCCCGTACCGAGTGGTACTTCTGATGATTACGTTCACGCAAGGCAATCTACTGCAGGCACGTGCCGAGGCACTGGTCAACACCGTCAACACCGTCAACACCGTCGGCGTCATGGATAAGGGCATCGCGCTGATGTTCAAGGAGCGCTTCAACAAAAACTTCCTACTATATGCTGCTGCATGCAAGGAAAAGCAAGTGCGCACCGGAAAGGTGTTTGTCACCGAAGCCAACGAACTGGACGGGCCACGCTGGATCGTCAATTTTCCGACCAAACAGCACTGGCGTGGCGATTCACGCATCGAATGGATCACAGAGGGATTACAGGATTTACGTCTGTTCCTGGTAGAAAACAAGGTCAAATCGATTGCTATTCCGCCACTGGGCGCAGGCAATGGAGGTTTGGACTGGTCTAACGTGCGTCCACTGATTGAGGAAACACTGGCGGGTCTAGATACCGACATTTTCGTATTCGAGCCTACCTTGAAGTATCAAAATGTTGCAAAGCGCTCCGGCGTGGAAAAGCTGACTCCAGCACGCGCATTGATTGCGGAACTGGTACGTCGCTACTGGGTGTTGGGCATGGAATGCAGCCTGCTGGAAATCCAGAAGCTAGCGTGGTTTCTTGAGCGCAACATCGAACGCGCAGGCTTGCCTAAGCTGGACTTGCGCTTTGAGCCACATAGATACGGCCCATATGCCGACCGTCTCCGCCACCTGCTGGATGGGTTAGATGGCAGCTACTTGCATTGTGACAAGCGAATTGGCGATGCAGATCCGTTGGATGTCATCTGGTTCGATGATACTCGCAAGAGTTTTGTCCAGGCCTATCTCAAGAGCGAAGCCAAACAGTATGCCCCGGCACTGGAGGCCACAGCGGCCTTGATCGATGGCTTTGAGTCGCCTTTTGGCATGGAATTGCTGGCAACGGTTGACTGGCTGATTGCAAAAGAGGACATCACTACGCAAGTGGCAGAGATGCGTGAAGGCATACGCAATTGGCCAGGTGGCCCAGACGCAGCCATGCGCAAAGACAGGCTGTTCGACGACCGCGCTGTAGGTAGTCGCCCCTGAAAAACCCCCAAACCACATCCATTGCAGGGCGTCCCCCGCGTTTTCGGCGTGCTGGAACTGCCAGTTTTCGTTAATGTACGCACTGGTTTCTGGCAGTTTTCGCCCATGCGCACACGCCGTCCCGCTGCCGATCACTTACCTGCCGATGAGTTGTTTCGTTCGCGTCTGGAAAACCAGATCGACCTGCGCCATCCACTGGTTCAACTAAGCCATCGGCTGCCGTGGAGTGCGTTGGAGCAGGCGCTATCGCCACGATTGCCGGCCA
>NZ_LYMI01000064.1 GCF_001660815.1 Xanthomonas nasturtii
GGCACGCACGCGGAACTGATCGCCCATGGCGGCCTGTACGCGCGGCTATGGGCGCGTCAGACCGGTGGATTCGTTGCTGCGGATGCGTGATGGAAAGCTGTTCGCACGCACAGCGTGGCAGGGAAGTCGTGTTCGCAGCGTGCCAGAAAGACGTTAGCAACTGCGACACAAGCCCCTCTCCCGCCGGGAGATGGAGTTGGGGTGAGGGTTCGGGGCGAAGCCACTTGGTGTGTCACTTCTGAATGCGCGTGGCAATGCGTTCGGCCTTGCAGGCGGTGACAACTTTGCAAGGCGCCCCTCATCCGCCCATGCGGGGCACCTTCTCCCCCATGAAGAGGGACAATGCCCCGGCGGGAGAAGGTCGCAAGCAGTTCTTCATTCGTCTGCAGTGGCAAGCCCCTCTCCCGTCGGGAGAGGGGTTGGGGTGAGGGTTCGGAGCGAAGCCACTCGCCAGTTGGGCTACACGAGGCTTCGCCCGTACCCTCATCCGCCCCTTCGGGGCCCCTTCTCCCGATGGGAAAAGGGGATTCATCACTCGATCGGCTGATCCAGCATCAGTTCGCGCGCAAAGCGCACCGGTGGCGCACCGTAGGACAGCATCTTGTCGTGATAGGCCTTCAGATTGAAGCTGTGGCCCAGCTTCTTCTGCACTGCCTTACGCGTGTCCAGATGTTCCTGCACGCCGACGAAGTAGGTCGGCAGCTGCGCGGACGACAACTGCGCACGCACCCACTTGCCCGCCGCTTCGCTTTCCTGCTGGAAGGTGTCGTGGGTCATCAGGTGCATCGCCCTGTCGCGATCCCAGCCGTCCACGTGCACGCCCTGGTCGAGGATGGCATTGGCGATGGTGCGCAGGTAGAACTTGAGCTGCACCAGGTGGAACAGCGGGTCGTTATCCAGATAGCCCTGCTCCTGCATCATGCGCTCGGTGTACACCGCCCAGCCTTCGGCAAACATGCCCGAACGCAGCACCGCGCGCAGCGTGGAGGGGAACTTGGCCGAATGCCAGCCTTCCAGGTAGTGGCCCGGCGTGCCCTCGTGGATGCTGAGCAGATGGATCATGCGGGTGTTGTATTCGCGCAGGAACGAATCGACCTGCTTGTCGTTCCAGTCGTCGGGAATCGGCGACACCGCATAGAACGTCTTCAGATTCTTGTCCAGCGGGCCGGGCGAATCGCAATACGCCACCGCCACGCCCCGCTGGAATTCCGGCATCAGGATGATGTCCACCGGCGAATCCGGCAGCGTCATCAAATCTTTCTGGCGCACGAACTCGGTGGATTGCGCCAGCGCCGCCTTGGCGGCGTCCACCACCTTGTCGCGCGCCGGCTTGTCGGCATAGGCCAGTTCCAGCGCTGCTTCGATCGCCGCTTGCTGCTGGTCGTCGTTGGGCGATTCCGGCAACTTCGGAGCGCCGGGCTTGTCCTTGAGCACGGTGCGCGCGATGCCATACATTTCGCTGCGCACGCGCTTGAGTTCGGACTCGGCGCGCTGCTTGATATCGGCACGCGACAGCGACGACAGCAGCGCGAATTTCAGTTTCTGGTCGTATTTTTCCGCGCCGACGCGGAAGTCGCCCTTGGCATTGGGCACCAGCACGGTGTCCAGCCAGGTCTGCTGCTCGGCCACTGCCTTGCGCAGGTTGTCGATGGCCGCCTGCGCGCGCGCCGCTTCGATGGGGCCGAGCTGGCCGATGTTGGGCGCGATGAAGGTATCGACGATGCTGAGGATGCCCTTGTTCTGCTTGGCCACCGTTTCGGCGTGGATCTTCGGCACGCGCGCCGGGTCCAGGTTCTCGCGCGCCTGCGCAAAGATGCTCGGGATTTTTTCCATGCGCTGGGTGGCTGCGGCAAGGCGTTCGGGCAGCGGCGCGAACTCGCGCGCCATCAGTCCGTACAACGCGCTGCCGGCCAGGCCGTTATAGACCTGCGGGTCCCAGGCCCAGCTTTGCAGCACTTCGGTATTCCAGATTTCCGACTGCAGCTGGTTGCGCAGGATCGCCGCATCGACCTGGTTCTCGCGCGACAGCGTGGCCACGTCGATGGCCTCCAGTTCGCCCAGCAGCTTCTTGCCGGCGTCCAGGCTGCGCTGGCGGCCGGCCGTGCTGAGATCGTCGATCTGCGCGTCGAAGCGGTGGTCGCCGGTCTGGGTGGCGGTCACCGGCGACAGCTGCATCCAGGTGTCCAGCGCCTGTTTGGACAACGCCGCAAAGCGCGCATCCGGGGTCTGTGCGTCCTGGGCGGTAGCAGCGGTGGTGCCGGCTTGCGGCGATTCGGGCTGTTGCTGGCAGGCGCTGAGGCCGGCGATCAGGGCAAGGACAAGCAGGCGTTGATGCATTGTGGGTCCTGATGGAATCAAACCGCCAGCATAGGCATCTGCGCGTGTGCGCGCATCCACCACTGGTGTAGAGCAGCCAACAAAACGAAGGCGCTCATCGCCAGGCGGGCACGGCCGCGGCCAGGCATCGGCATCTGCCGCGCCCACATTGCGGCCATGAGCGCGCCGTCCACGCCCATCGGGCCACTGCTCGCGACGTTTCGGGAGCCGTTTGCCCTGCCAGCCGGACACTGCCGCCAACCGCCCGGTGCACAGGACGGCGCGCGTTACGGGAGCGATCGCTCGTACACTCCGGTTCCCGGGCGCCGCCCGCCAACCAGGCGGCGCGCACGTCACATCATGCCTGCCACCTGCACGGTGGCCTGTTCCAAGGAGGATCACATGCACTACGCCGGTAGCTGTCATTGCGGACGCATCGCGTTCGATCTGCAGACCGAAGCACCCATCACCGGGGTCTACGACTGCAACTGCTCGTTGTGCCGCCGACGCGGCGGTTTGCTCTGGTTCGGCACGCGTTCGCAACTGCAGCTGCGCGCCGAACCGGAAGCGGTGGGCAGCTACCGCTTCAATCAGCAGCATATCGATCATCATTATTGCCCGCAGTGCGGCATCGCGCCCTTCAGCGAAGGCCTCAACCCCAAAACCGGCGAAATGGGCGTTGCCGTCAACGTGCGTTGCCTGCCGGCTCTGGAGCTGACCGGGCTGCAGGTGCACGCGGTTGATGGAGCCAGCCGATGAGCCGCATCATGCGGCGGTATGCCGCGCTGGTGTTGCTCGGATGGGCGCTCTGCGGTTGTGCGAAGCATCAAGCGGAGATGGCGGCAGACGGCGGTGCTGCGCCGGCGGCGCCGCCTGCACCGCTCGCCTCGTCTGGCAATGCCTTGGCCTATGAGCACGACGTCCGCATCGAACTGCCCGCCGACCAGATTGGCCAACGCATCGCTGCGGTGCGTGCTGCGTGCCAGAGCGCGCAGTACGGCGATTGCGCCTTGCTGGCGGTGGAGCAGGAAGGCGGGCGCGACCCCAGCGGGCGCATCAGCGTGCGTCTGGCGCCGGACGGGATCGAGCCGCTTGTGCAATTGGCCGGGCAACACGGCGATGTCGCCGCACGCAGCACCCGGGCCGAAGACCTGGCGCAGCAGATTGCCGACACTGGCCTGGCCCAGGCACGGCTGCAAAAAGAACATGCACGCCTGCTCGAATTGCAACAGCGCCGCGATCTGGCGGTGACCGATCTGCTGGCCTTGTCCAAGCGGCTGGCGGAGATCGAAGCCGAAGCGCAGCAGACCCAGCAACAGGCAGCGCAGCAACAACGCCGCGTGCGCACGCAGTTGCTGACGCTCAATTTCCGCAGTACCGGCGGCGAGCAGGGCAGGGGCGAGATTGCCCAAGCGACCGCCGAGTTCGGCCAGGTGTTTTCCAGCAGCGTGGCGTTCGTGATCCGCGCAGTGGCGGCGCTGCTGCCGGTGGCGGTGGTCGCAGTAATTGCCGGCTGGTTGCTGCTGCAGGCATGGCGCTGGCGCGCACGTCGCCGCCGGATGCCTTGAAGAACCCGCAGCTGCCCGGCACTGCCGTGCAGCTGCGGGGTTAACTGATCTGTAAAACTGCTGGCGGCGCGCGTGTGTTGCGTAGGCCTGGAACAGCCAACAAAACTACTGCTCGACCACTACGCGAACGCCACGTTGGCGCGGTCTGTGTTTCTGCGGCATGTACCACCAGTACACCCGGATCATGAGCGCGTCGCGCGCACCACTTGACGACCACTCGCTACGGTTTGTCAGCCGCTCTTCATACAAAAGCCGCCGTATCGGCGCGGCACGCAGATACGGCGATGACGTACGTCAGTGCAGAAGCGCGATTGAACCAGGCAGCAAACATCTGTGCAACGAGGCTCAACGCAGCTCAGCCTTCGTCGACTTCGTATTCCACAAACACGTCCAGCTGCAGGGCCAGCTCCTGCACCGCGTCGCGCACCTTCTGTGCGGTGGCTTCGTTGCCGGCTTCCACTTCGAACTCGTGGCTGCCCGGACCTTCATCGTCTGACAGGCCGGCCGAGCTGGAATCCTCGTCGTCCAGATGCGGCATCAGGTCATCCACTTCTTCGACGTGCTCGATGCCTTCGATGCTTTGCAGCAGATTGGCAATGGCACGTGCGTCGTCGTCGGTGCCGGTGATACGCATGCGAAGGGTAGGCATGGGAGTGTCCTGGGAATTGGGGACATCAAGCCTAGGCATCGCCAAGACAAAACGAGGTGATGGTGCGCGTGATGGATGCAGGCCATGTAGACGCGGCCAAATCCGTTGCGGCAGCTCACCTGCGTGGCCATGGTCAACTCGATTTCGTGCATGCCGACCCGGCGCAGCGCCACCGACGAACGGAAGCGCAGATGCTTGTCGTCGGCACCCAGCACGACCTGCACCTGCTGCCCGTCGGCATCGCTGCGTTGTGCCAGTACCGGGAAGCGCCCGGCGAAACGTTGCGCTGCGCTCGGATCGAGCAACGAAGACACCGGGCAACCCAGATGCGAGGTACGCAGCCCCAGCGGTTTGACCATCAGGTTGCGCAAGCGCATCAACCCGCTCACGCCGCCCGGTGGTTGGTCGACGAATGCCTGCAGCAGATCGCACATGAGGCCCGGCAGGCTGTCGGTGCGCAGTTGGCGCGTGTCCAGGCGCAGCTGGTGGGTGTCTTGAAAGTGCACCTGGTCGCCCAGTTGCCCGCGCAACAACGCATCGGCCGGCAGCGCCTGCAGCGAGCGGATCCGCAGCGGCGCTAAGCGGGTGGCGACAAAACCGTGACGATGTGTGCGTGGCGGAAGTTGGCGCAGACGCCCGCTCCAACGGCGCACGCGGCTGCAGGCGCGCTGCTGCCAGCTCTGCGGTTTGACGTGCAGCGACAGCGCTACGCTGGGCACATCGGCGGCGCGGAAGGCCCCGGACTGCAGTAGCGCCGCGACGGGGGGCGGCAGCAGGTCGGTCAAGCTGGCGATGGTCGCCGTGCCCTGGGTGACCAGGGCCTGTTGCGCGTGGCTCAAGCTGCCGCCGGCTTCGTCCGGATGGCAGGACAGCGCGAAGAAGGCCGAATGCGCCGCATTCCCCTGCGCAGGCGCGAACTGATGCCAGGTGCCGCCACCGAAGCGCACCGTGAACAGGCTGTCTCCCGGTATGTCCACATAGCGCAATGCGTGCAGGAATGCCTGCGGATCCTGCTGCAGCTGCTGTGGCGAGGCGGTGGAAAAGCGCAATTGCGCACCGCCGCTGCCGGTGATGGCGGTGAACACGCGATTGCCGGCATGGCAGTGAAACGGATGCCCCTGCGGCCCGACCGAAAACGAAAACAGCAACGCGCGATCGTCATGGCCGAAATCCGGTGCGGAGAGCTGCACGGACGGTTCGTCCAAGGCATCGTGGTGCGCCGGGTGGTGCCGCTGACGTTCGCCGGTCTGCGCGATCAGGCTATCGCCTGCGCCTGGGTCCAGCTGCGCGATCAGCATTACTTCCACCGTGCGGCCGCCGCTGTAGGAGGGGAGTGATACACGCGGGAAACTTGTTTCTGCGACGATCCGTTGGTGGTCCATGGCATGTCCTCGCAGCAGAAGTCGGTGAAGGGGTTAAGGGGTTTTTTTGGCTCGCTTGCGCGACTCGCGCTGCAGCGGGCCGGCCTTCGGGCAGACCTCGAAGGCGAAGCCGCTGAGCGTGTTGACCATGTTGTCGGGCGTCAGCCGGTACACCACGAACTGGCCGCGTCGCTCGCTGCTGACCAGCCCGGCCGCAGACAGCACCGAGAGGTGGCGCGAGATGGCTGGCGCGCTCATCGCAAACCGCTCGCCAATCTGCCCGGCGGTCAGTTCCTGTGCCGACAGGTAGGCCAGGATTTCCCGGCGTGGTCTGGAAGCCAGCGCTTCGAAGATGCGGTCGATGGACATGGATGGGATTAGCTAATTAACGAATTAGCTAATTAATGATTTTAATGGGCGTGGCTGTCAAGCGATTTCTGATTGCCGTATTGCTCGGGCTTGTTGATCGCCTCTTTCCTGCGGGGCGCCGAGGCGAGGCTTGTGCGCCAATGGCGCGTGTTTTGACGCGCCCGCGCTGCTAGCGCGGACCGGGCACGGAGCGGGGGCAGGGCGCCGGGTAAAGCCACGCGCGCCATTAAACTCCACCAGGCGTCGCCCGTACCCTCATCCGCCCCTTCGGGGCACCTTCTCCCGGGGGGAGAAGGGAATCTAGATTCTCTGGTGCAACAAAGCCCCTCTCCCTGGGGGAGAGCAACTGTCTTGATCAACTGGCGGCGCTAGCCGCCAGTTGATCTCGCATCTTGGCGTTGAGGATGACCAATAATTTGCGCATCGCCGCCACGAGGGCGACCTTGCCCGCTTTGCCCTGCGTGCGTAGCCGCTGGTAAAACTCGCGCAGGGCCGGGTTGAAG
>NZ_LYMI01000065.1 GCF_001660815.1 Xanthomonas nasturtii
GGCGTGAGTGATAACAGCATCGCCATCTGCGCCAGCACACGCGCATCCAAGGTGTCGGTCTTGGCTAGTTGGCCGATGGCCTTGGCAAAGTCACGCGCCTGGCGAGGGTTCACACGCGCCACCGGCAAGCCGGCCGCATGCAGCGCATCCAGCGCTGCCAGTTCGTAGCCGCCCGTGGCTTCCAGTACCACTTGGTGCAGCTCCATGTGTCCCAGCCAGCTGCGCAGCTGGCGCAGACCTGCCGCCGTGTTGGGGAAGCGCCGCTCGCCCTTGCAGCCATGCACATGCACATCCAACCACTGCTTGCTGACATCGATACCTACGCCGTATGCCATGGAAAAACTCCGCTATGCTCGAAGGGTCGAGAGCTCTCCTGGGCTGCCCAGCCTGATCGTTACGAGTGCCAACTCCAGCAACTGTTCGGGCGTTTGCCAGGAGATCCCGGCGTGGCGACCTCGCTCTCCCGCGGTTGTTTAGACCTGTGGGTTATCGGTCGACCACGCCGGCTCTCGACACCTAATCTGGCAGATCGCCAAGAGATAAGGGGTTGGGGTGAGGGTGCGGGGCGAAGCCCTCTTGCACCCAAAACGCACGAGGCTTCGCTCGTACCCTCATCCGCCCCTGCGGGGCACCTTCTCCCGGCGGGAGAAGGATCAGGCAGCGGCTCTTATCCTTTGGTCGTAGATCGGCAGCGGTCGCCAGCTCATGCATACCGGCAGGCCACGCGCTTGGCAGACATCGGCTTGCTTCGACATTGCTGCCCAAATGCCACGGCGCTGCAGTTCTCGCTGCCCGCTTATTCAAGACCTCCCCAGCGCGCTCGCCACCGGCCTGCATCGCGCCCGCATCGCGCCCGCGCGCAAGATCACCACGCGCTTCCTCGCCAAACCAACCGCAACAACACCCCGCGCACAACACCGTCCCATTCCATACGCACCCGTAGCGAGGAATGCCAACAGGTGCGTGCGGTACACTTGGGGGTTCACGAATTCACGATGTCGACACACCCGCGGGGTGTGTCCCCCCGGGAGCGCTAATGAACTGGTTGAACGAAGTGCTGCACAACGATCCGAACCCGCTCGAGACGCAGGAGTGGCTCGAATCGATCAAGGCCGTCATCGACGTCGAAGGCCCGGAGCGCGCCCATCAGCTGCTGGAAGGCATGGTCGAACAGACCCGCCGCGCCGGCGCCTACCTGCCGTTCTCGCCCACTACCGAGTACGTCAACACCATCGCACCGGCCAACGAGGCCAAGCACCCCGGCGACTCCGCGCTGGAGTGGAAGATCCGCTCGATCATCCGCTGGAACGCCATGGCCACGGTCGTGCGCGCCAACCGCAAGCCGGGCGACCTGGGCGGCCACATCGCCTCGTTCGCCTCCAGCGCCACCCTGTACGACGTGGGCTTCAACCACTTCTGGCGCGCGCCCTCGGACAACCATCCGGGCGATCTGCTGTTCATCCAGGGCCATAGCGCGCCGGGCATCTACGCCCGCGCCTTCCTGGAAGGCCGCATCAGCCAGGCCCAGCTGGACAACTTCCGCATGGAAGTGGACGGCCAGGGCATCTCGTCCTACCCGCACCCGTGGCTGATGCCCGAGTTCTGGCAGACCCCCACCGTGTCGATGGGCCTGGGCCCGCTGGCCGCCATCTACCAGGCGCAGTTCATGCGTTACCTGGAAAACCGCGGCCTCATCGAAAAGTCCGACCGCAAGGTGTGGTGCTTCATCGGCGACGGCGAGTCTGATGAGCCAGAAACCCTCGGCGCCATCGCGCTGGCCGGCCGCGAAGGCCTGGACAACCTCATCTTCGTGGTCAACTGCAACCTGCAGCGCCTGGACGGCCCGGTGCGCGGCAACGGCAAGATCATCCAGGAACTGGAAGGCGTGTTCCGTGGCGGCGGCTGGAACGTGATCAAGCTGCTCTGGGGCGGCTACTGGGACGCCCTGCTGGCCAAGGACACCAATGGTGTGCTGACCAAGCTGATGATGGAAACCGTCGACGGCGAATACCAGAACTGCAAGGCCTTCGGCGGCGCCTATACCCGCGAGAATTTCTTCGGCAAGTACCCGGAGACCGCGGCCATGGTGGCCGGCCTGTCCGACGACGACATCTGGCGCCTGAACCGTGGCGGCCACGACCCGCACAAGGTGTACGCCGCCTACCACCAGGCCGTGAACACCACCGGCATGCCTACCGTGATCCTGGCCAAGACGGTCAAGGGCTACGGCATGGGCTCGGCCGGTGAAGCGCTCAACCCCACCCACCAGACCAAGAAGCTGGACGACGCGGCGGTCAAGCACTTCCGCGACCGTTTCAACATTCCGGTCACCGACGCCCAGCTGGAAGACGGCCAGGTGCCGTTCTACCACCCCGGCGAAGATTCCCCGGAAGTGCAGTACCTGAAAGAACGCCGCAACGTGCTCGGCGGCTTCCTGCCTTCGCGCCGTCCCAAGGCCAGCAAGTCGTTCGTCGCGCCCACGCTCGACAAGTTCGAGCGCCTGCTCAAGGACAGCGGCGAGCGCAGCTATTCCACCACCATGTCGTTCGTGCAGAGCCTCAACATTGCCCTGCGCGACAAGGAACTGGGCCCGCGCATCGTGCCGATCGTGGCCGATGAGGCGCGCACCTTCGGTATGGAAGGCATGTTCCGCCAGATCGGCATCTATGCCCCGTTCGGCCAGAAGTACAAGCCGGTCGATGCCGACCAGCTGATGTACTACCGCGAAGACCAGACCGGCCAGGTGCTGCAGCAGGGCATCAGCGAGCCGGGCGCCATCGCCTCGTGGATGGCCGCCGGCACCAGCTACTCGGTGTCCGACGTGCCGATGCTGCCGTTCTACATCTACTACTCCATGTTCGGCTTCCAGCGCGTGGGCGACATCGCCTGGCAGGCAGCGGACATGCGCACGCGTGGCTTCCTGCTCGGCGGCACCGCCGGCCGCACCACGCTCAACGGCGAAGGCCTGCAGCACGAAGACGGCTTCAGCCAGGTCATCGCCGGCTCCATCCCCAACGTGCGTAGCTACGACCCGACCTTCGGCTTCGAAGTCACCGTCATCATGCAGCACGGCATGAAGGCGATGATGGAAGACCAGATCGACGAGTACTACTACATCACCCTGATGAACGAGAACTACGCCCACCCCGGCATGCCGGACGGCGCAGCCGAGGGCATCATCAAGGGCATGTACCTGCTCAAGGACGCCGGCAAGCCCAAGAAGGGCGAGCTGCGCGTGCAGCTGCTGGGCAGCGGCACCATCCTGCGCGAAGCCATTGCCGCGGCCGAGCTGCTGGACAAGGATTTCGGCGTCACCGCCGACATCTGGTCCTGCCCCAGCCTCAACGAAGTGCGCCGCGACGGCTACGCCGTGGAACGCTGGAACCGCCTGCACCCGGAGGCCGAACAGCGCAAACCCTACGTTACCCAGCTGCTGGAAGGCCGCCAGGGCCCGGCCATCGCCGCAACCGACTACGTGCGCGCCTTCGCCGACCAGATCCGCGCCTTCGTCCCGATGACCTACACCGTGCTCGGCACGGATGGGTTCGGTCGCTCGGATACGCGTGCCAACCTGCGCCGGTTCTTCGAGGTCGATCGTTACTACATCGCGCATGCGGCGATTGCCGCGCTGGCTAAGGATGGCAAGATGACGGGCAAGGATGTGGCCCGGGCGATCAAGCAGTACAAGATTGATCCTGAGAAGGCTAATCCGGTCGGGGCTTGATTTTTCAGCCGGGGGTGAATAGGCGAGGGGGTAGCAATTTGCTACCCTTTCTTCTGTGCAGAAGGGGTATTCATGGAGGAGAAATGCCAAAAAGGTTCGCATTCAGGCAAATTGATAGGCGTGATTTAGCACTCATTCTTGCCGATAGGGAGATTCGGTCCAAGAATCATGTATATGCGCAGTCATGCCATCAGACAAGCCACGCGCAAATCGTTGGATTTAGGGGAACGCCTGCGTTTTCGTTGCCGTATGGGGGCGTTGTCAACGACTACGTTCAGTTCTATTTATCGCCTGTGACTGCGTTTTCGTTCGTGATACATAAGGGTAATGTTGAAGTTAAGAGCCCTGCAGGGGATCTTTTGGGCATGTCCTCAATCAATGATCGACTATTTTTGGTGGTAGAGGTTGCGGAAATTTACGCGCACGGTTTTCAGGCTTGCTTTAGTAACTATGCTTTGAACTCTATGGCGCCAATGCCCGAAGTTGTTGCTGAATTGGGTATGCTGGAATCACATGTGAAATGGCCTTTGTTCGATGAGTCTCCGATGGTGGCCAAGATTCCGGAGATTGGCTACGAAGGGGTCTGTCAGTATTTTGGGGATTCTCCATTGCCCATAAGCCGGCAAAACCGTAAGAGTGCTAGAATGGCTGAGCTCTTAGTGAAGAGTACAGTGCCTACTGATTTGATTCGTTGTATAGTAACCCCGAATGAAACGGCTTATAGAGAGGCCTTGGTATTGGCGCGTGCGCATGGTTTTGGCGGATCCATCATCAATAACCCGGGTTGTTTCGTCTGATGAATGATATGACCTTCAAGGCGGGTGATATGTTTCTAACGAATGCAGATGCTATCGTTAATACTGTGAATTGCGTCGGTGTCATGGGCAAAGGCGTGGCTCTGGAGTTCAAGCGGCGTTGGCCGGAAAATTATAAGTTTTATAAGAAAGCCTGTGACAAACGCGAGCTGCGCCCTGGCAAAATGTTAACTTACGATCGCGGTAGCATTTTTGATTCAGATCGGCCTCGATTTTTAATCAACTTTCCGACCAAGGATCACTGGCGATCGAAGTCGAAGATTGAATACATCGAGGCCGGCTTGGATGCTCTTATTGATGAAATAATAAGTAGATCAATCAAATCTATCGCTCTTCCCCCGCTTGGCTGTGGTAATGGCGGGCTGGACTGGGCTGTTGTAAGGCCGCTGATCATCCAAAAGTTGTCAGTATTGTCCGGTGTTCGCGTTGAGGTATACGGGCCTCTTGGTGAAGGCGTAGACCCGGAATATCTAGACGTGTCGGCGAAAATGACGCGTAGTAGAGCAATCTTCATCAAATCCATTGCTTCTCTAGAGCCCAGATTTGGCGGATCTGTTGATCGTTTGTCATTGCAGAAACTTGCGTACTTTTTACAATATCTCGGGATTCCGTTTAACTTGGAATTCAAGAATAGTCTTTATGGGCCATATTCTTCCACGCTTAAAAAGGCGCTTGTTAAGCTTGATAAGTGGCGATACTTATCCGGATACATCGACGGAAATAGAAGCGCCAGTGTTACTAGCGCGGGATATGCCGCCGCAGATGAGTATATTCGCGTGCATGGATTGAATGAAGATATTGTTGAAAAGCTAGCGCATCTTTTTCAAGGCTACGACAGTCCTTACGGTCTTGAACTACTTTCCACCACGCACTTTAACGCATCTCGAGGATTGGCGTACGGTGGTGGCGACTACCCTACTGATAGTTCCGACGCATATAGAAAGAATGTTTTTCCGCTGCATGAAGTTAAAGCTGCGCGGGATCGCTTGATCGAAGATGGTTTGCTGGATCTCGAAGACTTTTCTGAAAAAGATATCGGTTGATTTTTTGTGGATCTAGGGGATCTCCGAATAAAGCACGGTAGATGCGCAACACTATTGCCCAGAGCTAGGAATCATCCATGCAACTGACGTTTGGTGACGCTGAGGGTCTGGGCAAGCGCAAGCAGACCCGCCGCGAGATCTTCCTGGCCGAGATGGAGCAGGTGGTTCCGTGGCAGCAATTGCTCGGTCTGGTCGGCCTAGCTATCGATTTAAGTGGTGTTGTAGGTGGCAAGCATAGTTATCAGCAAGAAGCTTTGCAGTCGTCCGCCATATTGGTCCAAAATTCTCTGCATCGCCTGAGCTCCATCTCTAGCAAAAGCTCAATTTGATATTGGAAAAAAAGCGCCTTTTTCGATTAAGGTCCATATCGAAATTATGTTCACTTGACTTGATTTACGTCAAATCTCGAATGGTTCTGCGGCTGCGGTCTTCCGTTGCCATTTTTGTGAAAAGTGTTCAAGCGTTTCATTGCAAAACGCGGCGGCACCACTAATGTCTGGAAGCAAGCTGCCGCCATGGATATTCATCAGTCGTAGATGGGACAAAATCTGAGGTCTGAGCCTCTCAGCGATATCTATACAAAAAATAAAACTACGGTCTTCGCCATGAAAAATAGTAGGCAGCCAATTCTCAAGCCTGAAGTACAGAGGCTTATGAATAAAGCAGCCAACTTGACTTAACATTCTTGGGATATGATTTGTCATCGGGTCTACAAAGCGCACCTGAACTTCCCGATCTTTGTCGGCGTTGTAAATAGTCGCCCCTGAAAAACCCCTAACCACATCCATTGCAGGCCATCCCCCGCATTTTCGGCGTGCTGGAACTGCCAGTTTTCGTTAATGTACGCACTGGTTTCTGGCAGTTTTCGCCCATGCGTACACGCCGTCCTGCCGCCGAGCAGTTGCCTGCCGATGAGTTGTTTCGTTCGCGTCTGGAAAACCAGATCGACCTGCGCCATCCACTGGTTCAACTAAGCCATCGGCTGCCGTGGAGTGCGTTGGAGCAGGCGCTATCGCCACGATTGCCGGCCA
>NZ_LYMI01000066.1 GCF_001660815.1 Xanthomonas nasturtii
AATGCCTGGCGCAGCACTGGCCCGGGCCGTCGTTACCTGATCGAGACCGACCCGCGCTTCGTCAACTACGACAACTTCATCAGCAGCGATTTCCTGCTGGACAAGCTGGGCGTGGATCCGGAGTGGACCCAGACCCGCCTGGGCGATGGCTTCTACGAGCAGCGCCTGGTACTCGACCAGATCACCCAGCTCACCGGTCGTCGCTACCTGGGCAACTACGCCGATGGCGTAGCGCAATACCGCGCCTTGCTGGAATCCGGCGTGGCCGCCGCAGGCCAGCTGCAGCTGAGCATGGGCGTGGGCCTCACCGCCGCGCAGGCCGCCGCGTTGACGCAGGACATCGTGTGGATGGTCGAGCAGGACTACCAGGGCCAGAAGGTGTTGGTGCCGGTGGTGTACCTGGCGTCCAACTCGCTGCAGCTGCGTGGCAATGGCGCCTTGATCGCCGGCGGCAACGTCGAGCTCAACGCCAGCAATTCCATGAGCAACCAAGGCGTCATCACCGGTGCCGACGTCAGCATCACCGCCGGCAATCTGCTCAACCAGGGCCGCATCAGCGGTACTGGCACGGTGGCGCTGGAAGCGCGCAACGACCTGCTCAATCAGGGCCAGATCCAGGGCCGCGATGTCGCATTGGTCGCCGGCAACAACCTGGTCAGCGAAGCGGCCAAGGCCATCAACGGCGTCGGCATCCTGTCGGGCATCACCGCCAGCAACACCCTGCAACTGATGGCTGGCAACGATATGACGCTGACCGGCACCCGCGTGCAGGCCGGAGGGAGTGCAGCACTGATTGCCGGCAACAACCTCAGCCTCACGCCCAGCGCCTTGCGCGACGACAACGGCCTGCTGCGCGGTGGCGATGCTGTCTCGATCACCACCGGCAAGGATCTGATCGTCTCCGCAGGCAACGACCTGCAACTGCATGGGGTGACCATCGCAGCAGGCGGCAGCGCCGCGCTGCAGGCAGGTAACAACCTCTCGCTGACGCCCACCACCGGCCTGGACGGCAAAGTCGCCACGCGCACCAACATCAGCACCGGCGACAGCCTGCAGCTGACCGCCGGCAACGACCTGACCATCCGGCAGGCCGAAGTGAAGGCCGGTGGCGATCTGATTGCCGCAGCCGGCAACAACCTCAATGTCGAGTCCGTGCTTAACGACAGCGAGACCAACAGTTACAACTCGCGCAACGGCAAGACCCGCGTCACCACCACCACGACCACGCAGACCATCGATCAGCAGGCGCTCACTGCGGGCGGCAACCTGATCCTCAGCGCCGGCAACGACGTCAACCTGGTCGCCGCAAAACTCGATGCAGGCAAGGGCCTAGGCATCAGCGCCGGCAACGACATCAACGCCAGCACGCTGACGACGGTGGATACCAGCGATGTCCTGGAGACGCGCAAGCGCTTCAAGCAAACCACCAGCACCAGCGACGAAACCGTCCACGGCACCGAGTTCACGGCCGGCGGCAACCTCGCGATGCAGGCGGGCAACGATATCACCCTGACCGCGGCCACCGTCGCAACCAAGGAAGGCGGCATCACCCTGGCCGCCGGCAACGACGTCAAGCTGCTCGCCGCCAGCGAGCAGCATGACGCCGTGCAGGACATGACCAAGAAGAAGAAGGGCACGTTCAGCAGCAAGACCACGACCACGCATGATGAGTGGCACGACAGCGTGGCGGTCACTACTACGCTCAGTGGCGACACGATGCAGATTGCGGCGGGTAACGATCTGCTGTCGCAAGGCGCACAGGTCGCCAGCACCGGCGATGTGGTGTTGGCCGCTGGCAACAACCTCACGTTGGACACGGTGCAGAACACGCACAGCGAAGAGCATGAGAAAACCGTCAAGAAGTCCGGTCTCTACGGCGGTGGCGGATTCAGCGTCGCATTGGGCGTCACCAAAAAGACTGACGGATTAGATGCTACCGAAGTCACAAACAGCGGTAGCCTGGTCGGCAGCACCGACGGCTCGGTGACGATGACAGCCGGCAATAAGGTGGCCATCACCGGCAGCGATGTGCTGAGTGCAACGAGTACCACCATCGTGGGTAAGGAAGTCACGATTGCTGCAGCGGAAAACACCGTGGACACGGTTCAGACCTCCAAGCAGCAGAGTGCCGGCATCACGTTGGGGCTGACCGGGGGCGTAGTGGATGCCGCGCAAGCGGTCTACGGTGCAGCTAAGCGCGGGTCGGATGTCGAAGACGACCGCTTGAAGTTGCTTTATGCCGCCAAGGCCGCCTATGCAATTGGTGACACGGCTGGCTTGGCTAGCAATGGCTTGAAAGGCTACGACGGCCAGGCGGTTGCAGGAAACACGACCAAGGCAGGTACTGCTGCAGCGGATGGCGCGCAGGGTGCGGCCAATGCGGCGGGCGTGAGCTTGCGCCTTGGCATTGGCGCAAGCAGTTCGTCGAGCAAGACGACCACGCACGAGGAAACCACTGGCGGTAGCCGCATCCTCAGCAACGGCGATGTCACCATCGCCGCAACTGGCGGCGATCTCAACGTCATTGGCAGCAAGATCGCCGGTGAAAACGTGGCCTTGGCTGCAGCAAACAATCTCAACCTGCTCAGTAACAAAGAAACCAACACTACCAAGTCTGAGAACAAGAACGCCGGTGGCGAGATCGGTATCAGTGTCGGTGCAGTAACTGGCTACTACCTCACGGTATCCGCAGGCAAGGGCAGCGCCAAGGGCAATAGCGATCTACGCACAGAAAGCGTGGTCGCTGCGAACGACACCTTGACCTTGGTGAGTGGCAACGACACCACGATCCAGGGCGCACAAGCCATCGGCAACAAGGTACTGGCCAATGTTGGCGGTGACCTGCTGATCAAGAGCGAGCAGGACACCAACGAGTACAAGAGCAAGCAGCAACAGGCCAGCCTGACACTTGCCACAGGGACGGGTAGCGGCGGCAGCTATAGCCAGCAGAAGGTCAACAGCAGCTACACCAGCGTGACCGAGCAAAGTGGCATCCAGGCCGGTAATGGCGGCTTCGACATCACGGTGGGCGGCAACACGGCCTTGGTGGGCGGTGCCATCGCGAGCGCAGCCGATGCCAGCCTCAACCGGCTGTCCACCGGCAGCCTGACGGTCGAGGACCTGCAGAACAAGGCCGAGTACAAGACCAGCGGCGTCTCCGTGGCCGGCGGCACGGGCAGCAGCATGGCCAGCGTGGCCATCGGTGCCGGGCTGAGCATGTTGGGCAATGCCAGCGACAGCTCAAGCAGCACGACCAAGAGCGATATCGCCGCAGGCACGATCCAGATCCGTAATGGTGACGCATCCGCGCTGGCAGGACTGGATCGCAGTGCAACCGAGCTGCAGCAGTCAGGCCTGAAGGAAATCTTCGATCAGAAGAAGATCGAGGATCAGAAAGAGCTGATGGGGCTGGCTGGGGAGATTGGGTTTCAGGTAGCGGGTGATATCGCCAGCAGCATGCAAGAGCGAGCGGCATTGGACCTTGCTTCGGCAAGAGCCACCGGGGACAAAGCTGCGGAAGCAGATGCATTAGCTCGTAAAAATAGCTGGAGTGACGGAGGAGTAAACAAAGTTTTGTTGCATGGCCTGACAGGTGCAGCCGTCGCTGCACTGGGAGGAGAGAGCGCACTTGGCGGTGCCATCTCGGCTGCAGGCTCTGAGAGAGCCAAACAGGTCATGGCTGATTATTTGGTCAGTCAATATATTGACCCCGATAGCGAGACGTTTAATAGCCTGATGGAGGCCGGTAGTGCAGCCATAGGCGGTGTTTTAGGTGGTGCATCAGGCGCAGGCATCGCAGTTGCGGGTGATCGGTTCAATCGTCAGCTGCACCCGTCTGAAGTCAAGTTTTTAAAGAGCGATGAGGTCGTCCAGGAATATATTGAATACATGGCAAGAAATGGTCTCGTCCTCACGGAAGATGACGCGCGCGTCAGATTAAATACATATGCTGCTTCGAAAGAAGACGAGAACTGGGCTGCATTGAATGGCACGGATACCCTTACTGAAAGTTTCCTTTCTAGTGAGTCGCAAGGTCGCTATTACGCGGATTCTATGGGGAATCGCCATGCTTTCTTCCAAAGTACTGACCAGGAGTGGAAGGATCCCACAGTCAATCTGAATGCGCTTTATGGCTCTCGATTCGATTTGTCAATAAAGAACTATATCGATGATATTCGTAGTCCTAACCATTCGCCCACTCAGGAAAATAAGGAGTTGCTATTCCGAGGGACGACCCTTGGGTACGACGCTGCTAATAAGCAAGCGAGCTTTGGGGGTGACCTCATTTCCATTGGGAAAGGGGTGCTGTTGGGGGCAGGCTCTGTTGCCTTTAGCGGTTATAGTGATCAGATAGGTCCCTTTGATGAACTCGCGCTCAAGAATAATTATCAAATCCTGTTGAAGGATCAGGGACGTTGGGCGGAAGCCGGCTATGTAGAAGGCATTGATTGGGCGACGACTCAACGCCATATGTGGGCAGGCATCGTCGTTGGGGAAGCAGGTGGCTTGGTCGGTAGCCAGTTCACAAGTATCATCCGGAATTCCATAAAGAATGCGGATCTAGAAAGTAAGGCGCTATCGACGAGGGTGTCAGCTGCTTCTGCAGATGCTGATAGTGAAGCAGGGGCGCCGCCCGCGGTGCGTTCTAATGGTGAAGCAAATATTGCGAACGGTGCAAAGCTACGCTCTGACCTCGCGAATAAAGAGCTTAGCTCGATTGCTGATCAAGATATTCGGTTGAAGGAGGCGATGATTGGAAGTGGGACCAGTAACCCGAATTTTGGTATCGGAACCGCAAATGCCCAGGAAGCAAATCGTTTGGGTATGACTTGGGTTGGCGATGGTGCGAGGCCCTTGTCCGACGGATCGGGATGGATTAGTGCTGATGGTACGAGAGTTTATAGGCCGCCCGCAGCTAAGCCTAAATCAAAAGAAGCTGTGACAGGGATTCAAGCAAATTTTGAACGATATGAAATAGCTTTATACGGAAAAAAGAGTAGGATATCTAATGGGCATCTGGATATAGATAAGGAGTAAATAAATTATGAAGGCTAGATTGTTTGGGCTCCATTCAGATAGCTGGGATCTTAAAAATGAGCAACCTGATGACCCGGGGTGCTTTAGTGAGGAGCTGAGGGCAGTAATTGGTCCAGAAGATTTTGAGGGTGGGGATAATTTCTTTATTGAGGTGTGCACGCCCGGCTGGATAAAGAAGAGGCATTATGGACCTACGTGGGGGAGGTTTATGCTGATTGTTGAGAATTACGACTATGATGAAATACGTGAATTTATATCCGAATATGTCGGAAGTTTTGAGGGTGCGGAATGGAATGAAATTGCAATAAAATTGTCTCGCGTAATGTCATGGGAATTCGAGGATTACGTTCGGTTTGATAAAAGGACCTGATTAGCCCCAGAGAACGGGGTTAGGTGTAATTAATAAGCCAAGCTGACTCTGCGCTCCAGAGTCCGGCGTGGCCCCGGCAGGCCAGCTGCAACTGAGCATGGGCGTGGGCCTCACCGCCGCGCAGGCTGCTGCGCTCACGCAAGACATCGTGTGGATGGTGGAGTAGGACTACCAGGGCCAGAAGGTGCTGGTGCCGGTGGTGCAAAGAACGGGGTCAGGTGCAATTAGTCGCCCCTGAAAAACCCCCTTCAAGCACCAAAGGTCAGCGGCGACCGGTGCACCAGGCTCAAGGATGCCCCTGCCATCGCCTGCAACCAGGCACGCAAAAAGGCGATCCAGCGCAGCAGCCAGCGCAGGTTGTAGCCGGCGGCGCAGCCGAGCACGTGTAGTGCATCGCCTTGGGCACCCTTTAGATAGCAGCGATTCAAGCGGCAGTCCTGTTTCAGATGTCCAATCACCGGCTCCACCGCTTGCCGGCGTTTGATCCAGCTCCATTGCCGTCGTGTCAGCGTCTTGGCCTTGCCGCGATGCAGGATCTGCACGCCATCTACCTCACGTCCGCGATACCCCAGGTCCACGATCGCTACCTGCGGGGTCACATTCACATCCTGCAGCAACCCACGCGTCTGCTCCAGCTGCTCGGCCAACGTATCGCCGTCGTAAGGATTGCCGGGAAAACTGCGCGCGCCCACGATCAAGCCTTTGCACGCACTCACCGCAATGCCGACCTTGACGCCAAATTCGTAAGGTGTCCGTGCCTTGCCCTTGCTCATGCATTCCACTTCCGGCGCATGCAGGGCGTAGAGCTTTTGCTTGTCCTTGGGGCGTTGTGTCAACACCCGTTGTGCGCGTTCCAGCCAGACACTGATGCGCTCACGCACCAAGGGGTCCAGCTTGCGTTGCAGATCGCGTAATACGCGTCCCAGGAGCGTGCGTTGGCGTCGCAGCACCTTGTGCATGCGCTTGAACTGGCGCGCATGCGCATAGCGCCCGGCCTTGCGGCTCAACACCGG
>NZ_LYMI01000067.1 GCF_001660815.1 Xanthomonas nasturtii
ACCAGCAAGCAGCCCAGGTGGTGGACGCCAACATTGCCCGTGGCCCAGCTGCGATTGCAGCGACCTATCAAGCTGCTTATCAGCGCAATGGCTGGGACGACTTCGGCCCTGTGCCAGCGGCCGTGCAGGCTGCCTTGAACCCGGACTCGTTGCAAGCCTCGGACGGCAGGCAGTATCAGCGCGATACCCAGGGCCAGTGGCGACATGATGGTGTTGCTGCCGAAGGCAATGTCCCGTTAGAACTCAATGCAACGCGCGAACGCTTGCAGCCGGCCTTGGAGCAGCATGCGCAGGCAATGGCACAGATGCCGGCAAGGCAAACGCCAACCGCGCAGCAACAAGACCAAGCCAATACCGAAGCGACCTATGCCGCCTATGGCGTTACGCCCAATGCCCAGACTGCAGGCGCGATCCAGCTTGCGGTGCAACGGACACGTGAGGCAAACGGGATCGATGCAGCGACCAGTTCTTTGGCGTTGGAGCGTGATGCGACCGGTCAATACTCGGTGGACAGTCCCATCCAGCATTTGAGCCGTGACGCCGATGGTGTGGTGCGTGTTGCAGCAACGACCAGCACTGATGAGATCCATCAGGCACTTGGGCAGCAGCAATCAGTTCGGCAGGAGCAACCACCTTCGACGGGTGCACCCGAGCTGCGCATTGACGCGCAATCGCCCCAAGAGCGCGATGCCTACGATCAAGCATTGCGCGAGGCCAATCGGCAGGGCGTTTCCACGCAAGAGGCGCAACAGGTCGCAAGCTTCGCCGCAACGACCGTCACCGCTCCGCGTGTAGACGAAAGCCAAGCGCCTCAGGCAGCCATTGACGTGCAGCGAGATCGAGACGTTGCACGCACAACCGACGCGCCTGCCGTTGCGGAGACGGCGACTCCTGCTCCTGTCGTGATGCCTGCATCCGTCAACGCGCCGCTGCCAGAAGACGTGCGCCCGGTTGCCAAGCCTACCGAACCGAAGCCCGAGTCTGTCCCACAGCGCGAACCCCAAGAAACCCGAACATCTGAGGTTGCCGCACCCTCGACAGCCGGCGCAGTCCAACCGAAGGCAGAGGCAGTGGCGCCAGCCTCTGCAAGCGTATCTGCCCCGAACCTTGGGTCGGCATCATTCGCTTCGACCGTTCCCGATCAAGCGTCTACTCAGGTCGCTGCGCCAGTGTCGCCGGCATCCCATGAAGTGGAAGGGCTGCGCCTCGGCGACCGAGGGCAAGAAGTCGAGTTCTTGCAGTATCGCTTGCAGCAGGTAGATGCCCGGGGTCCGAACGGCCAGGCCGTGCCGCAAGACGGGCACTATGGTCCAGAGACCGAGCATGCCGTGAGGCAGTTCCAGCAAGACCAAGGGTTGCCGGCAACGGGCGTTGCCGGCCCAGACCTAGATGCTGCATTGTCCCAGACACAACACGCGCGCCGAGAAGCTCTGAAACCCATAGAGCCATCATCGGCCAATGCAGCGATGGAGCAGGGCGGTGAGCAGCAAGCCCGAGTAGGCACGCGACAGAACGATGCGCCATCGGCTGTTCCATTGCAGGCAGAGCAGCAAGAGGCGGTGCGAGCGCCGTCGCCGGCAATTCCAACGCAAAGCGAAGTGCCGGCGCAGATCGTATTGCCGGAGCGCCAACCCGCTGCCTATGCGTCGTCGCCAGGTTTTGGTGGGACAACTGCCCGCTCTAACGCACACGAACACGATGAGGATCGGGTTGAGCAAGCAAGGCCCCTCCAAGATGCCGCTCAGCAGGCGTTTCCCTCTGATCATCGGGATTACGCCTTGTTCTCTGCCATCCAAGCGCAGCTCCCGAGGGCAACATCTGATGAGAAAACGGCCGAAGTGCTCCATGCCGTCAAAGAGTCAGGGATCGAGCGTGCGGATGAGCTCCGCAAAGTGACCATCCAACATGATGTCGCCTTTGTCTTTGGAAAAACGCCCGGCTTTCACTCGGAAACCTCGCTCAACACGCCATCGCCTGGCATCAATCAGACCTTGCAGAAGACGGAGGCATTGGATCAACAGCGGGCGCAGGAGATGGTGCAATTTCAGCGCGAGCGCGAAGAAATCGACAAGAACCCAACGGGCCCAGTCATGACGCTCGCTGCCCACTCTCAGCAACAGGCGATGTCTGGCGGCGATGGAGGCGGTGGTGATGGGGGCGGCTGAGGCAAGGATTGCCTTCGTCGCAGAGGTCTGGTTTGCAAGCAGATGGTGCCAACCTCCCTTTATGTCCTGAGAGATATATTAAAGCCTGGAAGAGAGTTGTTAGGGGCGGCGAAAGCGAGGCGTGGCGGGATATATGAATTGGATTTGTACAGGTTTCATTAATATTTAAATATACCTATATAATTATATCGGTGGTGGCTTGCGGCATTAGCATTGCCTGGCGCGTTCACCTTATTTCAAAACAACAAGCAAGAGCGCACTTATGGTTTCTGCTTTGCAGAAACCGTGCGCCAACGCTGTGCGTTGGTGCGGTGGCATTGCCACCTCGTTGCTATGCTTCGCTAGGCAACACAGCTTCTTCAAAACCCTGAGATTCAAATCTCGTTGTTGTCGAGTTCGCTTATCTCTCGACATGGGATGTTATGCCGCTTCTTTGTGTGCTCCACAAACAGGAGTTTCACAAAATGGCGATTTATCACGCAACAATGAAGTCTTTCAGCCGAGGCAACGGCGACTCGTCGGTCGCAGCAGCGGCTTACCGAGCAGGGTTTGATCTGCTCGATACAAGCACGGGGCTTGGTCACAATTATTCCCACCGAGGCGGTGTCGATTTCCATCAGATGCTTGCCCCGAAGGGTGCGCCTTCGTGGTGCTTCGATGCCCAGTATTTTTGGAACGCAAATGAAGCGGCCGAGACGCGCAAGAACGCGCGCGTTTGCCGAGAAGTCGAAGTATCGCTTCCGCATCAACTCGATCCACACCAACGAAGAGTGCTCGCTTTGGCGCTTGGTCAATTGCTCGTCGAGCGCTTCCAAGTCGCTGTGCTG
Organism: Xanthomonas nasturtii; assembly: GCF_001660815.1. GTDB lineage: Bacteria > Pseudomonadota > Gammaproteobacteria > Xanthomonadales > Xanthomonadaceae > Xanthomonas > Xanthomonas nasturtii. The sequence continues at coordinate 2,993 of NZ_LYMI01000067.1, forward strand.
GTGGCAGTCCACACGCCAAGCAAGCTGGGTGATCAGCGCAACCACCATGTGCATTTGCTGATGTCAGCCAGACAGGTCGGGCCAGGTGGACTGGGAGAGCGCGCCTGTGCTGAGTTTGATGCACGCCAAGGCGGCGGCACACGAGCGTTGCGACAAATCCGCAAAGACATTGCTACCGTCATCAATGCACACTTGAAAAATGCCGGCAACGCGGCTCGTGTCGATCATCGCAGTCTCCGAGCACAAGCGCAGGAGGCCGCGCGCAATGGGGAGTTTGAACGCGCCCGCGAACTCACGCGCAGGCCTGGCAAGCACTTGGGCAAAGCCAAAGTGGCGGTGATGCGCAAAACGAAGTTCACCGCAGAAGTGAAAGGTGCAGGTGGAAAAGCTGCGGCATTAGCGCTTTCGAAGCTTGTCGCTGAGCACATGAAAAAAAGTGGCAGCTTCGTGCATGAGGTGCCGCCATCTCACAGTCATGCGGCAGCACTTCGGGATCGGGCCAATGCAAAAGAGTCTGGCTTGGAAGGGCGCACAACGGTTGGGCAGGGGCGATCGTCAGGCGCAGAGCGGGTGCGGCAGATCAAAGAGCGTTTGGCGCGTTCACCAGCGCCAAGCGCAGGACTCTACACGCCTTATAGCGGTCAGACCCGACATCTTGGTCGCGTGACGCGTCTGGCTCGGTCCTCGGGCCGACAAGACGCGGAGGTCCTAAACCAAGAGGCGCAACTGATCGAAGACTGGCTCGAAGCGCAGCGCGAGGTGGCTCAGCAGTCTCTCGAAGTCTTGCGGCAGATCCCGGGTATCCAGATTGAACCCGAGTTCCAGCGGGCGCACTCCGCACTCATTTGCCGGCGGGTCGACAGCTACGCCACAAAGCCTTTCTTGTTCGAGGACACTGAGATGCTTGCTCGCTCAATCAGCAGGTATGCCCATACGCTGGTGCGACCCTACAAAGCGCGTGTGGCCGTGCTGGATGCGCAAGCCAAGCTTGTTGAGCAAGAAGGCAGCGGAGACGCGCAAGCGGTGGCGAGGGCACGCCAGCGTTTAGGGAGGGCAAAGGTGCATGTCTCTCCTCGCATCCAAGCGATCCAGCAATGGCGCATCAAGCGGGCTCGAAAGACGATGGTGGAAGCAGCTGAGGCCTTGGAGAAGAATTTTGCCCCACAGCCGATCGAGGTGCTGACGCCTGAGGCATCTGGCGATGATGCGCTTCCACCACAGGCCGAGGCCGAAGGTGATGCCGGGCATTGGGAGTTGAAGTTCCGTCCTCCCAAGCCAAGTCTATGATGGCTCAGATATTTCTGACCATTGACCGTGCAGCAGACTGATGGTGCGCCTAGGCATTTGGCTGGAAGCTAGGGTCGTCGCAGAATGTTCCCGTCAAATGATCGCAACAACGCCGCCCGCCATTGGCACCCGGCGCCGAGACTGAGGCTCCAACCCCAGCGTACAGGAGCCCCGCATGCGGGGCTCTTCTTCGTGTGCAGGACCGCAACCTGGAAAATGGAGCTGTGCCTATCGACAACAACCAGTCGACAACACGATCAGGCCCTGCGTACTGTGTCGTTCGAACTGCTCTTTGCTGGATCACTGCGAAGCGGAAAACGAGGGATAGCGATCATGAGTCTGACTAGTCAGCACGCATGGTCGGGCATGATCTGTACGCCTATCTCAAGGATGGACTAACGCGATTGCCGACACAGAAAACCAGTGAAATCGAGAACCTGCTGCCCCATCAGTGGATACCAGGCTGATTTGCGTAAGGTGTGTTCCGCGTACGCGCGACTTGGATAGCGTCCCTTGCTATCCGCACCCCAACATTAGATGTAATATCAGCGCATATTGCTATAGCAGCATTCTTCCAAGGGCGCTTTTTAGAGCGAAGCACTATGAGCGAAGCCTGGGACCTCGGTCGTTAATTCATCTTGGCTCCCAGATATCGCACGAAGCAAGCAATGGATAAGCAAAACAATGAAAAGGATTCGGAATCTGAATGGCCATAAAAATTCATGCTCCATCAAGCAAGATCTTAAAGCGTTCCGAAAAGTTATTCGCACTTCAGCAGGATGACTGGAATGACTACAGCTTCCAGACGCTTTATCACCTTTACTATCGCCCGAAAGTAAAGGAGCCGGAAAACGTTACCTACATTGGCGGGGTTAAAATTCTCAAACAGGGCCAAACTGCCGGTTCTCGACTCATCAAGAAACCTTTCATTCGGCTAGGGGATGAGTGGGTGTCAGTAGGGACTTCGCTCGACTATTACCAGCGTCTCAATGAGATCCCTCGTAGACATCGCTCGAGAATAATGACAGCGCTTCAGGATGCAGTCGCTAACCCGGATCTTGTAAATAAATTCGAGAACGAGGTGGGATGGGGAAAGTCAATTTTTAGGGACACGACAGATTGGAGGGATTTTATTCGGGATGCGAGAATTCTCTACCAAGGGGATTTCAAAACTCTTGTCGGCATGGACGAATTTTCTTTCCGGCCGGCTGGGGCCGATGATCCTATCAATTTTAATTTCGAAGCGCCTAAGCCCCATCACTACTCAGGGTCATATCGACGAATCGGCCCGAGTCGAAACCCAGTTCTGCTGCCTGAGCGAATCATCGTTATGGTCGGCCTTAATGGGTCAGGGAAGAGTACGATTTTGTCGAGGCTCTCACATCTCGCCTATGCCTCCCCGCATGAAAGAGTTCAGCCTCAGTTCGTCGCAATGGGCGAGATCACTCCCAAAGCCATTGGCTTCATGCGGGTGATCACCATTTCCTACAGCGCCTTCGATAGCTTCGCAGTTCCCGGCCTTGCAGCTAGAGACCTTTCGCAAATTACTGATGACATTGAAAGCGGTGATAGCCGATTTGTGTTTTGTGGCCTTAGAGACGTTGTTGCAGAGGTACGCGATGATCTGGAAAAACTGCAGGTCGAAGCAGAAGAAGATCAGAAGATCAAGCCGCCACAGGTATCTATGGAACGGCGTAACTCTACGAGGCTAAAATCGATCGATGCGCTTGCGAATGAATTTGAGGAATTGCTTAAAGCAATCAGGAAAAATGGTGGGAGCAAATTGTTTGAAACGGCAATTGAATCGCTGGTAGCCGACCCATCATTTCGAGATCTGAAGTTCCAGCTTGCTGACCTCATTTCCAAGCCTCAGAGATCTCGGCGTCATTTCATGAGCTGGAGTACCGGTCATAAAATAGTTCTGCACGTAATCGTTTCGCTAGTAGCGAACACGAGGCCGCAGTCACTTGTTCTTTTCGACGAGCCGGAAACGCATTTACATCCACCGCTGATGGCCGCTTTGATGCAAGCAGTTCGGATGATCTTGACGGAGGTTAATGCCTACTGTGTTGTTGCGACACATTCACCTGTGTTGCTGCAGGAGACTCTCGCCTGTCACGTCCGCTACGTCAGACGCAATGGTGCTGAAATCACCATTGAGAAGCCGAGGATTGAAACATTCGGGGAAAATATCGGCATCCTTACTTACGATAGTTTTGGACTTACCGCAGCGAGCACCGACTACCACAATGCTCTCGACAAGCTGGCCGAAGAATGCGACTCCATTGAGAAGGTGGAAACGGCTTTCGAACACGGCCTTAGTGCCCAAGCCCGCGCTTACGTGCTTTCCAAGCAAGCGAAGCGTAGGTTGAAGGAATGAGGAATCTTCCCTTACCACATCGCGACTTGTCACGGGATGATCTGATCGCCTCCATTCGTAAGTACAGATATCGTGGCGTAAGAGGGCATCAGTTGACCGAAGATAACATCACGAGCCTGCTCGCCATCTACGATCGCTATGACGGTGACATGGGTGCAGCCAGTGAGATGCTGAAGGGTAATGATTTCCCTGCGTCATTGATTGATGCGCTGGACGCCGCTTATGACAAAACGCAGGAAGATCGCGCTCTTTATCCGCTGCGTCAACGCCTGTTCAAGGACGTGGGGCTGTGTCCCGTCTGCGGCATCAAGACCGCTTCTGAACTTGACCACTTTTTACCTCGGGCCCACTTCAAGCCACTGGCGATCTATGCGCGAAATCTCATACCAAGTTGCCACGATTGCAACCACATCAAGCTCGCCGGCTTTGGGAATCAGAGTGGGGATGAGTTGGCTTTTATCCACGCCTATTTTGACTCGCTGCCTGACTTGAATTTTTTGGAGGCTAAGATTGATATCTATCAAGGAGGGCTGGTCGTCACTTTCCAGGTGTCGACAAATGTTGGGCTGGATGAGGACATCAGTAATCGATTGAGGAACCAGATTAAAAGGCTTGAACTGAACGAGCGTTATGAAAAAGAAATCAACACCTTTATCATGTCGCATGCAACCGCAGCCCACCGCGAATACGCTCGGGGTGGTCATGCAGGTGTTAGTAATCACTTAAATATTCAAGCCCGTCATGAAGCTCATGAACTTTACACCAACCATTGGCGCCCGACGCTTCTGCGAGCTCTTGCGAGACATGATGCTTTCGTGAATGGTGGGTTTGTCGATGTTTTTAGGGTGCCTCAGCACATTTTGGACGACCTGTTTGAAAATTCAGATTGATCGTTCTCGGTGGGAGTGCTAGCTTGAGAAGTTGATTCAGATTTCGCTGACTAAATTGTAAATTATTTTTCTTGGGGAATGCATATCCAGATGGCGGATAAAAGCAAAGAAGTGCTGGGGTTGTGTGCGCTGTGTGGTCCTGATTGTGACAAGCAAAAAGCATTGAGGATGAGCCACCATTTGACGAAGTCAACGTACAAATACTTCTGTAGGTCAAAAGCTGAAGGTACGAAGCTGCTACTGTCGCAGGAAGGTGAGAAGGTGTTTTCGTTAGGTAAGCAGATCGTTCAAAATTTGCTCTGCGATGAATGCGAAAGACTGATGTCCAAGGAGGGTGAGGATTATTTTTCAACCGAAGTGCTAAAAATAGACAGAAAAAAAAACCTGCCATCGCCGATTTATCGTATCCTTCGACAGAGATTGGTGCCAGCTTGGAACTGTTTGGCACCACGGGCGATTTATAACAAAAATTTGGTTCTGAGTGTTGGAAGTAATTTTTTTCCAGCCATCAAATCACGTCAGCTATATCATTATGCGGTAGGTTTTTTCTGGAAGGCCACATTTAAGGGGTGGCCACAATGCCCCCCGCTACCTCTCGATCAAGCCCTGATTGAGCAGATGCGCAAGTTTCTGCTAGGTGGGGATTTCGTCCAAGGGTACATCGTCAGGGTTGTTCCATCATTCTGGCATGAGAAAAATGGAGTGGCCCTTCCAAGTCTCATCCAAGGGCAACCATATTTCTCGGTCCTGCAATTCGATTTTTATTTCGAGAGAGCTGAGGCGCAGTACAAGAGCGCCATGTCGATGGACGCTGTGCCACTGCTTTACACTGTAGACTCGATTAAGTCCGAACGGTCGTATCGCGGCATGGTTGCAAACTATAAGAGGGCTAAGCAAAGTGCCTCTGCAGCAGGAACAGAGCTGTCTTGGTTAGACCAATAGCTGCCGCCCGAAAAATTTATGTGTCCGTTTTATGTTGAGACCCTCACCTCACGATTGAGATCGAGTAGGTAAGCTCGCCGGACGCATGCAGTCGAGCTTCCCTGCTTGCTCGCAAACCCATGTCACGAGTTCCTGCTGATCTTTGATGAGCTTTGTCATCCGCTCTTCCTTGATGATGTCGTTTTGAGAAATGCACTTGTCGTTAAGCATGGTCTCGAGCTTGGCTACATGTGCTTATTGCGTGCACGCCATAGGGCACTGACTAGCCAGAACACCAACGCAAGACAATCAGAACAAAGACGATAAGCGCGATCCAAGCTCCTGCGCCCATACGTTTAGGTGAGCTGGTTCTGCGAGGCCCTGATGATGCCTGATGAGAGCTGGGGCGGGGCGCGGACCCAGTTGGCCTTGGGACAGCCTGAGGCGTCTGTCGCTGCATCCTTTGAAGGACTTGAGCGTTAGGAGTGCCCGGCGGGGGGAGTGGCTTCGGAGCTTGTTGGCTCGTGTTTCGAGGAACTGTATTTCCCGCTCCACCCATACCCTTAAGGATGTTTTCATTTCGACCAGCGGTAACAACAGGTGCTTTACCGCCGCGCAATCGGAAGCGCGCTTCTACCTCTGTAAGTTGCTTGATCTGACCTGGATTTTCGATGCTAATACCGATGCTGACATACGATATCTTCCCGGCTTGACCGTGATAGGGCGGCTCTACCAGGCCGGTCACGCTGACCCAACGGCCATTCCAGCTGCTGTTGGGCTCCGAGGGGAACTGTCGTAATGCCTCAGACCAAATTGAAAGTTTTACGGACTTGCCCGTCCAATCGCCAAAATTGATGAAGATAAAAGGCTTTTTGTTCCTGCCGTATCGCTTTTGAGTGACCTCAACGATCCTGCCAATCAACTCCACGCGGCTGCCGACCTGAGCTTCGACTTGGGCAAAGTTCGCCGCATCACAGACCGTATAAGGGCTTTGGTAGGCAATGTCTTTCGGCTTGCCCTGTGGGTTGAACACAATTGTGTTCGGTCCCAGTCCGCGCTGAACACTGAAGTCGGCAAGTGTCGGAACTTGATCAAAAGGCCCATCCGCAAGCTGCGCAAGCGACTGCGCGGGAACCGTCAATCCCGGAAGGCCTAGAACTTGATTGAAGATGACGGAGGTGCCGGGGTCAAGGAAGTCGTTCCGCCGAAAAACGATAGCGCTGGGTTCGGAGTTCGAGGCTTTCCAAAGTCCGGGAGATACGGCCAGGGCCTGTAAAGCGACATCAAGTGTGATGAAAGAAAAGCGATCAAGCTGCTCGTTGAAATTGGACGCCGTGCGCTTAGGGTGCTGGAAGTTGGCTTGGCCAAGTTCAGTCGCAGCACTCCCACGCAGGGCTTCGACAAACATGCCGTCATAGTCAATGAGCTGGACGGAACTACCGTCTGCGTTGACCATCAGGTTCTCAGGCTGAATGTCGCCATGAGCAATCTGCTGTGCTTCCAAATACGCGGACAGAGCTGCAAGAGCCTGGCGAAGCTTGGTTAGCGCTGCAGCATTTCCGTGGTTGCGTTCCAAGAACTCGGCAAGCGTGGTGCCCTGAGCCCACTCCATTTTGACGATGGGGTAGAGGTTCCCATCGATCAGGATCCCGTTAGGGATAAAATCGAACGGCAGGAAGTAGGGGCTCGCCAGTTGCTTGAGTCGGAGTGCAATGGCCTGATAGCGCCGTTCCAGATCGTTGGATTTTTTGTGAAAACAACGCAGCGCAAAACGCTTTCCGCCCGTCTCAACCGTATAGGTCAGTGCAAAGCCGCCACACAAAGCCAATGGCAACCCCAGTCCGGTGGTCCGCAACTGCCCGGCTCTAAGCTGTGGATCTTGAATCGCACGCGCAGGCGCTTGTAGTGCTTCGTTGTATTTCTCAAGCGATGGATAGTTCATAGATGTCCGGCGCCAGTCAACGCGGCGATGATGAGGGTGGTGTCATCCCGCCTCATGCTCCCTTTGGCTCGCTGTTCTTCGACAAGGCTGACAAGCTCTTCCAACTCCCTGACAGCATGAAGTCGTTCAAGGGCAGTGGGATCACTGCGCTCCTGGTGTTCAAGCAGCCACGCGGCTAGCGCGTCTGTCATGCATAAGAGAAGCCGATATCCATGGGTCTCATAGGGCCAAACCACCTCAGTCCAGACGCCGCTGCCATCTTCAAACAAGAGGGCATTGAGATCGGGCTTGGTGCTGATCAATGTTGGATGAAGGGAGAACTGCTCCGAGCTCTGGTAGGGAGCGCACGCGAGCATCTGCTCACCATCGGTGAGCGCGGCAAACGAATCGCCGATCGCAGTGACCCTGATCCGTAGCTGTTCGGCCTCGTCTTGTGCAACAAGCAGGGTGCCGAAGCTGCCGCGCTCATAGGCGGCAGCCTTCGACCAAGACAGATTTGGCGCGTCATGGAGCGCTTCGTATTGCCGTGTGGATGTGGCTATCGCATCAGACAGATTGGCAGGGTGCTCTAAGAACTGGTCCACAAGAAGCGCGGCCCAGTTCTTGGCGTCGAATGATTCGGATGCACCGTCAGACAGCACGATACGTCCGGACGCCGCTGCCAAACGATAGACGTCTTCATTAGCTTCCGGTGCGTCCAAATGTTTGGCAACAGAGCCTTCGAACAAGATCTGGATCGACATGGTCAGCGCAGCTGGGCTGCTCGCGTTCCGATATCGAAGAAGTCCACAATCTCCGCAGTCTCTGCGTTGAACATGAAGCCGCGTGACTCCATGGTCGCCTTGATTCCCTTTTCCTGAGCAGCTTGTTGCAGGTGCGGGGGCAGGGGGCTCGACATCCGGAAAAGCAGTTTGGCGTAGTTGTCAGACAGACCAGCGTCCGAAATCGGGAATGTCACTGGATCGCCACCGCTAGCGCTTACGTGCAGGTTGAACAGCAAAACATTGCCGTCATTCGTAGCAATTTGTTGGAGTTGCTGGGCAAGGCCTTCCGGGTCACCGTCAGTGGATTCGCCGTCAGTGACATGGAGAACGGTGGGCGGATAGCTGTCTGGATGCGCATCGCACCAGGCCACAAGTTCAGCGGCTGCGCTGGTGATGGCATTACACATCGGGGTGCCGCCAGAGGCGCGTGCTTCAAACCAGACCGGGAACTTGATGGACTGGCTGACCAAGCCACCTGCGCCATCGTCGACCCGCTTGACTCGGTCTTCAACGCGCAAAGGATTGGCTTCGATTTGAGAGATCGGGTGGAGCACGGTGTGCGAGAGCGCACCCGCCAAACCGTTCTGCGCGTCAGAGTTTGAGTAGCCAAGCACACCGACTTCGAAGTAGTTGCGCGTTCCCTCAGACTTGGTGCACCGGGTGATCAGTGTTGCAAGGGTGCGGTTGAGCACGTCAGCGACGAACTGCGCCTTGGACTTCCCATTCGTCATTACTTCCTGCATGGAGCCGGATTGATCGACCAAAAACAAGAAGGCGGTTGGGCTAGTGCGACTAATCTCTGCGGTATAGCTCATCAGGACTCCTAAGTGCGAGCTAGAAGACTTCCAGCTCTTTCAAGTCACATCATAGCGTCAGACCTTCAAGATGTTCAGGCCAGACCTGTTGCCGGTGACTGTTATAGAGAAAAATGTGATCAATGCATGGAAAGAATCTGTTACGCCCTCCCAAAGACCTGAGCAAGTAGTTCCGACAAAAAAAGGAGTAAATTGGCATGGGCTGCGAGAGCTTCTTCTTTCGAAACTGCTTTTCCGTAGCTCACACTTGCATCTGTATAGAGCAAGGATGCCAGCTCAAGATCGACATGAAGATCGCCTTGGTCATTGAGTGCTTGTGCAAGCTTGACAAGTTCATGATTTGATTTGAAAGGTATGCCCTTACTCGTGAGAAGTCCCTTCATGACTTTCTCAGCACATGTAGCGGTATCTCGTCTTGCTTTACCATAGCTGCGCTCAACGCTCGTCAGTGCTTCGACGCTATGGTTGTAATCTATGCGTGCTTGTCGAAAAAGCGGGTCATCGCTTTGGGAGAGAGCGTCTAGAAATGTCAAGGCGTTCAAGCCTATGAGAAAGCGTGATGCGATTCCATCGAGTGCTTTTTCATCCAACGTGTCAGCATACGACTGAGTCATTCCCTCAAAGCAATCGAGCATGTTCACATCGATAGGGCCGCGACTAATGATGTTTTCGTTTTCTCCTTGATGAAGGCGTCGATCACACATCAAGCGTAAGCTGCCGTAGCTGTAAGGTCCACGCACTTTCCATGCGCGGTGTTCAAGTGGAATGATGAAAAAGCCCAATGAAGGTAGAACTTTGATGTCTTCCCCATATCGACGCTCATACCAGGAGTGAGCTCGTTGAGAGAGCCAGGCCGCAGAAAATGGTCGGCTGTCACTAGAAGGATCGCCGCCAAAAAGAATAATTTTTTGTCCTTTGCCGTAAGTTTGGGCAATGAGAATAGCCGCATTGCCAGGACGTTGATGGATATGCAAGTCTAAAGCGTTGAAGTGCTCGTCCAGACCCATCATCATTTGATCAAAGTCGTGGTCCGACTCGGGCTTGGGTGGGGCGTTCCATTCCGTGTTCAAGATGACTCCTTGTGTTATTCAGAAGATTCCGATGCTTTGCAGGCTTGCCGCGAAGCTAGATCTCGATTTTGCAAAAATGGATGACGTTGACGTTCTTGGCAAAAGTCTAGGGTGGTAAGTGCCTAGGACTTTCAATTCCTCCAACCAGTTGCCCGCGTCTTGGTCGTCCTCTTCGTTGCCGCCTGCTCGCGCCGTCGCTCCATGTGGCGAACCTGCTTGAACGCACGATCAAATTGCCCTGGCGTGTAGGCGGGCAAGGGAAGCGGAGGGCCAAACTGTTCAATGGCCAAAAAGCGAGCGGGGACAGAAGGCGGATCAACGTAATGCTTCAAGCCCGGTGGAAGCGTCAACTCGTGGCCGGTGATTTGCTGGGAAATCGGAAGCGAAATGCCGTGCTCATTGACCAGCGAGTTGGACAGAGTGTGTCGAAAGCAGTGAAAGCTTTTGAGCCGTTGGGTCAGCCCTTGCTTAATCGCATAGGCCCGGAACTGATCCCCGAGCGCATCGCCATAGCCGTTTTCGGCGTTGTAGGGCAAGTGCGGGAACAGTCGTTCAAAGCCTGCGCGCTTGACCTCATCCACGTAGACCAAGAACCCAGCCTCGATCAGGGATGTGGGCAGGGGCACAAAGCGGGAAGAGTGGGGGTTCTTCAAGCGCTGATCCGGCTTGGCTCCCCGGAAATGCACGCCCCAGAAGTCGCCGACCTTGCCGATGTCGTCAACATAGAGCTGAGCGACCTCATTGACGCGAGCGCCCGTTGCAAATCCCAGGAGCGTGCCAAACCACCGATGTGGATACTTGCTGGCCCAGGAAGTGAACGCGTTCAGTTCAAGCAGCGCTTCAAGCTCGGCTTGGCTAAACGGATCACGGCTCGGCTCGTCGGTAAGCGACTTGGCACGATTGAGGATGGCTTTGTGAGGCGCCTTGCTAATCAGGTCTTCGTTCGCCAAGGCGTTGAAAAAGGACGCAATACGATCCCGATGCTTTTCCTTGGTGCGCATGCTCAGCACTTCATGACCACCTTGCCGTGCCTTGTTCAGGATTTGGACAGGGGTGAGGCCAGCGAACACCGCCTTCTTGGTAGCGTTGCTCGGGTAGTGCTCAAGCGCATCCAGGAACTTTCGGACGTCATCGGTCTTGTAGTCTTCGACTGGCTTGTCGCCGACAAGGGCCACAAACAGTCCCAGGCTGTGCTCGGTGTCGAGCACGTTTTTCGCGCTTCGCCCCACACGCCGCATTTCACTGATGTGGATGGTGGCGCGCTCTGACAGCAGCGGTCCTGCGCTTTTCACAGAAGCCAGTTGCTGAAGAGGGAGGTGTTTCAGTGCGTCCAGCAGCCGGGCGTGATCCTCAGCTCCGTTGGCAGAGAGCTCCACGCCACCGACTTTGATGGTGTAGGGGCGGGCTTCGTTCCCTTGCAACGCGGCCAGAGCCTGGCTCAGCAAATCGTCCTGCATGCCCGCTCCTTGCCGCATCTGATCGAATGCTTCCGAGAGTGCCACAGCCGTTCGAGCTACGGCCAGTCGGGCAGCATCACCAAGGGCCAAGTGAACGGGACGGACAAGGTAGCGCGAGCCGATGAAGGCTTGCAGGTCGGTCGGGACGAAAAAGCGCACATAGAGCCCAGCAGGGCGGCGCAAAAAATAAGGCTTCGGCACGGGGTTTGATACCTCGTTTGATACCTAACGCAGGCTCAAACTGAACATCAAACCCCGGGCCTAACCTTCGCGAAATCAAGCACTTACTGCTCTTTTCCGCGATCAGATGGTGGAGGTGGGCGGAATCGAACCGCCGTCCGGAAGCACTCCATCCCCAGCACTACATGCTTAGCCCTCCGTTAGATCTCATTCCCGGGCAGCACGGTTGGCAAAGCGCACCTGGAAACCAGCCTGCTTTATCTAACCGGTAGCTGACAGGCAGCCACTACCGATGGTTCCGTGATAATGACCCTACACCTACGAGCACGGGCACAAGTAGGTTCGGGGGTTCGCCTTAGGCGGCTGTAGAACTACAACTAAAGCCAATTAAGCGGCGATAGCGAAGTCCGAACCGTAGTTGTCATCGTTGGCAACTAAAAGTTTGCTGCTGGATTAACGAGGAAAGCTGCCCCCTCGGCATGCGCCAAGCGACTTCGCGACCCCCGTCGAAACCAGTGCACCCCCGGGGAAAGCAGTAAAACGCTGACCTGGTCAGTGTAGGGATCGGGGCGCCCTGTCACAAGTGGTGAGACATGCAGCACTTACAGTGGCTTCAGTCCTATCGGGCGGAAAAGTCGGGTAATCAAGGAGCGAAGCAATGGCGACAGGCAAGCCCCCACGTCCACGGCAGGCACGTAGCGCGCCCCGCAAGAGTGCACCAGGCGTCGATGCCCCCAGTCCTCGGCGCACAACCCGGGCCGCGCAGCAGCAGGCGCAGGACACCACGCTGACGCGCGTGCAGGGCAAGGCGCGCACGGTGATCTATATCCATGGCATCGGCAACAAGCCGCCGGCCGAGGTGTTGCGCTGTCAGTGGGACAAGGCCTTGTTCGGGCGGCCGATGGGCGAGCGCACGCGCCTGGCGTATTGGGTCAATCGCGAGCGCTATCCGGTTGCCGAACCCGGCAATTGCGATGCGCGCGATGTGGGGCCGGCGCTCAATCAGAGCGTGCAACGCGCCTTGAGCACGCTTGGGCTGGTGCCAGGCGAACAGGACCTGCATCTGCTGGCCGATGCGCTGGCGCACAGCGAGCAGGAACGTGCCGACCTGCATCGGTTGCTGGACGAGCTGGAGGGCGCGTCCGCGTCTGGCGGCGTGCAGGCCAAGGGCGCCATCGATGCGATCAACCGGGTATTGCTGCGGCTGATTTCCGCAGCGTTATTGCAAGACGTGCACGACCTGTTCTTCGTGCCGGAGCGCGCGGCGCTGATGCGCGAAAGCCTGGCGCAGCGGCTGCGTGCGGGCGGCGGGCCATTCGTGGTGGTGGCGCACAGCCAGGGCTCGATGATCGCCTTCGATGTGCTGCGGCAGCTGCAGGCGTCCGACTGCGAGATCAGCCTGTTCCTGACCCTGGGCTCGCCATTGGGCCTGCCGCAGGTGCGCAGCATGTTCAAGCGCTGGACCGGCACGCGCAAACTGCCGTTCCCGGAGTGCGTGCAGCGCTGGATCAATGTGGCCGAAACGCGCGACCCGATCGCGCTGGACCCGGATCTCAGCGACGACATCGCCAACGCCACAGGGCGTTTTGAAAACCTGTCCGCCGCGCGCTTGAACCCGGACTGGCAGCACAACCCGCATTCGGGCTCGGGCTACCTGTCGATTCCGCAGGTGCGCGCCGCCGTGCGCCAGGCCGTGGGGGTGGGCTTCGACCAGCCGGTGTCCAACGCGGTGCTGATCAAGGATCTCAGCGAGCAGCTCGAAGCGCATGGCCCGGAATACCGACATGAAGTGCTGATCGAACTGGATCGCCGCAGGCTGGGCAACGACCCGGCCGGCGTGCGCGCGTCGTTATTGCAGCATGTGCGCGAAGCAGCGGCGCGCACCACCGGCCTGAGCGGCGACGCGCTGGATGAAGCGATCGAACTGGAAGACAGCCTGCAGCGTTTCGTGTCCGCGCGGCTGACCCGCTTCGAAATCGAATCGCTGCAGGATCGCTACCGCGCGCTGGGCTTTCGGCGGGTGTGGCGCGACGCCGGCAAACGCGCGTTGATCCATGTCTCCGGCAATGTCCTGCATGCCGATGCCGCGCGCACGGCCTATCGCGCGCGCGGCCAGCAAATTGGCTGGGCGGTGCTGGATACCGGCATCGCTGCCAGTCACCCGCATTTTTTCGCCAAGGGTGAGCGCGACACCGTGGTGGCGCAGTGGGATTGCACCCGGCGCGGCACACCCAAACGGCTGACCCGCGCCGATGGCGCTGCGTTTGCCCGGCTCGATCGGCATGGCCACGGCACCCATATCGCCGGCATCATCGCCGGCCATTGTCAGGCCGTGATCCCGGATGCGCAGGGCAACCCGGGCCGTGCACTGGAGTTCGCCGGCATTGCGCCGGACACCCAGCTGTACGGCTTCAAGGTGCTCGACGATGCCGGAAATGGCCGCGATTCGTGGATGATCAAGGCAGTGCAGCAGGTGGCTGCAATCAACGAACGCGCAGGCGAGCTGGTCATCCACGGCGTCAATCTGAGCCTGGGCGGCTATTTCGACCCGGAAAGCTACGGCTGCGGTTTCACGCCGCTATGCAACGAGCTAAGGCGGTTATGGCGGCAAGGCGTGCTGGTGGTGGTGGCTGCCGGTAACGAAGGGCTGGCCTGGCTGATGGGCAAGGATGGCGATGCCTATCCGGCCAACATGGATCTGTCGATCAGCGACCCGGGCAATCTGGAAGACGCCATCGTGGTGGGCTCGGTGCACAAGAGCAGCCCGCACAACTATGGCGTGTCGTATTTCTCTTCGCGCGGGCCCACCGCCGACGGCCGCGGCAAGCCCGACGTGGTGGCGCCGGGCGAAAAGATCGTCTCGGCCTACTACGACTTCGACCCGAAAGACCCGGCCAGCCTGATGGTTGAAATGAGCGGCACCAGCATGGCGGCACCGCATGTCTCCGGTGTGCTGGCCGGGTTTTTATCGGCGCGCCGCGAGTTCATCGGCTTCCCCGACCGCGTCAAGCAACTGCTGCTGGACACCAGTACCGACCTGCAGCGCGACCGTTACGTGCAGGGCAGGGGTGTGCCGAATTTGATGCGCATGCTTGGAAAGACGTGAATCGGAAGTCGGTATTGGGGATTCGCAAGGGCAACAAGGCCATGCCTTGCCTTGCTGCCTGAGTGGATCGCAAGCCAGCGATGTGCCAGTTCACGCACAACCGCTGCAACGAATCCCTAATTCCCAATCCCGAATCCCGGCGCCTCAGGCATCACGGTTATGCCGCCGCATCACGCGCTGCTTGTCGCGCTGCCAGTCGCGGTCCTTGGCGGCGTCGCGCTTGTCGTGATTCTGCTTGCCCTTGGCCAGCGCGATTTCCAGCTTGACCTTGTTGCTGCTCCAGTACAGCGCGGTCGGCACCAGGGTGTAGCCTTCGCGCTCCACGCGGGTGAGCACCTTGTCGATCTCGGCACGGTGCAGCAGCAGTTTGCGGTCGCGACGTTCCACCGGCACGGTGTGGGTGGAGGCCTGGATCAGCGGGGTGATCTGGGCACCGATCAGGTAAATCTCGCCGGAGCGCACGTACGCGTAGCCGTCGACGATGTTGGCGCGGCCGGCGCGGATCGCCTTGATTTCCCAGCCCTGCAGCGCCAGACCGGCTTCGTAGCGCTCTTCCAGGTGGTATTCGTGGCGCGCACGCTTGTTCAGCGCGATGGTTTTCGTGGCCTTCGCGCCGTTTGCTTTATCCTTGGATGGTTGCTTGCTCATGACGCCATTGTCGCCGATTCGGTGTCGTCAAACGATCTTCCGTCTTTCACAAGTTAGCGAATGCCTACCATCCGTCGCAGCGCCCTGGTCGAACACAGCGCCTCCCGCATGTTCGATCTGGTCAATGATGTCGCCGCCTATCCGCGCCGCTTCGGCTGGTGCGACGCTGCCCACGTGCTCGAGCAGGACGATGCGCACATCGTGGCGCGCCTGGATCTGGGCCTGGGGTCGTTCCGCACCTGGTTCACCACCGAGAACATCCTCGAGCGCCCCGAACGCATCGTGATGCACCTGCGCGACGGGCCGTTCAAGCGCCTGGAAGGCCTGTGGGAGTTCCAGGCGCTGGGCGAGAACGCCTGCAAGGTGAGCCTGACCCTTGAAGTGGAAACCAGCTCGCGCCTGCTGGGCCCGGCGCTGGCATTGGGCTTCCAGGGCCTGGCCGACCGCATGGTGAACGATTTCGTGCGCGTCGCCGACCGCGGCGACACCTAGGCCGCACTGCTGTATGCGCATTGAAGTCGTGCTGGCCTGGCCGGATCGCCATCAGTCGGTGCAGCTGAAGTTGCCCGACTGCGCAACGGTGGCCGAGGCGGTTGCCGCGTCCGGTCTGGCGTTGCAGCAGGCGCCTGCCGCGCATGCGGTGCATGGGCTGATCGCGCGTGCGGACCAGCGGTTGCGCGACGGCGACCGGGTCGAACTGCTCAGGCCGCTGCTGCTGGATCCCAAGGAGGCGCGGCGTCGCCGTGCCGGGCCAAGCAAAAAAGCCGGTCCCCCTACCTAGTTGTCTGCCGGTGCTGTCACGCACACGCGGACTGGGTACAGCGAACTCTTCAAATCACTGCATTGAAATGAGCCGAAGTATCGATTGGGCTCAATACGTGCTTGTCGATGCGAGGCGCCTGGCGAACGCGCGAAGTGTCGGCACCGAGGTGTCGGTGGCAAGCAGCGCGTCGAGGCAGCGATGCGCCGTGACGGCTGACCTACGAAGAAGCGAGCCTGACCAGCGCTGCAACTCTGAGCGAACACATCTTTCCGACCGGGCAACAAAAAACGCATCCGTTCAACGGGATGCGTTCTCGAGTTCCAGCCAGCCCTCGGGCGATCGCAGGATCGCCGGGCAAGGAGATCAACGGCCGCGCTGCTTCTTCTTGTCGCGGGCCAGGTTACGGCCGAATTGCTTGGGCGCGGATTTTGCCAGCTGCTCGTCCTGCGACGGAAAATAGTCGCCTTCCCAACGCGTGACCTGCTCGTTTTCGAAGAACACGGTGAAGTTCTTGATCTCGGTGCGCGCCAGACGGTCCACGCGTTGGGTGGAAGTGTAGTCCCAGCGCTGGGCATGGAACGGGTCGGGGATCGAGGGGGTACCCAGCAACGCGCTGACCTGCTGCTTGCTCTGGCCTACCTGCAGTTGCTCCACGGCATTCTGTTTGATCAGATTGCCCTGGTAGATCGGCTGCTTGTAGATGATGCCGCAGCCAGCGGTGGAAAGAACAACGGCGGCGACCAGCAGGAAATTGCGCATCGGGGAATAAGTCCTGAGGAAATCACGCCGATGATACACTCCTGCCGGTCGCCGCGACCCGTTTGATGGCAGCTGGCGCTAAATCGCCAATGAACGGAGAACATATGGAAACCCACGACCTGCGCAAAGTCGGGCTCAAGGTGACCCATCCGCGCATGCGGATCCTGGAATTGCTCGAGCAGAAGAGCAATCACCATCATCTCAGCGCAGAAGACATTTACCGGCAACTGCTCGACCACGGCGACGAAATCGGGCTGGCCACGGTGTACCGCGTGCTGACCCAGTTCGAGGCCGCCGGCCTGGTGCTCAAGCACAATTTCGAAGGTGGCCAGGCCGTCTACGAACTGGACCGCGGCGGTCACCACGACCATATGGTCGATGTGGACACCGGCCACGTCATCGAGTTCGAAAGCGAAGAGATCGAGGCGTTGCAACGCCAGATCGCCGCCAAGCACGGCTACGAGCTGGAAGAGCATTCGCTGGTGCTGTACGTGCGCAAGAAGCGTCTGCGCTGAGTACGCGCCACCGCGTGCGTTAGCGACAAGGCGGCTTCGGCCGCCTTGTGCGTTTGGAGATCGCATTTGTGAAGGGGGGTGCCGGTCTATGCCCCCAGCCGCCCTTTGTGCAGCGTTGCGCAGATGCGCAAAGCAGTGGACGCACCTGCGCAACGCAGTGCGGTTTGGCGCCGCTCGCCCCGATCAGGCGCTCTGCAGCAGCTTGCGGGCGGCCGCGCGGGCCTCTTTGCTCACTTCCACGCCGCCCAGCATGCGCGCCAGTTCTTCCTGGCGGGCCTGCGGGCCGAGCAGTTCGACCGCGCTCTGGGTCATGCCGTCCACCGGCGCCTTGCTGACCCGGTAATGCGCGTGGCCCTTGGCCGCGACCTGCGGCAAGTGGGTAACGCACAACACTTGGCGTTCTTCGCCTAGTGCGCGCAGCTTCTGCCCGACGATGTCGGCCACCGCGCCGCCGATGCCCGAATCCACCTCGTCGAAGACCATGGTCGGCACGCTGTCCAGGCCGAGCGCGGCCACTTCGATCGCCAGCGAAATCCGCGACAGCTCGCCGCCGGAGGCGACCTTGCGCAGGGCGCGCGGCGGTTGGCCGGCGTTGGCGGCGACCAGGAACTCCACCCGTTCGGCGCCATTGGGGTCCGGCCGGGCACTGTCGTGCGGCTGCAGCTGGATCAGGAACTGCCCGCCGCCCATGCCGAGCTCGCCGATCAGCGTGGTGGTGGCGGCCGACAGCGCCTCGGCGGCCGTGCTGCGGCTGTCGCTGAGCACGCCGGCGGCGCTGCGCCAGGCGGCAGTGGCGGTTTCGATGTGCTTGTCCAGCTGTTGCAGGCGCTCGTCCGCACCGCGCAGGCTCTCGACTTCGGCGCTCAGGTGGTCGCGGTGCGCGGCCAGTTCGTCCGGGGCAACGCGGTGTTTGCGCGCCAGGTCGTGCAGCCGGCCCAGGCGGCGTTCCATGGCTTCGAATTGGGCCGGGTCGGCCTCCAGGTCGTCGCGCACGCGGTCGAGCAGGGCCAGCGCTTCTTCGATCTGGATGACGGCGCTGTCCAGCAGCGCGTCCACTTCGCCCAGGCGTGGCTCGTGTTCGGCGACACGGGCGATATCGTGGCGGCTGCCCTGCAACAGGCCCAGGGCGCTGGCGCCGTCGTCGCCGTTGAGCTGTTGGGCCACGCTGTCGCAGGCGCCGATCAGCGCGGTGGCATGCGCCTGACGGCGGTGATTGACGTCCAATGCGGCGATCGCAGCCGGATCCAGTTCCTCGCGTTCCAGTTCGCCAAGTTGATGCTCGAGAAAGCCAATCCGGTCGGAGACATCGCCTTGCGCCGACAATGCATCGCGCTCGTCCAACAGCGCCTGCCAGCGCTGGCTGGCCTGGCGCACCTGCTCGCGCCGGGCGCTGTTGCGGGCATAGGCGTCGAGCAGGGCGAGCTGGCTGTGGCGGGCCATCAGTGCCTGATGTTCGTGCTGGCCATGGATTTCGACCAGCCGTGAGGCCAGTTCCGCCAGCTGCGAAGAAGTGACCGGGCGGCCGTTGATCCAGGCGCGCGAGCCGCCGTCGGCACGGATGATGCGGCGCAGCTGGCATTGCGCTTCGTCGTCGAGTTCGTTGTCGGCCAGCCAGCTCAGGCCCGGGTGCTCGGCCGGTAGCTGGAATTCGGCCGACAGTTCGGCGCGGTCGGCACCGTGGCGGACCACACCGCTGTCGGCGCGCAGGCCGGACAAAAAGCCCAGCGCGTCCACCATCAGCGACTTGCCGGCGCCGGTTTCGCCCGACACCACGGTCATGCCCGGCCCGAATTCCAGTTCGGTGGCGCGAACAACGGCGAAATCCTTGATCGAGAGGTGTCTGAGCATGAGGTCGAGTGTGAACGCTTTGGGGAAGCTTAGGGTGGAAGGGGCCAACGGGGAATCGGACGCTTGCCATCCCCGGGGCCAGACATTATCTATGCCCAGTCTCACCGGATGATCCCATGCGCGCGCCCCAGTCACCCATGCTCGACCCCCGCGCCCGCCAGTTGCTGCGCACGCTGATTGCGCGCTATATCCGCGATGGCGAGCCGGTGGGCTCCAAGACGCTGGCCCAGCACGCGGGGCTGGATGTCAGCCCGGCCACCATTCGCAATATTCTCGCCGACCTGGAAGACGTCGGCCTGCTCAGCTCCCCGCATACCTCGGCCGGGCGCATTCCCACTGCGCATGGCTACCGCGTGTTCGTGGACAGCCTGGTGCAGATGCAGCCGCCCGGGGAGGAAGAGGTGCGCCGCCTGCGCGCCGAGCTTGCCAGCGGCAACGGCACCCAATCGTTGCTGGGCAGCGCCTCGCAGATGCTGTCGGCGATGAGCCACTTCGTCGGCGTGGTCAGCGCGCCGCGGCGCGAGCAGTTTGCGTTCCGGCATATCGATTTCGTGGCGCTGGACGCGCGCCGGGTGCTGGCGATCCTGGTGTTTGCCGACAACGAGGTGCAGAACCGGGTAATCGAGCCGCGCCGCGCCTATGAGCCGGCCGAGCTGGAACGGGTGGCCAATTATCTCAATGCGCAGTTCGCCGGACGCGCGCTGGCCGACATCCGCGCCTGCCTGCTGCGCGAGCTGCGCATGGCCAAGAACGAGATGGAGCAGCTGCTGGCGCATAGCGTGGACCTGGCCAACGAGGCGTTGGTGCCGGCCGATGCCGAGGACATGGTGATGGCCGGGCAGACCCGGCTGATGGGCGTGCAGGACCTGTCGGACCTGGACCGCTTGCGCGAACTGTTCGAGGCCTTCGCCAGCAAGCGCGAGATCCTGCAGCTGCTCGAACGCACCATCCAGGCGCCGGGCGTGCGCATCTTCATCGGCGAGGAAACCGGCATGGTGTCGCTGGAAGACGTCTCGCTGGTTACCGCGCCGTATACCGCCAACGGCCAGGTGCTGGGCGTACTGGGGGTGATCGGGCCCAAACGCATGGCCTACGATAGGCTGATTCCGCTGGTGCAGACCGCCGCGCAGGTGCTGGGCGCGGCGATGGAACCGCCCGGTACGCGATAACCGGCATCGATCGGCGCGATCGTTTTGCTTGAAACGCGCGCGCGCGCCCACATACGGGGTGACGTTGGGGCGGGCGTTCCGCTTGCCCGGGAACTGCACATGAACCAAGACCACCCCGAATTCGACTCCGAAGACCTGTCCCAGAACCCACCCGAGACCGATCCGCTCAAGGCCGAGATCGAATCGCTGCGCAGCGAGATCGCGTTGGTCAAGGCCGACGCCCTGCGCGAGCGCGCCGACCTGGAAAACCAGCGCAAGCGCATCGCCCGCGATGTCGAGAACGCGCGTAAGTTCGCCAACGAGAAGTTGCTGGGCGAGCTGCTGCCGGTGTTCGACAGCCTGGACGCCGGCCTGAGTGCCGCCGGCACCGAGCCCAGCCCGCTGCGCGATGGCCTGGACATGACCTACAAGCAGTTGCTCAAGGTCGCGGCCGATAACGGCCTGACCCTGCTCGACCCGGTCGGCCAGCCGTTCAACCCGGACCAGCACCAGGCGATCAGCCAGGGCGAGGCCGAGGGCATCGCACCGGGCCACGTGGTGCAGGTGTTCCAGAAGGGCTACCTGCTCAACGAGCGCCTGCTGCGCCCGGCCCTGGTGGTCGTGGCCAAGCACGACTGAATCGCAGCGCCGGCTGAACTGCCAGGCGCAGGCGTGAAACACAGATGTGCGCCGGTGGCTTGAACACCTGCGCACCACCCCCACATCTCAGCCAGACCCGGCGTCGCCGGACACAGCTACAGAATCATCAGGAGCGTATCCATGGGCAAGATCATTGGTATTGACCTCGGCACCACGAACTCGTGCGTGTCGATCATGGACGGCGGCAAGGCCCGCGTCATCGAAAACTCCGAGGGCGACCGCACCACGCCTTCGATCGTCGCCTACACCAAGGATGGCGAAGTGCTGGTCGGTGCCTCGGCCAAGCGCCAGGCGGTGACCAACCCGAAGAACACCTTCTACGCGGTGAAGCGCCTGATCGGCCGCAAGTTCACCGACGCCGAAGTGCAGAAGGACATCTCGCACGTGCCGTACGGCATCCTGGCGCACGACAACGGCGATGCCTGGGTGCAGACCAGCGATGGCAAGCGCATGGCGCCGCAGGAAATCTCCGCGCGCGTGCTGGAGAAGATGAAGAAGACCGCCGAAGACTTCCTCGGCGAGAAGGTCACCGAAGCGGTGATCACCGTGCCGGCGTACTTCAACGACAGCCAGCGTCAGGCCACCAAGGACGCCGGCCGCATCGCCGGTCTGGACGTCAAGCGCATCATCAACGAGCCGACCGCGGCAGCCCTGGCCTATGGCCTGGACAAGAACGGCGGCGACCGCAAGATTGCCGTGTACGACCTGGGCGGCGGCACCTTCGACGTCTCGATCATTGAAATTGCCGAAGTCGATGGCGAGAAGCAGTTCGAAGTGCTGGCCACCAACGGCGACACCTTCCTGGGCGGCGAAGACTTCGACAACCGCGTCATCGAATACCTGGTGGACGAGTTCAACAAGGATCAGGGCATCGATCTGCGCAAGGATCCGTTGGCGCTGCAGCGCCTGAAGGACGCCGCCGAGCGCGCCAAGATCGAGCTGTCGACCAGCCAGCAGACCGAAGTGAACCTGCCGTACGTCACTGCCGATGCCTCGGGCCCGAAGCACCTCAACATCAAGTTGACCCGTGCCAAGCTCGAAGCGCTGGTGGAAGACCTGGTCAAGAAGTCGATCGAGCCGTGCCGCACCGCGTTGAACGACGCCGGCCTGCGTGCCAGCGACGTCAACGAAGTGATTCTGGTCGGCGGTCAGACCCGCATGCCGAAGGTGCAGCAGGCGGTTGCCGATTTCTTCGGCAAGGAACCGCGCAAGGACGTCAACCCGGACGAAGCCGTGGCCGTGGGCGCGGCGATCCAGGGCGGCGTGCTGGCCGGCGACGTCAAGGACGTGCTGCTGCTGGACGTGACCCCGCTGTCGCTGGGCATCGAAACCATGGGCGGGGTGTTCACCAAGATCATCGAAAAGAACACCACCATCCCGACCAAGGCTTCGCAGACCTTCTCCACCGCCGAAGACAACCAGTCGGCCGTGACCGTGCACGTGTTGCAGGGTGAGCGCGAGCAGGCCCGCTTCAACAAGTCGCTGGCCAAGTTCGACCTGTCCGGCATCGAGCCGGCGCCGCGCGGCATGCCGCAGGTGGAGGTGTCCTTCGACATCGACGCCAACGGCATCCTGCATGTGTCGGCCAAGGACAAGAAGACCAACAAGGAACAGAAGGTCGAGATCAAGGCCGGTTCGGGTCTGTCGGATGAAGAGATCCAGCGCATGGTCGCCGACGCGGAAGCCAACCGCGAAGAAGACAAGAAGTTCCAGGAGCTGGTGCAGACCCGCAACCAGGCCGATGGCCTGATCCACGCCACCCGCACCGCGATCACCGAGCATGGCAGCAAGGTCGGCGGCGATGTGATCGGCAAGGTGGAAGCGGCGCTGGCCGATCTGGAAACCGCCATGAAGGGCGACGACAAGGCGCAGATCGAAGCGCGCAGCAAGACGCTGGAAGAAGCCGGCCAGTCGCTGTACGCAGCGGCCGCCGCGGCAGAGCAGGGCGGCAACGCCGATGCGGCCAGCGGCAATGCGCAGGCCTCCAAGGCCGCCGACGATGTGGTGGACGCCGAGTTCACCGAGGTCAAGGACGACAAGAAGTAAGCCGTGATTTGGGAGTCGGGAGTGGTGATTCGCACGCCGCCGTGCGGGTGAGTCCCCACCCCGAGATCCTCTACGCGTCGCGTCGCCGAGGCGGACCAGCGCACGCTGTCCGCTTTCGCGTTTCAACGAATCTCAAATCACGAATCTCGAATCCCCGCTTATGAGCAAACGCGATTACTACGAAGTGCTGGGCGTGGCCCGTGGCGCCAGCGACGAGGAGCTGAAGAAGGCATATCGGCGCTGTGCGATGAAGCACCACCCGGACCGCAATCCGGGCGACGCTGCTGCCGAGGCGGTGTTCAAGGAGTGCAAGCAAGCCTATGAAGTGTTGTCGGACGGCAACAAGCGACGCGCCTACGATGCGCATGGCCATGCTGCGTTCGAGCACGGCATGGGCGGTGGCGGTGGTGGGCCGGGTGGCCCGGACATGGGAGATATCTTTGGCGATATCTTCGGCAATATTTTCGGCGGTGGCGCCGCCGGTCCGCGCGCTGCGCGACGTGGCGCAGACGTCGGTTACGTACTGGAACTGGATCTGGAAGAAGCCGTCGCCGGCATCGAGCGACGCATCGAGATTCCGACCCTGATCGAATGCGAACCCTGCCATGGCAGCGGATCGGAAGACGGCAAGGTCGAAACCTGCGGCACCTGCCATGGGCGCGGCCAGGTCCGCATCCAGCGCGGCATCTTCGCCATGCAGCAGAGCTGCCCGCGTTGCGACGGCCGCGGCACGCTGATTCAGAACCCGTGCAATACCTGCCATGGCGCCGGTCGCGTGGAAGAAGACAAGGTGCTGTCGATCAAGGTGCCGGCCGGCGTGGATAGCGGCGACCGGATTCGTCTTGCAGGCGAGGGCGAGGCCGGCCCGGCCGGCACGCCGCCAGGCGATCTGTACGTGGAAGTGCGCGTGCGCGAGCATACGATCTTCCAGCGCGACGGCGACGATCTGCATTGCGAAGTGCCGATCCGTATTTCGCAGGCGGCGCTCGGCGACACCGTGCGTGTGGCGACGCTGGGTGGGGAGGCGGAAATCCGCATTCCGGCCGAAACCCAGACCGGCAAGCTGTTCCGTCTGCGCGGCAAGGGCGTGCGCTCGGTGCGCAGCCGCAGCGAAGGCGATCTGTACTGCCGTGTGGTGGTGGAAACGCCGGTGAACCTGACCGCCGATCAACGCGAGTTGCTGCAGCAATTCGAGTCAACCTTCACCGGTGAGGATGCGCGCAAGCATTCGCCCAAGTCGGCCACCTTCATCGATGGCGTCAAGGGTTTCTGGGACCGCATGACCTCGTAAGCGGCGTCTGCTTGTGCTGGAAAAGCGATCGACCTGAGCGCACTTACTCGCGGAAGCAGTCCCGCGAGAGGTGCCAGCAGAACAAAACCCTTCTCCGCTCGGGAGAAGGTGCCCGAAGGGCGGATGCGGGGAGGGTACGGCGCACCTATCGCCAACCAACGCCCGCCTGCAAGCGGCACCGTTGCAGTCTCCAGAAAACGCAGGTTACGCGGACAGCGCACAGCGCTGGATCCTCCAGCGCAGACTTGTGAAGCCGATCCACCTGAATGTCAGCATCGTTCGAAAGATCGCATCCAGCGCAGCGCGCAATACTCAACCTCGCCTCACTGCAGACACGCCACGCGCTAACGCTTTGCGGCGGATAATGACGTCCTGTTCTCACGACGGCACCTTCCATGAGCGATGCAACCGATAGCCACCTCGTCCACGGTCGCCGCCAGCGCCCGGATGGTCCTTCGCCAATCGATGTGATCTCGGTGCAATCGCAGTTGGTCTATGGCCATGCCGGCAATAGCGCGGCGATGCCGCCGCTGCGCGCGCTGGGGCTGCGTGTGGCGGAAGTCCCGACCACCCTGCTGAGCAATGCGCCGTTTTACGCGACCCTGCGCGGGCGCATCCTGCCGGCCGACTGGCTGGCCGATCTGTTGCTGGGCGCGAGCGAGCGCGGCCTGCCGCAGCGTGCGCGCATGCTGGTGTCTGGTTATTTCGGCAGCCTGGCCAACGGCGAAGCCTTCGCCGATTGGCTGGAGCAGACCTTGCCGCAGACGCCGCAGCTGCGCTACTGCCTGGACCCGGTGATTGGCGACACGCACACCGGCCCCTATGTGGAACCCGGGCTGGAGCGCGTCTTCGCCGAGCGATTGCTGCCGCATGCCTGGTTGGTCACACCCAACGCGTTCGAACTGGGCCGTTTGACAGGCATGCCGAGCCTGCAGCAGGACGACGCCATCGTCGCCGCACGCGCGTTGCTGGCGCGTGGGCCGCAGTGGGTGCTTGCGCATAGCGTGGCCGGCGCGGCCGGCGAGCTGGTCACCCTGGCGGTCAGCAACGAGGCGGTGTATCGCTGGGCGACACCGCATCTGCCGGTGGACGTGGCCGGTACCGGCGATGTGTTGATGGCCTTGCTGATCGGCTTTGTGCTGCGCGATGTGCCGTTCGATCAGGCGGTGGGGCACGCGCTCAGCGGCGTGCATAGCGCCTTGGAAGCGACCCTGGCGGCAGGTTTCGAAGAGTTCGACGTGCTGGCCGCGGCGCCTGCCGCGCTTGTCGCTGCACCGCGTTTTGCCGTCGAGCGATTGGCATGATTGCGCAGCCGGTGGTCGGCATCGTCGGCATCGCCGGCGCATACGGGCGCTGGTTGGCGCAGTTCCTGCGCTCACGCATGCAGCTGGAGGTGATCGGTTTCGATCCGGCCGATAATGGCAGCATGGACGAAGTCACGCTGGCGCAGCGTGCGGACGTGTTGGTGTTTTCTGCGCCGATTCGCCAGACCGCCGCGTTGATCGAGCGGTATGTGCAGCTGGCCGGCGCGCGCGCTGCGTCGCAGCTGTGGCTGGATGTCACCTCGATCAAGCAGGCGCCGGTCGCCGCGATGCTGGCGTCGCAGGCGGAAGTGGTCGGCCTGCATCCGATGACCGCACCGCCCAAATCGCCAACCTTGAAAGGGCGTGTCATGGTGGTCTGCGAAGCGCGGTTGCAGCACTGGTCGGCATGGGTGCAGAGCCTGTGCAGCGCGCTGCAAGCCGAGTGCGTGTACGCCACGCCCGAGCACCACGACCGGGTGATGGCGCTGGTGCAGGCCATGGTGCATGCCACGCATCTGGCGCAGGCCGGCACCTTGCGCGATTACGCGCCGCTACTGGGGCAGTTGCAGGCATTGATGCCGTATCGCTCGGCCTCGTTCGAGCTGGATACGGCGGTCATTGCGCGCATTCTCTCGCTCAACCCGTCGATCTACGAAGACATCCAGTTCGGTAACCCGTATGTCGGCGAAATGCTCGACCGGCTGTTGCTGCAATTGCAGCAGCTGCGCGCATTGGTGGCGCAAGGCGACGATGCGGCGCGTGCGCAATTCCGCAGCCAATTTCTGCATGACAACGCGCAGGCCTTGCAGCATGACGCGCTTGCAGCAGGCAATTACACCTATGAGCGCGTCGGCTATCTGCTGGCCGATCTCACCGAGCCGCTGACCCTCAGTGTGTATCTACCGGAAGACCAACCCGGTTCGCTGCGTGCGTTGCTGCATGTGTTCGAGCGGCACGGCGTGAACCTGTCGTCGATCCACTCATCGCGCACACCCGTAGGCGAGCTGCATTTCCGTATCGGTTTCGAACCGGGCAGCGATCGCGCTGCGCTGGCCCAGGCCGCTGGCGAGATCGATCGCAGTGGTATCGGGCGGGTGCTGGAGCGTTGCGACCGCGTTGATTAGCGATGCGAGTGCGTGCTTTGACGTGGCGCGTTCGGCATCGGCGGCATACGCGCACCTGGTGACCTGGTGCTACACGCGTCTGCGAGCAGACGTCCCCTGCATCACGTAGTCCGCACCTGATGTGGGCAGTTCCCACCTGAGTTGGCCATTTCATCCACACAGGGTGTGGATGAAACTTGCACAAGCATGTGGATAAATGCGCACAGCCCCTGCGTCGCAAGGCCTGTGCGGTGTGTGGTCAAAAATTGACCAACGTCGTCTCAGAGGGTGGAAAGGCGGAGTTCGCCGCCGTCGGTCACGAAACGCTGCCCCTGCCGCTGCAGATGGCGGCCGTCGGGAAGTTCGTAACGGGGCGCCGACTGCGCGGTCGTACGTGGCTGCTGCTCATCGCGGAATTCGATGATGACGTAAGGTTCGCCATCTGCGCCGATTGCGGGAAATTGCCGGAAAGACATGCGCACCTCCGAAAGATCCTGGGTTGCAGTGCAGATCGCGATGGATCGCACGACCGGCGCCGGGCCGGTAGGGCGAGCATGCGCACGCAGATGTTACCCAGGCGTCGTTGTGCAGTGATGCAAGCCCTGAGCTCGTCAGGCGGGTAGCGGCGATGGCTCATTGCCCGGCAAGGACCGATGCTCCAACCCTCAACGGCTCAGCTGCAACGCATCCCGGTCGGCGGTCGCGGCGGCCAATTCGGCACGCGCCGATGCAATGCGCGCCTGCGCATCGATCAGGCGCACGCGCGCATCGTTGGCGGTTTCCTCGCGCTGGTTGACCAGGAAAAAGTCACCCGATCCCAGTTCGAAGCGTCGGCGTTCGGCGGCGGCCAGGCGATCCGCCAGGCCGCGTTCCTCATCGGCGATCTTCGCCAGGCGTTCGGCGCCGTTGAGCGAGATCACGATCGATTCGACCTCGACTGAAATCTGGTCGCGCAGAAAACGGCTGCGCTGGTCCAGCGCTTCGATCTCGGCACGCGCTTCGGCCACACGGCCCTTGGCGGCGCGATTTTCCAGCGGCACACTGAAGCGGAAGCCGATGATGGCATCGGTCGGCGAGCGGTTGGGGCCGCCCACGCCGGGCACGCCCAGGTCCTTGCTGACTTCCACGCTGACATCCAGGCGCGGCTTCAGATCGTTCTGCGCCAGCATCAAGCGCGCGGTGGCCTGGTCGATGCGGGTGAGCACGGCGCGGTAATCCGGGCGCTCCACCGGCGCGGTGATCTTGCTTGCGCCGGCTAGCCCTTCCAACGCCGAGGTGTCGGCCGGCAGGCGCTCGGCGGACACGATCAGCGGCATGCCGGCGCCATCGCGCAGGTACAGCGACAAGGCGTTGGCGGCGTTGGCGAAATCCTGTTCCGAGCGCACCACCAGGGCGCGCCGACGGACCAGGTTCTGGTCATTTTCGGTCAGCAGAATGGTGGGGCGTGCACCCAGCGTCACCTGCCGCGAAATCGCGTTGCGGCGTTGCTCGGCCAGTTGCAGCAGGTCGTTGTAGGCACGCAACTTCAGCCCGGCCGCGACCCAGTTCTGGTACGCATCCACCGCGCGGCGCTGCACGCCGATGGCGACCATCTCGGCCTCGTACTGGGCCACGTTGATATCGGCGCTGGCAAGGCTGCGCTTGGTACGGCGTTCGTCGATCACGCGGTCGCGCAACAGCGCATACAGCGCGCCCACCTTCACTTCGCCGCCGCGGTCGGTGTAGGACTTGTCTTCGTACACCGGAAACGCACCGCGCGAGGAGCGATAGCCGCCGTAGTAGTAGCCGCCGTTTTCTTCGAACGGCCGCTTGGCACCGGTTTCGATCGTGCTGCCGTCGTAATAGCCGGCCTCGCGCGAGCGGCCTTCGATGTCGAAGACGGTGTCGAAGGCACCATCGGCCGAGACGCTCTTGCCTTCGGCCTGGCGCACCTTTGCCAGCGACTCGACGATCTGTGGCGCCGAACGTGCCGACGACTGCAGGACCTCATCCAGCGTCAGTGCCGCGGCCTGGGCAGCTGCCGCACCGGGGCAGAGTGCGATCAGCAGGACAACGAGACGGCCAATCATTTCTTGCCCGTCTCGTCGTCTTCGGACTTGGACGCGGCAGGCTTGGCCTTGCCGTCTTCCTGCGTGGCAGCGGCCGGGCGGCGGCCGAATTCCAGCGGGAAGTTATTGAGCTGGCGCCACAATTCGTAGCCCACCTTCACCGTTTCGCCCTGCACCCAGCCGCGCACTTTGCCGCCCTGGCGGGCGAACTCTAGCGCCGGCCAGGCCGGTTTGCCTGGCGCCGGTTCGACCAGGATGCGGAACAGGCCATCGGGCGCAGCATTAGGGTCGATGGCGCGCACGCGGCCGTCGAACATACCGTGCGCCACCGAGGGCCAGCCGCTGAACTGGATCGCCGGCCAGCCTTCGAACTCCAGCCGCACCGGGCGGCCGGCACGGATCAGCGGCACATCGCGGCCGTCGATGTATAGCTCCACTGCGCGTTCCACCCGCTCCGGCGCGATCACCGCCAGCACCGTGCCTGGCGAGACCATGGCGCTGCCGCTGGCGGCGTTGAGTTGCTGCACGCGGCCGTCGCGCGGTGCGCGCACCAGCTGTGCGGACTGGCGGTTCAACTGGATGTCGATACGGGTCAGCTTGGCGCGCGATTCGGCCAGCTTGGCATCGGCTTCGGCGACCTTGATCTGGGTGAGTTCAAAGTCGCGGCGGCCGGCCAGGCCTTCGGCAAGCAGCTGCCTGCTGCGCGCCACATCGATGCTGGCAACTGCGCGTGACTGCTGGATGGCGGTAATCTCCGCCGCCACCTGCGCGCGCTCGCTGGCCAGGCGGGCGAGCAGATCCGGGTCCAGATCGCCAACGCGGGCGATTGGGTCGCCCTTGGACACAAGCTGGCCATCGTGCACGTACCAGCGCTCGACCCGGCCGGGCACGAAGGCGGTGACTTGTTGCTGGCGATCGCCGGGATCGAGTGAGACCACCTGGCCCTTGCCACTGGCAGTCTGCACCCAGGGGGCGAACGCCAGGATGGACGCAGCGATGGCGACGCCGATCAGCAGCATCCACGCCAGCACGTTGGCGATGCTGGGCGGCCGCATGGACGCCAGGGTAGGGAAGTGCGCGATCCGGTCAGGGGCGTGCTGCATTGTCTGCCTCCTGGGTGGATGCGATCAGTTCGGCGCGGGTGGCGTAACGTTGCTGGCGCTCGGGCTCCAACCGGAACCAGCCATCCAGGGTGATGTCCTCCGGCCGGCCGGTGCACAGCAGGACCGTGGTTCCGGCCTCCTTCAAGTGGCGCAGCACCCGGGTCAGGCGCTCGGCGGGCAACAGGTCGTACAGCTGCGACAACATCAGCACGCGCGGGCGCACCAGCAGCGCGTTGGCCAGCTTCAGCGCCATCACCTCGCCGATCCACAGCGGGAAGCCGGAAGCAGCAAGCCGGGTGTCCAGGCCCTGCGGCAGCGCGGCGATGCGCGCGCGCAGCCCCACCGTGTCGATGGCTTCGAGCATCGCTTCGGACGTCACATCGGCCGAGGCCATCGCCAGGTATTCGCGAATGGTCACCTCCACGATGGTCGGGCGATCGAGCACAGTCACTTCCGAACGCAGCAGGTACATGTCGAAGGTGGCCATGTCGGCGCCGCCCACCATCACCAGCCCGCGCTCGGGCACCACGTGCCGCTTGAGCACCATCGCCAGCAAGCGCTCGGCGCCGCCGTCGGCCAGCGTTACCAGCTGCTCGCCGGCGGCCAGCGCGAAATCGAACCGCGCCCCTTCGATCACCACGCCATCCAGCCGCACCGCGCTGTTGCCGGGCGTCTTTCCCGGCGCCACCACGGCGCGCTCCTGCGGGATCGCGAACAGCAGCGACAGTTCTTCCGAACTTGCCACCAGATCGTAGAACGCGTCCATGTAGCCGCCCAGTTGCGAAATGCCGTAGAACACCGCACTCAGGATCAGCTCGGCCGCCACCAGCTGGCCGATCGACAATTCGCCGCGCAGGATCAGGCTGCCGCCCAGCGCCAGCAGCGCCGCGCTGGCCACCGCATAGGTCAGCAGGAACGCCACGGTCTGGGTGAAGGTGTAGCGGAAATGACGCCGATGCTGTGCAACGTAGGCGGCGGTCACCGCCTCGGAGCGGTCCATCGCGAAATTGAGGTGGCGGCTGGATTTGTAGAAGCCGTTGGAGCCGCCGACGCTTTCCAGCCAGTGTGCGGCATTGTGCTTGGCGTGGCTCAGCTCGACCGCGCTGCGGATCGAGCCGCGCGACCAGATCATCCAGATTGAAAAGATGATGAGCAGCAGCAACGCGTTGAAGCCCAGGAAAAACGGGTGGTAGAAGCTGGTGACGATCAGGCCCACCGCCGATTGCAGCACGATGGTGAAAGCGCCAACCGCCAGGCTGGGCACGGCTTTCTGCACCACCACCAGATCGAAGTAGCGGTTGAACACGTCGCCACGGTTCTGGTCGGCGAAGAACGGGTTCTGTGCGTGCACCGCACGCACGGTAATCTCGGCCACCACCCGCGCGAACAGGCGACGCTCGAACAACGCCATCATCCACACTCGCATGGCGCTCAGGCAGGTCATCAGCAGCAGCAACCCCAGCAACAGGCCCGACAGCGTCCACAGCGGGGCGGGCAGGGCGGTGTTGGTGACGCTGTTGATCAGCAACTGCACCGAGATGGGCGTGGCCAGCGACAGCAAGCTGATCGCAACGCCGTACACCATGGCAAGACGCACATACGGCATGTCTGGCCCGACGATTTCCGCCAGCCAGCTTGCCGCTTCCCGCCATCCGATCCGCTTGGCCGCCATTCGATATCCGTTGATGAGTTCAGTAAAGCATTGACGAGTTGCCGGCCTTGAACAAGGCTGCGGCGCTTATTCACCGCATAGGATTTTCCTATGCGGCCACCGCACGCAGCAGATTGGCGATCAAACCGAAGGCTGGCGCGCGACCGGCACCCTGCCGCCAGAGCAAACCGATCTCCCTATAGTAGCGCCCGCCTTTGATCGGCCGAACCACCACGTCGTCGCCTTCGCGGATTTCCTGGCGTACGTACAGGTCCGGGAGCAATGCAAGGCCCATGCCCATGCCGGCCATCTGACGGATCGCATCCAGGCTGGTGCCTTCGTAATCGCGCAGTACATGCGCGCCGACATCCATGGCGATCGCAGCGACCTGTTCTGCCAATCGGTATTCCGGCATCAAGGTCAACAGATTGGCGCCGCGCAGATCGGCCGGGGTGATGCAGGCCTTGGTACGCAGCGGGTGGTCGGCGGCCATGGTCACGTGCAGCGGTTCGCGGAACAGCCGCTCGCTATGCAGGCCGCGGCCGGCCACCGGCAGTTGCGCAAGAATCAGATCGTGCACGCCGCTGCCGAGGCCGGCGGCAAGCGCAGTGGGCAGTCCTTCGCGCACATGCACGCGCAGGGCCGGATGTTCGCGATGCAGGCGTGCAACCAGGCTGGGCATCAGATAGGCGCCGAGCGTGGGCGAGACGCCGAGCCGGATGGTGCCGATCAAGGTATCGGCGGCGGTGGCGCGCACTTCTTCCAGATCGGTGACATCGAGCAGGATGCTACGGGCGCGGTCGAGCAGGTCGCGACCCAGCGGGGTCGCGATCGCCTGTGCGCCGCGTTCGAACAGCGGCGCGCCGATGATGGCTTCCAAGGCGCGGATCTGTTGCGACAACGAGGGCTGCGAGACGCCCATCTGCTCGGCCGCGCGGGTGAAGCTGCCGGTGTCGGCCAGCGCGACGAAATAGCTCAGCTGGCGAAGCGTGGTCTTGGGGCGGGGCATGGGTCACATCGTTACGTCGGATTGCGTGGGAGCGCACGGCCGGCGTGGCCGGTGAGACAGGAAGGGCGCTGCGGGTGCCAGCACTGGCGGCGCAGCGTCAGGTGACCCTCATTGGTCAATGAACTGCAGCCGCGCGAGCTCCGCATACAGCCCGCCTTCGGCGATCAACTGCGCGTGGGTGCCCTGCGCGACGATGCGTCCGGCATCCATCACCACGATGCGGTCGGCCTTGAGCACGGTGGCCAGGCGATGCGCGATGACCAGGGTGGTGCGGCCTTCCATCAGCAGGTCCAGCGCCTGCTGCACCGCGCGTTCGCTCTGTGCGTCGAGTGCGCTGGTGGCTTCGTCCAGCAGCAGGAGCGGCGCATCCTTGAGCAGCGCCCGCGCAATCGCCACGCGTTGCTGTTGGCCACCGGACAGGCGCGTGCCGCGCTCGCCCAGTTCGCTGGCATAGCCCTGGGGCAGGGCACGGATGAAGACATCGGCTTCGGCCGCGGCGGCGGCCGCTTCCACTTCGGCGTCGCTGGCCTGCAGGCGGCCATAGCGAATGTTGTCGGCGGCGCTGGCGGCGAACAGCGTGGGCTGCTGCGGCACCAGCGCAATGCGTTCGCGCAGCAGTACCGGGTCGGTGTCGCGCAGGTCGATGTCGTCGATGCGCAGCTTGCCGCTGACCGGGTCGTGGAAGCGCAGCAGCATCGACAGCACCGTGCTCTTGCCGGCACCGGACGGACCGACCAGCGCCACGGTCTCGCCGGGGCTGACATGCAGGTCGAAGCCATCCAGCGCCGGTGCGTCCGGGCGCTGTGGATAATGGAATACCACCTGGTCGAAATGGATCGCGCCGCGCAGCGGCTGCGGCAAGACCTGCGGGGCGGCAGGCGCCACGATGGCCGGCTGCTCATCGAGCAATTCGCCCACCCGCCCCATGCCGCCGGCGGCACGTTGCAACTCGTTCCAGACTTCGGCCAGCGCGCCGACCGAGCCGCCGCCGATCAGCGCGTACAACACGAACTGGCCCAGCGTGCCGGGCGTCATGCGGCCAGCGATCACATCGTGCGCGCCCAGCCACAACACCGCGACGATCGCGCCGAAGATCAGCATGATCGCAACCGCAGTCACGGTGGCCTGGGTGCGGATGCGCACTTTTGCAGTGTCGATGGCGGCAAACAGCGCGGTACTGAAACGTTGGCTTTCGTAACGCTCGCGCGCATGCGCCTGCACGGTGCGCACCGCGCCCAGGGTTTCGGCTGCCAGCGTGTTGGCGTCGGCCACGCGGTCCTGGCTTGCGCGCGAAATCTTCTGCAGGCGGCGTGCGCCGAGCACGATCGGCAGCACCGCCAGCGGGATGCCGATCAAGGTGAAGCCGGCCAGGCGCGGGCTGGTGACGAACAGCATCACCACGCTGCCGATCACGGTGACCGAGCTGCGCAAGGCCACCGACATGGTGGTGCCGACCACCCCGCGCAGCAGTTCGCTGTCGGCCGACAGGCGCGACACCAGCTCGCCGCTGCGGCTGCGGTCATGAAACCCGGCGTCCAGCCCGATCAGGTGCGCGTACAACCGGCCGCGCAGGTCGGCGACCACTTTTTCGCCCAGCAGCGCGACGAAATAGAAACGCGCCGCAGTGGCCAATGCCAGCACCACCGCCACGGCGAACAGCAACGCAAACGCCTGGTTGATCTGCGAACCGCCGGAAAATCCGTGGTCGATCATCCGCTTGACCGCGGCGGGCAGGCTCAATGTGGCGGCCGAGGAAATCGCCAGCGCGATCAGCCAGGCGGCGAACAGGCCGCGCTGGCGTTGCACGAATGGCCACAAGGTGCGCAGGCTGCCCAGCTTCCGCAACGGGTTGGGACGTGCAGCGGCTGGCTGGGTCATGCGGCTTCCGGGGTTGAGAGATGGACACGATTGCGAGTGGCGTCGCACAGGCGGCTTTTCAAGCCGGCGAGCTGATCTGCAGGCAGTTGCACCCACAATGCGGCACCGGTGGCGTCGAACTGTTCGTCCAGTTTTTCGGCATGAAAGGCCGTCAGCGCGGCGTGCACCAGGCCCAGATCGTCGAACCGGCACTGCAGCTGGACCTGCGACAACGCCACCAATGGCTGTCGCCTCGCCAGCCGCAGGCACTCGGCCGCGGTCCCGCCGTAGGCGCGCACCAGTCCGCCGGCACCGAGCTTGATGCCGCCATACCAGCGCGTGACCACGACCACCACCCGATCGAAGTCCTGGCCGTCGATCGCCGCCAAAATCGGCCGGCCAGCCGTGCCGCTCGGCTCGCCATCGTCGCTGGAGCGGTAGTCCTGCCCGAACCGGTAAGCCCAGCAGTTATGCGTGGCATCCGGCACCGCCACGCGCTGCACGATCTCCAGCGCATGTGCGGGAGCGTCCAGTGCGGCAGCGCGGGCCAGAAAGCGACTGTGCTTGATGTCCAGGCTGTGGTGCGCGTCAGCGGCGAGGGTATCGAGCATCGCCGCCATTCTATGCGAGGCAGTGACGCCGATTGCCGCAGCCGTCGTGATTGCGGTTACAAGCTCGCAGATCGGTGCGATGTTGGGTGCTGGTGCTGGTGCTGTGGTGGTTCTGCAGTGGCACTGCGACACGCGGGGGTGCTGGCCGGCACCGCGTGTGCGCATGCCGCTGCGGTGACGCGCGCAGGGCTTGCATCCGCGCGCTGTCGCACTGCCACCGGCTGGCAGCGCACACCAGAAGCTTGCCGGCTGACGTTTACACCAGGGTGGAGCGGCGCTTTTCGTCGATCCACTTGGAGGCCTGCGCCGGGGTGTAGTGCTGCATCCATTCGAGCATCTGCTCCATATCGGCGCCGTACCACAGGTCGGCGCGCTGGTCCGGATGCAGGAAGCGCTCTTCCACCATGCGATCGATCATGCCGATCAGCGGTGCGTAGAACCCTTCGATATCCAGGAACGCGCAGGGCTTGTTGCCGATGCCGAGCTGGCGCCAGGTCAGCATTTCGAAGATCTCTTCCATGGTGCCGAAGCCGCCGGGCAGGGCGACGAAGGCATCGGACAGCTCGAACATGCGCATCTTGCGCTCATGCATGGAACCGACGATTTCCAGCGTGGTCAGCCCGCGGTGCGCCACTTCCCAATCGGCCAGCTGCTGCGGAATCACCCCGGTCACTTCGCCACCGGCTGCCAGCACCGCATTGGCCACGGTGCCCATCAAGCCCACATTGCCTCCGCCATAGACCAGCCGCAGGCCTTGTTGTGCAATGCGCTGACCCAGCACCGTGGCGCGCTCGACATAGGCGGGTTTGTTGCCGGCATTGGAGCCGCAGTAGACGCAGATGCTTTTCATGGGATTCGGGAGTCGGGAGTGGGGATTGGTAAAAGCGAGGCAGCGCTGTTGATTGCAGGTGATGCCATCGGCAGGGGGCGCGCTGATTTGTTTGAGTTCTTGCCTGGCTTGAAAAACATAACGCCGGGTTTTCACCCGGCGCCATGTCATTGCCGGAGAGGGCTGGGACGGAGAGCCGCAGTTGCGAATCCCCACTCCCGCATCCACCAATCCCGGTTAGTTAGCCTTATGAATCGCGCGCTTGCTCACCGCCATCGCGGCATCGTGGATTGCTTCGGACAGCGTCGGATGCGCGTGGCAGATGCGGGCCAGATCGTCGGCCGAGCCGTTGAATTCCATGGTCAGCACACCTTCGTGCACCAGCTCGGAGACGCCCACGCCCACCAGGTGCATACCCAGCACGCGGTCGGTTTCGGCATCGGCAATCACCTTGACGAAGCCGGCCGGCTCGCCCATGGCCACCGCACGGCCGATCGCCGCGAACGGGAAGCTGCCGGCCTTGTAGGCGACGCCTTCGGCCTTGAGCTGCTGCTCGGTCTTGCCGACCCAGGCAATCTCCGGCTCGGTGTAGATGACCCACGGGATGGTGTCGAAATTGACGTGACCCGGCAGCCCGGCAATCAGTTCGGCCACCGCGATGCCTTCCTCGAAGCCCTTGTGCGCCAGCATCGGGCCGCGCACGCAGTCGCCGACCGCCCACACACCATCGACGCCGGTGTGGCAATGCCCGTCCACTTCGATCTGGCCACGCTCGTTGAGCTTGACGCCGGTGCCTTCGGCCAGCAGGTTCTTGGTTGCCGCCCTGCGGCCCACGGCCACCAGCAACTTGTCCACGGTCAGGGTCTGCTCGCCGGCTGCGTCGGTGTAGCTGACAACCACCTGCTTGGCATCGCCGCTGCCGGTGATCTCGGTCTTGCTGACCTTGGCGCCGAGCTTGATGTCCAGGCCCTGCTTCCTGAATTCCTTCAAGGCAGTCTTGGCGACTTCTGCATCGGCCAGCGCCAGGAAGTCCGGCAGCGCTTCGAGGATGGTGACCTCGGCGCCCAGACGCTTCCACACGCTGCCCAGTTCCAGGCCGATCACGCCGGCGCCGATCACCGCCATGCGCTTGGGCACGGCGGTGAAGTCCAGGCCGCCGACGTTGTCGACGATGGTGTCGCCTTCGAACTTGGCGAACGGCAGTTCGATGGACTCCGAGCCCGGCGCCAGGATCACATTGGTGCCCTTGAGCTCGATCTCGCCGCCTTCGTGCTGGGCGACCTTGACGATGTTGCCCGGCAGCAGCTGGCCGAAGCCGTAGTACGGGGTGATCTTGTTGGCCTTGAACAGCATCGCGATGCCGCCGGTGAACTGCTTCACGATCTTGTCCTTGCGGCCGATCATGGTGGGCACGTCCATCTTGGCGTCGTTGAAGCTGATGCCGTGGTCGCCGAACAGGTGGCCCATGTTCCAGAACTGGCGCGAGGAATCCAGCAGCGCCTTGGACGGGATGCAGCCCACGCGCAGGCAGGTACCGCCCAGGGCGGGCTTGCCGTCCTTGCCCAGTGCCGCGTCGATGCAGGCGACCTTCATGCCCAACTGGGCCGCGCGGATGGCGGCGTGATAACCGGCCGGACCGGCACCGATGACGACGACGTCGTAGTTTTCAGCCATTTCTAGAGTCCTTTGCCTTTCCCTTCTCTTGTCGGGAGAAGGTGGCGCGTAGCGCCGGATGAGGGTGCGCTGTGGTCGCCTGCCCGGTATTCCCGATGTGAAGCGAGCCACTGCGAAATGGGGTTAGTGAACAGCCGATCGTTCGCCTCTGTGGCTCGCTGCGGCTCGTTCTTCATTGTCGAGTCGGACGCAGTTGCCTGGCGCCCCCAAACCCCTCTCCCGTCGGGAGAGCGGCTTTGAGGCTTACAGGCCGAACAGCATGCGGCCCGGGTTTTCCAGCTGATTCTTGATGTCCACCAGGAACTGCACCGAGTCCTTGCCGTCGATGATGCGGTGGTCGTAGGACAGCGCCAGATACATCATCGGCGCGATCACGACCTGGCCGTTCTCGGCGATCGGACGTTCCTTGATCGCGTGCATGCCCAGGATGGCGCTTTGCGGCGGGTTGATGATCGGGGTGGACAGCAGCGAGCCGAAGGTGCCGCCATTGGTGATGGTGAAGGTGCCGCCCTGCAGATCGTCCAGGCCCAGCTTGCCGGCGCGCGCCTTGGCGGCGTAATCGGCGATGCCTTGTTCGACTTCTGCAAACGACTGGCGCTCCACGTTACGCAGCACCGGCGTGACCAGGCCCTTTTCGGTCGACACCGCAATCGAGATGTCGCTGTAG
The DNA here is from genome assembly GCF_001660815.1 of Xanthomonas nasturtii. Classification (GTDB taxonomy): domain Bacteria; phylum Pseudomonadota; class Gammaproteobacteria; order Xanthomonadales; family Xanthomonadaceae; genus Xanthomonas; species Xanthomonas nasturtii. The sequence continues at coordinate 41,339 of NZ_LYMI01000067.1, forward strand.
CCGTGATAGATGATGTCGTCGCCGTCGATCGAGGCGTTGACCAGCGGGAAGCGCTGCAGCGCGTTGGCGGCGGCCTTGACGAAGAAGCTCATGAAACCGAGCTTGATGCCGTGCGCCTTCTGGAATTCGTCCTGCAGCTCCTTGCGTGCGGCCGACACCTTGGCGAGGTTGACCTCGTTGAAGGTGGTCAGCATTGCGGTGGAGTTCTTCGACTCCATCAGACGCTTGGCGATGGTCTTGCGCACGCGGGTCATCGCCACGCGCTCTTCTGGACGGGCGCCGGAGGCCTTGCCCACGCCGCCGGCCTTCGCAAAGTTGACGATGTCTTCCTTGGTCACCGCGCCGCGACGGCCGGTACCTTCGACCTGCGACGGATCCACGCCCTGGGTGATCGCGGAGAAACGCGCACCCGGCGGCAGCGAATCTGCGGCGGACTTGGACGCAGGTGCAGGTGCCGCGGCAGCAGCCGGTGCCGGCGCAGCAGCAGGCGCTGGCACAGCAGCGGCCGGTGCGTCGGCCTTCTTCTCTGCAGCCGGCGCCGCAGCGGCCACGGCGCCTTCTTCGATGATCGCCAGAATCTGGTTGCTGGTGACCGTGCTGCCGGCTTCGAACTTGATTTCCTTCAACACGCCGTCGACCGGCGAAGGAACTTCCAACACGACCTTGTCGGTTTCCAGGTCGACCAGATTCTCGTCGCGCTTGACCGCTTCACCGGCCTTCTTGTGCCAGCTGGCGATGGTGGCGTCGGAAACGGATTCGGGCAGTACCGGAACTTTGACTTCGGTGGCCATTCGGGGAGCGTCCTAGTGTGTGCGTTCTTAGGGGAAGAGGAGTTATTCAGCGACTTGGTCGTTGAACGGATTGAGCAGCGCATCGGCAACCAGCTTCTGCTGTTCGACGATGTGGTCGGCCATGTGGCCGGCGGCAGGCGAGGGCGAACGGGCACGGCCGGCGTAATGCAGGCTCTGGCCGCTGGCCAGGCAGAAGTTCAGGTGGTGGCGGATCTGGTACCACGCACCCTGGTTCTGCGGCTCTTCCTGGCACCACACCACATCGGTAGCGTTGGCATAGGCCTTGAGCTCGGCGGCCAGCCGCGCACGCGGGAACGGATACAGCTGCTCGATACGCACGATGGCGACATCGTCCTGGCCGCGCTTGGTCTGGTCTTCGAGCAGGTCGTAATAGACCTTGCCCGAGCACAGCACCACGCGCTTGACCTTGCCGGCATCGGCCTTGGCGTCGGGAATCAGATGCTGGAACTCGCCTTCGGCCAGTTCTTCCAGGCTCGACACCGCCAGCTTGTGGCGCAGCAACGACTTTGGCGTCATCACCACCAGCGGCTTGCGGGTGGTCATGCGCATCTGGCGGCGGATCATGTGGAAGCACTGCGCCGGGGTGGTCGGCACGCACACCAGCATGTTTTCCAGCGCGCACAACTGCAGGAAGCGCTCCAGGCGTGCGGAGCTGTGCTCCGGGCCTTGCCCTTCGTAACCATGCGGCAGGAACAGCGACAGGCCCGCGATGCGGCCCCACTTGGCTTCACCGGCAGCGATGAACTGGTCGATCACCACCTGCGCGCCGTTGGCGAAGTCGCCGAACTGCGCTTCCCAGATGCACAGCGCATTCGGGTCGGTGGTGGAATAGCCGTACTCGAAACCCATCACCGCTTCTTCGCTGAGCAGAGAATCGATAATGGTGGCGTCTTCCGGGTTTTCGACCAGCTGGCGCAGCGGCAGGTAGTAGTTGTCGGTCTTCTGGTCATGCAGGATCGCGTGACGGTGGAAGAACGTGCCGCGACCGGCGTCCTGGCCGACCAGACGCAGCTTGTGGCCTTCGGCCAGCAGCGTGGCGTAGGCCAGATTTTCGGCAAAGCCCCAGTCGCCCAGCTGATCGCCGGCGGCCATCTTGACGCGGTCGTCGTAGATCTTGGCGACGCGGGCGTGCAGCTCGACGCCTTCGGGAATGGTGGTGATCAGCTTGGCCAGACGATCCAGCTGTTCGCGCTTGACGCGCGTGTCCACCGGATCGGCAGCGGTGCCGACCAGATACTTGGACCAGTCGATGGCGAATTCGTCCGGCTTGCGCTTGGCCAATTCGGTGGTGTACTCGCCCGAATCCAGCTTGTTGCGGTAGCCGTCCACCAGCGCCTTGGCCTCGTCGGCGCTCAGCACGCCGTCGCTTTCCAGCTTGGCGGCGTAGAGCTCGCGGGTGGTCTTGTGCTTGCGGATGGTCTGGTACATCACCGGCTGGGTCGCTGCCGGTTCGTCGGCTTCGTTATGGCCCCAACGGCGGTAGCAGACCAGGTCGATGACCACGTCCTTCTTGAACTGCTGGCGGAATTCATAGGCCAGCGTGGACACGAACATCACCGCGTCCGGGTCGTCGCCATTCACGTGGAAGACCGGCGCGCCAATCATCTTGGCCACGTCGGTGCAGTACAGCGTGGAGCGGGCGTCGTCGCGGGTGCTGGTGGTGAAGCCGATCTGGTTGTTGATGACGATGTGCACGGTGCCGCCAACGGCAAAGCCACGTGCCTGCGACATCTGGAACAGCTCCATCACCACGCCCTGGCCGGCGAATGCCGCGTCGCCATGGATCAGGATCGGCAACACGGTCTTGCGTTCGGCATCGCCGAAGCGCTCCTGGCGCGAGCGCACGCTGCCAACCACGACCGGGTCGACGATTTCAAGGTGCGAGGGGTTGAACGCCAGCGCCAGATGCACCTGGTTGCTGTCGCCCACGGCGATATCGGCCGAGAAGCCCATGTGGTACTTGACGTCGCCGGTGTGCGCGCGGTCGTCGTGGGCGTGCTCGAACTTGCCTTCGAATTCGTCGAACAGCTTGCGCGGGTTCTTGCCCAGCGTGTTGACCAACACGTTGAGGCGGCCGCGGTGGGCCATGCCGATCACGATGTCCTTGACCTGGTCCTTGCCGGACTGGTGGATGATCGCGTCCATCATCGGAATCAAGGCATCGCCGCCTTCCAGCGAGAAGCGCTTCTGGCCGACATACTTGGTGTGCAGGTAGCGCTCCAGGCCTTCGGCGGCGGTGAGCCGTTCCAGGGTGCGCTTGCGGCTGGCCGCATCGCCTGCGATCTTGCCGCCGGCATCTTCCAGGCGCTTGTAGATCCACTGGCGCTGGTCGAATTCCTGGATATGCATGAACTCTGCGCCGATGCTGCTGGCGTAGGTCGCCTTCAGGCGGGCCAGCAGATCCTTCAGCTTCATCCGCGGCTGGCCGCCGACACCGCCGGTGCTGAACTCGCTTTCCAGATCCGCCTGCGAGAGGCTGTGGAACGGCAGGTCCAGATCGGGCGGGTTGACCGGCGGGGTCAAGCCCAGCGGGTCGAGCTGCGCGCCAAGGTGGCCACGCGCGCGGTAGGCGGTGATCAGGCGGCCGACATTGCGCTCGCGCTCGTCGCTGGCGCCCGCACCGGTTCCGGCGTGGGCTGCTTGCCTGGAGGCAGTGAGAATGTGGGCAATGGCTGCCGAGTGCGGTACATCACCGGCACCGCGACCTTCGAAGCCATCGAAGTAGCTCTTCCACTTCGGATCGACACTGTCCGGGGCGACGAGGTACTGCTCGTACAGATCCTCGATATAGGCGGCGTTGCCGCCGGCGAGCTGCGATGACTGCGCGAACTGCTTTAGGAGATTATCCACGATGGTAAGTCGGGTCTGCTGTGGGGATGATTGTGCGGAAGCGGCAGGGCGAGATGCCCTATCGGTCGGTATCAAATCTCGAAAAATTATACCCCCTTGCGCTAGTCAGGGGGCGTCTGCAAGCTGACCGGCGGGGTAGACCAATTGCGTTCGGCCTACGTGCGAAGGGCGCTGCGGCATCAGATGCCGAGCACGCGCGGCTCGTTCCAAAGCGCGCTGCGCTCCCATATCTGCGCGAATTCGCGCTCCAGCTGGCGACTGCGGGCTGCACCGGACAACCAGGTCTCGCCATCATCGAAACGATGACCTGTTGGACGAAAGTAGTAGGCGTCGTCGCCGACCACATATGCCGACGCATAGCTGGTATCGACAGGATCGCTGACGGCGCGGAACCGGAACACGCTGGGCAGGCGCTGGGCCAGACGCAACATCGCGCTGCTGCCGGCAGCGGCGCCGGCGGTGTCCTGCACCAGCACCTGCACGCGTTTGTCGTGACGGGCGGTGGCGAAGCGGCGCAGCGCATCGAGGACGGTGGGGTTGTCGAACAGCGGCGGGTCCAGCGCCCGGGTGTAGATCAGCACCTGGCGGCGCGCGGCGCACAGCAGCCCGGTGGTGGCGGCCAGGGCTGCGGCCAGGGTGTCGACTGCCATCGGTCCATCGAGGCGGCGCTGCATGGCGATGCCGGGCACATCGCGCATCAATGCGATGGGCGCCGACAGGGAATCTGGGGTGGCGTCAGGCAAAAAGCCCAGGCGCGCGAACACGGCCTGGGCACTGGGGGTGACGTGGGCATGCAGGCTGGGCCAGCCGTGCCGCCGGGCCGTTTCGATGGCGGCAGCGAGCAGTGGATCCGCCAGCCCGCGGCGGCGCCAGTCGGGCAGAACGCCGAGCCGGTCGAGACGACGGTCGGCGGTCAGCCGCACCGAGGCGACCAGCTGGCCTTCGACGCGCGTGGCCAGGTGCAGGCTGAGCGGGTCCAGTGCGTCCCAGTCGGCATCGCCGGTGTCGCCAGCGCTGCCGGTGACGCAGGCCAGCCGCAGCGCACGCAGCGCCGCGGCGTCGGAGGCCGGGTGCAGCGTGACGATCTGCGGGCTGGCGTGCGGGCTCATGCCGGTTTGCTGGCGTGGTCGCTGTCGTCGGAATCGGTACTGTCGGCGATGTCGCTGTCGTCGTCCTGCTCGGCGTCGGCGTCGCTTTCGACAGCGCTATCCTGCGCGGCATCCAGCACTTCTGCCGGGGTGTCGGCGTCGTCGGCGACCTGTTCGACATCGGCGTCGGCATCGATCTGGCCGTCCGCTTCCGGTGCGTCGTCCTCGGCCTCTTCGTGGTCGTGGCCGGCCGACACGCTCAGCGCGTGGTCGTCGTCGGCGACGTCCCCGCCGGCGTCTTCGTGGGCGCGCTGGTAGTGGCCCTGGGCCAGCAGTTCCAGCACCACCTCGCGGCCGCGAACCGACAGCTGGGCGTACAGCGCGCCGTCGATCTCTTCGGCTGCCGCCAGACGGGACGCGTCCTTGGCCGACAGCGCAAACTCCAGACCGCTGCAAAACAGCGTGGCGCCGCGTTTGGCACGCCGCCAGGCCAGCCGCGACCACGGGTGGCGGTGCAGCAGCACGCCTTCTTCCAGCGCTTGTTCCACCGCTTCGCGCGGGATCGGCTCGGGCGCGGGCACCACGTCGCCGGAGGCGCGGTAGGTGGTCATGAAGCGGCCGAACCAGTCGCCCAGGCGATCGGGGTCGTTCATGCGCAGCGCGTTGAGCGCTTCGACCACCCGGTTCATCGCGGTAACGTCGATCTCGTACGGGTCGGCCGGCACCTTGAGGTCTTCATCGTGATAGCGCACGGCCTCGTCGGTATCGGCGATCAAGGTGTCCAGGTAATCGCCGATCAGCTCGGCCGAAGACGGCGCACGCGTGCCGATGGAGAATGTCAGGCAGGCGTCTTCTGCCACGCCGTGGTGCGGGACCAGTGGCGGCAGATACAGCATGTCGCCCGGGCCCAGCACCCAGTCATGGGTGGGCTTGAAGGTGCTGAGCAGCTTGAGCTCGACATCGTCGCGGAATGCCAGCGGCGTGGCCTTGCGGCCCTGAGCGGCGCGCGCGTCGATCTGCCAGCGGCGGTGGCCCTGGCCCTGCAGCAGGAACACGTCGTAATGGTCGACGTGCGCACCCACCGAACCGCCGGTGGCGGCGAAGCTGATCATGATGTCGTCGATGCGCCAGCGCGGCAGGAAGCGGAACTGTTCCAGCAGGGCACGCACGTCGGCGTCCCATTTATCCACGTCCTGCACCAGCAAGGTCCAGTCGTGGTCGGGCAGGCCGGGGAAATCGGTTTCCTGGAACGGGCCGGTACGCACATCCCAGCTGTCGGTGGCGCGGTCGTGGCTGATCAGGCGTGCCAGCACGCCGTCTTCGCAGGCCAGCCCGGCCAGGTCTTCCGGCTGCAGCGGCGAGGCGAAGTCCGCGAAGGCATTGCGGATCAGCAGCGGGTGCTTGTGCCAGTAATTGCGCAGAAAGCGTTCGACCGGCATGCCCAACGGCTGGCCCGGGCGGGCCTGGACTTCGATGACGGGAGGGTTTGCCTTGCGTGCAGCCATGGGGGGTCCTTGCAGGGATCGATGGGAAACTGGGAGCGCGGGCAGGGCCGGCGCGACTGCCGCTATTGTCCGATGCTTGCGCCGGATCTGCACCTGCGCTTGGGGCGACAACAGGCAGGGCTTCAGGGACGTGGTGAATTCGGCCTGTGCGGTGCGGATGACTGCGGGCGGCTGTCGGTCACATCACAACGCTACAACGCTGCGGCGCCATGCAGCCCGCACGGTGGCCGGGTGCCCGCCCGTGCCGTGACGCAAGGGCGGGTGTCCGATGGCACATGAGCGCGCCGCATCAGGAGCCCGATACTGGGGCACCGCAGCGGCGTACGCGCTGCTTTCGACAAAGAACTGACAGATGCGTCGTTGGAAACCGGGTGCATTGTTGCTGACCGCCGTGCTGAGCATCAGCGGTGCGGTGCAGGCAGCGGAACAGAAGGGGTGATTCGGTTTGGGTTTTGCCGTGGAAAGCGAAGGCTTTTCGTTCAACCCCACCCTTACGTCGGTCAAGATCGATGGCATCAAGCCGGCATCGCCGGCCGCCGCGGCCGGTCTGCAGGTCGGCGATGCAATCGTGTCGGCGCAGGGTATCCCGGTGGCAGGCAGCAAGGCCGATGTGCTGAAGGCGGCGGTCAATCGCAAGGTCGGCGAAACCTTGCGGTTCGTGATCGTGCGGGGCGCCGCCAAGCCGCGTGAAGTGACCCTGGTGGCGGCGCGGCGGCCCTGATCGGCCGGCGCCGATCGACGTACTGACGCAGTCCGCGCTGGTATGCAGCGCCTGCGTTTTTCGCTGATCGGCTTGATGCTCTGGCAGCAAGGGCGCCTGCATTACATCACCGCTAGTCGGCAGTGTTCCCCAAGCGGCCACGCGAGCCCCATCGGCAACCACGCGCCGCGCGGCTTACATCACTTTGTTGCCGCTGCCGCGGTCATCCAGGGTGGGCGTGCTGGACGGATTGACGGTGTTGTCATTTCCAGAAAACCTTACCTGCTTCACCTCGCGTGCCAGTACCAGGTTCTTGTTGCCCTGGATGTCGACGCTGTCGAGATTGGTCAGATTGAGCGTGTTGTTGCTGCCGATGATGCGCAGCTCGCCGACCTGTTCGTTGAGCACGGTGAAACTGCTGCCCTCCACGCGGATCGAGCGCGCTTTCTCCACGTTCAGCGCGCCGTGCGAGGCGGTGATCGTGACTGCGCCGCAGTCGCCGTTGATGATGGTGTCGGCGTTGTCCTTGGTAATGCGCACATCCTTGCCGCCGCAATCGGCGCCGCTGGCCGGGTCGGTCAGCGTGGACGACACTGCCGCCGACAACGCCTGCGCGGCGGGGCCATCGCCGCCGCAGCCGCCCAGTGCCAGCACGCTGGTCAGGGTCAACAGGGACAGTGCTGTGTGAGGTGCGCGCATCGCCGGGCTCCTGAAGGATGAGTTCGCGACCATAGCAGTCCGGCTCGGTCGGCGATGTACCGGCTGCCAGCCACGGTCCGCGCCGGTTGTTGGCGTACGGCGTAGCCAGCATTACGCTCTGCAGTTGGCACCCGGCGCGGGCAGCGCGGCCCTGTGTGGGAGCGCGACCAACGGGGCGCGGCAGCATATCGGCGACGGGCCCGTATTGGGCCCGCAGCGGTGTTGTCGCTCAGATCAGATGGCGCGCGCCAACTGCTCGGCCAGGCCGGTATAGCCGCCCGGAGTGAGCGCACGCAGGCGCTGCTTGTCGTCTTCGGGCAACTGCAGGCTTTCCACGAAGGCCTGCATGGAGGCGGCGGTGATGCCCTGGCCGCGCGTCAGCGCCTTCAATTGTTCGTACGGGTTGGGCAGGCCGTGGCGGCGCATCACCGTCTGCACGGCTTCGGCCAGCACTTCCCAGGCCGCATCCAGGTCGGCGTCCAGACGCTCGGGATTGACGGTGAGTTTGCCCAGGCCCTTGGCCAGCGAATCCAGCGCCACCTGGGTATGGCCGAAGGCGGTGCCGAGTGCGCGCAGCACGGTGGAATCGGTGAGATCGCGCTGCCAGCGGCTGATCGGCAACTTGGCGGAAAAATGCTCGAACAGCGCATTGGCGATGCCGAAATTGCCTTCGGCATTTTCGAAGTCGATCGGGTTGACCTTGTGCGGCATGGTGGATGAGCCGACTTCGCCTTCTTTCAGCTTTTGCTTGAAATAGCCCAGCGAGATGTAGCCCCAGATGTCGCGCGACAGGTCGATCAGGATGGTGTTGGCGCGGCGGCTGGCATCGCCGATCTCGGCCACGTTGTCGTGCGGCTCGATCTGGGTGGTGTAGGGGTTGAACACCAGGCCCAGGCTTGCGACGAAGCGCTGTGCAAACGCCGCCCAATCCAGGTCCGGATACGACACCAGGTGCGCGTTGTAGTTGCCGACCGCGCCGTTGATCTTGCCGGTCAGTTCGACTACGGCGATCTGCTTGCGTTGCCGCTCCAGGCGCGCGACCACGTTGGCGATTTCCTTGCCGAGCGTGGTCGGCGAGGCGGTCTGGCCGTGCGTGCGCGACAGCATCGGCTGGGCGGCCTGGGCATGCGCCAGCGCGCGCAGCGAGGCGGTGATGCCATCCAGCGCGGGCAGCAGCACCTCGCGGCGGGCCTGTTCCAGCATCAGGCCGTAGCTGAGGTTGTTGATGTCCTCGCTGGTGCAGGCGAAATGCACGAATTCCAGCGCCGGGCCCAGTTCGGCATCATCGGTGAGCTGCTCCTTGATGAAGTATTCCACCGCCTTGACGTCGTGGTTGGTGGTGCGCTCGATCTGCTTGACCCGCGCGGCATGGGTCACGCTGAAGTCGTCGGCCAGGGCGCGCAGGCGCTGCGTGGCAGCCGGCGAAAACGGCGCCAGCTCGGCGATGCCCGGCTCGGCGGCCAGGGCCAGCAGCCACTCGATTTCCACCTTGACCCGCGCCTTGATCAGGCCGTATTCGGAGAAGATCGGGCGCAGCGCATCCACTTTGGAAGCGTAGCGGCCGTCGAGCGGGGACAGGGCGAGCAGGGCGGAATCCGACATGGGCAGGGGCACTGAAAAGCTGGCGGGACCGGTATTCTACGCCGGCCCGGCGCCGGCTTCGCCCACCGGCCGCACCGTCACCGCCTGGATGCGGTGGCCGGCCATGCGCCGCACGGTCAGCGCGTGGCCGTCCAGTTCCAGGGTTTCGCCTTCTTCGGGCAGCCGCTGCAGCTGATGCACGATCAGCCCGCCGACCGAATTGACGTGGTCCGGAGCGCTCAGGTCCTGGCCGAGCAGGCGTTCCAGGCGAAAGATCGAGGTGCTGCCGGCCACCAACAGCGAGCCGTCCTGACTGCGTACCGGGGCGTCGCGCACCACATGGCGGTGCTCGTCCTCGATCTCGCCGACCACCACTTCCAGCAGGTCTTCCAGGGTGAAAAAACCCAGGATGCGGCCTTCGTCTTCCACGCATAGCGCCAGATGGGTGGTGCCGGTGCGGAACTGCTCCAGCGCGCTGGGGATCGGGGTTTCAAGCGTCAGCAGGGTGGGTGGGCGTAGCAGCGGACGCAGATCGTCCAACTCCTGTCCGCGCGCCATCGCCACCAGCAGGTCCTTGGTGTGCAGGATGCCCAGTACCTGCTCGCCATCGGCGTCGAACCAGGGGTAACGGCTGTAGCGCGATTCGCTGAATTCGGCCAGCACCGTTTCCAGCGTCATGCCTTCGCGCAGGCTGCGCATGTGCTCGCGCGGGCGCATCAGATCGCCGGCAACCAGATCCGGCAATTCCAGTGCGTGGCTCATCAGGGCCAGGCCGTGGTCGGGGGTGGCCGCATTGGGGTCCTGGCGGCCGACGATCAGCTTCAGTTCTTCGCGCGAATAGCGGTGTGATTGATGCTCCACATCGCCCCAGCCGAGCACGCGCAGCAGGCGATTGGCGCTGGTGTTGAGGACCCAGATCGCCGGATACATGATCCAGTAAAAGACATACAACGGCGCGGCGGTCCACAACGACATGCGTTCCGGGCGGCGGATCGCCATGGTCTTGGGCGCCAGTTCGCCCAGCACGATGTGCAGGAACGAAATCAGGCTGAAGGCAATCGCCAGCGCAGTGAACTGTGCAGCTTCCGGCGACAGGCCCAGCGTATCGAACAGCGGTTGCAGCAGATGCGCGAAGGCCGGTTCGCCGACCCAGCCCAATCCGATCGAGGCAAGGGTGATGCCGAGCTGGCACGCCGAAAGGTAGGCATCCAGATGCGCATGCACCCCGAGCAGCAATCGCCCGCGCCAACCGTTGGTCTGCGCCAGGCCCACCGCTTGCGTGTGGCGCAGCTTGACCAGCGCAAATTCGGCGGCAACGAAGAAGCCATTCAACAGTACCAGCAAGAGCGCAACGAATAGCAACAGGACATTACCTAGCATGTCTGCCGCCGTTCGCTACTGGAGCGGTGCGTGTGGGCGGTAGCGGTTCGATGTAGAGCGCCAACAAACGCGGGTAGTGCGTTTCTACAGGCAGGGTCGTCGCCCATGGCGGCGTGGTACCTCGTCGTGATCAACCGGCAGTCTAGCCAACGGCGCGCGACGACATCGTCGCAACGCGGCGAGCGAGTATCGTAGACAGCCTCGCCAGCGTGGGTACGCCCGCTGCCAGCCATCCTTCACCACAGACCAACAATGTGCGGAGAGTGCAGATGAGCGAACGTTTCAGGACCGAACACGACAGCATGGGGCAATTGCAGGTGCCCGCCGATGCGTTGTGGGGCGCGCAGACCCAGCGTGCCGTGCAGAATTTTCCGGTGTCCGGCCAGCCGATGCCGCGGGGCTTCATTCGCGCGCTGGGGTTGATCAAGGCCGCCGCCGCCGGCGTCAATGCCGAGCTGGGGTTGCTGCCCAAAGCGATTGCCAAGACAGTGCAGGACGCCGCCTTGCAGGTGGCCCAGGGCACGCACGATGCGCAGTTCCCGATCGATGTGTATCAGACCGGCTCGGGCACCTCGTCCAACATGAATGCCAACGAGGTGATCGCCACATTGGCTACGCGTGCGGGCAAGGATGCGGTACATCCCAACGACCACGTCAATCTGGGGCAGAGTTCCAACGATGTGATCCCCACTGCCATTCGCGTCTCTGCGTTGCTTGCGGTGCAGGAACATCTGCAGCCGGCACTCAAGCATCTGCGCAAGACTATCGACAAGCGCGCCAAGTCGCTGGACAAGGTCGTCAAGACCGGCCGCACCCACTTGATGGATGCGATGCCGCTGACCTTCGGGCAGGAATTCGGTGCATGGTCGGCGCAGCTGAGTTCGGCGCAGGAGCGTATCGACGATGCGCTCAAACGCCTGCGGCGGCTGCCGCTGGGCGGCACCGCGATCGGCACCGGCATCAATGCCGACCCACGTTTCGGCGGCAAGGTGGCCAAGGCGTTGTCGGGCCTGAGCAAATGCAAGTTCGACAGTGCGGACAACAAGTTCGAAGGCCTGGCCGCGCAGGACGATGCGGTGGAGTTGTCCGGTCAGCTCAATGCGTTGGCGGTAGCGCTGATCAAGATCGCCAATGACCTGCGCTGGATGAATGCCGGCCCGTTGGCGGGGCTGGGCGAGATCGAGTTGCCGGCGTTGCAGCCAGGCAGCTCGATCATGCCGGGCAAGGTCAACCCGGTGATTCCCGAAGCCACCGTGATGGCGTGCGCGCAGGTGATCGGCCACCACACCGCGATCACCGTGGCCGGGCAGACCGGCAATTTCCAGTTGAACGTGACCCTGCCGCTGATCGCCTACAACCTGCTCGATTCGATCACCTTGCTGGGCAACGTCGCGCGGCTGCTGGCCGATACCGCAATTGCCGGTTTGAAGGTGCGTCAGGAGCGTGTGCGCGAGGCGCTGGATCGCAATCCGATCCTGGTCACTGCGCTCAACCCGATCATCGGCTACGAAAAGGCAGCCGCAATCGCCAAGCGTGCCTACAAGGAACAGCGCCCGGTGCTGGATGTGGCCATGGAAGACAGCGGACTCAACGAAGCGGATCTGCGGCGGTTGCTGGATCCGGCCGCGCTGACGCGTGGCGGCATCCAGGCCGGCAGCACGGGCGGCGGTGGCTGATCATTGCTGCGTGTGTGTAGGAGCGCACTCGTGCGCGATGAAGCGTTATCGATAACGCCTCATCGCGCTCAGGCGCGCTCCTCAAATCAGGCACCGCGTTTGACCCGCTGAAAGCGCTTGCCCAATGAAGGTAAGACGGTATCTACAAGGTTCACGCTAAGCCGCGGTTTGCCCGCAGCTTCGCGCGTTACTTAGTGCCGCTCAGCCTGCACATTGCCGAAACTTTCGCGATACGGCTGCAGCGACGGGATTTCATCCAGCAACTCGCCGCTGATCTTCTGAATTTCCGGCGTGGCGGTCAGCTTGATCGACTTGTAATCCGGATCCGGGCCGGCCTCGTTGACCGCCTGCTGACGCAGCATCTGCAGGTGGCCGAACAGCAGCTGCAACTTGACGCGGGTCGGCTCGTTCTGCGGCAGCGCGATGTCGTCGATCTTGAGCGTGCCATCCGGCGTGATCTCCGCGTTGGCCGCGGGCGGCCGGCGGAGCATCACCGACTGCGTGGTGATCGCCACGCGCGGCTTGCCACGTTCGGCACGACGGGACGACTGATCGCCGCAGGCGGCGAGAGTGCACAGCAGCAGCGCCATGCAGAGCATCACGAACTTGTTCATGGGGTCGATGGGTCAAGGGAATCGCACTAGTGTAATCCCGCGGCGGCCTGCGGACCGGGCAGGGGCTGCCGGGAGCGCTGACAAAATGTCGCAGGCCTTTCAGCTATGGGGGGCGCAGGCCACGCGCCATTGTGCTGTCTCGACGATCGAACGGCAGGTGCGCAGGTCAACCCATGCGCAGCCGCCGAACCGCCGCGTTTAGGGCGGCGAACAAACCTGGCGAGCGCTCGTCAGATGGGTGCGGGCGGCGCGCTCAGAACCGCGGCGTACAACGTGGTACACGCCGATTCCGAACACCGCCGCGCCCGCCTGGCGGTGAGCACAGGTGTGTTGCCAGCCGCTGTCAGTTGCGGCAATCGTCGACATCGTGTTGCGTCAGGCTCGAATACGGCGCAAACGCAGGCACCAATTGCGCAGCCGCATCTTGCGCGGTGCGCAGCTTGCCCAGCTGATCGCAGATCTGCATGGCCTTGTTCTTGAAGGTTTCCGCTTCGGCTCCGATCTTGTCGCCGATTTGATCCGGGTTGCCGCTGAGCACGCCCTTGAGCGCTGCGCCTGCCGCATGGGCGCCGAAAGCCGCGCCCTGGGTGCCGATGTCGACCCCTTTCTTGGCCACGCCCTGGACCTGCGCGTAATAGCCGCGCATGGCTTCACGTTGTGCCTGGTTCAAGTCCACCGGCTTGCCGTCAATGCTGAGCGCCCCATCCACGCCGATGCTGGCGGCGGGCAGGCCCTGGCGTTTGAGCGTCAGGCTCTTTCCGTTGAACGTCACGCCGGCATCGTTGGCCTGGCCGGAAACATGGACGGTGGGTTCGGACTTGCCGCAGCCCACCAGCAACACGCTCATCACTACTGCCGAAACAAGCAATTTCATCTGCAATTCCCCCCACATCCTGAAAGAAGTCGTCATTTGTCTGCCGGCACCCGGGTGCTGCCGGTGACCTCGCTCACATCGATATCGCCGCTGCCCTTGCGCGCCACGCTCACATCGCCACGCACCTTGCGCACATCCAGCGCCCCGGAGTTGAGCGTCTCGACGCCGACATTGCCCTGCACATCCTCGATGCCGACGTCGCCCGAGCCGATCGCGCCGATCTTGACGTTGCCTGTGACGCCGCGCAGCTTGACCTCGCCCGAGCCGACCTTCGCCACTTCTGCCGCGCCGTGCACCTCACGCGCCTTGAGGTCGCCTGAGCCCACCGCCAGCACACTTAGCGCACCGATATCTTCCAGCTCGATGTCGCCGGAGCCCACTTTGGCGGTGACACGTCCCTTGCTGCGGCGGACGGTCATCTCGCCCGAACCGACATCGGCGCTGACGGATGCGGCGCCGGTGATCTGCGCATCACCGGAATCCACACCGAGCTGCACCAGCACGGTGTTCGGCACGCTGCCGCGCAGGTCCAGGTACGAATAGTTTTCGCCGATGGACATGCGGATCAGGCGGTCTTCGGCCAGGGTTACCACCAGCTTGTCGCCAACGCGCTTCTGGGTCACGGTCAGGCCCTTGAGCAGTTCCGCCCTGGCGGCACAGGCGCGCCCGCTCAGTTTCCCGCCGCTGCTGGGCAACGCGTCCAGATGCAGGTCGTTGGAGCCGACCTCGAACAGCACCGACTTCACGCCGGCCAGTTGCAGCTCCAGGCTGCGCGGCTCGGAGTACTTGCATTGCTCTTCGGCAGCCGCGGCACCGGGCAATGCGAACAGAAGGGCCAGGGTCAGGGGCAGGCGCATGAGAGGTCCTTCAGGCTTCGGAGCGCCGGCGGCGCAGATAGATGGAGGCGGCGATCAGCGCGATGCCGATGGCTGCGCCGATCCAGATATCCGGGCTGCCGTAGACCCGCGAACTGTCGGTGTGCTGCAGCGCCCACTGCACCAGATCGCTGGGGTTCTGCAGCGTGCTGCTGTCCAGATTGCCGCTGACGGCCAACGGCGACCAGGTGCCGGGCAGGGCGCTGAGCAGGCCGCGGTAGCCGACGATGTACCAGACCCAGCCGATCGGCAGCGACACGCCGGGCATCGCCGCCAGGATGCTCAGCATCACGCAGGCCAGCAGTGGAAACAGCACCGCCCACAGGAACGGCTTGCTGCTGGCCCAGGCCGAGCAGAACATCAGCCAGCCCACGGTCGGCAACGCCCACAGCAGACTCATCGGCACGGTCTTCAGCAGCAGCCACAGCAGCGAGAACGGATGCGAGTGGGTCGCCAGCGCCCAGGGGCTGGGCACGCCGGCAATCAAGGCGCCAACGATGGCGATCAACCACAACGCCAGACCGACCACGGCACCGATGGCGATGGAGATCAGCGGCGCCAGCAGCAACGCCCAGGCGGCTTTGGACAGCACCGTCTGTACGTCGGACACCGGCAGCGATTTCCAGAACAGCACGCTGCGGTCGCGGCGGTCGTCGTACAGGCTGCCCAGCGAATAGAAGAACACCACGAACGCCAGCACCACCGAGGCGATACCGATGCCGCCCAGCAGCAGGCCGTCGCCGACCTGGCCCAGTGTGCGCGTGTATTCGGCCAGATCGTCCATGGTGATGCTGTCGCCGACCCTGTTGCGGCGCGCGCTGATCGCGCCGATCACCGCGCCCAGCAACGCGAAGAACACCGCGATGCCGCCGGTGATGAACTGTGCCCACACGAAGCCGCCACGGTGCTCCCAGTACTCGCGTTTGAGCAGCCAGGCGAAGGTGCGTGCGGGTGATGCTTGGTTGGTCACTGCATTCATGCGTAGGTCCCCTTCATGACCGCAACAAACAGGTCGGCTAAGCCGGGATTGCGGGTTTCGCCGAAACGGGCGAGTTGCTCTTTCGGCACGCCATCGAACAGCATCACGGTCTTGCCGAACGGCAGGCTGCGCTCGTCGATCGGCTGCAAGGCGCGCGCTGCGTCCAGATGGTCGGCACTCACCAACACTTCGGTATAGCGCTCGGACACGCTTTCCATGTCGGCGGTGAGCACGATGCGGCCGTCGCGGATGAACATCACATCGGTGAGGATGTGTTCGATCTCTTCGACCTGATGGGTGGTGACGATGATGGTCTTCTGCTCGTCGAAGTAATCCTCCAGCAGGCGCTGGTAGAACTGCTTGCGGTAGAGGATGTCCAGCCCCAGGGTCGGTTCGTCCAGCACCAGGATGCGCGCATCGATGGCCATCACCAGCGCCAGATGCAGCTGCACGATCATGCCCTTGGACAATTCGCGCACCCGCGATTTGCGGTTGAGCTGGGTATTGGCCAGAAAGCGCTCGCACTTGGCGCGATCGAAGCGCGGATGCACACCGGCAACGAAATCGATCGCCTCGCCAACCCGCAGCCAGCGCGGCAGCACCGCTACGTCGGCGATGAAGCAGACCTCGTTCATCAGCGCATTGCGCTGGGTACGCGGATCCATTCCTAGCACGCTCAATTCGCCATCGAAATCGGTCAGCCCCAATACCGCCTTGAGCGCGGTGGTCTTGCCGGCGCCGTTGGGGCCGATCAGGCCGACAATACGGCCGGCGGCGATGGTGAAGCTGGTGTTGTCCAGCGCGAGCCGATGCTTGTAGGCCTTGCGCAGGCCACGTGCGTCGACCACATGGTCAAAGGAGACGGCGGTCATGGTGTTTTTCCCTGTGGCAACAGATCGTCGATGGACAGTCCCAGGCGCTGGATCCTTTCCAGCACTGCAGGCCATTCTTCATTCAAGAAACGCTCGCGTTCGCTGCCGCGCAGTTTCTGTGCGGCTTCCGGAGTCATGAACATGCCCAGGCCGCGGCGTTTCTCCACCAGGTTCTCGTCGGCCAGTTCCTGATAGGCGCGCGAGACCGTGATGGGGTTGAGTTGGTAGTCGGCCGCCACCTGGCGTACCGAGGGCAGGGCGTCGCCAGGCTTGAGGATTCCATCGAGCATCATGGCAATCACCCGTTCCTTGAGTTGGCGGTAGATGGGAGCGCCGTCGCTCCATTGAATGTCGTTCATGATCAGCTCCGTGGGCGCAGAGCCTGCGCGAAGGAGAAATAGGGCATCGACAGCGAAGCGCGCAGGTGCCGGCCAGGCCGGGGACGCGCTTCGGGGGGAGTTGTCGCGTTTTCCGTAACCGCCCCCGACACGCCATAATCGGCGCCGGACTCCGTCACCTGACTGGAAGCGGCTCCCAGGCAACCAATGGCAAACAGGGTGCTGCCGAACAGCAACAGCGGAACTGGTCGCGTGAAGCGTGTGCTGTTCATGCTTTCCCCCTGCGTTGGATGACTGGTGTTGTATTCAACTATAACACCGACACGCAGGCAGTCAACTGTCTGTCACCCCCAACCGATGGCACTCCTCGCCGGGTGCGCCGCCTCAACCTATCCAAGGGCGTTGCTCATGTTGCTCAATCGTCTGCTAGCTATTGTATTTACTGGCTTTTTTGCGACATCGGCGATGGCCGCCGGCGCTTCGGTGCTGGATCTTGACTACCGGCCGCTGGCCGGCAAGGCGACAATCAACCTGAACCGTACCTATGGCGGCAAGGTGGTCATGGTGGTCAACACCGCCAGCAAGTGCGGCTTCACCCCGCAGTACGAAGGGCTGGAAGCGCTGAACCGGCGCTTCGGCAGCCGCGGCTTCACCGTGCTGGGCTTCCCGTCGAACGATTTCCAGGGACAGGAACCCGGATCTGAGAAACAGATCCAGGAATTCTGCACGCTGACCTATGGCGTCAAGTTCCCGATGTTTGAGAAGGTGCATGTGCTGGGTGCGCAGGCAACGCCGCTGTATCAGCGCTTGACGCAAGCCACCGGCGTGGCGCCGGGCTGGAACTTCCACAAGTATTTGATTGGTCGCGATGGACGTGTGGTTGCGCAGTTCCCCAGCAAGATCAAACCGGACGATCCGCGCGTGCTGGCGGCAATCGAACGCGAGCTCAAGGCGCCGTTGCGCTGAGCGCAGCTCTCGCATCGCCGCGCGCACATGCGACAATGCGCATTCAGCGCCGTCGGTGGCGTGTCTTTTCACTTTCGGGAACTGCATCGAATGAAGATGGGAAAGCGCGGCGCGGCGGCGTCGCTACTGATGGTGGCAATGTCGGCATCGATGCCGGCGATGTCGCAGCAACCGGCCGCAGCGGCCACCAAGGAGAAGCCAGTTTTGAATGCATCGTCTGAGAAGAGCACGCGCGACAACGTCAGCTACGCCATCGGTATGGACGTGGCACGTTCGTTCGAGCCGATCGCCCAGGACATCGATGTGAGCGCAATGCAACGCGCCATCGAAAATGCATTCAAGGGTGGCAAGCCGCTGTTGTCGGACGAGCAGACCCAGGCCACCGATACCGCACTGCGTACCGCGCTCGCTGCCCGTAACGGCCAGCAGGTGCCGGGCATGGCGCCGGGCTCGGCGCCTGCCGCGCCGTCCAAGGAAAATGTCGGCCTGATGCTCGGCGATCGCGCGGTGGGCCCGTCGCTGGCCGGCATCAAGGACGAGATCGATCTGGCGATCCTGATGGAAGCGGTGCGTACCGTGTTCGCCAAGGGCACCACGCGTCTGACCCAGCAGGAAGCCGCCGCCACCATGCAGGCGTTCGCTTCTGCCAAGCAGGGCGCTGCCGGTGCCAAGAATCGCGAAGAAGGCAACGCCTTCCTTGCCAAGAACAAAACCGAGAAAGGCGTGATCACCACCGCGTCCGGGCTGCAGTACATGGTGCTGCGCCAGGGCAGCGGCGAGCGCCCGATGCGGACCAACAAGGTGCGCGTGAATTACGAAGGCAAGCTGCTCAACGGGCAGGTCTTCGACAGTTCCTACCAGCGCGGCCAGCCGGCCGAGTTTGGTCTGGACCAAGTCATTCCCGGTTGGACCGAGGGCGTCGCGTTGATGCCGGTCGGTTCGAAATATCGTTTCTGGATTCCATCCAACCTGGCCTATGGCCCGAACGGCACGCAGGGGGGGCCGATCGGACCAGACGCAACGTTGACGTTCGATGTCGAACTGATGGGTATCCTTCCCTGATCCCCCACAGGAGTACCCCCACCCATGCGAGTTGCGATCTTTGGTACCGGTTATGTTGGTCTTGTCACCGGTACCTGTCTGGCCGAAGTCGGTCATCACGTTATCTGTGTGGATATCGACCAGGCGAAAGTTGATGGTCTCAATCGTGGGGTGATTCCCATCTATGAACCCGGCCTGGAGCCGATGGTGAAAGCCAACCACGCCTCTGGCCGGTTGCGCTTCACCAGCGACGCCGCCGAGGCGATTGCGCATGGCGAAATCACCTTTATCGCCGTGGGTACGCCGCCGGACGAAGACGGCAGTGCCGACCTGCAGTATGTGCTCGCGGTTGCGCGTACCGTGGGCCGCCACATCGAGGGTCCGTCGGTGATCGTGAACAAATCCACCGTGCCGGTCGGTACTGCCGACAAGGTGCGCGTGGCAATCCAGGAAGAGCTGGATGCGCGCGGCGTGGAGCACGAGTTCGACGTCGTCTCCAACCCGGAATTCCTGAAGGAAGGCGACGCCGTTGCCGACTGCATGCGTCCGGATCGCATCGTGATCGGTGCCAGGAAGCCGGCGGCGATCGCACGCATGCGTCGCCTGTACGCACCGTTCAACCGCAACCGCGACCGCATCGTGGAAATGGACGTGCGTTCGGCCGAGCTGACCAAGTACGCGGCCAACGCGATGCTGGCGACCAAGATCAGTTTCATGAACGAGATCGCCAATATTGCCGAACGTGTCGGGGCGGACGTCGAGCACGTGCGTAACGGCATCGGTTCGGATCCGCGCATTGGCTGGCACTTCATCTATCCCGGTGCCGGTTACGGCGGCTCGTGCTTCCCGAAGGATGTGCAGGCACTGGCCAAGACGGCCGAGCAATACGGCATGGAGCCGACCCTGCTGAACGCGGTGGAAAGCGTCAACAACGCGCAGAAGGGGCATCTGTTCGAACTGGTGCAGCGCCATTACAGCGGCGAAGGCGGCAGCATCGCCGGCAAGACGTTTGCAGTGTGGGGCCTGGCGTTCAAGCCCAATACCGACGACATGCGTGCCGCGTCCAGCCGTCGTCTGATGGCGCAGTTGTGGGAAGCCGGTGCCACCGTGCGTGCCTACGACCCGGAAGCCACCCATGAAGCCAAGCGCATCTTCGGCGAGCGCGACGACCTGACCTTCTGCGACGATGCCTTTGCCGCACTGGAAGGTGCCGACGCATTGGTCGTGGTCACCGAGTGGAAGCAGTTCCGTAGCCCGGATTTCGGCAAGATCAAGCAGGCCCTGAAGGACGACGTCGTGTTCGACGGCCGCAACCTTTACGACCCGCAGGAAATCGAAGCCGCAGGTCTGGCGTATTACGCCATCGGACGAGGCCGTTCGTTGCATGCATGAGCAACTCTCGCCGCGCGACCAGGAACTGGACGCGCGGTTGGTTGAACTGGAAACGCGCCTGTCCTTTCAGGAGCAGGCGCTCAACGAACTGAGTGAAGCGCTTGCGGACGCCCGGTTGACCGGCGCCCGCAACGCCGAACTGATCCGCCACCTGCTCGAGGATCTGGGCAAGGTGCGCTCCACGTTGTTTGCCGATGCAGCGGACGAACCGCCGCCTCCGCACTATTGATTGCAGATTGCCACCGCCATGAGCGATACCTTACGTGACCAGTTGCTTGGGTTGGGCTTCAAGTCCGCCCCCAAGCCCGAACGCAAACCCGACGCACGGCCTGCCGCGCGTTCGCATGGCAACGGTGGCAAGCCAGCGCCCGGCGGCAACAGGCCGGGCCAGGGCAGGGGACCGCAGCGGCCGCAAGCCGCCGCTGCGGCGACCGACGGCAACGGCGAGCGCAAACCCAATGGCAGGCCCGAACGTCGTCATGACGGCAAGCCCGGCGCGTCGCCGCGTCCGCAGCATCTCAATGCCGACCGCCGCGGCCCCAAGCCGGCACGTACGCGCGAAGATATCGATCTGGCCAAGGCCTATGCCATCCGCGCCCAGCGCGAGAAGGACGAGCGTATCGAAGCCGAGCGCGTGAAGCAGGAACAAGCACGCCTGCGTCGCGAAGCCAAGGCCAAGCTCGAAGAGCTGCTCAAGGACAAGGGCCTGAATCACGCTGATGCGGAGATTGCCCGGCATTTCCCGTATGGCGGCAAGATCAAGCGGATCTACGTCACCGCCGACCAGCTCAAGGCACTCAATGCCGGCGAGCTGGGCGTGCTGCAACTCAACGGGCGCTATCTGCTGGTGACCGCCGAGGTGCTGGCCGAGGCCGAAGCGGTGTTCGCACCATCGGTCGCGCTGAAGGTGGACCCCAACGCACCGGCCGGCGACGACCCGTACGCGGACCCCAAGTATCAAGTGCCCGACGACCTGGTCTGGTAACACCGCAACGCATGCGGTGTGGTGATGCATGGGCACCTGCGGGTGCCCATTTTCTTTGTGTTTTCCTGGACCCAAAGAAGGCAGCGATAACGTTCTGGTCGGACCTGCTGCCCCCGGCAGCGTCAACCGAATGGCGGCCATCGATTGTCGGACCCAGCACACGTGCTGGTTCTTGATCACCGTTTCCCATGCAATGGTATCGAGCTAACCGCGACCGGCTGAGCCGAAGACAAGGCCAAGGCGCCGCTATACAAGCCGGTCACGGCGGGCGCGGCACCATGCGCGCCGTCGCCGGTCGATGCAGGTGGATTTATCGTGCCGTGGCGTCGCCCCCTGCTTGCCCGCTCTCTCCTGCCAATGGTGCTGCGTATGTCCCTGTCGTCGAACTCCCTGAAATCCCGCGCCGTGGCGGCCGTTGAATCTTGTGCGCTTGGTCGCGTGCGTGTGCGGGCGCCTCGCCGAACGGTGTCGCGCGCGGTGATGATGCTGGCGCTGTGCGCGGCCAGTGGGCAGGCCGCCGCGCAGGCGGACGATGCGCCGGCCTTCGACCGTCCTGGCATTCCGTTCGCTGCGGAAACGCTGCAGCCGGGTGCGTTCGCCTGGGAGCAGGGCTTGCCGGATGCGAGCACCGATCGCAGCGAGGGGCAGCGCACCACTCAATACACCGCCGATACGCTGCTGCGGCTGGGATTGTTTCAGAACGTCGAGTTGCAGCTCGGCAGCGACAGCTACAACTGGCAGCATGGCGGTGGTACGCGGGTGCATGGTGGAGGCGACAGCCATGTCGGGTTGAAGGTGGCCTTGCCATCACGTTCGGATGGTTTTCAGTGGGCGGCGCTGGGTACCTATAGCGTGCCGACCGGCAGCCCGGCGTTCAGTGATGGCTATTCACGCGAACTGGGAGTGACTGCGTCCTGGGATATGCCGCAGCAACGCGCCATCGCGCTGTATGTCAATTACGCGCGCGACGACGATGGGCACACCTGGACCTTCGCGCCCAATTACACGTTTTTTTCCGGCGAACATTTCAGCAGCTACGTCGAAGCGGGTTTCGATACCGGCAGCGAGCATTCGCGCGTCGCCGGTGCGGGTGGCGCCTGGCAACTGCCGCACGCGATGCAGCTGGACGTGTCGGTGCTGCGTGGCCTGACGTCGGAAAGCCCGGATTGGCAGGGCGGCATCGGGTTGTCGATCGCGTTTCAGTAAGTGCGCCAAGCCGCTGAACGATCGTCGCTTGCCAGACCGCGTTACGCGCTGAGGCGCATTCGGGTGCGTGAGCGCCTATGTTGCACTGCCGCATGCATTGGGGGCCTGGAAAAGGCCTAATTGGATCGATCCAATTTGATGCCAATGCATGCGCATTTCTTCCAACGCAAGGCGTGCCGCGTGACGCCTGCCAAGCCGACATCCACGACGACGGAGGACGCCGACGCACTACGCGTGCGCCGCACAGCGGTGACCTTGCGCGATATCGCAGGCGCCATCGGCGTGTCGCGGGCGACGGTGTCGCTGGTGCTGCGTGGCAGCCCGTTGGTGCACGCGAGCACGCGAGCGCGCGTCGAAGCCGAGCTGGATCGGCAGAATTATGTCTACAACCGTGCTGCGGCCAACCTGCGCCGGCGCACCTCGTCCAGCATCGCGCTGGTCATCAACGATCTGTCCAACCCGTTCTTTGCGGAGTTTGCCGCCGGTGTCGATGAGGCCTTGGGCGCGGCCGGTTATGTGACGCTGCTCGGCAGCACCGGCGAATCGACGCAACGCCAGCAGGCAGTGCTCGCTTCGCTGATGGAGCACACGCCAGCGGGCATCATTTTATCGCCGGCCGAAGGTAGCCAGGCGCAGGCGCTGACCCAGGTGCTCGGCCGCCAACGCAACGTGGTGTTGTTCAACCGTGAGGTGGAGGGCACGCACTGGGATCTGCTGGCGCTGGACAACGCGCAGGGCGCATTGCTGGCCTGCACGCATCTGATCGCACAAGGGCATCGGCGCATCGTGTTTTTCGGCGGGCATGCCGAGTCCAGTTCCTGCCGTCAGCGCCGCGCCGGCTACGCGCGTGCGATGGAGGCGGCAGGCCTGGAAACGCATTACGTCGAGTCCGCACCTAACCGCCAGGACGCTGCGCTGTGCGGCGCGCGCATGCTGGGCAGCGCTGCGCAGGCTGCAACCGCTGCGGTCTGCTACAACGACAGCGTCGCGCTCGGCCTGATGGCGGCATTGGCGATGCAGGGCATCGTGCCGGGCCGCGATTTTGCGGTGACCGGTTTCGACGACATCGCCGAAGCGGCATTGTTCACGCCTGCATTGACCACCCTGGCTGCCGACCCGCGCGCGCGTGGCAGACAGGCCGCGCAACTGGTGCTGCAACGGATCGGTAGCCCCGACCTCGCTTCGCAGCAGCTGACCGCGGCAGTCGCCTTGAAGATTCGTGCGAGCAGCGCGTGCGCGCCGTCAGCGCAAATTTCAGCATCTCCCCCAAGCAGCACCTCCGCCCATTCCCCCACCAAGGCCTCAGGCCGCTGACCAGGCAATCCCTATGGTTTCCCTTTCCACGCAATCCTCCGTGCCCAGCGGCAACAAGGCGCCCGTCAACAACGGCGTCGCGTTGTCGGTGGTCACCACGATCTTCTTCATGTGGGGCTTTCTCACCTGCCTCAACGACATCCTGATTCCGCATTTGAAAGCGGTGTTCGAACTCAACTTCGCGCAGGCGATGCTGGTGCAGTTCACCTTCTTCGGTGCGTATTTCCTGATGTCGCTGCCGGCCGGTTGGCTGGTGAACCGGTTGGGCTACAAGCAGGGCATCGTGGCCGGGTTGGCGGTGGCAGCGGTCGGCGCACTGGGCTTCTGGCCTGCGGCGGAACTGCGCGTGTACGGCGCATTTCTCGGCGCATTGTTCGTGCTGGCCACCGGCATCACCATCTTGCAGGTAGCGGCGAATCCGTACGTCGCCCTGCTGGGTCCCGAGCGCAGTGCATCCAGCCGTTTGACCCTGGCGCAGGCGCTCAACTCGCTGGGCACCGCGATCGCGCCGCTGTTGGGTGGCTGGTTGATCCTGTCCAACACGGTGATGAGCGGCGACCAGCTCAAGGCCTTGCCGGAAGCCGAGCAACTGGCTTATCGCGTGCAGGAAGCGCAGGCGGTGCAGGGGCCTTATATCGGCCTGGGCATCGTATTGTTCCTGCTGGCGATCTTCGTGTTTCTGTTCCGTCTGCCGGCGCTGACAGATGCAAGCGCACAGAAGGAACAGAGCACGCATTCCCTGCTCGATGCCCTGCGTCACCCGCATGTGCGCTTCGGTGTACTGGCGATCTTTTTCTATGTCGGTGCGGAAGTGGCGATCGGCAGCCTGATGGTCAATTACTTCTCGTTGCCGCAGATCGGCGGCTTCACCGAGCGTGAGGCGACCACGTATGTGTCGGCATATTGGACGTTGGCGATGATCGGTCGTTTCATCGGCTCGGCGCTGCTGGCCAAATTGTCGCCGCGCGTGTTGTTGTCGGTGTTCGCTGCGATCAATGCGCTGCTGCTCGGCCTGACCATGGCCAGCGGCGGCATGCTGGCGGTGTATGCGCTGGTGGCGATCGGCCTATTCAATTCGATCATGTTCCCGACCATCTTCACCCTGGGCATCGAGCGGCTTGGTGCGCTGACCGGGCGTGCGTCGAGCCTGTTGATCATGGCCATTGTCGGCGGCGCCATCGTGCCGTATCTGCAGGGCCTGCTCGCCGACCGCATCGGCCTGCATGAGTCGTTCGTGTTGCCGCTGCTGTGCTACCTGTACATCGTGTTCTACGGCATCTGGGGTTCGCGTTTGCGCGGCGCACTGGCGGAGGCACGCGCATGAGTGCGGTCAAGAACCAGGTGATCTGCTTCGGCGAAGCCTTGATCGACATGCTGGCCTTGCCACAGGCCAGCACCGACGATGCGCGCACCTTCGCGCAGTATGCTGGCGGTGCGCCGGCCAACGTGGCTGTCGCTGTGGCAAAGCTCGGCGGTGCGGCCCATTTTGTCGGCATGCTCGGGCGCGACATGTTCGGCGACTTCCTGCTGCAGAGCCTGCAGCAGGCCGGCGTGGTGACCGATGGCATCGTGCGTACCGATCAGGCCAAGACTGCGCTGGCGTTCGTTGCGCTGGACGAAGCGGGCGAGCGCAGTTTCAGCTTCTACCGCCCGCCCGCAGCGGATCTGCTGTTCCGCCCCGAGCACTTTGCCGCCGATGGCTTCGCGCAGGCGGCGGTGCTGCACGTGTGTTCCAACAGCATGACCGAGCCGGAGATTGCGCAGTGCACGCTCGACGGCATGCGCCGTGCGCGCGCCGGTGGTGCCATCGTCAGCCTCGACCTCAACCTGCGCCCGATGCTGTGGCCGCAGGACGTGAACCCGGCGCCGGTGCTGTGGGAAGCATTGGCCCTGGCCGACGTGGTCAAGCTCTCGCGCGAAGAGCTCGACTATCTGGCCGGAACGCTGGACAGCGATGCCAGCGCAGTGACGCAGAAACTGTGGCAAGGCAACGCGACCTGGCTGCTGGTCACCGATGGTGGCGGCCCCGTGCACTGGCAGACCCGCACCGATTCCGGCCAGGTCCCCGCGTTCACTGTGCAGGTGCGCGACAGCACTGCGGCGGGTGACGCGTTTGTTGGTGGTCTGCTGTATCAGCTGGCTGCGCGCGCGTCCTCGCTGGAGCAGCTATGTGGCGATCCAGCGGCAATGCACGAGGTAATCCGGTTTGCTGCCGCGGTCGGTGCGCTGGCAGTGACGCGCAAGGGCGCGTTCGCGGCGATGCCCGGCATCGATGATGTCCATTCTCTGATCCAGGAACAAGCATGAGCCGTTTGCCTGCAACACCCGCACCCGATTTCCGTTCGGCTGACGTTTTGCGCCAGCACATCGCCGACACCATGGCGTTCTACCATCCACGCGCGATCGACCCGGCGGGCGGGTTTTTCCAGTACTTTCGCGATGACGGCTCCATCTACGACGCCGGGCATCGGCATCTGGTGAGCAGCACGCGTTTCGTTTTCAACTACGCGATGGCTTATCGCGAGTTCGGCGATGCCGCGTATCTAGAGGCGGTCCGGCACGGGCTGGACTATCTGCGCAACGTGCATCGCAATCCGCAAACCGGCGGTTATGCGTGGACACTGCGCGATGGCGTGGTCGAAGACGACATGAATCACTGCTACGGCGTGGCCTTCGTGCTGCTGGCGTATTCGTGCGGCCTGAAGGTCGGCGTCGACGAGGCGCG
Organism: Xanthomonas nasturtii; assembly: GCF_001660815.1. Lineage (GTDB taxonomy): Bacteria > Pseudomonadota > Gammaproteobacteria > Xanthomonadales > Xanthomonadaceae > Xanthomonas > Xanthomonas nasturtii. The sequence continues at coordinate 67,811 of NZ_LYMI01000067.1, forward strand.
TGGGTGGATGGACGAAACCTGGCAGCTGCTGGAAAAACACTTCTGGGAAGCGGAGTTCGGCCTGTATCGCGACGAAGCCGATGCGCAGTTCAACTTCACCAGTTACCGCGGTCAGAACGCCAACATGCACATGTGCGAGGCGATGATCGCCGCGTACGAGGCCAGCGGCGAACAGCGCTATCTTGATCGCGCACTGCTGCTGGCCGACAACATGACCCGGCGCCAGGCGGCCAAGGCCGATGGGCTGGTGTGGGAGCATTACGATCTGCAGTGGAATATCGATTGGGATTACAACCGCGACAATCCCAAGCACCTGTTCCGCCCGTGGGGCTTTCAGCCGGGCCATCAGACCGAATGGGCCAAGTTGCTGATGCTGCTGGATCGGTATGCGCCGGCCGACTGGTTGCTGCCGACTGCGCAGCACCTGTTCGATGTGGCAGTGGAGCGCTCATGGGATGCGCAGCGCGGTGGGCTGTATTACGGCTTCGATCCCGATGGCAATGTCTGCGACGACGACAAGTATTTCTGGGTGCAGGCCGAGTCGTTGGCTGCTGCCGCGTTGCTGGCCCAGCGCAGTGGCGATGATCGCTACTGGCAGTGGTACGACAAGCTGTGGGCCTATTCGTGGGCGCACATGATCGACCATCAGTACGGCGCGTGGTATCGCATACTGGATGCGGACAACCGCAAGTACAGCGATGAGAAAAGCCCGGCAGGCAAGACCGATTACCACACCATGGGCGCGTGCCACGAAGTCTTGAACGTGCTGCGGCCGGCAGTTTGATACTGGTGTGATCGACGCGCTGCCGCGCAATGCGGTAGCGCTACCGGGTAGCAGCGCCCTTGGGCGCGATTGGGCCTTACAGATAACGCCCATCGCGCCCAAGGGCGCTCCTACGATACCCGCGGTGGCCTTATTCCGGGTCGTAATCCAGGTTGGATGCCAGCCAACGTTCGGCCAATGCCAGCGTGATGCCCTTGCGCTTGGCATAGTCGGCAACCTGCTCCTTGCCCAGGCGCCCGACCACGAAGTACTGGCTCCTGGGATGGCTGAAGTAATAGCCGGACACCGCGGCGGTGGGCAGCATCGCGAAACTTTCGGTCAGCGTCATCGTGGTGTTCTGCTCTGCATCGAGCAGGTTGAACAGGGTGCGTTTTTCGCTGTGTTCCGGGCAGGCCGGGTAACCGGGGGCAGGACGAATGCCGCGGTAGCGCTCGGCGATCAATGCTTCGTTATCCAGGGTTTCGTCGTCGACATAGCCCCAGAACTCGGTGCGCACACGTTGATGCAAGCGCTCGGCCAATGCTTCGGCCAGGCGGTCGGCCAATGCCTTGAGCAGGATGGAGTTGTAGTCGTCGTGCGCCGCTTCAAAGCGGGCCACATGCGGGTCGATGCCGATGCCTGCCGTGACCGCAAACGCGCCGATCCAGTCCTGTTTGCCGCTGTCCTTGGGCGCGATGAAATCGGCCAGGCAGAAATCCGGGCGGTCGATAGGTTTGTCGACTTGCTGGCGCAGAAAATGGAGCATCCGGGGGCCGGGGACCGGGGACACGGCAGAGGCGGCCGTTTCGTCTGGCCGAGATGGGGTGTCCTGCGTTTCCGGGTCCCCGGTCCCGGGTCCCCGGTCCCGGCCAAGCACCACTTCAACATCATCGCCCACGCTATTGGCCGGCCATAGCCCAAACACGGCCTTTGCCGTCAGCCACTTCTCCTCGACGATCTGCTTGAGCATGCGGCGTGCGTCGCGATAGAGCTCACTGGCCTGAGGACCGACGACCTCGTCGCTGAGGATGGCGGGGAATTTGCCGGCCAGCTCCCAGGCCTGGAAGAACGGGGTCCAGTCGATGAGGTCGATCAGCTCCTGCAGCGGGTAGTCGTCGAACACGTGGACGCCCGGCTGGCGCGGGGCGGGTGGGGTGTAGCTGGCCCAATCGCCATCGAAGCGCTGCGCACGCGCCTTTTCCAGCGACACCAAACGCTTGGCATCGCCGCGGTTGCGATGGCGCGCGCGGATTTCGGCGTAGTCGGCATCGTTGGCGGCCACGAAGGCCTGACGCAGGTCGCGCGAAATCAGCGATTGCGCCACGCCCACCGCGCGCGAAGCATCTTTGACCCACACGGTGGGCGCGGTGTAATGCGGGTCGATCTTCAGCGCCGTGTGCGCGCGCGAGGTGGTGGCACCGCCGATCAATAGCGGGATCTCGAAGCCCTGCCGCTGCATCTCGCGCGCCACGTGCGACATCTCTTCCAGCGAAGGCGTGATCAAGCCGGAGAGACCGATCAGGTCCGCATTCTCTGCGCGTGCACGGTCCAGGATCACCTGGGCCGACACCATCACGCCCAGATCCACCACGTCGAAGTTGTTGCAGGCCAACACCACCCCGACGATGTTCTTGCCGATGTCGTGCACATCGCCCTTGACGGTGGCCATGATGATCTTGCCGTTGGACTTGCCGATATCGCCGGTTCGCAGTTTTTCCGCTTCGATATACGGCAGCAGATACGCCACCGCTTTCTTCATCACACGCGCGGATTTGACCACCTGTGGCAGGAACATCTTGCCGGCGCCGAACAGGTCGCCGACCACGTTCATGCCGTCCATCAACGGACCTTCGATGACGTCCAGCGGGCGCGTGGATTGCTGGCGCGCTTGCTCGGTGTCGGTTTCCACGAATGCGTCGATGCCGTGCACCAGCGCATGCGCCAGACGCGCGCGCACCGGCTTCTCGCGCCAGGCGAGGTCTTCGACTTTCGCTGCACCTTTGCTGCCTTTATAGCGCTCGGCGATTTCCAGCAAGCGCTCGGTACCGTCCTTGCGTCGGTTGAGGATCACGTCTTCCACGCGTTCGCGCAGTTCCGGGTCCAGCTCGTCGTAGATCGGCATGCCGCCGGCGTTGACGATGCCCATGTCCATGCCGGCCTTGATCGCATGGAACAGGAATACCGAATGGATCGCCTGGCGCACGCTCTCGTTGCCGCGGAACGAGAACGACACGTTGGAAACGCCGCCGGAAATATGGCAATGCGGCAGCGTGCGTTTGATCTCGCGCGTGGCTTCGATGAAATCCACCGCGTAGTTGTCGTGTTCTTCGATGCCGGTCGCCACGGCAAAGATGTTCGGGTCGAAGATGATGTCTTCCGGCGGGAAGCCCACCTGTTCGGTCAGCACCTTGTAGGCGCGCGTGCAGATCTCGACCTTGCGCGCGCAGGTATCGGCCTGGCCCACTTCGTCGAAGGCCATCACCACCGCGGCGGCACCGTAGCGCAAGACCTTGCGCGCCTGTTCGATGAACTGCGCTTCGCCTTCCTTGAGCGAGATGGAGTTGACCACGCTCTTGCCTTGCAGGCACTTCAATCCCGCTTCGATCACGCTCCATTTGGACGAATCCACCATCACCGGAATGCGCGCGATGTCTGGCTCGGACATGATCAGATTGAGAAAACGCGTCATCGCTTTTTCCGAATCGATCAGGCCTTCGTCCATGTTGACGTCGAGGATCTGCGCGCCGCTGTCCACTTGCTGACGTGCAACCTCCACCGCCTCTTCGTAGCGTTCTTCCTTGATCAGCTTGCGAAACTGCGCGCTGCCGGTGACGTTGGTGCGCTCGCCGACGTTGACGAACAACAGGTCAGGCGTGATGACCAACGGTTCCAGGCCGGACAGGCGGGTGTAGCGGGGAGTGCTCATGCAAAGCCCAGGCAGAAAGACGGCTGCGCGCGCCGCGGGGAAGAGGACTGCAAACCAAACACGCCCAACCGCTGCGGATCAGCGCTGCTTTTCGCCAGCGCATTCGGCAAGTACGGTGCGCAGCGCGGCTGTTGGCGCGGTGTGCTCATCACGCTGCCAGCTCCTGCGCACCGGGCAACTGCCGCGGCGGCAGATCCGCTACCGCTTCGGCAATGGCGCGGATGTGGTCCGGCGAGGTGCCGCAGCATCCGCCGACCAGATTGAGCAGGCCGGATTGCGCGAATTCGCGCAGCGTCTCGGCCATTTCCTCCGGTGTTTCGTCGTATTCGCCGAAGGCATTTGGCAAACCGGCGTTCGGATGCGCGCTTACATAGGCGTCGGCGATCTGCGCCAGCGTTTCCACATGCGGGCGCAGATCCTTGGCGCCCAGCGCGCAATTTAAACCCACCGAAAGCGGCTGCCCGTGCGCGACCGAGGCATAGAACGCCTCTGCCGTCTGTCCGGACAAGGTGCGCCCGGAAGCATCGGTAATGGTGCCGGAGATCATCACCGGCAAGCGTCCGCCACGTGCTTCAAAGACCTCTTCGATCGCATACAACGCGGCCTTGGCATTGAGCGTGTCGAAGATGGTCTCCACCATCAGCGTATCGGCACCGCCGTCGATCAAGCCGTCGATGGCTTCGCGATAGGTTTCGCGCAGCGCATCGAAACTGGTGTTGCGGTAGCCGGGGTCGTTGACGTCCGGGCTGATCGAGGCGGTACGGCTGGTGGGGCCGAGCACGCCGATCACAAAGCGCGGCTTGTGCGGTGTCAATGCCTCGACGGCATCGCAGCACGCACGCGCCACCTGCGCGCCGGCCTTGTTCAACTCGTACACCAGATGTTCCAGGTGATAGTCGGCCTGGCTCACCGAAGTGGCGTTGAAGGTATTGGTTTCCAGCAGATCGGCGCCTGCATCCAGATAGGCGCGGTGGATGCCGGCGATGATCTCGGGGCGGCTCAACAACAACAGATCGTTGTTGCCCTTGAGGTCGTGGCCTTCCGGCGCATGGGCATGGTCGCAACCGGGGCCGTGCGCATGCGCGCTGTCGTAGCCGTCGGCAAAGCGACTGCCCCGATAATCGGACTCTTGCAGATCGTGGCGCTGGATCATGGTGCCCATCGCCCCATCGATGATGAGGATGCGTTCGGCCAGCGCGGCGGTGAGTTTGGCCGCGCGCTCGGGGTGCAACCAGGGCAGCGCGTGCGCGATGGGGGAGTGGAGTGCTGCAGGCGTCATGATGCGATGCTCCGTGAGGCGGTGGCGCTGCTTTCAACGATTCCCGATTGCCGATTCCCCATTCCCGGCTTCATCGCAATCAACGAGATCACTTCGAAATGCGGTGGGCGTTTTTCGCGTGTCACCGTCTCCAGGCTGGAGACGTCCAGCCCCGCTTTCTCGGCAAACTTGCGCAATTCCTTGGCGGCAAAGCCGAGATTGACGTGGCCGTAGGCATGCACTGCAGCGCGGTGTTCGTGCTTGGCCAGGCTGCACAGCAGCAGGCGGCCACCGGGGCGCAGCACACGCGCCGATTCGGCCACTGCCTGTGCCGGTTTTGCCGCGTAGGTGAGCGCATGCATCAGCACCACCAGGTCGAAGCTGGCATCGGGAAAAGGCAGTGCATGCATGTCGCCTTCGCGCACTTCCACGTTGCGCAGCTTGCGCAGGCGCTCGCTGGCGGCGGCGACCACGCGGGCGCTGGTGTCGATGCAGATGTAGCGGGTGGCGTGCGGTGCCACCAGTTCGGCCAGCACGCCGTCGCCGGAGGCGATGTCCAGCACGTCGCCGGTTTCCAGCAGGGGCAGCGCGGTGCGCGCCAAGGCCTCCCAGGTGCGGCCGGGCGAATAATGCCGCTCCATGTCGCCGGCTACCGAGTCGGCCCAGTTCTGGTCGGCTGCACGGTTGGCCAGCACTGCAGCCACGCGCTCGGCATCCTGGCGCAATAGCGGGTCGTCGCTGCCGGTGCTCAATGCCAGCCATAGCGCGCGCTGGGCCGGGTCCAGCGACACTTCATCGAAACGGTAGTACGCAGACACGCCGGCGCGGCGATCGCGCACCAGTCCGGCTTCCTTGAGTTTGGCCAGATGCGTGGACACGCGCGGCTGTGCCAACCGGGTGATGGCCGACAGCTCGGCCACGGTGAGTTCTTCCTGCTCCAGCAAGGTCAGCAGGCGGACTCGGGTGGCGTCGGCGAATACCTTCAGGCGGGCCGACCAGCCTTTCAGATCCATGAATATCTCTATATCGCGATATGGAGATATTTTCGGCCGGGTGGCAGGTGTGGTCAACTACATACGCATGCGAATGGTTGGCGCTACAATGGCCACTCAGCTCAGGCCTGGAGGGGTGCGACGTGGATTTCAGCTTTACCGAAGAACAATTGATGATCCAGGATGTGGCCCGCCGCATCGCGCAGGAAAAGATCGCGCCCAGCGCCGAGCAGTTCGACCGCAGCGGCGAGTTCCCGTTGGAAAATATCCGCTTGCTGGGCGAAAACGGCCTGATGGGCATCGAGGTGCCGGCCGAGTATGGCGGCGCCGGCATGGACCCGATCAGCTATGCGCTGGCGATGATCGAGATCGCGGCCGCCGACGGTGCGCACTCCACCATCGTGTCGGTCAACAACTCGCTATTCTGCACCGGCATTTTGAAAAACGGCAGCGAAGCGCAGAAGCAGCTGTACGTGCGCGCGATCGCCGAAGGCACGCACATCGGTGCGTTTGCGCTGACCGAGCCGCAGTCCGGCTCGGATGCCTCGGCCATGCGCTGCCGCGCGGTCAAGCAGGCCGATGGCAGCTTCGTCATCAGCGGCAAAAAGAGCTGGATCACCTCCGGCCCGGTCGCCAAGTACATCGTGTTGTTTGCAGTGACCGAGCCGGACAAGGGCTCGCGCGGCATCACCGCGTTCATGGTCGACACCGATCGCGCCGGTTTTCACCGCGGCAAGACCGAACCCAAGCTGGGCATTCGCGCTTCGGCCACCTGCGAAATCGAGTTTGCCGATTACATCGCGCAGCCCGACGAAGTGCTGGGCGTGGAAGGCGAGGGCTTCAAGACCGCGATGAGCGTGCTCGATGCCGGGCGCATCGGCATCGCCTCGCAGGCGGTCGGCATCGCGCGCGCGGCGTACGAGGCCACGCTGGCTTACGTGAAAGAACGCAAGGCCTTCGGCGCGGCCATCGGCACCTTCCAGATGACCCAGGCCAAGATCGCCGACATGAAGTGCAAGCTGGATGCAGCGCTGTTGCTGACGCTGCGCGCGGCCTGGTTGAAGGGGCAGGGGCAAAAGTTCGGCACCGAGGCGGCGGTGGCCAAGCTCACCGCGTCCGAAGCGGCGATGTGGATCACCCACCAGGCGGTGCAGATCCACGGCGGCATGGGCTATTCGAAAGAGATGCCGCTGGAGCGTTACTTCCGCGATGCCAAGATCACCGAGATCTACGAGGGCACCTCGGAAATTCAGCGCCTGGTGATCGCGCGCGGCGAGACGGGTTTGCGCTGAGGTCGGCCGCGCTCCAGCGTTGCCGCTGGATGCGGCAACGCCACTGGCCCACGCTGCGCAGCGGTCGATCCGTCACCCTGGTGCAGGCGATAGCTTTGCACTGCCGGGTAGGAGCGCGCTTGCGCGCGATGAAGCACTATCGATAACGCTTCATCGCGCGCAAGCGCGCTCCTACGCGAGCGTGAGCGGTCTGGCATTACCGAGGCGCTGTGCCAGTGGCCTGGCGCCGGCACACACGGCAAATACTTCACAGCACTACACCGCGGGTGACTGCGTTCGTGCTTGTCGTGCGCGGCGCGCGCGGATCACAATCGCAGCTTCTTCAGCCTCTGGTGCGCGCATGTCCCGGTTTTCGCACGCTGCTTGGTCTCGCGTTTCGCTGTCTGGCCTTGCACACGCGTTGTGCTGCTGGGGACTGTTGCTGGTCTGCACCGCGGCAGGCGCGCAAACGCCGCCACCGTCGATCCTGCCGACCGACCGCCTGCAGGAAGCCTGGTGGGCGCAGCGGCATACGCAGGTGCTGGAGCAGGTCAAGCAACACCCGGATGCCAAGCTGCTGCTGATCGGCGATTCGATCACCCAGAACTACGAAAAAGCCAAGGCGCCGGACGAAGACTTCCAGCCGACCTGGCAGACCTTCTACGGCAGCCGCGGCGCACTCAATCTGGGCTTCAGTGGCGATGGCACCGAAAACCTGCTGTGGCGGCTGGCCAATGGCGAAGTCGACGGGCTGCAGCCGAAGGTCGCGCTGGTGCTGATCGGCACCAACAACACCGGCCATCTCGGCCAAAGCGTCGAGCAGACCCAGCTGGGCATCGATGCGGTGGTCGCCGCGCTCGAACAAAAGCTGCCGCGCACGCACATCCTGTTGCTGAGCGTGCTGCCCAGTGATATTTCCGGTGAAAAATCGCGTCGCGATGCGCAGGTCAACCAGGGCCTGGCGGTGCGCTACGGCGACAACCCGCGCGTGACCTATCTGGATGTGAGCGCAGTCTTCCAGCGCGACGGCAAGCTGCGCACCGAGTTGTTCTACGACACTCGGTTCCGTCCTGCCGCCGGCGCGTTGCATCCGGACACGCAAGGGCAGCGCATGCTGGCCGAGGCGATTGAACCCACGCTGGCGCGGCTGCTTGGCGAGCCGCCAGTCAAGCCGGTTGCCGAACTCGGCCGCGACGTCGCGACCTCGCTGATGCCGGTCGACTGGCTGGAGCAGGATTCCTACGACTGGTACGCCCGCCACCATGCAGCGCTGGCGGTCGCACGCAGCCTGAAGCCGGAGGTGGTGATGATCGGCGATTCGATCACGCACTTCTGGGCCGGGCCGCCCCAGGCCACGCGCGTCAGTGGGCCGGAGTCCTGGCAGTGGCTGTACGGCAAGCGGCCGGTATTGAATCTGGGCTTTGGCTGGGACCGCACACAAAACGTGTTGTGGCGCATCCGCCAGGGCGAACTCGACGGCCTGGATCCGCGCTGGGTGGTGCTGCATATCGGCACCAACAACCTCACCGGCACCGCGCAATCGCGCGCCAGCACGCCTGCCGAAACCGCGCTGGGTGTGCAGGCGGTGGTCAGCGAAGTGCGCCGCCGCCTGCCCAACAGCACGCTGATCCTGATGGCGATCATGCCGCGCGGGCGCAACGCCGGCGATGCGCAGCGCGCGCCCATCGCCGAGACCAACCGGCTGCTGGCTGCGCGTTATGCCAGGGATCCGGCGGTGCGCCTGGTCGATATCGGCAAGCAGCTGCTACAGCCCGACGGCAGCCTGCCTCAAGCGCTGATGCCGGACGGCACCCATCCCAGCGAAGCCGGCTACCGCATCTGGGCACAGGCATTGCGCGAGGCGGGGATCGCTGCCACGCCCTAGCGCGAACGACACACGTGAGCGCACCTGTCGAAAGGCGAGCGCAGCTGCTGCGCGGGGTGATGCGCCACCGGCGTAGTGGCGCCAGGTTTTCAAAGCCCAGAAACCAGAAGACCCCCGATCGCTCGGAGGTCTTTTTAAACTGGTGCCCAGAAGAGGACTCGAACCTCCACGAAGTTGCCCCCGCTAGCACCTGAAGCTAGTGCGTCTACCAATTCCGCCACCTGGGCAGGTGAGCCGCTAATTTTGCAGGCTCTCCGCAGGCTTGTCAACGATTTGTGCGCGGCAATCGCCGGCTGCGGCCCTGGCCGTACTGCCCATCCCAGGGCCCCAAGGGTTACCATGTCAGCAATGACAAAGAAAAACACCCCAGATTCCGATCGGCCGAGTCGCCGCAAATCCACCAGCGCGGGCGAGTCCAGCACCGCCGAACAGCAGAAGTTGCCGGGCTGGATGCCGGACTTTCTGGTCCGCGCCGCAGCCGGCGCATCGACCAAGTCCGCCAACAAGCGCGCTGCCGACAAGGCCGCCGGCGCGGCGCCACAGCCGCCTGAGGCGCTGCCCACGCCACCGGCTCCGCGCGCACCGCATCCGCGCAAGAGTGGCCCGCCTGCGCCGCCGCCGGAACGCTTCCAGAACGCAGCGCCTGCTGCCGCCGAATTCAAGGACCCGCATGCCGACCGCGAGGCGCTGCGTTATGCCGAGCCGATCGCCAGCCGCGAGGCCATCCTGCAACTGCTTGAAGCCTGCGACGGCCCGCAGACCGCCGAAGAAATTGCCGAGCAGCTCAACCTGAGCGATCGCATCGATGCGCTGGGCAAGCGCCTGGCCGCGATGGTGCGCGAGGCGCAGCTGGTGCAGAACCGCCGTGGCGGCTACGCGCCGGTGCAGCAGACCAGCCTGATCGCCGGTGTGGTGATCGCCAATCCGGAGGGTTTCGGTTTCCTCAAGCCAGACGAAGGCGGCGACGATCTGTTCCTGCCGCCGTTTGAAATGCGCAAGGTCATGCACGGCGACCGTGCACTGGCCAACGTCACCGGCATCGACCGCCGCGGCCGTCGCGAGGGTGCGATTGCCCGTGTGCTCGAGCGCCGCATGTCGCGCATGCTGGGGCGCTTTTTTTACGAGCACGGCGTGGCCTATGTCGACCCGGACGACAAGCGTGTGCAGCGCAATGTGCAGATCGCGCCGGACGGTATCGGCGAGGCACGCGAAGGGCAGTTGGTGGTGTGCGAACTGATCGCACCGCCGGACGCGCGTCGCCCGGCGATCGGCAAGATCATCGCGGTGCTGGGCGACAAGCTGACCCCGTCGCTGGTGGTGGAAATGGCCATCCACGGCCACGAGCTGCCGCATGAATTTCCGCAGGAAGTGCTGGATGAAGCGGCTGCCGTGCCGTTGGTGGTCGAGCCGCAGATGATCGGCGGGCGCGTGGATCTGCGGCAGATGCCGCTGGTCACCATCGATGGCGAAGACGCCAAGGATTTCGACGACGCGGTGTATTGCGAACCCAATGCCGAGGGCTTCCGTCTGGTGGTGGCGATTGCCGACGTGTCCAACTACGTGCGTCCCGGTACGCCACTGGACGACGAAGCGCAAAAGCGTGCCACCTCGGTGTATTTCCCGGGTTTTGTGGTGCCGATGCTGCCGGAGACCTTGTCCAACGGTATCTGCTCGCTGATGCCCAAGGTCGACCGCATGTGTTTCGTCTGCGACATGCAGGTGGGACGCGATGGCGAAGTGACCGGCTCGCGTTTCTACGAAGCGGTGATGAATTCGCATGCACGCCTGACCTATAACCAGGTCTGGAAGGCAGTTGGCGAAGACGATGCCGATACCAAGGCCTTCATCGGCCCGATGCTGCCGCAGGTGCAGCGCCTGCATCAGCTGTATCACGTGCTGTCGAAGGCGCGCACGCATCGTGGCGCAATCGAGTTCGAAACCTCCGAAGTGCGCTTCGTGCTCGACAACACCGGTGAGGTCACCCAGGCCGGCATGCTGGTGCGCAACGATGCGCACAAGCTGATCGAAGAATGCATGATCGCCGCCAATGTGGAGGCGGCGCGCTATCTGCTGAGCGTGCATGTGCCAGCACCGTACCGTGTGCACGAGCGCCCGCCGGAGAGCAAGTACGAAGACCTGCTGGAATTCCTCAAGGAATTCCAGCTGAGCCTGCCGGCGTGGAGCAAGGTGCGCCCTGGCGACTACACCAAGCTGCTGAAGAAGGTGCGCGCGCGCCCGGACGCGGCCCTGCTGGAGTCGGTGCTGCTGCGCAGCCAGAGCCTGGCGGTGTATTCGCCGGAGAACAACGGTCACTTCGGTCTGGCACTGGAGGCGTACGCGCATTTCACCTCGCCGATCCGCCGTTACCCGGATCTGCTGGTGCACCGGGCGATCAAGCACGCCTTGACCGGCGCCAGCCCGGAGAAATTCATCTACACCCCACGCCAGATGGCGGCGTTGTCGCTGCAATGCTCCGAGCGCGGCCGGCGTGCCGACGAAGCCGAGCGCGAAGTGGACGAGCGTTACCGCGCCGCGTGGATGGAAAAGCATGTGGGTGGCCAGTTCGACGGCGTGATCAGCGGCGTGACCGGCTTCGGTCTGTTCGTGGAATTGACGCAATCCAAGGTCAACGGCCTGGTGCACGTCACCCAGCTGCCGCAGGACTATTACCAGTTCGACCCGATCCGCAAGACGCTCAGCGGCGAACGCCGTGGTCGCGAGTTCCGTCTCGGCGATCCGGTACGCGTGCTGGTGCTCAAGGCCAGCATGGAAGAGCGCAAGATCGACTTCCGCCTGGCCGAAGATGGCGCAGCACCCGAAGCGCCGCTACCACCACGCGAGAAGCCGGCCAAGCGCAAGAAAAAACCGTACTGAGGTAACGGCGTTGCGGGCGGCCCAGGCGGCAGCCCGCAATGCGGCGAGGCGGGTAGTGCAGGTGTGGCGTTTGCGGGTCTTGCCGATCCGCAACGGCGTCCGTAGCAGGCTGACGTACGGAGCAGACGATGGACACTTCAAGCGACTACAGCGGTGGCTGCCAGTGCGGGGCCGTGCGTTTTCATGTGCGTGGTGCGCTGGCGCACGCGTCGATCTGTCACTGCCGGATGTGCCAGAAAGCCTTCGGGGCGTATTACGCGCCGCTGGTCTCGGTGCGCGGCACCGAGTTCCGCTGGACCCGCGGCGCGCCCAAGCGCTTTGCCTCCTCGTCGGTGGTGCAGCGCGGTTTCTGCGCCGATTGCGGCACACCGTTGACCTATGAAGCGCCCGATGGCGTGGCAGTTGCCGCAGGCGCCTTCGATACGCCTGACCGGTTGCCGCCGCAGATCCAGTACGGGTTGGACCGTAAGCTGCCCTTCGTCGATACCTTGGCGCAGTTGCCCACACGCCCGCCCGAAGATGACGCCAACGCGGAGGCCTTCTTGGCCAGCGTAGTATCGCGGCAGCATCCGGATCACGACACCGCGCAATGACCGAGTTGAGCAGTAAAGATGGCTTCGCCATGCTGTTGATCGCGGCACGCAGCCATCCCGCTCGCGCCGCTAGCTGCCGATCATCGCCGGGTTGAGTCACCGACACCGACGCACCGTCAGATAGCGGATCGTGACGCGAAGGCGGCACCACTGCCGCGCGCTTTGAACGCGCTGGCGCTGCAGCTACACCAGCAAGTCCCCGCATACCGGGCATCGCCAGCGCGGCAGCGCGTCGCCGGTGTCACCCAAGCGTTCGCGCCCCGTCCGTGACGTGACAGGCCGCAGGCCCTACCATTCCCCTTTATCTCTTCGTATGCCCGCGCAATGAGCAAGCAGAACCAGTGGATCGTCGGCGTCAATGCCGTCGCCTCGTCCGTCGAGAACGACGCCGATAACGTGCGCGAAGTATTGATCGAGGCCGGCAGCAAGAACCCGCGCCTCACCGAGATCGAGGAACAGGCGCGCCGCAAGGGCATCGACGTGCGCCGGGTCAACACCCAGGCGCTGGACGGCGTGGGCGGGCAGGTGCGCCATCAGGGCGTGGCCGCGCGTTACGCCGCCGCGCGGCTATGGGCAGAGAACGAGCTGGAAGGCCTGGTTGACGCTGCCGAAGGGCGCGCGCTGGTGCTGATCCTCGACGGCGTGCAGGACCCGCACAACCTCGGCGCGTGTCTGCGCAGCGCGGCAGCTGCCGGGGCCACGGCCGTGGTGATTCCCAAGGACAAGTCGGCAACGGTGAACGCCACCGTGCGCAAGACCTCTGCCGGTGCGGCCGATCGCATTCCGGTGGTGGCGGTGACCAATCTTGCCCGCTGCCTGCGCGATCTGCAGAAGCAGGGCGTGTGGCTGTACGGCCTGGCTGGCGAAGCCGAGGCGTCGTTGTACAGCGTGGATCTACGCGGCAATGTCGGGCTGGTGCTCGGTGGCGAGGCCGACGGCCTGCGCCGTCTCACGCGCGAGCATTGCGACGGGTTGGTCAAGATTCCGATGCCCGGCGAAATTGAAAGCCTCAACGTCTCGGTTGCGACTGGTGTGACCCTGTTCGAGGTCGTGCGCCAGCGCCTGGGCGCGTAACCGCGTGCTCGTGCTGCGGGTGAGCGCAGGCGTGGCGGCCGCACCATCGCACATGCATCGCGCGGTGCATGTCAGCACCGGCTCTTCCTAGTTGCGCTGCCGAGCGCCGGCTGCGCACTTCTGCGCAGATGGCGGCTGCAAGACAGCTACCGGTAAATGCGCAGGGCGTTGCAGCAAGCCTTTCGACATGTAGGCAGCCATCCGCGAACGCGCCGACGCATTTTTGCCTACCATATCGCCAGCGAACGGCGCGTTGTGTGCGATGAACGATGGGGTGGGCGCCTGGCAACCAGGCGAGAGCAATTGTGGCGTCCGGGCGTTAGCACGACGAGCAAACAACCAATGGCGGCGCTGGTTCTGTATCGGTGTTTGCCTGCTGTTGGCCTTTTGTTCGGTTGCGGCGCTTGCCGCACCGACTGCAACCACGCGCTTACGCGACTACGCCATCGATAGCTGGAGCTCGCGCAACGGGCTGCCGCACAACTCCTTGCGCGACATTGCCCAGACCCGCGACGGCTATCTGTGGTTTGCCACCTGGGAAGGCCTGGTGCGCTACAACGGGCTGGAATTCGGCGTGATCGATCGCAGTACGCGCCCGGGGCTGCCCGATAACGGCGTCGGTGCGCTGTATGTGGATCGCGATGGCGCGCTCTGGCTGAGCGATGCGCGCGGCAATCTGGTCCGACATGGCGCCGACGGGCAATGGCGGCAGTGGCAGCGGCAAGGGCAGTGGCCGCAGGCGTTGATCCACGCCATGACCATGGACGCTGCCGGCCGCATGTGGCTGTTGTTCGAAGGGCGCGGACTGGGTTGCCTGTGGCCGGATGGGCGCTTCGACTATTTTCCGCCGGACGACGGCGTCCCGCTGCAGAGCAGCTTTCCGCATATGTTGTTCGATGCGCAGGGACGGTTGTTGATCGGCACGTTCGATGGGCTGATCTACCGCGAGCCGGATGGGCGCATGCACCGCGCGCCCGCGGCGTTCGGGTTTCCACCGGGGTTGGCCTGGCCGTATCGCGCGCCCGACGGTACCGTGTGGGTGGTAGCAGGCGATCAGCTGTATCGCCTGCAGGGCGAGCATGCCGAGCTGGTGCATCGGGTGCCGGGGCAGGGCCATTTCACGACGATGCTGCAGGACCGCCACGGCGCTCTGTGGCTGGGCAGCGAAAATCAGGGCCTGGTGCGGATCGGGCCGTATGGCGTGGAGCATCTGCCGGCCGGTCGCAGCCTGCCGACCGGCCGCATCGTCAGCCTGCGCGAAGATGCCGAAGGCAGCATCTGGGTTGGCGCCAACGGCGGTCTGTTCCGGCTGCGCGAGACCTTGTTCAGCAGCTACAGCCAGCGCGACGGGCTGAGCGGCGATTACAGCCGCGCGATGCTGGAAGACCGCGACGGGAGTCTGTGGATCGCCGGAACCGCCGGCCTGGACCGGATGCTGCCGGACGGGCGCATCGTACCGGTGCCGATGGTGATGCCGTCCGGCCGGCGTCTGTCGGTGCTCAGTCTGGCGCTGGACCGACACGGCGACCTCTGGGTGGGCACCTATGCCGATGGCGTCTTCGTGTTGCGCGATGGACGCCTGCTGCGCCATTACGGCGACGCCGACGGCCTTCCCAGCGGGCATATCCGCGCGATCGTGATCGACGACCACGACATGGTGTGGCTGGCAACCCAGCGCGGCGTGGTGCAGTTGGTGGACGGCAAGCGCGTGGTGTTGGCCGTCGATGGCCTGCCCACCGGCGTGGTGACTGCGCTAGCCAACGTTGATGGTGCGATGTGGATCGGTTCAGTCGATGGCGCAGCGGTGCTGCGCAACGGCAAGTTGCAACAATTGAACCTGGAAAGCCTGGGGGGCGCGCGTAGCGTGTTCGGGTTTCAGGTCATCGGCCGCGATGTGTGGATATCCACCGATCGCGGCCTGTATCGCGTGCGCAACGGCGTACTGGCGCGCGTAGGTCTGGAGCAGGGCATGCCGGTGGATACGGTATTCCAGCTCATCGACGACCGGCGTGGCAATGCGTGGATCAGCAGCAATCGCGGTGTGCTGCGCACCGAACTCAAGACGCTCGATGCAGTGGCCGACGGGCACGGCACGCTCGCCATTGAACGCTATGGCGAAATCGATGGCGTGGGCAACGCCCAGGCCAACGGCAGTTCCGGCCCCAGCATGCTCCGGCGTGCCGATGGAACGGTGTGGGTGGTCACCGCCGGTGGCGTGAGCATGGTCGACCCGGCACGTCTGCAGCGCTTCCGCGAACGTCGCCCACCGCCGGCATTGATCGAAAGCGTGCAGCAGGATGGCAGCCCGTTGGCGTGGCGCCAGCGCGCGCAACTGGCCGGCGGGCATCGCTTGAATGTGTCCTACGTCTGCATGAGTTTCCTGTTGTCGGAGCGGATCGAATACCGCACGCGTCTGGAGGGTCTGGACCATCACTGGACCGAGCGTGGCCGCCAGCGCAGCGTGGAGTTCATCGGCCTGCCGCCCGGCAGCTATCGCCTGCATGTGGCCGCGCGCCACCCGGGCGGCGCGTGGAGCCCGCACGAAGCGGTGTGGGCGTTCGATGTCTTGCCGCTGTGGTGGCAACGCCAGGATGTGCGTTTCGCTGCGGTGCTGGGCACGATCCTGGCGCTTGCCTTGTTGTATCGGCTGCTGCTGCATCGCTACAAGAACCACAACGCGCGCCTGGCCGAACTGGTGCGCAAGCGCACCGAAGACCTGCAGCTGCAGGCGCAGCGGCTGTTGCAGGCCAACCAGGAAAAGAGCGAACTGCTG
Source organism: Xanthomonas nasturtii (assembly GCF_001660815.1). Classification (GTDB taxonomy): domain Bacteria; phylum Pseudomonadota; class Gammaproteobacteria; order Xanthomonadales; family Xanthomonadaceae; genus Xanthomonas; species Xanthomonas nasturtii. The sequence continues at coordinate 84,220 of NZ_LYMI01000067.1, forward strand.
ACGCGCCTGCGTATCAAATCCGATGTGTTCGAGCGCCAGGCGCATGAAGATGCGTTGACCGGGCTGCCCAATCGTCGCCACTTCGATGAAGCGCTGGCGCGCGACATCAGCCGTGCACGTCGCAGCGCGCGGCCGCTGGTGCTGGCCATCCTGGATATCGACCACTTCAAGCGCATCAACGACCATTACTCGCACGCCAGCGGCGATGCGGTGTTGCATGAAGTGGGTGTGCTGCTCATTGCCGCTGCACGCGCTTCGGATCTACCGGCCCGCCTGGGCGGCGAAGAATTCGCCCTGTTGCTGGCCGACACCACCCTGGAGGATGCGCAGGCGCTGTGCCTGCACATCCGCGCGCTGTTCCACGCCCGTCACGACTGGGGCAGCATTGACGGCCTGCAGGTGACCTTCAGCGCCGGCGTGGCCGAGCTACGCGACGAAGACACCGGATCGTCGCTGATGCAGCGTGCCGATCACGCCTTGTACGAGGCCAAGAGCGCCGGGCGCGACCGGATCTGTGTGGGGTAGACGCCGGGATTCGGGAATCGGGATTTGGGATTCGCAACGGCCATGCTGCATATCCTTCTCCTGCGGGAGAAGGTGCCCGAAGGGCGGATGAGGGTACGGCAGCACGCAGCGGCGCGCCGTTGGGAATCGGCAGCCGTGATCGTTAGCCGTGCGCCGTTGTCACTTCCCTTCTCCTACGGGAGAAGGTGCCCGCAGGGCGGATGAGGGTACGGCAGCACGCAGCGGCGCGCCGTTGGGAATCGGCAGCCGTGATCGTTAGCCGTGCGCCGTCGTCACTTTCCTTCTCCTACGGGAGAAGGTGCCCGCAGGGCGGATGAGGGTACGGCAGCACGCAGCTGTGCAACGTCGCAATTAAGAAGCCGAGATTCGGGATTTGGAGCGGCGCTATTGTCCGTCAACCCAGAAACACGGCGCTTTTACAAATCCCGAATGCCGAATCCCAAATCCCGAATCCCGAACCTCACACCGGCCCAGGCCAGGCGTTGGCGATCGTGCAGAACAGCCGGGCGGTTTGTTCGGTGTCGTAGACCGCGCTGTGCGCGTCGGCGGCATTCCAGTCCAGGCCTGCAGCCTGGGCCGCGCGCGCCAGTACGGTCTGGCCATATGCCACGCCGGCCAACGTCACCGTGTCGAACACGCTGAAGGGATGGAACGGATTGCGTTTATGGCCCACGCGCGCCACCGCGGCGTTGAGAAAGTTCAGATCGAAATGCGCGTTGTGGCCGACCAGGATCGCGCGCTGGCAGCCGTATTTCTTCACTGCCGCGCGCACCGGAGCGAACACATGGTCCAGCGCGTCTTTTTCCTGCTTGGCGAAGCGGAACGGGTGATCGAGCACGATGCCGGTGATTTCCAGCGACTTCGGGTCGATCTCCAGTCCCGGCGCAGGCACCAGATGCGCGCTGGCGGTCTGGCCGGGAAAGAAGCGTCCGTCGGCATCCATTTCGATCGGCACGCAGGCAATTTCCAGCAATGCGTGCTTGTTCCAGTCGAACCCCCCGGTTTCTACGTCCACCACCACGGGCAGATAGCCGCGAAAGCGTCGCGACATGGGCAAAAAGGAGGGGGCAGGCTGCGCATCGACCGGTTCGTTCATCGGCATAGCCTAGCAGGTCGCACGCCGGGCTCTGCCATGGCCGCAGGCTGGTGCGCTTGCCCAGGCGGCCACAAGGCCTCGCATCACGCAGCGCGCCATCCGCAGGGCATGCAGGACCTGCAACGTTGGAATCAAGTTGGCGCGCATTACCGACCTCGGTTGCCTGCAAGCCGTTCGCGCCAGGCTGACGCGTGCCGACCGCTCACCGACGTGCACCACTCGCCCCGGACCCCCATCAAAAAGGCCCGATCCGCGTTGCCACGGACCGGGCCTCACTAACGACACGGGGAGCAGGCGTTTAGCGGCCGGTAACGACGCTGGCAATCAGCCCGGTGGTCACGGCCATCAGCACGTAGTTGTTATCCACGCGACGCCACTCATGCCCACGCGGCGGCTGCTTGAGGTGGTGCTTGCGGTAATGGGCAACGCGGTTGCCGCGATGGTCGGGTGCCAGACGCTCGCCGCGGTGGTCGTTGCGATGATCGTCGTGATGCGCGTTGCGGCGGTCGTCGTGCCTGTGGTCGCGGTGGTCATCGCGACGGCCAGGACCATGGTCGTCGTGACGCTGCTCGTTGCGGCCACGATCATGATCGCGGTCGCGGTCGTCATGTTGCTGCGGCGCTGCGAACGCTGCACCGGACGTCAAGCAGCGACAAAACCATGAAAGATCCAATGACGCGTTTCATCGGCGTACTCCTGCGTCACAGGAACTGCCTGTGTGACTTCACTGGCGGCATTTGAAGCTGAATACGTAATAAAATAAGGCGTTCTGGCCGATCCTGCGCGCGAATGGCAAAAGCAGTGCAGCGTTGCGATGGCTCAGATGACGCCGGTGCTGCTGGTGTCGTCGCGCTTCACACGCGGCGGCAGCGGCTGTTCGCCATGCACCAGGAACCACACGTTCTCGGCGATGTTGGTGGCGTGGTCGCCGATGCGCTCCAGATTCTTGGCCATGAACAGCAGGTGCGTGCATGGGGTGATGTTGCGCGGGTCTTCCATCATGTAGGTGAGCAGCTCGCGGAACAGCGCGGTGTACTGCGCATCCAGGCGCGCGTCTTCATCGCGTACGCGAATGGCCGCATCGGCATCCTTGTTGCGGTACGCCTGCACCGCCTCGCGCACGGCATCGGCGGCCATCTGGCCCAGCGCACGCAGGCCCACGGTCTGTGGCAGCGGCGGCGCGGAGTTGAGCGCGATCGAGCGCTTGGCGACGTTGGCCGCGTAATCGCCGATCCGTTCGATATCGGCCGGAATACGCAGGCCGGCCAGGATCTCGCGCAGATCGCGCGCCATCGGACCGCGCAACGCCAGGCGCATCACGTCGTGGCTGATCGCATGCTCCAGCGCATCGATCGCTTCGTCGTTGACCACGATGCGATGCGCGGCGTTGTCGTCGCGACGCTCCACCACATCCAGCGCGGCTTCCAGCTGCGCCACCGCCGTGTCGCCCATGCGCACGATCTCGGCGACAAGACGGTGCTGCTCCTCGTCGTAGCTTTTGACGATATGGTCGTTGAGGTGCTGGTTCATCGTGATCTCGATTCGTGGCAGTGGTGGATGTCCGCCGTCACCTCGGCGACAGGGCACTTGATGTCACTGGCGTGCCGGGCGGTGCGACGGAACTGCGTCAATGCTGCGGTGTGCTGGTGCGGCTTACATCAGCCGAAACGACCGGTGATGTAGTCCTCGGTCTGCTGCTTGGACGGCTGGGAGAAAATCGTTTCGGTGCGGTCGTGTTCGATCAGGTCGCCCAGATACATGAAAGCGGTGTAGTCCGACACGCGCGCGGCCTGCTGCATGTTGTGGGTCACGATCACGATGGTGTATTCGCGCTTGAGCTCTTCCACCAGCTGCTCGATGCGGCTGGTGGAAATCGGATCCAGCGCCGAGGTCGGTTCGTCCAGCAGCAGCACGTCCGGGCGCAATGCCACCGCGCGTGCGATGCATAGGCGCTGCTGCTGGCCACCGGACAGACCCAACGCGCTTTGCCCAAGTTTGTCCTTGACCTCGTCCCACAGCGCGCCCTGGCGCAGCGCCTGCTCGACGCGGTTCTGCATGTCGGCCTTGGACAGTTTTTCGTGGTGGCGGATACCGTAGGCGACGTTCTCGAAGATCGTCATCGGGAACGGCACCGGCTTCTGGAACACCATGCCTACCTTGCTGCGCAGGCGGTTCATCGGATACTTGGGCGACAGGATGTTTTCGTTGTCCAGCAACACCTCGCCGCGCGCTTCCATCTTCGGGTACAGCGCGTAGATGCGGTTGAAGATGCGCAGCAAGGTCGATTTGCCGCACCCCGAAGGCCCGATCAACGCGGTGACGCGCTTTTCCGGGATCTCGATATTGATGCCCTTGAGCGCGTGGTACTTGTCGTAATAGAAATCCAGATTGCGTGCGGCCACCTTCACCGGCGCCTTCGCCGTCGGCGCCCCCTTGGCGGCCAGAACAGCGATGCGATGCATCGGCTTGGCGTTTTGGAGATCGTTCATGTCGGGTGTCCGGAAGGAAAGGTCAGTCATTGGAGATCTTGTTGCGCAAGAGCAGGGCACGTGCGCCCAGGCTGACCAGCAACACGAACACGGTCAGCACCAGCGCGCCTGCCCAGGCCAGGGTCTGCCAGGTGTCGTACGGGCTGCCGGCGAACTGATTCATGATCACCGGCACGCTGGCCATCGGCTGGAACACGTTGCTGTTCCAATACTGATTGCCGAAGGCGGTGAACAGCAACGGCGCGGTCTCGCCGCTGATGCGGGCCAGGGCCAGCAACACGCCGGTGACGATGCCTGCCGAGGCGCTGCGGTAGAGCACCTGCACGGTGACCTTCCACTGCGGAATGCCCAGCGACAATGCCGCTTCGCGCATCTGCGCCGGCACCAGCCGCAGCATTTCGTCGGTGGTACGCACCACCACCGGCAGCACGATGAACGCCAGCGACAGCGCACCGGCGAATGCAGAGAAGCGCCCGCCGGTCTGCATCACATACAAGGTGTAGACGAACAGGCCCAGCACGATCGATGGCGCAGAGAGCAGGATGTCGTTGACGAAGCGCACCACCAGCCCGGTCTTGCGCGCATTGCCGTACTCGGCCAACCAGGTGCCGGCGGCAATGCCCAGCGGTGTGCCGATCGCCAGCGCCAGCCCGCACATCACTGCGCTGCCGAAGAAGGCATTGAGCAATCCGCCTTCCTGCATGGGTGGCGGTGTCATCTTGGTAAACAGATTGAGGTCGATGCCGGGCACGCCCTTGGACAACAGCGTCCACAGGATCCAGGCCAGAAAGAACAGGCCGAACAAGGCCGTGACGCACGACAGCAGCAACGCAATCGCGTTGGTCACCCGGCGGCGGTTGTACAACGATTGCGACACCGAAGCGGCGGACATCAGTTGCCCTCCCGACGCGACAGCTGCATCAGCATGAAGCGCGCGATCGCCAGCACGATGAAGGTCACGATAAACAGCACGAAGCCCAACAGCAGCAGCGCCGACCGGTAGGTCTCGGTGGCCTCGCCGAAATCGTTGGCGATCAACGCTGCGATGGTGGTGCCGGGTTCCAGCAGCGACGGCGACAAGCGCACCGTGTTACCGACCACAAATGCAACTGCCATGGTTTCGCCCAGTGCACGCCCCAGGCCGAGAAACACACCGCCGATCACCGCCGAGCGGGTGTAAGGCAGCACGATGTCCCAGCTCACTTCCCACTTGGTCGATCCGAGCGCGTATGCCGATTCCTTCAGGCGCGTGGGCACGGTCAGGAACACTTCGCGCATCACCGAGGAGATGAAGGGAATCACCATGATCGCCAGCACGAAACCTGCGGTCAGCAGGCCGATGCCCAGCGGCGGGCCCTGAAACAACGGGCCGATCAGCGGCAGCGTGCCCAGGTGATCGTTGAGCCACGGCGTCACGTGCTCGGTCATCACCGGTACCAGCACGAACAGGCCCCACATGCCGTAGATGATCGACGGAATGCCGGCCAGCAGTTCGATGGCGGTGCCGACCGGGCCACGCAACCAGCGCGGCGCCACCTCGGTGAGAAAGAACGCAATGCCGAAACTCACCGGTACGGCGATCAGCATCGCAATCAACGCGGTGACCAGGGTGCCGTAGATCGGTGCCAGCGCACCGTATTTGTTTTCGACCGGATTCCAGTCGGCGGAATAGAAGAAACTCAGGCCCTGTGCCTGCAGGGCATGGCGTCCGCCCCACAGCATCGACAGCGCCGCGCTGCCGAGCGCCAACAGGACGAAAACGACCGTGGCGGCCAGCGCGAGCTTGAACAGGCGATCGGCGCGTGCATCGCGCAGGTCGCGGCCGCGTGGTGCGGTCATCGCTTCGGGAATGGCGGTGGCATTCATTCGATTGGACTCGTCACCCGCGCAACGGCGGGAGCGTGAGACAGCAGGAACGGCGAGGCACCTTCAGGTACCTCGCCGCAGCGCAGCCCTCCGCATGGGCGGGTGCAGGGCATTACTTGAACTCGCTGCCCCAATAGGCTTCGATCTGCTTCACCAGCTCCGGCGGCAGCGGCACGTAGTGCAATTCGCTGGCCTGGGCCTGGCCGTTTTCCAGCGCCCACTTGAAGAAGTCCAGCGTCGCCTTGCTGCGCACGGCGTCCTTGGGCTGCTTGTGCATCAGCATGAAGTTGGTGGCCGTGATCGGCCAGGCCTTCTCGCCCGGCGCATTGGTGATCACCAGGTTGAAGTCGCGGGCATTGGCCCAGTCGGCACTGGCGGCAGCGGCGGCAAAGCTGTCCGCATTCGGCTCGACCCACTGGCCGGCCGCGTTCTGCAGCGAGGTGTACGGCATCTTGTTCTGCAGCGCATAGGCCAGCTCGACGTAGCCGATCGAGCCCTTGATCTGCTGCACGTACGAGGCCACGCCTTCGTTGCCCTTGCCGCCGACGCCACCCGGCCACTGCACCGAGGTGCCTTCGCCGACCTTGCTCTTCCACTCCGGGCTGACCTTGGACAGGTAGTTGGAGAAATTGAAGGTGGTGCCCGAGCCATCCGAGCGGTGCACCAGGTTGATCTTGGTGGCCGGCAGGGTCACGCCGGGATTGGCCGCGACAATGGCCGCGTCGTTCCACCTGCTGACCTTGCCCAGGAAGATATCGCCCAGCAGTGCGCCGGTCAGGCGCAGCTTGCCCGCTGCGATGCCTTCCAGATTGACTACCGGCACCACGCCGCCGATGGCGGACGGGAACTGGCCCAGGCCGGCCTGCTGCAATTCGGCGCTGTCCAGCGGCTTGTCGGTCGAGCCGAAATCCACCGTGCCGGCCTTGATCTGCGCAACGCCGCCGCCCGAACCGATCGACTGGTAGTTCACCTTGTTACCGGTGGCGGCGTTGTAGTCGGCCGACCACTTGGACACCAGAGGGTAGATGAAAGACGCACCGGCGCCGGAGATCTCGGCGCTCTTGCTGTCGCCAGCGGTGGCACCCGCGGTCGGCGAGCCCTTGGCGGCGTCGCCGGACTGCGCATCCTTGCCGGGCGAGCACGCGGCCAGGGCGAGGGCGATGGTGAGGGACAGGGCGGTCAGGCTGGCCGACTGCAATTTCATGGAAGCTCCGAGGCTGGATTGGCCGGGGGGTCCGGCAGACCACGCTATGAAATGATGTTTTTGTTACACGTGCATGACAGTGCCTTCTGGCGAAGGCATCACAAAAAAAGACGCGGACCGCGGAGGGCTTGCACCCTCCGGGATCCGCGTCCCGGGGCCGACGCCGGGGAGAGAGACGGCGTCGGTCCTGACTTGCTGCGTCTCTGCTGCAAAAGCGGCAAAACACGGCATATCTTGGTCAGCTGGCGCGGAAGGGGCAGGGTGTCGACATCGACAACGCGCTCATTCCCGTCAGGGCATTGCCTGCCCCGCTGCGCCACTGGTTAGTCAGCTCTTAGTGCGGCAGGTTCTTGGCCCAGTACGCCTCGATCTGGGTCACCAGGCTGCCCGGCAGCGGTACGTAGTCCAGTTGCCTGGCCTGCGTATCGCCCTTGCTGTAGACCCAGCGGAAGAAGTCCAGCGTGTTCTTCAGGCCGGCCGGGTTCTTGGGCTTCTTCTGCACCAGGATGAAATTGGTCGCGGTGATCGGCCAGGCGTTATCGCCGGCCGCATTGGTCATCAGCAGATAGAAGTCCTTGCTGCTGCCCCAGTCGGCGCTGTTGGCAGCGGCGGCGAAGGTTTCATCTGACGGCTGCACGAACTTGCCGGCGGCGTTCTTCATCGCGGTGTAGGTCATCTTGTTCTGCAGCGCGTACGACAGCTCGACATAGCCGATGCCGCCCTTGATCTGCTTCACGTACGCAGCCACGCCTTCGTTGCCCTTGCCGCCAATACCGGTCGGCCACTGCACGGCAGCGCCTTCGCCGACCTTGCCCTTCCAGTCCGGGTTGACCTTGGACAGGTAGTTGGTGAAGTTGAAGCTGGTGCCCGAACCGTCGGCGCGATGCACCACGGTGATCTTGCCGTCCGGCAGCTTCATGCCTGGATTCAGCGCGGCGATCGCCGGGTCGTTCCAGGTGCTGACCTTGCCCAGGAAGATGTCGCCCAGGGTCTTGCCGTCCAGCTTGAGCGCACCGGCAGCGATGCCCGGTACGTTGACCACCGGCACCACGCCGCCAATCACCGAGGGAAACTGCGCCAGGCCGGCAGCGGCCAGTTCTTCCGGCTTCAGCGGCGCATCGGAGGAGCCGAAGTCCACGCTGGCCGCCTTGATCTGGGCAATGCCACCACCCGAACCGATCGATTGGTAGTTGACCTGCTTCTTGGTGGCGGTGTTGTAGTCGGCCGACCACTTGGACATCACCGGGTAAATGAACGACGCACCGGCGCCGGTGACATCGGCAGCCTGGGCGCACAGTGCCAGCGCGGCGGCGAGCACGCCGACGGCCAGACGGGTCTTGAAGGAGTGGATCACGGAACAGCTCCAGTAGGGTTGAGGTCAGGACGTCCCGCAGGCCTGCCATTGCAGGGCAGGGGCATGACCGCGCGGTGTCGAAGAGATGACAGTGCAGTGACGCGCAAGCGCGGGCGCCTGCTGGATCGAGCGCCGCGCGGAGGGTGCCGGGGATGCTCAGCAAGCTCCCCCGGCGGCCAGCGCAGCGGATGGCTTACCAATAGAACTGCGCGCGTGCTTCGATGATCGACGGGTCGTCGTCCACCAAGCGCCGGGTGGCGCTGTTGTAACGCGTGCTTTCCACTTTCGCGTAGTTCAGTGCGAACTTGAAGTTGGAGCGCCAGTACCAGTTGGCACCGATCGTCCACACATCCATCTTGCCGCCCAGCACGCCGTCCACGAACGGGGTGGTGCCGTTGGAGACCAGGTGGCCGTCGTTGAGGTCCAGGGTGTCGTAGCGCACCGCCAGCTGCCACATCCCCGAGGCCGGTTCGTTCGGCAGCGGGGTGGTCGGCACGCCGGCCTTGTAGCTCCAGGTCTCGCCGGTGATGTTCCAGACGCCGCTGACATACCAACCGTCACTCTTATAGTCGTCGGCGTTGTTGCCGATGCGCTTGGCGTTCTCCTGAAACAATTCGCTCTGCAGCTTGAACGGGCCGGTGATCCACATCGCCTCGGCACCGGCCACGCCCACGCTGTCCACGTTGGTGATTGCGCCGCTGTCGATCAGGCGCACCGTGGTCAGGTCGGCGTCGGGGCGCGCACGCAGGCGCAGGGTGTCGTCGTCGGTGTCGTAACCCAGGTAGCTGACGCCGACGTGCAGCACGTTGCCGCTCTCGTTGATCGGCGCCCAGGTGCCGCGCGCGCCGTAGCCACTGCCGTGGGCCTGGTTACGGGTCAGCTCGCGGCCGAATGCACTGGCGGTCACGCTCCAGTTGTTGTCGCCCATGCCATAGGCCACGCCCAGCCGGCGCGAGATGCCGTAGGTATTGGTCACCGCGGCCTTGGAGACGAAGTCGTTATTCTTGGTGCTGGACAGTTCTTCCAGGCTGTTGGGTTGCTTGAACTGGCCGATCTGCAGGTAGTTGTTCGCGTTGCCGCCGAACTTGTACTTGACGTTGTTGTCGAGGAAACGGCCGGTACTGCGAATGGTGGTGCCGCGGATGGTGACTTCCTTCAGCACGCTCGGGTCGTAGCCGGCCACCCATTCAAAATTGCCCGGGCCCCTGCCCTTGAGCACCAGCTCGGCACGGCGGATGCTGAATTCGGAATCGTCGCCGTTGGCGCCGATCGGGCCGTTGAGGTCCTGCACATCGTTGTGGAACCAGTTGCCGTCGGCCTGGACCAGACCGTCCAGCGAGATCTCCGAGCCGCCGATCACGTCGACGGCGATTTCAGCGTGTGCGGCGGGTGCGGCTAGTGCCAGCAACAGGGCAGAGCCGAGCAGGGTAGGAGAACGTTTCATGTGTGCCTTGCAACCCGAGAAAGTGAGTGCAGGCTATGGCGTGAAAGTTGCGTTAATGTGACAACTTCGCACCGCGGTAATTCGATATTTTTGTCAATGAAGACAAACATTTACGTGTGTTTGGTTTTTGTCACTGCGTGTCATGAGTCTGAACGAAGACCGCGTTATGACAGTTGTAACAGCGTACCTGCGTCACGTAGTGGCGAGCTCAAGCTTATTGCAACCTGAACTACTGTCGTCAATCCAGGGCCAATCAGCTGCTTTGTGCGTCGCACCACTTGCACATGGTTGTTTAAAATTGTTACTTTCGAGGCCATGTTTCCTCGATTCCTCCAATTGCTGCTGGTCGGCCTGCTCGCGCTCACCGCGTGGTCGGCAGCCAGTGCACATACGCGCATCCACGATGCGTTTGTGGGCGACGGCTTGGCGGTGATGGTGGATGCTGGCGAAGAACGCGATGCAGCAAAAGATCCGCAGGACAACGGCGATACACAGAGCCAAGTCGATACACAGCCTGCAGACGATATCCCCTTGCTCTCCCAAGCATGGCCGATGCTGGCGCGGTATTCCCCGTCTTGGCACGCGCATCACGCGCCGGCAAGTCAAAAACGCGATCTGATCCCACAGTTGCGCCCTCCAACCGCACTGCTTGGCTGATCCACGCTGTCGCTGTACCCGGTGCGTTGCGCGCCGGATTTCCGATTGATTTGTTTGTCTTTGCAATTCGCGGTTTGCGCCGCGGACGGCTATTCGTTGCCTAGAGGAATCTCCCATGGAAAGTTTGCTAGAAGGTTTTCGTCATTTCCGCAAGGAAGTGTATCCGCGCCAGAGTGCGCGTTTTCAGGAACTGGCTGGCGGCCAAAGCCCGCACACGCTGTTCATTACCTGCGCAGATTCGCGCGTCATGCCGGAGCTGATCTTCTCCGCGCAGCCAGGCGAATTGTTCGTCTACCGCAATATCGGCAACGTGGTGCCGCCGTACTCGCAGCATGTCAGCGGCGTGGTGGCGGCTATCGAGTACGCCATTGCGGTACTGGGCGTGCGTCACATCGTGATCTGCGGCCATACCGACTGCGGCGCGATGAAGGCCGTGCTCAAGCCGGAGTCGCTGGAAGACGTGCCCTCCGTAGCGGCGTGGCTCAAGCACACCGATGCGGCGCGTCATGTCACCGCGCATCACGGCCATGATCCGCACAGCCAGGAAGCGCTGAGCTGCATGACCGAAGAGAACGTGGTCTCGCAGCTTGACCATCTGCGTACGCAGCCGGTGGTGGCGGCGCGTCTTGCCGCAGGCACCTTGCGCATCCATGGCTGGATCTACGATATCGCCCACGGCGAGATTCGCGCCTTCGATGCCGAGAAGGGTGGCTTCCGTCCGTTGTTGGCGGACAACACCCCTGAAGCCACCCCACGCCCGCGACTGCAGCAAGTCGTGCGCGCTGAACTCGCCTGACGGAGCCCACCATGAACACATCAGGTATCGGCGGATATTTCCGTCAGGGACTGTTTGGGCGCGATTTATTGGCGTCTGTGGTGGTCTTCCTCGTCGCGCTTCCGCTGTGCATGGGTATTGCGATCGCATCCGGCATGCCGCCGGCCGCAGGCCTGATCACCGGCATTATCGGTGGTCTGGTTGTTGGCTTTCTGGCGGGTTCTCCGCTGCAGGTGAGCGGGCCGGCCGCCGGCCTGGCTGTGTTGGTGTTCGAACTGGTCCGTGAGCACGGCGCCGCTGCGCTTGGTCCGGTGATCCTGGTCGCCGGTGCAATTCAGCTGGTTGCCGGCCTGTGCCGCGCAGGTGTGTGGTTCCGCATGACATCGCCGGCCGTGGTGGCCGGTATGTTGTCTGGTATCGGCATCCTGATCGTGGCCTCGCAGGCACACGTGTTGATGGACGCCGCGCCCAAGGCGCGCGGTCTGGAAAACTTCGCCGCATTGCCCGCCGTGTTGTGGCAGGCGATCAGCGAAGGCACCGGCCGCACGGCGTTGTTGGTGGGTCTGGGGACGATCGGCATCATCCTGGCATGGGACAAGCTGCGTCCACAGCGTCTGCGCTTCCTGCCCGGTGCGTTGATCGCGGTGGTGGCAGTGACGGCGACCGTGCAGTTGCAGGGCCTGGACGTCAACAAGGTCGACGTCCCGACCAACCTGTTCTCTGCGATCAGCATCCCCAGCATTTCCGACATCTTCGGCGTGTTCAACCACACGCTGCTGGTCTCGGCAGTGACCTTCGCCTTCATCGCCAGCGCTGAAACCTTGCTGTCGGCGGCGGCGGTGGACCGCATGCATCAGGGTGCACGCACGCAGTACGACCGTGAGCTGGCGGCGCAGGGCGTGGGCAACATGCTGTGCGGTTTTCTGGGTGCGTTGCCGATGACCGGTGTGATCGTGCGCAGTGCGGCCAATGTGCAGGCCGGTGCGGCGACGCGTGCATCGACCATCCTGCACGGCAGCTGGTTGCTGGTGTTCGCCATGCTGCTGCCGTGGCTGCTGCGGATGACGCCGGTGGCGTGTCTGGCCGGCATCCTGGTCTACACGGGCGTGAAGATGATCAAGATCGGGCAGGTCAAGGAGCTGGCGACCTATGGTCGTGGAACGGCTGCGATCTATCTGGCCACCACCTTCGCGATCGTGGCAACCGACCTGCTGACCGGCGTGCTGATCGGCTTCGGTCTGTCGTTGTTCCGCCTGGCACTGCATTCCTCGCGTCTGAAGGTCGAAGTGCGCGAGCACGCCGACAATAAGGACGAGATGCATTTGACCCTGCAGGGCTCGGCTACCTTCCTCAAAGTGCCGGCCATGGCGCGGACGCTGGAAAGCGTGCCGCCGAACACTGCACTGCATCTGGATGTGGCCAAGCTGCACCACGTCGACCATGCCTGCATCGAGTTGTTGCGCGATTGGAGCCGCAATGCGGCGTCGCGCGGCTGCGAGCTGGTGGTGGACTGGAAGGAGCTGGAGCGACGTGTCGAAGGGCGGCCAACGGTGGAACGCGCACCGGTGGAGCCGCATGTCGAGCGGGCGAAAGCTGCGTAAGCTGTTGTAAACGCCCGGCGTTCGCGCCGGGTGACCCCCATCGTGACCGGATGATGCATGGCGCCGAAAGACGCATCATCCGGTCACGATTTTTTTTGAGCGGGGAATCGGGAATCGGGAATCGGGAATCGGAAAAGCTTGCGGCCGCGCGTTTGCAGCGTGGGGATCAAGCTCTTTGCCGCGCCGTTGCTCCGTTGCAGCCCTGCTCCGATGCCACCGCTGCATCAGCTCCTGGTTTTTGCAGGGCGCTCCGGGGCTGCCTGGGTCTTGTCGCGATAGCGGCATAGATCGTGGATCACGCAGCCTGGGCAATCGGGTTTGCGTGCCTTGCAGACGTAGCGGCCGTGCAGGATCAGCCAGTGATGCGCGTCGTGCAGAAACTCGGCAGGAATCACTTTCACCAATTTGTCTTCGACGGCGCGTACGTCCTTGCCTGGCGCAAGGCCGGTGCGGTTGGAGACGCGAAAGATATGCGTGTCCACGGCCATGGCGGGCTCGCCGAAGGCGGTGTTGAGCACCACGTTGGCCGTCTTGCGGCCGACGCCGGGCAGCGCTTCCAGCGCGGCGCGGTCGTGCGGCACTTCGCCGCCGTAGCGTTCGAGCAGAATGCGGCAGGTCGCAATGACATTCTTTGCCTTGGCGTTGAATAGCCCGATGGTGGCGATGTAACGCTTCAGGCCTTCTTCGCCCAGATCCAGAATGTCGCGCGGTGTGTTGGCCACCGGATACAGCTTGCGGGTGGCCTTGTTGACGCCGACGTCGGTGGCTTGCGCCGACAGCAGCACGGCGATCAATAATTCGAACGGGGTGGTGTATTCCAGCTCGGTGGTCGGGTGCGGATTAAGTTCGCGCAGGCGCTCGAACATCTCCTGGATCTCGGGCTTGCGCATGCTGCTGCCACGCCGTGCCGGCGGAGTTGCCTGCGTCGCGTTCATGGCTGCGCTCCACCGGCGGCTTTTGCCTTGGCGCGCGCCAGGATGGCAGCGGCCAGCGGCGGCAATGCCGGTGCTGCCGGCTGGCTGGGCGCCGGGGCGGGCGCCCTGCGTGCATCGCGTTCGGCGGCGCGGCGTTGCAGGCGCGCGGCACGTGCGCGATAGCGTTCGCGCGCCGCCCAGGCGTCGCGCAAGCGCCGTTGTGTAGCCAGCAACGTGGCGCACACCTGCGCGCAGTCGGCGTCCAGGGCGTCGTGCTGCGGGTCGGGCAGGTACGCCATCAAGCCGAGCGCCAGCGCACGGTCGAGATCGTCGGCCACCACACAATCGAACAACTGCAAGGGCAACGGACGCAGTGCCGGGATGGGGTCGAGCGTCATGGCGATGTCAGCGGTTGCTGAAGTGGGCAGGGCGCTTGTCGAGAAACGCGCGGGTGCCTTCGCGCATGTCGTCAGTGGCGAATAACAGCGCAAATTGCGCGGTTTCCAGTTGCAGGCCTTCTTCGATGGCGCATTCGCCACCGAATATCACCGCATCCAGGATGCCGCGCAGCGCCAGCGGTGCAGCGGCGGCCAGGCGGTGTGCCAGCGCGAAGGTTTCTTCCTGCAAGGCGTCCGCTTCGACCACACGATTGAGCAGGCCCAGTTGCAGTGCGCGCGCTGCGTCGATCGGCAGGCCGAGCAGGCACAGTTCCAGCGCTGCGGCACGCCCGGTCAGGCGCAGCAGGCGCTGGGTGCCGCCGAAGCCGGGGATCAGGCCGAGGTTGATTTCCGGCTGTCCCAGGCGCGCGGTGGCCGCGGCGATGCGCAGATGGCAGGCCATTGCCAGCTCCAGCCCGCCGCCCAGCGCAAACCCGTTGATCATCGCGATCACCGGCTTGGGCATGCGTTCGATCCGGCGCATCAGCCGCTGTCCCAGCAGCGAGAACTCGCGGCCCTGGATCGCCGACAGGTCGCTCATTTCGGCGATATCCGCGCCGGCCACGAAGGCCTTGGGGCTGGCGCCGGTGAGAATCACCACACGCACATCTTCAGCAGCGGCGGCATCCTGAAACGCCTGATCCAGGGCCTGCATGGTCTGCTGGTTCAAGGCGTTCAGTTTGTCCGGCCGGTTGACCGTAATCGTCCGGACGCTGGCGTGATCGGCGATCAGAATGACGTGATTGGACATGGGAACCCTTGCGAACGTAAAAAATTAGTAAATACGGAACTTCCGAAAGCCTTGCTGGTCATAGCTTTCGTGATAAGTAGCGGTTCGGTATCGCGGCCGCTATCCTAGCGCGTCATCTCAGGCGGCAGACCCGTCCTGTGCCACCACCCTGGAGAATTGTTTGATGAAGTTGCGTTCTATCGCGGTCGCTGTGGCGGCCCTGGCCCTGACGGGCAATGCACTGGCCCAGGACACGACGTCCGAGAAGGGCAAGTTGAGCTACTACTTCGGCTATGACTACGGCAATAACCTTGCCGAGCTCACCGGCCGCGGCGAGCAGCTCGACATCAACTCGGTGGTAAAGGGTCTGCAGGACGCCTATGCCAAGAAGCAGCCGGCGATCACTGCCGACCAGCTCAAGCCGGCGGTTGAAGCGTTCCAGAAGCGCGAGCAGGGCCGTGCCCAGCAGGCCAAGGCCGAGTACGACAAGGCCGCTGCGGCCAACAAGACCAAGAGCGATGCGTTCCTGGCCAAGAACAAGAGCACCGCTGGCGTGCAGACGCTGCCGAGCGGCGTGCAGTACCGCGTGATCGAAGCCGGCAAGGGCGCCAAGCCGACCCAGGCCAGCACCGTGCAGCTGGAAGTGGCCGGTCCGTTCCCGTTCGGCGACCGCGAGAAGGCACGTCCGGCGCAGCAGATTCCGGCCATCAAGGTCAGCGAAGTCGAAATGCAGGCCATGCGCGACACGCTGCTGCAGATGCCGGCCGGCTCGAAGTGGGAAGTGACCCTGCCGCCGGAAAAGGCCTACGGTGCCGACCCGCGGACCCCGTTCCCGCCGAACGTGGCTGTGCAGTTCGAAATCAAGCTGGTCAGCGTCAAGTAATTGCACTCGATGTTGCGACGACAACGCCGGCCATCAGGCCGGCGTTGTCGTTTTGGTCGACCGATTGCCCGAAGAGAACGATGAAACGATGCAATTGCCGCAGGATCCAGCGATGAGCGGCATGGATGTCGAACCCGAAGCTGATGCCGGTCGTCTGCCTAGCCCGTGTATCGGTGTATGTTCGCTGGACGCGCAGTCGCACTGTGTCGGCTGCTTGCGCAGCCTGGATGAAATTGCACGCTGGATGAGCATGAGCGACGCCGAACGCCAGGACTATCTGCATACGGTGCTGCCCGCACGCGCGCTGGCGGCGCGGCTGCCCGAGTACGCGCAGCTGAAACGCGCGCTGTATCCGCTGGACACCGCGCCCGACGGGCCGGGCTGGAATCATGCCGAACTGATCGATCTGACCGATGGCGACGCCTCTGCCGAGGCGGCGGTGCTGTGCGGGCTGGTGCCGCGCGAACAGGGCACCACGGTGCTGCTGACCCGACGCACCGACAGCCTGCGCCATCACGCCGGGCAGGTCAGCTTCCCGGGTGGGCGCATGGAGCCGTCCGATGCCGATGCCGCCGCGGCCGCGCTGCGTGAGAGCTGCGAAGAGATCGCGCTGGGCGCGCAGCAGGTGCATGCGGTGGGTTATCTGGATCCGTTTCTGACCGTGAGCGGCTTTCGGGTGACGCCGGTGGTGGCGGTGATCGACCCGGCATTCGTGGCGGTGCCGCAGCCGGACGAGGTGGCCGACGTGTTCGAAGTGCCGCTGGCCTACCTGATGGACCCGGACAATCTGCGCAGCGTGGAATTGGAATTTCGCGGGCGGCCGCGCCGCGTGCTCGAATACGACTGGCCTGCGCACCGCATCTGGGGCGCCACTGCGGCCATCCTTCTGAATCTTCGTCGTCGCCTGGAGCAGGTTGCATGAGTGCCGATCCGAACTGGACCACGCTGGTCGATGCCGCCACGCTGGCCGCTACGTTAGAGCATCCGCAGCTACGACTGCTGGATGCGCGCGCCGCGCCACCGACCGCACCGGACCCGGATGCGGCGCGCAAGGCGTATGCCCAGGGGCATCTGCCCGGCGCGCATTACGCCGATCTCGACCACGACCTGGCGGATCTGTCGCGGCCAGCGCTGGGGCGGCACCCGCTGCCGCACAGTGCTGCGTTTGCCCGACGGCTGGGCGAATGGGGCATCGATCCGCACAGCCAGGTGGTGGTCTACGACGCCGGCGATGGCAGCATGGCGGCGGCACGCGCCTGGTGGATGTTGCGGCTGATGGGGCATCGCCGGGTGGCGGTGCTGGATGGCGGGCTGGCCGCATGGCGCGCCGCGGGGTTTGCAGAAAGTATCGAGACGCCCGCGCGCGGCGACGGCGCCGCGTATCCCGGCAGCTTCGATCCGGCTGCAGTGGTCGATGCCGAGCAGATGGTGACGCGCTTGCAGCAGGCCCCAGGCTGGTTGCTGGATGCGCGCGCGGGCGAGCGCTTTCGTGGCGAGGTCGAGCCGATCGACCCGGTGGCCGGGCACGTGCCGGGTGCGGTGAGTCGCCCGTTGGGGCTGAGCCTTCGCGATGGCCGCTTCAAGCCTGCGGACGAATTGCGCGCCGAGTTGTCTGCATTACTCGGCGCGTATCCGCCCGAGCAGGTGGTGGTGATGTGCGGATCCGGGGTGACGGCGTGCCATCTGCTGCTGGGATTGGAAGTGGCGGGGTTGTCCGGCGCGCGCGTTTACGCCGGTTCCTGGAGCGGTTGGTCGCAGGATCCGGCGCGACCGGTCGCGACCGGGGCCTGATTACAGGCACAATGGCTGCAGGAATGGTGGCCTGTGGGGACGCAGGTTCGCTGCGCGGAGCGCAGTTTCTTGCAGTGCTGGGTGAGCGATGCGGTTGCAGTTTCGGGTGGGCGCGCTGTGCGTCGCGGTGGGGTTGATGGTTGCCTGTTCGGCGCGGTCGACTGCCGATGCCAACGATGCGCCTGCTGCCCGTGGTCGAAACGTGGTGCAGCACGATGCCTATCGCATCGCGCTGGAGCGTGCGCGGGCGGAGCGATTGAAGCAGCTGCGCGCGCCCGATGGCTGGTTGAGCTATACCGGTTCGGGCCGCGTGCGCGCCGGTCAGTACCGGGTAGGGAGCGACCCGCGCAGCGATATCGTGCTGCCTGCCGGCCCTGCGCAGCTGGGGCTATTGACGTTGGATGCGGCAGGGCAGGTGCGATTTCGCGCAGATGCCGCCGCGTCGGTGGCGCTCGATGGGCGCCGCATCGATGAGGTACGGCTGGAACCGGAGCGGTCAGGGCAGCGCGGCGACCGCCTGGACGTCGACGGACGTCAGTTCTATCTGGTGCAGACCGGCACCCTGTACGGATGGCGTTTCCGCGACCCATCAGCGCCGGCACTGACGCAGTTCGCGGGGCTGGACTATTTCCCGACCGATCCGCAGTGGCGCATCCAGGCGCAGTGGCAACCGTATGCCGCGCCACGCGTGACCACCTTGCTGACGTCGATCGGCACGCCACTGACCGTGGACGTGCCCGGAGAGGCGGTGTTTTCGCGCAATGGTCATGAATACCGTTTGCAGCCGCTGCTGCAGGAGGATGGCCAGGGCCTGTTCTTCCTGTTTGCCGACCGTACCAGCGGCAAGGAAAGTTATGGCGGCGCGCGTTATCTCTATACCGCGCTGCCCCGCGATGGTCGGGTGCTGCTCGATTTCAATCTGGCTGAAAATCCGCCGTGCGCACTGACGCCGCATGTGGTTTGCCCGATCGCATCGCCTGAAAATCGACTGGATGTGGCGGTGAACGCAGGCGAAAAAACCTATCGCGCAGCGGAGCGCTGAGCGCGATGCAGCGGTGCGCGGTGCGCGGCTTGGAAGGTGTTTTTTTCGCTGCTTAGTCAGTGCAATCGATCGCTGTCGTGCAGGTGTTCTTTTTTCGAAAGATGGAATTGGCGCGCAAGCTGAATCACTTAGCGCACCACTGCGCGCGCGACCCGATGCGATCGAACGTGGCTGGAAAGCAGCAAGCAGTCATCGGTTGGTGGCTGGCGGTGCGCCTGGGTTGAGCCGTACGCGTGGTACGCGGCCGCTGCCGAGCCCCGGTTACTCGGCCTGGGTGCCGTGCAGTAGTTCCGTGAGCCACACGGATCCGACGCTGCCATCACGCGTCTGACGTGTGCACGCGTTGCGCAGTGTCTGAGTGTTTTCTAGCGCGAGGAGTGCGACCAGCGCACTGCCGCTTCGATGCGCGGCCACGGAAATAACGGGCCGGGGTCGAGTTTGCGCTGAATCTTGCGCGAAGGATCGTCGCTGGCCGCTTCCTGGGTGGTATCCAGCGCCTGATGCCCGGCGATGCGGCGCACCGAGGGCAGCTGCTGCTGCAGCCACTGCAACAAGGTGATCAGCGCGGTGATCTGCGCTTCGGGGTACGGCTCGGTCATGTCCTGATGACGCGAATCCAGCCAGTGCGGATAACGCCCGCTGTTGACCAGTTCGATGCCCAGCGTATGCGGGTTATGCCCGCGCACATGATGCGCAACGCGCTCCAGGGCAACGTATTGCTGGATGCTGCCGTTGCGATCGAGGTAGTAATGCCCGCTGTTGCCGGTGCCGCTGTCGTAGAGCACGCGCTCGCCGTATTCGCGCGCCATCGCCATGTCCGGCAATTCGGTGCAATGGATGACCACCATGTCGATCTGGGTGAGCGCGCGTCGCGCCAGGCGCGATTCGTAGGACAACGGCGCGTAGGTGATCGGTGGCGACGGCAGGACGGCATCGGACATGACGCGAATGCTAGCATTCGACGATGGCTTTGAATCCCGACAGCCCTTTGGGCAAATTGATGGCGACGCTGCCGCAGACCGGTCAGGTGACCTGGATCGGCGTGCGTCCGGCGCGTGACGTGGCGATGCTGGAGGTGGATGCAGCGCAGGTCACCACTGGCATTGGCCTGGTGGGAGACCGCTACAAGGGCGGCAGCGGCAAGCGTGGTGTGACCCTGATCCAGGCCGAGCATCTGCCGGTGATCGCAGCGCTGGCAGGGCATGCGGCCATCGCGCCGGCCACGCTGCGGCGCAATCTGGTGGTGTCGGGCATTCCGTTGATCGCGCTGAAAGGGCGGCGGTTTCGGATCGGCGAGGTCGAGCTGGAAGGTACCGACCCGTGCGACCCGTGTTCGCGCATGGAAGATGCCTTGGGCGCGGGCGGCTACAACGCGATGCGCGGCCATGGCGGGCTGTGCGCGCGCGTCCTGCGCGGTGGCGTGCTGCGCATTGGCGATCCGGTGCAGGCGCTATGAGTCGCGGGCATTGCATCCTCTCGCATGGCTTCGAAAGCGGCCCGGACGCCCTGAAAGTGACCGCGTTGGCGCAGGTGGCCGAGCAGCTGGGCTGGACTCACGAACGCCCGGATTACACCGACCTGGATGCACGCCGCGAGGTGAGCACGCTGGGCGATGTGCATGGCCGGCTGCAACGCCTGCTGGAGATTGCGCGTGCGGCCGCCGACAAGGGGCCGTTGGTGCTGGTCGGCTCGAGCCTGGGTTCTTATATCGCCGGGTTGGTGTCGTTGCAGGTGCCCACCCGCGCGTTGTTCCTGATGGTGCCGCCCACCACGATGGGGCCACTGCCGGCGCTGGACGCCGCCCATGTGCCGATCTCGATCGTGCATGCTTGGCGCGACGAACTGATTCCGGCCGCCGATGTGATCGCCTGGGCGCAACCGCGCGGCGCACGCTTGTTGCTGGTCGACGACGAACATCGCCTGGCATCGCATGTCGACGCTTCGGCCCGCGCGTTCGCCGAACTGTTGCAGAGCCTGTGATGCGCATGCCGATGCCGATGCGCGCGACCGGCCGTGGCGCGTGGGACTGCCGATGGACGTCTTGATCCGCGAAGCCACCGATGGCGATGCCGCGGCCATCGAGATCCTGACGATGGTCGCGTTCATGCGCGCCGAGCATAGCCGCCACGACGAGCAGCACGTGATCGCCGCCTTGCGCCAGGACGGCGCACTGGTGTTGTCGCTGGTGGCCGACCACGACGGCTATGTGGTGGGACACCTGGCGGTGTCGCCGGTAACGTTGTCCGACGATTCGCCCGGCTGGTTCGCGCTCGGCCCGCTGGCGGTGGGGCCTGGGCACCAAAAACAGGGTCTGGGCACGCGGCTGGTGCAGGCGGCGCTCGCCAGCCTGCGCGAGCGCGGCGCGGCAGGTTGCCTGGCGCTGGGCGAGCCGGCGTTCTTCAAGCGGTTGGGCTTTGCGGTCGAACCCGGCCTGGTGTTGCCCGATGTGCCCGCATCAGAACTGCAGGCGCTGGCCTTTGGCGACCGTCTGCTGCCGCTGGCCGATGTGTCTTATCACCCGGCATTCGGGTTGGGTTGAGCGCCGCCTGCATGCGCTCGGTCTGCTGCGCGGATGTCGCCGCTGGAGCTGCAGGTTAGACTGGTTGCACGTAACCCTTCGAGGATCGGTCCAATGCGCCATTGATGCCGCCGTCGTGATGACGGCCTTACCCGCTGCTGATCCGGTTGGATCGGCGCGTGTGCTGGCATGCAATGGAGACCCGTATGACCCATCCGTCGCTGACGCTGGAAGGCGTTGCGTATGTGCTGCCCGATGGCAGCCGGCTATTTTCCGATCTGACTATCCACATCGACCAACGCGCCACCGGCCTGCTCGACGCGATGCGGCGGATGCTGGAGCTGTCCGCGCAGGGGCTGCGCAGCTATGGCGGCAATTACACGTTTTATGCGCAGCAGCGCGCCATCGAACAACAGGCGGCCGCCGATCTGCTGGCCCAACGCAAACATGCACGTACACGCGGCGAGCAGGCACTGCGCGAGCAGTTGCAGCGTCAACAGCAACGCCAGGCACGCGGTGCGCGCGCTGCGGGGCAGGCCAATCAAGCGTCGATCCTGCTGGGCAGGCAGAAGCAACGCAGCGAAGTCAGCGCGGGGCGGCTGCAGCAGCAACGTCAGGCCGAACAGCTGCGGCTGAGCGAAGCGGTGGTGCAGGCCGCAGCGCAGGTGGAGGCAGATCGCGCGATTGCCGTGCTGGCGCCGACCGCACCCACCGGCGCATCGCAACGTCTGGCCACGCTGCAGCAGGTGGAGCTGGCCGGCGTGCGGTTGGGCGGGCGGCGCGTGGACCTGTTGCTGCAGGGGCAGCCGCGGATCGGTCTGGTCGGCCCCAATGGCAGCGGCAAGTCCGCGTTGTTGCAACTGCTGGCAGGGCGCCTGCAACCAAGTGCGGGGCACTGTCAGATGCAGGTGCCGGTGGCCTATCTGGATCAGGACCTGGGGCTGCTGGACCCGGCGCGCTCGGCCGCAGCGCAACTGTGCGATGCAGATCCGGGCGCGCCGGCCCACGCACAGCGGCTGCGCCTGGCGCTGCTGGGGCTGGACCAGGCGCGTGCCGACCTGCCCAGCGGCCAGCTCAGCGGCGGCCAGCGGCTCAAGGCGGCGCTGGCCTGCGCGTTGTACCGGGCGCAGCCGGCGCAACTGCTGTTGCTGGACGAGCCGACCAACCACCTGGATCTGGCCTCGGTGGAAGCGATTGAAGCGTTGCTGTGCGGCTATCAGGGTGCGCTGATCGTTGCCTCACACGACGCTGCTTTCCTGCAACGGCTGGGCCTGCAGCAGCGGCTGGACACCGCGCAGGCGCAGTGGCGGCTGGCGCCGTGGTGAACCGTGCGGCGGCCGATCCCGCTGCCGGGCTGGTAATGCCGGCTGCGATGGCCGACCATTTGCGGCCCGTCCACGGCGGCCACGGCATTGCCCACCAGGGCGCCGGCCCGCTGTCCTGCTCCCACGCTCGCCGCCGCGGCCAGCGTCTTTATCGATACCTGCCTACGTGAAATTCTTCGCATCCTGTGCCAAAGGCCTGGAATACCTGCTTGCCGACGAGCTGCTCGCGCTCGGCGCCAGCAAGGCCACCGCCACCATCTCCGGCGTCAATGTCGAGGGCGAACTGCGCGATGCGCAGCGCGCCGTGCTGTGGTCGCGCCTGGCCAGCCGCGTGCTGTGGCCGCTGAGCGAGTTCGATTGCCCGGACGAAGACGCGCTGTACGCCGGCGTGGCCGAGTTGCCATGGGACGAGCACCTGTCGGTGGGGCACACGCTGTCGGTGGACGCGCATGTGTCCGGTACCGCCATCACCCATGCCCGCTACGCAGCGCAGCGCATCAAGGACGCCGTGGTGGACACCATGCGCCGGCAGGGGCTGGAGCGCCCGTCGGTGGATGTGGAAAGCCCGGACCTGCGCCTGAACCTGTCGCTGCGCAAGGGCCGCGCCACCATTTCGGTGGATCTGGGCGGCGGCCCGCTGCATCGGCGCGGCTGGCGCATGGCGCAGAACGAGGCGCCGTTGAAGGAAAACCTGGCTGCGGCGGTGCTGATGCGCGCCGGCTGGACGCGCGCCTATGCCGATGGCGGCGGCCTGCTGGACCCGATGTGCGGCAGCGGCACGCTGCTGATCGAAGGCGCGTTGATGGCCGCCGACGTCGCGCCGGGTCTGCAGCGCTACGGCAGCGATGTGCCCAGCCGTTGGCGCGGTTTCGACCGCGACCACTGGCAACAACTGGTCAACCAAGCGCGCGAACGCGACAGCGTTGGCCGCGCTGCGCTCAGGCAGGTGATTCACGGCAGCGACATGGACCCGCACGCGATCCGCGCTGCGAAAGAGAATGCGCAAGTCGCCGGCGTGGCCGAGGCGATCTGGTTCGGCGTGCGCGAGGTCGGCGATCTGCAGACCCCGCCGCAGGCCACCGGCGTGGTGGTGTGCAATCCGCCCTATGACGAGCGCCTGGCGGCCGATGCGGCGCTGTATCGGCGCCTGGGCGATACCCTGCAGCGCGCCGTGCCGCAGTGGCGGGCCAGCCTGTTGTGCGGCAATGCCGAGCTGGCGTATGCCACCGGCCTGCGCGCGGGCAAGAAATATCAGTTGTTCAATGGCGCGATCGAGTGCGCGCTGATCGTCTGCGACCCGATCGCGGTGCCGCGGCGCACCCCGCTGGCTGCGCCGACTGCGCTCAGCGAAGGCGCACAGATGGTGGCCAACCGCTTGCGCAAGAACCTGCAGAAATTCAAGAAATGGCGCGCGCGCGAAGGCATCGAATGCTTCCGCGCCTACGACGCCGACCTGCCGGAATATTCCGCGGCCATCGATGTGTACCAGCAAGCCGATGGCGACCGGCGCATCTTCCTGCATGTGCAGGAATACGCAGCGCCCGCAACGATCCCGGAGGCCGATGTACGCCGTCGTCTCAATGAATTGCTGGCCGCCGCGCGCGAGGTGTTTGAGGTGCCGGCCGAGCGCGTTGCGCTGAAGTCGCGCGAGCGCGGCAAGGGCGGCAGCAAGTACGGCCGTTTCGAACAGCGCAACGAAATCGTCCACGTGCGCGAACACGGCGCGTTGCTGCGCGTGAATCTGTTCGATTATCTGGATACCGGGCTGTTTCTGGACCATCGCCCGCTGCGCGGCACCATGGCGCAGCAGTCCAAGGGGCGCCGCTTTCTCAATTTGTTCTGCTACACCGGCGTGGCCAGCGTGGAAGCGGCGGTGGCTGGCGCGGCCTCCACCACCAGCGTGGATCTGTCCGGCACCTATCTGCAATGGTGCGCCG
This sequence comes from Xanthomonas nasturtii, assembly GCF_001660815.1. GTDB lineage: Bacteria > Pseudomonadota > Gammaproteobacteria > Xanthomonadales > Xanthomonadaceae > Xanthomonas > Xanthomonas nasturtii. The sequence continues at coordinate 108,808 of NZ_LYMI01000067.1, forward strand.
ATAATCTGGCGTTGAACGGGCAGGCCGGCAGCAAGCACAAGTTGGTGCAGGCCGATGCACTGGCGTGGCTGGAAGCCGAACGCGCGCATTTCGATGTGATCTTCTGCGACCCGCCGACCTTCTCCAACTCTGCGCGTGCGGAAGATTTCGATATCCAGCGCGAACACGTGCGCCTGCTGCGTGCGGCAGTGGCGCGGTTGGCGCCGGGCGGCGTGCTGTATTTCTCCAACAACTTCCGCCGCTTCAAGCTGGACGAGGAAGCAGTGGCCGAGTTCGCGCAGTGCGAGGAGATCAGCCCGCGCACCATCGACCCGGATTTCGAGCGGCATGCGCGGATTCACCGTGCCTGGCGGTTGACGGCCTGAGTGCAGCCGGCTGCGTCCGATGGAGTGCTGCTTGCCGCAGCGACGTTGCCGGCAAGCACGATTGCCGGGCGCGGCCGCGTGTGCGAGGGCAGGGGAGGATCGCAACAAGCCCGGCACAGGGCTGCGGTATGCTGATTCGCATGCTTTGGAGTCAACGATGACCGCACCACCTCGCATCGCCTTTCTTGCCAGCCCCGCCGAGCCGGCGGTGACCGCGCGCACACGTCTCGTGCAGCGCTATGGCGACCACGCGCTGGACAGCGCCGACATTGTCTGCGCGCTGGGTGGCGACGGATTCATGCTGCAGACGCTGCACCGGCATGGCGCCTCCGACAAGCCGGTGTTCGGCATGAAGCTGGGCTCGGTCGGCTTCCTGATGAATCAGTACCGCGACGACGAGGACGACCTGCTGGAGCGCCTGCAGCGTGCCGAGCCGGCGTATCTGCGCCCGCTGGAGATGCAGGTGCAGACCGAATCCGGCGCCAGTGCCCGCTCGCTGGCCTACAACGAGGTCTCGCTGTTGCGGCAGACCCGTCAGGCCGCGCATCTGAGCGTGGATCTCAACGGCCAGACCCGCATTGCCGAGTTGATCGGCGACGGGGTGATGGTGGCCACGCCGGCCGGCAGCACTGCGTACAACTATTCGGCGCACGGGCCGATCCTGCCGCTGGGCTCGCACACGCTGGCGCTGACGCCGATCGCACCGTACCGCCCGCGCCGCTGGCGCGGCGCCATCCTCAAGGCCGATACCGAAGTGCGTTTCCGCGTGCTCGACCCATACAAGCGCCCGGTCAGTGTCACTGCCGATTCGCACGAAATCCGCGACGTGGTGGAAGTGACCATCCGCGAATCCACGCAACGCCAGGTCACGTTGTTGTTCGACCCCGAACACAACCTGGAAGAGCGCATCTTCAGCGAGCAGTTTGCGGTGTGAGGTGCGGGGATTGGGCAGTGGGGATTTGCGATTGGCGAAGGCAGAAGCTCGGCAGGTAGTCTTGAGAACTGCGCACACGCGCTACGATGCCGCGTGGATGGCTGATCGCATCCCGATCTGCCGTTTCTGCTTCAACCCATTCCCCATTCCCGATTCTCCATTTCCGGCCCCCCAATGCCCGACAACTCCCCAAGATTATTGACCGTCGCGGTGACCTCGCGCGCCCTGTTCGATCTGGAAGAAGGCCATGCGCTGTTCGAGGCCGATGGGGTGGAGGCGTATTCGGCGTTCCAGCGCGAGCATGAGGACGATATTCTTGAGCCCGGCGTCGCGTTCCCGGTGGTGCGCAAGCTGCTGGCGCTCAATCACGATGTGCCCGAAGACGCGCCGCGCGTGGAAGTCATCCTGCTCTCGCGGAATTCCGCCGATACCGGGCTGCGCATCTTCAACTCGATCCAGCATTACAACCTGGGCATCGTGCGTGCCACGTTCACCTCGGGCGAGCCGACCTGGCCGTACGTGAAGCCATTCGGTACCGATCTGTTCCTGTCGGCCAATCCGGAATCGGTGCGGCGCGCGCTGAGCCATGGCATTGCCGCAGCGACCATCATGCCGCGCGCACCGGGCGAACGCGCCGAAGCTGCCGCGGCAATCGTGGACAACGACGAAAGCCGTCTGCCTACACAGCTGCGTATCGCCTTCGACGGCGATGCGGTGATTTTCGGCGACGAGAGCGAACGCATCTCGCGCGAGCAGGGCGTGGAAGCGTTCGGCCGTCATGAGCGCGAACGCGCACGCGAGCCGTTGTCGGTGGGGCCGTTCCGCAATTTTCTGTCGGCGCTGCACACCTTGCAGGCGGCGTTTCCGCCCGGTGAGGCCTCGCCGATCCGCACTGCGCTGGTGACGGCGCGCTCGGCACCGGCGCATGAGCGGGTGATTCGCACCTTGCGCGAGTGGGGCGTGCGTCTGGACGAGGCGCTCTTCCTCGGCGGGCGGCACAAGGGGCCGTTTCTGGAGGCGTTTGGCGCGGATATCTTCTTCGACGATTCGCAGCACAACATCGACAGTGCGCGCCAACATCAGCACGTGGCTGCCGGGCATGTGCCGCACGGCGTGGCCAACGATCCGCCGCCTGCATGAGCGACGCGCCGCGCACGCCGGGGCGCGCCGCGCTGCGTCTGAGCTGGCGCACGCGGGAACTGTCGTTCGCCGAAGACACCGTGCAGACGCGGATGTCGCGCTGGGCGCCGCATCGGCTGTTGCTGCCGTACACCTGCAGCATGCTGGCGGCGCTGTGGCTGCAGCCGCGCCCGCAGCGCATCGGCATCATTGGTTTTGGCGGCGGCGCGCAGGCCAGGTTTTGCCACCGGTATCTGCGCGGTGCCCGCATCGAGGCAGTGGATGCCGATGCGCAGGTGCTCGCGCTGCGCGAGGCATTCGGTGTGCCGCCCGACGACGCGCGGCTGGAGGTCACGCACGCCGATGGCGCGGACTGGATCGCATCGCGGGCGGGACGCTACGACATCCTGCTCCTGGATGCCTACGACGCCGATGGCATTCCGGCGGCGCTGCAGACGCCCGCGTTCTACGCCGATTGTCGCGCGGCGCTCACCCCGGGTGGGGTGCTGGCGTTCAATCTGTTCCAGGTGCCGCTGGCCGAGCCTCTGGCGCAGCTGCGCGCGCTGTTCGACGGCCTGGTGCTGGTGTTGCCCGAGGTGGATCTGCGCAATCAGGTGGTGTTCGCCTGGAATGGCAGACGCACGCCAGGACCGCCGGACGAAGCGCTGGCCGGCCTGGCATGGTCGGCACGCCGGCAGTTGCGGCCGGCGATGCTGCGCCTGCAAGCAGCCTGGATGGAGCGCGCCTGGCGGTTTTCGTGAGCGGGTGTTTTGCGCGCGGCTGGTGGCTGCAGCGTTAGCGTGCCTGCCCGGCTTGTGCAGCTGCCAATGGCAAGCGGATATCGGTCAGCCGCCAGCGCAGGCCTTCGCGGGTCAGCACGAACACCACCGGTGCGCCGGTGGCGGTGTGGGTGGTGGCAGTGAAACGGCGGGTGGATTCGAAACGTTGTTCGGCGCCTTGCAGTGGCCGCGCCGGCGCCGGTGCGGCATAGGTGTCGGCGCTGACGGTGTCGCCGGTGACGCGGTTCCAGACGCTGTGGCCTTGCAGCAGCGCGCCGATGCCGAGCGGCGTCACCAGGGTATCCACGCCGGCGCCGCTGATGCCGCTGGCAAGTTGCAGGGCGAATCCGCCGAGCAGACTGGATTGCATACTGCTGCCGGCCTGGCGAACCAGATAGTCGTCCAGCTGCGCCTTGAGGTTGACGCGCAGGCTGGGGAAGTCAACGTACCGCTCCAGTTGCGCGGCATCGCGCTCGGACACCGCCGCGCTGATGCCGCGGATGGCCAGATACGGCCCGGCCACGACGTAGCCGGCCAGCAGCACGATGACCAGCACCGGCAGCAGCAACCAACGCTTCTTCATCGTGCGCACTCCATTGCGGTTGGCGTTGAGCGCGTCATTGCGACGCATGTACGCACCAGGTAATGCCCCCGCGGCACACGCTTGAGTGGCGCAGCACTGCAGGGCGCGCGCGCCGGGCGTGTCGTCAAAATTCCAGATCCAGGGCCGCGCACAGGTAGTCGACGAACGGTGCCAGGATAAGCAGGTCCGCTTCGATGGTCTGGCGCAGCCGCAGCCCGGTCATCAGGCTGTCGTCGAGGGGACGCAGATACGCCCAGTTGCGGTGCTTGAGATCGTCGATGAACTCGAAATCGTTAGGGAATCCACGCGGTGCGCGCACCAGCTTTTCACTGTCGTCCAGAGTGAACTTGCGCAGCAACTTCGGGTCGTGCGCGGCGGCTTTCCAGCTGCCGGGGTTGTCGAAAATGAACTGGCGCAGCTTGCGCTGCGTGTCCGGCTCCGGGTGCCACAGACCGGCGCCGACAAAACTTTCGCCCGGCTGCAGATGGATATAGAACGACGGCGCCGGCATCTGGCGGCGACGCTCGTGAAACAGGCGCGCGCCCTGCCAGTTCTTGTACGGCGATTTGTCGTTGGAAAAGCGCGCATCGCGATAGATGCGAAACAGCGATCCGCCCTGGGTCTTGGGATCGGCGCGATAGTGTTCGCTAACCTGCGCCAACGCCGGCTGCAGGTCGGTGATCAGCTGCAGAAACGGCTGGCGCACATGCGCTTCGTACTGATGCCGGTGGTCGTTGAACCAGGTCTTGTCGTTGTGGCGGGCCAGGGCGCGCAGGAACTTGAAGCTGGCGTCGGAAAAGTAGGTGGTCATAGCGTGCGTTGGAGGTCCGAACCCCAGGCGGCGAGCTGGTCGAGTAGGGCTTGCTTGGTAGCATCGTCGGGGTGAGCAAGCCGTAAATCCGCAATCTGCGCGTTGTACTGGTCCAGGGTGACTTCGCCCAGGCCACGGTCTTCGAGCAGGCGCTGGCGGCGGTACCCATTCCAGCGCTCTTGCTCGTCGAACGACAGCGTCTGCGGCCAGTTGCGGGCGCGGTAGCGGAACAGCAGCTCGACCAGGCGCGGGTCGCGGAAACGCGCTTCCAGCGCACCCAATTCGGCCGGCGCGCTGGCTCGCACCTGCGCAAGTAGACGCTTGTCGCCTTCGGCCAGAAATCCATCGTAGAGCGAGGCGTCGGCATCGTTGACCGCCGCTGCCGCCGCACGCTCGTTGCCGTAGACCTGGCGCACTTTCTCGGCCAGCGCCGGGCCAAGCTCACGCAACCGCGCTGCCTTGGCCACGACCGCGTCGTGATCGACACCCAGGCGCTGAAAATCCGCCGCGCGCAGGTGTTGCCAGGCCACCAGCGCGGGCGACTTGTTCAAATGCACTTCTTTCAGCGGGATGCGCTGCTCGCCTTCGGGCAAATCTGCCGCGCGGACATACAGCCGGTCGGCAATCTCGTCGGGGCTCAGCCGCAACAGCACTTCCGGGTCGCCGTCCAGATCGAACACGATCACGCGGCTGTCGATGCGCGGATGCCGCGTCAGCGGCAACACCGCAGCAGCGCACAGGCGCGATGCCGGGTAACGTTGCGACACATGCAGCACCGGCTCCATCGCAATGACATCCAGCAACGTGGCGGCAAAGCGCTTGTCGCGCAGGCGCAGCGCGTAGTCCCACAGTTTTGGCTGATGCTGCTGAAATTTGCGCGCCATGCCGATGGTGGCGTACACGTCCGACAACGCTTCGTGCGCATCGCCTTCGCGCACGTCGTTGGCGTTGGCCAGGTGCTCCAGCTTGAACGAGGTGGCGCCGTCTTCGCGCTGCGGCCAGACGATGCCGTCCGGGCGCAGCGCATGCACCAGCCGCAGCACATCCAGCAGATCCCAGCGCGAATTGCCGCCGCGCCACTCGCGCTCGTAGGGGTCGTAGAAATTGCGGAACAGGCCGCAGCGCACGAACTCGTCGTCGAAGCGGATCGAGTTGTAGCCCAGTGTGCAGGTCTGCGGCCGGCTCATCTGCTCGGCGATGCGCGCGAACGCTTCGGCTTCGCTCACGCCTTCGCGCAGTGCGTGTTGCGGGGTGATGCCGGTGACCATGGTGGCGTAGGGCGAGGGCAGCAGATCGTCGGCCGGCTGCACGAAGAAGCTGATCGGCTCTTCGATCACGCGCAGCTGCGCGTCGGTCCGCACCGCGGCGAACTGCGCGATGCGGGTGCGGCGCGGATCCTGGCCGAAGGTTTCCAGGTCGTAGAAGAGAAAACTGTCAGGCATGCGGGTGCGGGATCCAGATGCGCAGCGCACGGCGTACGCGCTGCCGGTGCCGCTAGTATCCCTCATCGCAGCGCCGGCACGCTGAGGCGCGGCTGTGAGAAGGGTCTAGCTGCGCCCGTGGGGCGAATTGTCTGGATTCAGCTGCCTGCCACGCACAGCGCACTTGCACGTGTCCGGCAGCTGCCGACGCCGCGCCGGTGAGACATCCATCAGTTCAGCGATCAGGCCAGCGCGCCGTCACCGTCCGCAGCGCAGACGTTGATGCTACCGGCCACAGCCGACGCAGCTATCAGTGCGCGCCCTCCAGCGGCTCCAGGCGTGCATGCACGATCGCTTCCAGCGCTGCCCAGTCGATGCGCGACAGGTCGCTGTGCCCGCGTGTGGCCTCGACCAGAATCTCGCGCTGGATGTCGCTGCGCGCCAGCGCAATCGAATAGCGCGTGCGCAGGAACGTCACCATGGTGTAGTGCGGCACGAAGCGGGTGGGCCAGCGCGCCTGCAGCTGCTGTTCGAGTTCGCGCTGCAGCAGGAAGTCGGGGTCGTCGACGCGGTCGCGCATTTCCAGGTAGTTCTCCAGCGCCATCTGCTGGATCGCCGCCGCATCGTCGCGGCGCGCAGCGGCGAACGCGGCGAACGCGCTGGCGAGGTCGTCGTGCGCATCCAGCTGATCCGCCAGCGCCACGCAATCTTCGAAGGCGCAATTCATGCCCTGGCCGTGGAACGGCACCATCGCGTGCGCGGCATCGCCGATCAGCAGGGCCCGGCCATCCAGATGCCAGCGGTCCAGGGTCAGGGTGCCAAGCAGCCCGGGCGGATGCTCTTCCCAATGTTCCTTGAGCTGCGGAATCAGCGGCAACGCATCGGGAAAATCGCGCGCGAACAACGCCAATGCCTCATCGCCGGTACGCGTGGTGGCAAAGCTCGGCTCGCCGGCGTTGGGCAAAAACAGGGTGACGGTGAAGGTGCCGCCATCGTTGGGCAGCGCGATGCACATATAGCGCCCGCGCGGCCAGATGTGCAGCGCATTGCCTTCGATGCGGAAGCCGCCGCCGGGCAGTGGCGGAATTTCCAGTTCCTTGTACGAATGATCCAGAAATTCAGTGCGCTCGCCCAGTGGCGATTTGCGCTGCATCGCCGCGCGCAGTGCAGAGCCGGCGCCATCGCTGCCGATCAGGCTCTGGAAGTGGATTTCGTGCGGCTGGTCGTCGCGGTCGTCGATGAAGCGCGCGTAGCCGGCGTCGAAATCGACCGTGTGCAGGCGGCGATAGAAATGCACGCGTGCTCCGGCCTGTTCGGCCAGGTCCAGCAGCGCGACATTCAACGCGGCGCGATGGATCGACCAGATCACCTCGCTGTCGTCGCGGCCGTAGCGTTGCAGCTGCGGCGCTCCGCTCACCGGGTGCACCATGCGCCCGCGCATCATCACCGCCTTGGCCATCACTGCCTCTTCGGCGCCGGCCTGGCGCAGCGCATGTCGGCCACGTTCGGCCAGCGCCAGATTGATCGAGCGGCCGGACTCGTAGCCCTTGATGCGGGGGTCGCCACGCCGTTCGTACACGGTGACCTGCCAGCCGCGACGCGACAGCAGGATGGCCAGCAGGCAACCGGCCAGACCGGCGCCGATCAAGGTCAGGGAACGCGGGGAAACTGGGCTCAATGCAATGTCCGGCAGCGGCCGGACGCAGGTGCCGGCGGAGATGGAGAACGTGGAGCGGCTAGCGTCAGGCGCGCAGCGCTTTCAGCGAGGAGCGGGCTGGAAGTGTACGTCGGGTGCGTGTCGAATCCCTACAGGCGCGCCGCCGTTGGATGGCACAGTCCGTGCCGTGCATGTTCAGGCGCGCAGCGCAAACTGCAGTAAGACCTCGTCAGGCAGGCGTGGACGGCGCGCTCGGTAGCGTCAGTGGACGACCGGTCCATGCCGATGCCGGCGATTGGCCATGTCCGCGTGGCGATGAGCGCACTCAGTGGTGAGTTGCTTCAAGCGGCAGCCCAGCGTTCCACCTGCTCCACGAACCGGTGCAGATCGCTGAAGCGGTTGTACAGAGGCACCGGCGCAATGCGGATCACGTCCGGTTCGCGCCAGTCGCCAAGCACGCCGGCTGCGTGCAGATGCTCGAACAGCGAGCGGCCCTGCGTGCGTCCGCCAGCCACCCGCAACGACAGCTGGCAACCGCGTCGCGCCGGTTCGGCCGGGGTGACGATCTGCAATACCTGCGTCAGGCGCGCGTGGATCAGCTGTTCCAGATGCCCGGTGAGCTGTTCGGATTTGGCGCGTAGCGCGGCCATGCCGGCCTGGTCGAACAGATCCAGCGACGCGCGCAGCGGGGCCAGCGCCAGCACCGGCGGGTTGCTCAGCTGCCAGCCTTCGGCACCGGGCGAGGGCACGAACTGCGGATCCATGCGGAAGCGGGTCTGCTGCTCGTGTCCCCACCAGCCGGCCATGCGCGGCAGGTCGCTGCTGGCATGCCGCGCGTGCACGAAGCACCCGCCCACCGCGCCGGGGCCGGCGTTGAGATATTTGTAGTGGCACCACACCGCGAAATCGACGCCATCGTCGTGCAGGGTGAGCGGGATATTGCCCACCGCATGCGCCAGATCGAAACCCACCGCCGCGCCCTGCGCGCGCGCCAGCCGCACGATCTCGGCCAGGTCGAAGGCCTGCCCGGTGCGGTACTGGATGCCGGGCCACAGCACCAACGCCAGACGCGGCCCATGCTGCGCGATGGCCTCGGCAATCGCTGTCATCGACACCGTGCCGTTGGGTTCGTCGGCCTCCACTTCGATCAACTGCGTGGCCGGATCCAGCCCGTGCAGCCGCAGTTGCGATTCCATCGCATGGCGATCGGATGGAAATGCACCGGCCTCGATCAGGATCGCACCGCGTTCGGGCGTGGGGCGATAGAAGCTGGCCATCATCAGATGCAGGTTGACGCTGAGGGTGTTCATCGCCACCACTTCGCCGGGGTGTGCCCCCACCACGCGGGCCAGCGCGTCGCGCACCAGCTGGTGATAGGTCAGCCACTGGGTGGGGCCGGTGAAGTGGCCTTCCACCGCCAGCGCGCCCCACTGGTCGAGCACCTCGGCCACCATCGCGCGGGCAGTACGCGGCTGCAGGCCGAGCGAATTGCCGACGAAATAGGTCTGGTCCTGGCCGGCGTGCTGCGGGAACACGAAGCTATCGCGCAGGCTGCGCAGCGGGTCGGCGGCGTCCAGTGCATCGGCATGGGCGCGGGACAGCAGGTCGGTCATCGTCGGGCTCGCAACACGGATCAGGGCGGCAGTTTACCCGCCGGCACCGTGCGCGCCCGCATGCGCGGCTGGCCCCTCGGCCGAGGCCGCTCGGGCAGGGCGCAACAGGTGGGTGAGCGTGCCGATGCTGTCAGTGACGCGGTCGATGGTGTCGGCCAGCGCAGCGGTGGTCGGCGAGGTGTCGGGTAATGCGGCCAGCGCATCGGAAAGCTGGCGCTCGGCATTGCGCAAGGTGGCCGTAGCAGGAATGCCGCCGTTGCGCAGGCAATCGATCAGCTCCGACAGCGCCTGGTCGGCCTGCTGCGCGAATGCGGGCAACGCCTCCAGTGCGGGCAGCGGGTGGCCATCGCGCAGCACCGCTTCCAGCAGCAGGGTGGCGCGGATCAGGCGGTTGCCATTGGCCAGCAGCGATTCGGCCAGTTTGAGTTCCTGCAGATTGCGCCGGCTGCGCGGCTCGCCACGCAACCGCTCGATCGACGCCTGCGCATTGGTGCGCGCCACCCGCGCGGCGGCACGGCTATCGCTCAGGCCATCCATCTGACCAAGCAACAGGTGGCGCAGATGGTCGCGGTACGCGCTGAGCAGTTGCGCCAGCGAGGCGCGGATATGCCGGCGTTCGCGCGTCGGCCACAGCGCGTAGGCGATCAACGCCAGTGCGCTACCGGCCACGGTGGCCAGCAGGCGCGCGCCGACCGCCTCGCCCGGCGATACGCCTTCCAACGACAGCAGCAACACCAGCATGCCGGTCAGAAACGCCACGCCGATGCCGTAGTTCACCTGCGTCAGCAACCGAAACCCAAGGCAAAACAGCGCCAGCAAGGCCATGCGGATGCTGGCCCCGTCCATGGCCAGATGCGCGAGCAAGGTGGCCACCAGCAACCCAACGAAGGTGCCGGCCACGCGCAATGCGCCGAAGCTGAAGGTGCCGCCGAAATCCGGCTTGAGCACGATCGCGGTGGTCATCGGAATCCAGAAGCCATGCGGAATCTGTTGCCAGCGCTGGAAGGCGATGGCCAACGCCAGGCACACGCCGCAGCGCAAGGCGTGCCGGAAGGCGACCGACGACAGATCCAGATTTGCGCGCAAGGTGGCCCAGGTTGCGGCAGGGCGCAGTGCCGCCGGCAGGCGCGCTTCGGCCAGTTGCGCCTGGATTTCGCCGCGGCTGCTGGCCCAGTGCGCGTTGCGGATCAGCGCACGCAACTGGCCGCCCAGGCCGTGCGCGCGCGCCACCGCCACGCGCACCAACCGGCGTTCGCGGGTATCGGCGTTGTCGTGCCGAAACTGCGCCAACGCACCGACCAGATCGTCGAAGCCGGTCATCGAGGCATTGGCTGCCACCGGGTCTTCGCCTATGGTCATCGCATGCGCGAGTTGCTCCAGCACGATGGCGCTGCGTTGCAGCACGCGTTCGATGGCCGGGCGTGCCTGCGAGTCGGTCAGGCGGGTGTCGGCATCGGCCAGCGACAGCAGCTCCAGCCTTATGCGGTCGCACAGCTCGGCGATGATGCGAAAGCTCTGCACCGCAATTGCGCGCGAGCGATGTTCGCCGTGCAGCATCACCATCGCTTCGAGCACTTCCTGCGTGGCAGGCGGCGCTGCGCTGGCTTCCGGGCGCTGCCGCGCGATGCCGGCCAGCTGGCGCATCAACTCCGCCAACGCAAAGCGCTCCGGGCGATAGCGCTGCAGTGGCCAGGCCGCCAGCGCCAGCAACACCTGCAGCAGGCCGCCGGCGAAGATCAACGCCGCCACGCCGGGCGCCTGCTGCACCGGCAGCCGCATGTCGGCGCTGACCACCAGCAGGATCATGCTGGTCAGGCCGATCCGCGCGGCCACCGGGCCGAGCGCCACCAGCAAGCCGCCGCCCAGGCCAAGCAACAGGCCGGCCAGCACCAGTGCCGGGGTGTTGTGGCCGACCCAGATGCCCAGCAATGCCGCCAGTCCGGCCGCCAGCGCCGCCATCAGCATGCGCTGCAGGCGTGCGCGATACGGCCCGGGCTGGTCGGAGAACATGGTGTTGAGCGCGCCACTGCACACGGCCAGGCCGGCGGACACATGCCCTGTGGCAACGCCGATCGCCAGCGGCAGGACCACCGCAGCGGTGTTGCGCAGCGCCACGCGCAAGGGCACATCGCGCGGTTTGAGGTCGATCAGTGCGCGCAGCATGATGCGGGTTTCAACGCATGCCATTGGCGCATCCACTGCGCGCGATCACCGGAAGCAGCCTGCATCGACAGATCCACGATGCGATCTGCGGCGCCTGGTGTCAGATGGATCATTGCCCCTCTTCCATCGGGGCGAGAAGGCACGGATTGCGTGCCACGGGCGCGCCTGCCTTGGAGCGCCCGTGGCGCAAGTGCGGGCAGGGGCGCGAAGCGGGAGTTGGGGCAAGGGTACGAGCGAAACTGCGGACTTCTCGGATACGCAGACGCAGCGCTGCTGACGCACGCAAGCTCGGCAAACGCGGCTAAAACCAGAGTTTCCGTACGAGCGATCACGGACATCGCGCTACCGGTATTCGCCGCAATCACATGCCGCTGCCACCTTGTCTTTCGGTCGCGGCATAACGCTCAGGCGCTGGATGCAGGTGCCCGCACTGCGAACAAGTGCGCAGTGCGAGCGAACGGTAGAAATGATCGAACACCGGAGGAAAGTCGGTTTCGATGTTTTGCAACGGAAACATCGCCTCATACAACCTGTGATTGCACTGCGGGCAATACCACTGCAGGCCGTCCTGCTCGCCGGGCAAACGCTCGCGTTCGATCACCAGCCCGATCGAGCCGGCAGCGCGTTGCGGCGAATGCGCCACCTTGGGCGGCAGCAGAAAGATCTCGCCGGCCCGGATCGGGATGTCGCGCGCCACGCCGTCGTCCTGCACCTTCAACACCATCTCGCCTTCGAGCTGGAAGAACCACTCCGGGCCTTCGTCGTAGTGATAGTCGGTGCGCGCGTTCGGCCCACCCACAATCATGATGATGAAGCCATCCTGCTGGATGCACTTGTTGCCCACCGGCGGCTTGAGCAGGTGGCGGTGTTGCTCGATCCAGGCATGCAGGTTGATCGGTGGGACCAGCATCGACGGTTCTCGATATGGAAGACGCCCAGCATAGCCAAGCGACGGCGCCGATGGGCGCCGCCGCGAACGACCCACCCCGTGTCACGCGCGCGCTGGGCGGACGTGACCGGCACCTGATGCGGCAAGAGCCTGATGCGGCAGTGCCGCGGGTCTGCGTTTACGGGTGTTGGCAAGCCTTGAGCACACTAGCTGGACGGTTATGCGCCAGAGTGCGCCGCCGCTGCAGCCCTCAGCGTTCTTCGTGATCGGCCTGGATCTTCGCCAGTGCTGCGTCGTAGCGTTCCTGCAGCAGCTCGGGGCGGTTGATCGACATGCCCAGGTCGTGCGCGTGGCCATCGCGCAGGCTGTACACCCAACCATGCACGCACAGTTCCTGACCGCGGTCCCAGGCATCGCGCACGATGGTGGTGCGGCACACGTTGACCACCTGTTCAAGCACGTTGAGCTCGCACAGACGCGCATGTTGCACCGGTAGATCGCCGGCGTCGTGCAGGCAGGCTTCGTGCTTGTCGGCCACGTCGGTGACATGGCGGATCCAGTTGTCGACCAGGCCCATGCGCTTCTGGGTCAGGCTGGCGAACACGCCGCCGCAGCCGTAATGGCCCACCACCAGCACGTGCTTGACCTTGAGCACGTCCACCGCGAACTGGATCACCGACAGGCAATTCAGGTCGGTGTGCACCACCACGTTGGCGATATTGCGATGGACGAACACCTCGCCCGGCGCCATGTCGATGATCTGGTTGGCCGGGACGCGCGAATCGGAGCAACCGATCCACAGGTATTCCGGCGTCTGCTGCGTGGACAGCTTGGAAAAGAATTCCGGGTCTTCGCGGCGGATACGCTCGGACCAGGCGCGGTTGTTTTCAAGTAAATGGTTGAGCTCGTTCATGCGCGCAGTATTCCAGATGCGGGAGGGAAGGACGCGGTGGACACAGGAGCCATAAAGCCGTGGTGCAGGATACGGATCGGTGCGCTCAGGCCGCGCCAGCGCGTGCGCGCAATGCATCGCGCATCAACGTGGCCACCTCGCGCGCATCGGTCGACGCCTGCAGCGCCAGCGCATCGCTCACTGCCCCAATATTGCCGGCCGGGTGGTTCTGGCTCAGCTTGAAGGTCAGTTCGATACGGCCTGGAACGAAGCGGAAGCCGACCAGGCCACGCAGTTGCCGGCGATGACTGTCGCGCGCCATGTCGAACACCCAGTCGCTGCCGACGCGCTGTTCGAAATGCGCGCTCATGCGCCCGATCAGATCGCCCAGCTCCGCCTCATCGCTCACCGGCTCGCAGCGTCCATGCAGATGCGCAACGGCGTAGTTCCAGGTGGGTACGCGCGCGGCCGCTTCCTTGTCCAGATACCAGGTGGGCGAGACATAGGCGTGCGGCCCCTGCAGCACGATCACCGCATTGCCGGGACTATGCGCCTGCGGATTGGGGCGTGCCCAATGGCCTTCGATGACCACATCCTGCCCGTCGCGTCGATACAGCACCGGCAACTGCGAGATCGCCGGTTGGCCATCGGCACCCTGGCTGATCAGGGTGACAAACGCATCGCGTGCGAACAGCCAGTCCAGCAAGGCCAGATCGGTCTGCGCAAACGCGCGTGGGGCATACATGTCAGGCGCGGCCGCCCATGCTCACCACCATGCGCGCGCGCAGGTCGGCGTCGTCATCGCCCTGCGGTGGCGACACTTCGTGCAGCGAGAAACCGCGGATCAGCGCGTCCTCTTCGTCCAGCCCGTCCAGCGCCACGAATTCGGCGTCGAACAAGGCCGCACGCGCGCTGTCTTCGCTGTCGTAAGGCAGCGTCTTGCCGTCGCTGTCCAGCACCTCGGCGGTACCGGCTTCATTGACGCGCAGGCGTGCCCAGATCAGCGTGCGGCCGATCGTGGCCAGCCACCAGGAGTCGTGTGCGCCCTGCACCGCGTCTTCGTACGTCGTCATGGCATTACCTTGGAAAGCAGCCCGAGCAGGGCCGCCATGCCCAGGCCGAAAAAGATGGTGAGCAGCGACAGCCAGGCGGGGGTGGCCAGACCGGACAGTGCACCGTCGCGGTAGCTGCGGTAACGGCGCGCCAGCAACCAGCGCCACGCCTTGGGACTGATGAAGGCCGGGTCGCCGAAGCTGGCCAGCGCATCCGGGTGGCGGTCGCGCAGGTGCACCAACGTCAGTGGCCAGAAGATCAGCAGTGCGGTCAAACCCGCGACGGCGACACCGACAAAACACAGTGCGAAGAACAGCGTCATGCGGCGTGCTCCGTGGGTGGGGCATCGAATTGGCCAATGATGTCAATCAGGCCGACGATAGTGTCATTCGACGCATCCAGTTCTTCGGCCGGGATCCACCACTTGGTGTGGTGTGCGCCGCCGACTTTTTGGATGGGGTAGTGTTCGACGAACGCTGCGCGTACCTCGAACTGCGCGACATAGCCAACCCCGCTGTCCTTAACGTTCCAGCGCGACGCGATTTCTTTGGCGTAGCGCTGGTGGGTGACCGGGTAAAAGAGCGGTTGCTCCGGCAACCGTGGCGGCCACCGTTGGAAGCCGGGGTCGCGCACCAACGCGTATTCCTCCGGCCCCAGCGGGCGGTACATGGTGACCGTGGCCGCCGCGGTCGTCACCTCAGAACTCCGCGCTGCCCGGCGCGCGCGGGTAGGGGATGGCGTCGCGGATGTTGCTCAGCCCGCACACGTACACCACCAGGCGCTCGAAGCCCAGGCCGAAGCCGGCATGCGGCACCGAGCCGTAGCGACGGAAATCGCGGTACCAGCTGTAGTGCTCCTTATCCAGGCCGAATTGCGCCATGCGCGCATCCAGCACATCCAGGCGTTCTTCGCGCTGGCTACCACCGATGATCTCGCCGATGCCCGGCGCCAGCACGTCCATCGCCGCGACGGTCTTGCCGTCGTCGTTCAGGCGCATGTAGAACGCCTTGATGTGCTCGGGATAATTGGTGACCACCACCGGGCGGCCGATGTGTTCTTCGGTCAGCCAGCGTTCGTGCTCGGTCTGCAGGTCCAGGCCCCATTCCACCGGGAAATCGAACTTCTTGCCGGAGTTCTGCAGCAGCTTCACCGCCTCGGTGTAGTCGATCTGCTCGAACGGGGCATTGATGAAGGCTTCCAGTTTGCTGATCGCGTTCTTGTCCACACGCTCGGCCAGAAACGCCAGGTCGTCGCCTCGTTCGTCCAGTACCGCACGGAACAGATACTTGAGGAACTGCTCGGCCAGACGTGCGTCTTCGGCCAGATCGGCGAAGGCGATTTCCGGCTCGATCATCCAGAACTCGGCCAGATGGCGCGTGGTGTGGCTGTTTTCCGCGCGGAAGGTGGGGCCGAAGGTGTAGACCTTGCTCAGCGCCAGGCAGTACGCCTCCACGTTGAGCTGGCCGGACACGGTGAGGAAGGTTTCCTTGCCGAAGAAGTCGCGGCTGAAATCCACGTTGCCGGTGGCATCGCGCGGCAGGTTGACCATGTCCAGCGTGGAGACGCGGAACATCTGCCCGGCGCCTTCGGCGTCGGAGGTGGTGATGATCGGGGTGCTGATCCAGTTGAAGCCGTTCTGATGGAAGAACCGGTGCACCGCCTGCGCCAGGCTGTTACGGATACGCGTCACCGCGCCGAACAGATTGGTGCGCGGGCGCAGGTGCGCTACTTCGCGCAGGAATTCCGGCGACATCGGCTTGGGCTGGATCGGGTAGGTCAGCGGGTCTTCGACCCAGCCGACGATCTCCACGCCGCTGGCCTGGATCTCGAACGACTGGCCCTTGCCCTGCGACTTCACCAGCACGCCCTTGGCGATCAGCGAGCAGCCACTGGTCAGGCGCTTGATCTCGTCGAAATTGGGCAGCGTGTCGTTGGCCACCACCTGGATCGGAGCGAAGCACGAGCCATCGGTCACGTTGATGAAGGCCAGCCCGGCAGATCCGCGCAGCGTGCGCACCCACCCCCGCACCGTGACTTCGCCGCCTTCCGGGAGCTTGCCCGCAAGCGCATGTTCAACGCTGACCACCGTCATGACTGTTCCTCGCCGTAGCGATCTTGAATGGCCTGCGAGTTTACTGGCTGCGGGCGCGCCGGCGCGAGCATCTGAACAGGTTGCCGAACGCTGCGCTTGTCGCAGGCGCGCGCTGCCCCCATCTGTTGCAGACGCCGCTGCCCGGCGTGCCGCCCGGTTGTTGCGGCCTCGCTATACTTGCCACCACTGTTTTGGAGTGCCCTCATGGCCGTCAGCCTCACCCCCGCCGCGCTGGAGCGCGTGCAGCGTTTCGTGCAGCAGACCCCGGGTGCGTTGGGTCTGCGCTTTGGCGTGACCAAGACCGGTTGTTCCGGCTGGGGCCACATCACCGACCTGGCGCGCGAGAAGCGCGCCGACGATGCGGTGTTCGAGCAGGGCGGGGTGCGCATCTTCGTCGATCCCACCAGCCTGCCGCTGGTGGATGGCACCTGCATCGATTTCGGCAAGCATGGCCTGAGCGAGACCTTCACCTTCAGCAATCCCAACGCGACCGCCGAATGCGGCTGCGGGGAGAGCTTCACGACCGAAGCCGAGCATCGTTGAGTCCGGCTGAGCCAACCGGCACTGGAGTTCCTTCTCCCCTCGGGAGAAGGTGCCCGAAGGGCGGATGAGGGTACGGGCGAAGCCATGAGCCTTCGAAATTCTGCGCGGGCTTCGCCACCGGACCCTCACCCCAACCCCTCTCCCGAGGGGAGAGGGGCTTTGGAGCGTCTTTGCGGCCCAGCTGGTTGCGGCTAAACGCCTGAACTGCCATACTTTCCGGCTTCCTGCCCGTCCGGGCTGGGAACCCTTGCTCCACCGGCCGCTTGCGCGGGCTACCGGGGAGCTGTCCGGCCCACGTGGCCACATCCGAAAGGTAAAACAACATGAGTCGTCATTACGAAGTCGTGTTCCTGGTCCATCCGGACCAGAGCGAGCAGGTCCCGGCCATGATCGAGCGCTACAAGTCGCTGATCGAGGGCGGTAACGGCACCATCCACCGTCTGGAAGACTGGGGCCGTCGTCAGCTGGCCTACCCGATCCAGAACCTGGTGAAGGCGCACTACGTGCTGCTCAACATCGAAGTCGACCAGGCCGTGCTGAGCGAGCTGGTGGAAAGCTTCCGCTTCAACGATGCGGTGCTGCGTCACCTGGTCGTCAAGCGCGATGGCCCGGACACCGAGCAGTCGCTGATCATGAAGAGCAAGGACGAGAAGGGCGACAAGCCCGAGCGTAGCGAGCGTCGTCGTCGCGATGACGATGAGGGCGATGCTGCACCTGCCGCCACCGATACCGACGGCGACAACGCCGAAGCCGCTTAAGGAGCGCTGTCATGTCCAAGTTCTTCCGTCGTCGCAAGTTCTGCAAGTTCACCGCCGAGGGCGTCAAAGAGATCGACTACAAGGATCTCAATACCCTGCGCCAGTACCTCACCGAGAACGGTAAGATCGTTCCGAGCCGCGTGACCGGCACCAAGTCCAAGTACCAGCGTCAGCTGGCGACGGCCGTCAAGCGCTCGCGTTTCCTGGCGCTGATTCCGTACACGGACAATCACGACGTCTAAGCAATTCCGCGCAGGAGTCCGCATGTGTGCGGCTCCTTGCGCAAGACCCGCACGGTTGTGAGTCCCTCACAATAGCCCGCACGGTTGTATGTGAGTCCCTCACAAGAGCCCGCACATCCATGTGCGGGTTATTAAAAATATAGAGGCCGGTCATTCGAGATGCGGTGTTGATCGTGCTCTTGCGATTCCCAAATCCCGATTCCCGAATCCCGTCTTTTCGGACAGCAAACGTTGCGTCGGCCAAAGCGCCCGCGCTAACGAATAACGGAGTACTACCATGGATCTGATTCTTCTGCAGAAAGTGACCAACCTGGGCAACCTGGGCGACAAGGTCAGCGTCAAGCCGGGTTACGGCCGCAACTTCCTCGTGCCGCAGGGCAAGGCCGTGCCGGCCACCGCTGCGAACGTTGAAGCGTTCGAAACCAAGCGTGCCGATTACGAAGCCAAGGCCAACAGCATCCTGGCCGACGCACAGAGCCGCGCCACCAAGTTCGAAGGCGCCAGCGTCACCATCGGCGCGCATGCGTCCACCGAAGGCAAGCTGTACGGCTCGGTTGGCCCGCGCGACATCGCCGAGGCGTTCACCGCCGCCGGCCTGCCGCTGGAAAAGAGCGAAGTCATCCTGGGCGAAGGCGCATTCCGCAATGTCGGCGAGTACGACGTTGTGCTGCACCTGCACGCCGATGTGGAAACCTCGGTCAAGGTCATCGTCGAATCCGACGCCTGATCCAGGCCATCTGTGTCACCCGAAGGGCGCCTTGTTAGGCGCCCTTCGTTTTTTGGGGCGCCGCCGCCAGCGCTGGCATGCCCGTTATACTCATGCCCCATTGCCGGTTCCACGGCCCGCAGATCTTATGCATCAAGGGCTTGGGCGCTGGCTTCACAGGAAAAGTACCTGCCGGCTTCGTCCGCGCGGTGCCCGGAATCTCCAGCCCCCATGCGCCTGTCCACGATCAAACTGTCCGGTTTCAAGTCGTTCGTCGACCCGACCACGTTGCATCTGCCCACCAACATGACCGGCATCGTCGGCCCTAACGGTTGCGGCAAGTCCAACATCATCGATGCGGTGCGCTGGGTGATGGGCGAAAGCTCGGCCAGCCGCCTGCGCGGCGACTCGCTGACCGACGTGATCTTCTCCGGCTCCTCGGCGCGCAAGCCGGTGTCGCAGGCGACGGTGGAGCTGATCTTCGACAATTCCGATCACACCATCACCGGTGAGTTCGCCTCGTTCAACGAGATCTCGGTCAAGCGCCTGGTCAGCCGCGACGGCAACAGCGCCTATTACCTCAACGGCACCAAATGCCGCCGCCGCGACATCACCGACCTGTTCCTGGGCACGGGCCTTGGCCCGCGCAGCTACTCGATCATCGAGCAGGGCATGATCAGCCAGATCATCGAGGCGCGCCCGGAAGATCTGCGCGTGTATCTGGAAGAGGCCGCCGGCATTTCCAAGTACAAGGAGCGCCGCAAGGAAACCGAAACGCGCATCCGGCATACCCGCGAAAATCTCGATCGCCTGGGCGATCTGCGCGAGGAAATCACCAAGCAGCTGGCGCATCTGCAGCGCCAGGCGCGCCAGGCCGAGCAGTATCAGGCGCTGCAGGAAGAGCGCCGGATCAAGGATGCCGAGTGGAAGGCGCTGGAATACCGCGGCCTGGACGGGCAGTTGCAGGGCCTGCGCGAAAAATTGAACCAGGAAGAAACCCGCCTGCAGCAGCTGATCGCCGACCAGCGCGATGCCGAAGCGTGCATCGAGACCGGCCGCGTGCGCCGCGAAGAAGCCGCCGAAGCGGTGGCCAAGGCGCAGGCCGATGTCTATCAGGTCGGTGGTGCGTTGGCGCGCATCGAGCAGCAGATCCAGCATCAACGCGAGCTCTCGCATCGCCTGCACAAGGCGCGCGATGAGGCGCAAAGCCAGCTGCAGGAATTGACCCAGCACATCAGCGGCGATTCGGCCAGATTGGCGGTACTGCGCGAGGCCGTGGATGCGGCCGAACCGCAACTGGAACAACTGCGCGAAGACCACGAATTCCGCCAGGAGTCGCTACGCGAAGCCGAAGCGCGGCTGGCCGACTGGCAGCAGCGCTGGGAAACCCATAACCGCGACACCGGCGAAGCTTCGCGTGCCGGCGAAGTGGAGCGCACGCGCGTCGATTATCTCGACCGCCAGTCGCTGGAAGCCGACCGCCGCCGCGAAGCGCTCGTCAACGAACGCGCCGGGCTGGACCTGGATGCGTTGGCCGAGGCGTTCGAGCAGATCGAACTGCGCCATGAAACCCAGAAGACGTCGCTGGACGGATTGACCGAGCAGGTCGAAGCGCGCAAGCACGCGCTCGGCGGACTGCAGGAACAGCAGCGGGCCAGCCAGGGCGAGCTGGCCGAAGTGCGCAAGCAGGCGCAGGCCGCGCGTGGCCGGCTGTCGTCGCTGGAAACCTTGCAGCAGGCCGCGCTCGGTCAGGAGCAGGGCGCGGCAGTGGCGTGGCTGAAGTCGCGCGGGCTGGATTCGGCGGCGCGTGTCGGCGAGCGCATCAGCGTTGAAGGCGGCTGGGAAAATGCAGTCGAAGGCGCACTGGGGCAGTTGATCGAAGGCGTGCTGGTGGATGCGCCGGAGCAACTGGTCGATGCGCTGGGCGAGTTGGGCGATGGCCGCATCGCGCTGGTGTCCAGCGCCACCGACAACGCGAGCTTTGCGCCGACTTCGCTGGCCGCAAAGGTGCAGGGGCCGATCGCGATCCGTCGCCTGCTGGCTCGCCTGCACACCGCCGAAGATCTGGACGCCGCACGCGCGTTGCAGCGCAGCCTGCCCGAGGGCGACTCGGTCATCACCCGCAACGGCGAGCGGCTGGGCGAGGGCTGGGTGCGCGTCTCGCGCTCCGGCGCGGCCAAGCAGGGCGCCTTGCTGCGCGAGCGCGAAATCCAGCAGCTGCGCACCCAGATCGAAACGCTGCAGGAGCGCGAAGCCGAGCTCGAGCACCAGCTCGCCAGCTTCCGCGAACAACTGCTGGCGGCCGAGCAGCGGCGCGAAGACGCGCAGCGCCAGCTGTACATGTCGCACCGCAGCGTCTCCGAACTGGCCGGGCAATTGCAGAGCCAGCAAGGCAAGGTCGATGCCGCGCGCACCCGCATCGAGCGCATCGAAACCGAGTTGTCGCAGTTGCTGGAAACCTTGGACACCAGCCGCGAACAGGCACGCGAAGCGCGCGCCAAGCTCGAAGATGCGGTCACCTTGATGGGCGATCTGCAGGGCACGCGCGAAGCGCTGGAAAGCGAGCGTCGCCAGCTCACCGATGCACGCGATCAAGCGCGCGATGCCGCACGTGGCGTGCGCGATGCGATGCATGCGCTGGCGCTGACGCTGGAGTCGCAGCGCACCCAGATCGCCTCGCTGAGTCAGACGCTGGAGCGCATGGACAGCCAGCGCGGCCAGCTCGACACGCGCCTGGAAGATCTGGTGGCCCAGCTCAGCGACGGCGACTCGCCGGTGGAAACGCTGGAGCACGAACATCAGGCCGCATTGAGCGAGCGCGTGCGCACCGAGCGCGCGCTGGGCGAGGCGCGCACCCTGCTGGACAGCATCGACAGCGAACTCCGCAGCTTCGAACAAACCCGTCAGCAGCGCGACGAACAGGCGCTGGCGCAGCGCGAACGCATTTCCCAGCGCAAGCTCGACCAGCAAGCACTGGTGCTCAGTGCCGAACAGTTGTCGGCTGCCGTGGTCAAGGCCGGGTTCGTGCTCGAAGACGTGGTCAATGGCCTGCCCGAGGCCGCCAATGCGGCGGAGTGGGAAGCGGCAGTGGGCCAGATCGACGGGCGCATGCGTCGCCTGGAGCCGGTGAATCTGGCTGCCATCCAGGAATACGGCGAAGCCGCGCAGCGTTCGGAATATCTGGACGCGCAGAACCTGGACCTCAATACCGCGCTGGAAACCCTGGAAGAAGCCATCCGCAAGATCGACCGCGAAACCCGCGGCCGTTTCAAGGACACCTTCGACCGCGTCAACTCCGGTGTGCAGGCGCTGTATCCGCGCCTGTTCGGTGGTGGTCACGCGTATCTGGAGCTCACCGGCGAAGACTTGCTCGATACCGGCGTGACCATCATGGCGCGCCCGCCGGGCAAGCGCGTGTCGAGCATTTCGCTGCTGTCCGGCGGCGAGAAGGCGATGACCGCCGTGGCGCTGGTGTTTGCGATCTTCCAGCTCAATCCCGCGCCGTTCTGTCTGCTGGACGAGGTGGACGCGCCGCTGGACGAGGCCAACGTCGGCCGCCTGGCCAACATGGTGCGCGAGATGAGCGAGAAGGTGCAGTTCCTGTTCGTCAGCCACAACAAGGCCACGATGGAAGCGGCGCGTCAGCTCTCCGGTGTGACCATGCGCGAGCCAGGCGTCAGCCGCCTGGTCAGCGTGGACCTGGAAGAGGCCGCACGTTTGGCGGGTGCGGCATGACGTGCCATGCTTGTTGGAATATCGACACCTGTCACTCTTATGCGGAGGCACGCTGA
This sequence comes from Xanthomonas nasturtii, assembly GCF_001660815.1. GTDB lineage: Bacteria > Pseudomonadota > Gammaproteobacteria > Xanthomonadales > Xanthomonadaceae > Xanthomonas > Xanthomonas nasturtii. The sequence goes on from NZ_LYMI01000067.1 coordinate 131,219, forward strand.
ATGTCCGACATGGCCATGATCCGGATCGGGATCCTGATCGCTGGACTGCTGCTGGTCGCGGCCATCTTCCTGTTTGGTCGCCCGAAGAAATCGCCGCAGGGCCGTCGCGTCGACAAGGACGATGGCCAGCCGCGCGAACGGCGCGAACCGGTGATTTCCGGCGAAACCGGCATGGATGGTGAAGCGCTGGAACGCGGCGCAAGCGTCGAGCAGAGCGAGCTCAACCAGGACGACCAGGACGCCGCTGGCGGTAACGATGTCGGCAAGCGCCCGAACCAGGATTTCGACAAGATCGTCTCGCTGTTCGTGGCCGCCAAGGCCGGCCAGGTGCTGCGCGGCGAAGATGTGGTGGTCGCTGCCGAAAAGACCGGGCTGGTCTTCGGCCACATGAATGTATTCCACCGTCTGGTGGAAGGGCATCCGGAGCGCGGGCCGATCTTCAGCATGGCCAGCATCCTCAAGCCCGGCAGTTTCGACATGGCCAACATCCGCGAGATGCAGACCCCGGCGATTGCGTTTTTCCTCACGCTGCCGGCGCCGATGACCGCGCTGGATGCCTGGGAAAAGATGCTGCCCACTGTGCAGCGCATGGCCGAACTGCTCGATGGCGTGGTGCTGGACGACAGCCGTAACGCCTTGGGCCGGCAGCGCGTGGCGCATATCCGCGACGAACTGCGTGCCTACGACCGCCAGCATCAGGCACCGCCGCTGACCAAGTCGCCGCGCTGGTGAGTTGACATGTTGAGCCTGCAGGGCGTGTTGGCGGTGGCGTTGCTGCTGGTGCTGTGGGCGATCCTGGCGATGCCGTTGTTGTGGATCTTTACCAGGATCGCCGCGCGCCTGCGCAAACGCCCGCGGCATTCGCCCTGGTTGGTAGGCGGCTTTGCGGGCGCGATCACCTTGCTGGTCGCGCCGGTGCCAACGCCCTTCATCAGCGTGTTCCTGCCGCATGCGATCGCGCTGTTCGACCGCCGTTACTACACGCACATCCTGCAAGGCCCGCCGATGCTGCGCGAGCTGCTGCTATGGAACGCCGGCTCGATGGCACTGACCTTCGTCATCAGCTATCTGTGGATCCGGCGCACGCTACGCGCTTCCAACAGCGAGGCGATGGATCAGTAGTTTTAAAGCCCCTCTCCCGGCGGGAGAGGGGTTGGGGTGAGGGTACGGGGCGAAGCCACTTGTGGTGTGTCATTTCTGAAGGCGCGTAGCGACGCGGCGATGCGCCCCTCATCCACCCCTGGCGGGGCACCTTCTCCCTCATAAAGGAGGACAATGTCCCGATGGTAGGGGTGTTGCGTTGGCTTTATCAAACGCTTTGCGAGTTAGCGCTTGGCTTTGCCGAACGCCTCGCGAAAACGCAGCATCTCCGCTTCGGTGCCCACGCTGACACGCACGCGCTTGGGCCAGATCGGCCAGCTGCGGCCGACGATGACGCCCTGCTTCTGCATCGAATCGGCGAACACGCCCGCATCGCGTTTGACGTCCAGCAGGAAGCAGTTGGCTTGCGAGGGCAGGCAGGTGTAACCCTTGCCCTTGAGCCAGGTGATGGTTTCGTCGCGCACGCGGGCGTTGTCTGCGCGGCGGGTCTGCACCAGCAGTGGGTCGCGCAGGCTGGCGATGCCGGCGGCCATCGCCGGCACCGACAACGGGTTGCTGCCTAACGCGGCAAGTCTGGTCTGCAGGCCCGGCGGGGCCAGGGCGGCGCCCAGACGCAGGCCGGCCATGCCGTAGAGCTTGGAGAAGCTGCGCAGCACGATCAGGTCCTGGCGCTGCCGCACCAGATCGGCCACCGAGGGCTCGTTGCTGTAATGGATATACGCCTCGTCGACCACCAGCACCGCGCTAGCAGGCTTGTTGGCCAGCAGCCACTCGATCTCGGCGCGCGGGGTGATGGAACCGGTCGCGTTGCCGGGGTTGCAAACATAGATCAGGCCTGCGGTCGGGTCGGTCTTGGCCATCGCCTTGACGTCGTGTGCGCCATCGGCACGCAGCGGCACCTTGCGCACGGCCACGCCGCGGGCAGTGGCGCTTTCGATCAGCGGTTCGAAGCTAGGGTCGGCCACCACCAGCCCGGCGCGCGCGGAGGTGAACAGATTGCTGGCGCGATTCAATGCATCCCTGGAACCGGGAAACAACGACAGATGATCGTTGGGCAGCTGCAGCTCGCCGGTCATCAGGTTGCGCAGATCCTGCTCCAGCTCGAACAGGTAGCGGCCCGAGCGCGCCAGCGCACGCGTGGCAGCGTCAACCGCCGCCGGGGCAGGCCCGAGCGGGTGCTCGTTGAGGTTGAGGTACACGGTGCCGGCCGCGGCGGCCACGCCCGGCGTTGCCGGCGCCGCGGTGCGCTTGCGGGCCGCCTCGGCCGCGGGTGCCAGCCCCAGTGCGGAAACCGCCACGCCGGTGGTGGCGAGGCTGAGAAACGAGCGGCGCGAGACGGGCAACGACACGGGTGAACTCCAGAAGCGGCGGGCAACGAGGGCGCCACGCTAGCCGGTTTGGGCGTGTCTGCCTATCGGTAAATACCCGCAGGGTCGGTCGTGCCGGCGCGCGCTGCAATCAGGTGGTAGCGACGGTGGTGTTTCCAGCGTTTGCGCACACAGGCCAGGTAACCGCCGGGCTCGCTTTCCAGCAGTATTTGCAGCTGCTGAAGCACCTGCTTTGCTCCGAGGCAGACACGTGGCAAGGTGTGGTTTAAGCATCACCAACGCGGCGGATGCCGCCAATGCCAACGCCTTCATCCATCGATCGATCCGCGCGACCGAAGGCGCTTGTGCCAACGCTTGGCATCGGCATGGCCCGTTAGAATGAGCGGCCCAGAGCCAGCCCAGCGATCGTATGACTGTCAGCCCGGATCCCGCGCAGCGCATCGATGCCCTGCGCCGTCGCATCGAAGACGCCAACTACCGTTATCACGTGCTCGACGAGCCGCAGATGGCCGACGTCGATTACGACCGTCTGATGCGCGAGCTGGAGGCGCTGGAAGCGGCGCATCCGCAGCTGGCATCGGCCGATTCTCCGACCCAGCGTGTCGGCCATCTGGCCGCGTCGCGGTTTGCCGAAGTGCGCCATGCCTTGCCGATGTTGTCGTTGGGCAATGCCTTCAGCGATGAGGAAGTGGGTGAGTTCGTGCGGCGCATCAGCGAGCGCCTGGAAATCAAACAGCCGGTCTTTTCGGCCGAGCCCAAACTCGACGGTCTGGCGATCAGCCTGCGCTACGAAAACGGCGAGTTCGTGCAGGGTGCCACGCGCGGCGATGGCGCCACCGGCGAGGATGTCAGCGCCAATCTGCGCACCGTCAAGGCGATTCCGCTACGCCTGCGCGGCGAAGGCTGGCCACAGGTGCTGGAAGTGCGCGGCGAGGTCTACATGCCGCGCGCCGCCTTCGAAACCTACAACGCACAGATGCGCGCGCAGGGCGGCAAGGTGCTGGCCAACCCGCGCAATGGCGCGGCCGGCTCGCTGCGCCAGCTGGACGCGCGCATCACTGCGCAGCGCCCGCTGAGTTTCTTTGCCTACGGCGTGGGCGAGGTGAGCGAAGGCGCATTGCCGCAGACGCATTCGGCAATCCTGGCGCAGCTGCGCGCGTGGGGCTTTCCGGTCAGCGCGCTGGTCGAAGTGGTGCAGGGCAGCGACGGCCTGTTGGCATATTACCAACGCATCGGCGAAGCGCGCGATGGATTGCCCTTCGATATCGATGGCGTGGTCTACAAGCTCGACGATCTGGCCGGGCAACGCGAGATGGGATTCGTGTCGCGCGCACCGCGTTGGGCGATTGCACACAAGTTCCCGGCGCAGGAGCAGTCCACCACGGTGGAAGCGATCGAGATCCAGATCGGCCGCACCGGTGCGGCCACGCCGGTCGCACGCTTGAAGCCGGTGCATGTGGCCGGGGTGGTCGTCACCAATGCCACGCTGCACAACGCCGACCAGATCGCGCGGCTGGATGTGCGGGTGGGCGACACGGTGATCGTGCGCCGCGCCGGCGATGTGATCCCGGAGGTGGCCGCGGTGGTGGCCGATCAGCGCCCGCCCGGCACCCAGCCATGGCGCATGCCCACGCAGTGCCCGGTGTGCGGTTCGGAGATCGTGCGCGAAGAAGGCCAGGCGGTGTGGCGCTGTTCCGGTGAATTGACCTGCCCGGCGCAGCGCAAGGAAGCCTTCCGGCATTTCGTCTCGCGGCGCGCGATGGATGTCGATGGCCTGGGCGAAAAATTCATCGAAGTGCTGGTCGACAGTGGCCTGGTGCAGGGCGTTGCCGATCTGTATCTGCTTACCGTCGATCAGCTGCTGCAACTGCGCCTGATCAGCACCGCCGAGAGCCCGCATGGCTTCCTGCGTGAGGCGCGCGAGCATCTGGCCAGCGGTGCGTATGCGCAACTGGAAACCAGTGTGGTCGGCATTGGCGTGGACCTGGCCGGCGAGCGCGAGGTGCCGCAGACCTGGCAGGCCGATCTGCTGCGCGCAGGCCTGCCGAGGTTCGACTGGAACCGCAAGAAGATCGCCACCAAGTGGGCCGAGAACCTGATCGAGGCGATCGAAACATCGCGCGATACCACGCTGGAGCGCTTCCTGTTTGCGCTGGGCATCGAGCATGTGGGCGAAAGCACGGCCAAGGCGTTGTCGGCCTGGTTCGGCGATCTGGAATTGATCCGCCATCTGCCGTGGCCGTTGTTCAAGCGCGTGCCGGATATCGGTGGCGAAGTGGCGCGTTCGCTCGGGCACTTCCTCGACCAGCCCGGCAATCAGCAGGCCATCGACGATCTGCTGCAGCGTGGCGTACGGATCGGCGATGCGCATCCGCCATCGCCCAGGCTGCGCGAGGCATTGAGTTTCGCCAGCGTGCTGGAAGACATGGACATCCCCAAGGTGACGCCGGTGCGCGCGCAACAGCTCGCCGCTGCGGTGGAATCGTTCGCCGCATTGCGCACCGCAGGCGCCGATGCCTTGCAACAGGCCGGCGTTCCCGCGCCCGTGGTGGCCGCGTTGCTGCAATGGCTGGATCGCCCGGAAAACGCCGCGTTGGCCAGCGCAGCGCAACAGGCGATGGAAACGGTGCTGGCGCGCCTGCCGGAAGCCGATGCGCTGCAGACCGGCCCGCTCGATGGCCAGACGGTGGTCATCACCGGCACCCTGGCTGCGCTGACACGCGATGCCGCCAAGCAGCGGCTCGAAGCATTGGGCGCGAAGGTCGCCGGCAGCGTCTCCAAGAAGACCGCGTTCCTGGTGGCCGGCGAAGAAGCCGGCTCCAAGCTCGACAAGGCGCAATCGCTGGGCGTGGATATCTGGGACGAAGCACGTTTGCTGGCCTTCCTGGGCGAACACGGCCAACAACCATGAGCGCAGCGCAGGTCGATCTGGCTGCGCTGCAGTTGCGTGCGCGGCTCAATGCCACGATTCGCGACTTCTTCGCCGGACGCGGCGTGCTGGAAGTGGAAACGCCGGTGCTGTCCGAAGCCGGCAATACCGAGCCGAACATTGAGAGTTTCAGCACCCGCTTCAGCGGCCATGTCGATGCCGGCGTGCCGCTGCGCTGGTTGCGCACCTCGCCGGAATATCCGCTCAAACGCCTGCTTGCCGCAGGTGTGGGCGATTGCTACGAACTGGGCCGGGTGTTTCGCAATGGCGAGGCCGGCGGCCGCCACAACCCCGAATTCAGCATGCTCGAATGGTATCGGGTGGGCTGGAACGAACGCAGCCTTGCGCAGGAAACCATCGAACTGGTGCGTCGCGCGCTGGCGCTGGTCGGGCGCGAGGTCACGGTGCAGGTGCTGACCTATCGCGCGCTGTTCGTGCAGACGCTGGGCATCGACCCGCTGCGCGACCCGCTCGAAACGCTACGCGCCGCGCTGCATGACGTGGCCATCGATCCCGCCGGCCTGACCCGCGACGATTGGCTGGACCTGCTGCTGACCCATCGCATCCAGCCGGGCTTTGCCAGCGACACATTGACGGTCGTGCACGACTGGCCGGCCAGCCAATGCGCGCTGGCGCGTGTGCGCCACGACGACCCACCGGTGGCCGAGCGTTTCGAGCTGTATCTGGGCAGCTTCGAGGTGGCCAACGGCTACCACGAACTGAACGATGCGCAGGAGCAGCGTGCGCGCTTCGAACGCGACAACGCCGTGCGTGCGGCGCGCGGATTGCCGCAGCTGCCGTTGGATGAACGCCTGCTTGCAGTGTTGTCGCAGTTGCCGGACTGCGCCGGTGTGGCGGTGGGCGTGGATCGCCTGCTGATGGCCTTGCGCGGCACCACGCAGATTGCCGACGTGCTGGCCTTCGACTTTGCCCGCGCCTGAAGTCGCGGCGCAGCAGCCACTGCGCCAGACGACCAAGGCGCTGCCACAACGCGGGTGCGGCACGGCAGATGTCCGCGCCAGACCGGGCCGGCACACAACAGATCGGGCCTGTCTGGCACATCCTGCACAAATCAGGCGGCTCGCGGTTGCCTCGTAATAGCAAGCGCGCCACGCTGCCACGCCGTTGTCACCTGCGCCGTATTGCTATCTTCACATCGATGATGCTCTCATCTTCACGTCCACGGGGGCGCGACGTAGAACGTTTCGGGGTGAGGATTGTCGGCATGAAGTGGCTGATCAGCTTATGCGGTTTGTGGTGCTTGCCGCTGCTGATGCTCGTCGATGCGCGCGCTTCCGAGCGCGCGGCCGGTGTGGTGCGCTGCGAGTCCAAGGACATGGCGCGCGTGCACTGCGCGATGGACATCGCCAATGGCGTGCAACTGGTGCGCCAGCTCTCCGAGACCAGCTGTATCCGCGGCAGCGAATGGGACGTCGAAGACGATGGCGTGTGGGTGGAACAAGGCTGCCGCGCCGAATTCGCAGCGTCCCGCGTGCAGACCGCAACGGTGATGCGCCGCGTGGTGCGCTGCGATTCCAATGGCGGCAAAGTGGCATGCCCGGTGGTGCTGCGTGGCGCGCCGGTGCGGCTGCTGCGGCAACGTTCGATGTGGCCGTGCAAGGAGGGCCGTACCTGGGGCGTTCGCCGTAACGAGATCTGGGTGTCGCGTGGATGCGATGGCGAATTCGAAGTGGGTGCCGAAGACGGCTCTGGCTTCGTGACGGTGCCGCGCATGGTCACCTGCGAATCCAAAAAAAGCGCGCGCCGCACCTGCGGGGTGTCGGTGGAGCGCGCTGTGCGCCTGGGCCGGCAGATGTCCAGAACGCCGTGCGTGGAAGGCCAGACCTGGGGCTGGAGCCGCGACGGGGTGTGGGTGAACGACGGCTGCCGGGCCGAGTTCATCGTCGACTGAGCGGCTGACCGGGCCGCTGCGCTACCGCGTGTCGGTCGATTGCCGGGCGGAGGATTCAGGTCTTCGCCGCGAGGCGGTTGCTCAGCGGTTTGGCTGCCGGGCCCTTGCCCGCCCACTGTCGCGGAACACGCTGCGAGTACGTCCTTTTTGCTGCAGGGCCCTTGCCCGCCCACCATCGCAGGACACGCCGTGAATCCGTCCATGGAGGCTCTGGCGCGGCATCCATGCCGCTCAAGGTCCCGCGACGGTGAGCGGGCAAGGACCAGTCAAGTTGGTCGGTGCGCAGAGTCTTCAAAGAGCGATTAGCTAACTTGCGACGCTATGTACTCGCTCTTCAACAAACCACCAGCCAACTGTCTGGTGCGGTGTCCTTACCGATTGCGGGACCGTTGGCGGCATGGATGCCGCCACCGAGCCCCCATGGACGGATTAACGGCGTGTCCCGCAAGCGGTGAGGGCACCGCGCCCCGACTAACCAGGCGTTTGCTGGTGCTTGAGGACTGCGAGCTGAGCATTGAAGGTCCACTGACTGCACCGCCCCCGCGCCTTACAATGGACGCATGAACGACAGCGCCCATATCGATTACGCCCGCTACGACCACATCCGGCCACTCCTGTGGACCGGCGATGCCCTGGAATTGCTCGACCAACGCAAGCTGCCCTTCGTGGTGGAACATGTGCGTTGCGACACCAGCGACGCGGTGGCCGAGGCGATTCATTCGCTGGCCGTGCGCGGTGCGCCGGCGATCGGCATTGCGGCCGGGTGGGGCGTGGTGCTGGCCGCACGCGATGTCGTTGCAGACGACGGCAGCGCCGCGCTGCAGAAACTCGAGCCGGCGTTGCTGCGGCTCAATGCGGCGCGCCCGACCGCGGTCAACCTGGCCTGGGCGCTGATGCGCATGCGCCGGGTGCTGGGCGCGGCCGGCGCCGACTGGCGCGAGGTGATCGCGCGCGAGGCGCAGGCCATCGCCGATGAGGATCTGGCCGCCAACCGCCACATGGGCGCGCTCGGCGCCGGGCTGATCGCCCCGGGCAGCGGCGTGCTGACCCATTGCAACACCGGCTCGCTGGCCACCGCCGGCTTCGGCACGGCGCTGGGTGTGATCCGCGCCGGCATGGCGCAACAGCGCATTGCCAAGGTGTTTGCCGGCGAAACCCGGCCGTGGCTGCAGGGCGCACGCCTGACCGTGTGGGAATTGCAGCAGGACGGTATCGACGCCACCTTGATCGCCGATTCGGCCGCCGCGCATCTGATGAAGTCCGGGCTGGTGCAGTGGGTGATCGTCGGCGCTGACCGCATCTGCGCCAATGGCGACACTGCCAACAAGATCGGCACCTATCAGCTGGCGATCGCTGCGCGCCACCACGGCGTCAAGTTCATGGTGGTGGCGCCGTCGTCCACGGTGGATATGGCCACTGCCAGTGGCGATCAGATCGAGATCGAACAGCGCGATCCGGGCGAATTGTTCGGCGTAGGCGGGGTCAGGACGGTGGCCGACGGCATCCACGCCTGGAACCCGGTGTTCGACGTCACCCCCGGCGATCTGATCGATGCGATCGTTACCGAACGCGGTGTGATCGCGCAGCCGGACCTGGCGCGGATGCAGGCGGCGTTCGGCAACTGAGCCCGGCACCGCGCCGGCAGGCTGCCAACGCCGCGCAAACTCCCTGCAAGTGCTTGTTTCTGGCTGGTAAACCGGAGCCATCGGGGTGGCCTGCCGTGGTACAATCCGGTGCTTGAATCGATCGGCGGGAGCGTGGGGCCGGCAGCCTGTGACTAAGGCGCCCCCGACGCGGCTTTCCGGCTCGCCCGCCACCTCACTTACGGAACCCGAATGGCAGAAACCGCCAAGGAAATCATCCAGGTCAACCTGGAAGACGAGATGCGCAAGAGCTATCTCGATTACGCGATGAGCGTGATCGTGGGCCGCGCACTCCCCGATGCCCGTGACGGCCTCAAGCCTGTGCACCGACGCGTGTTGTTCGCGATGCACGAGCTGGGCGCACACAGCAACAAGGCCTACTTCAAGTCGGCGCGTATCGTCGGCGACGTCATCGGTAAATACCACCCGCATGGCGACCAGTCGGTGTACGACACGCTGGTGCGCATGGCGCAGCCATTCTCGCTGCGTTACATGATGGTGGACGGCCAGGGTAACTTCGGTTCGGTCGACGGCGACTCTGCTGCGGCGATGCGTTACACCGAGTCGCGCATGTCGCGGCTGGCGCATGAGCTGATGGCCGACATCGACAAGGAAACCGTCGATTTCCAGCCCAATTACGATGAAAAGGAACAGGAACCGACGGTCATGCCGACCCGGTTCCCGAGCCTGTTGGTCAATGGTTCGGCCGGTATCGCGGTGGGTATGGCCACCAACATCCCGCCGCATAACCTGACCGAGGCGATCAACGCCTGCATCGCGCTGATCGACACCCCGACGCTGGATGTCGAAGGCCTGATGGAATACATCCCGGGCCCGGATTTCCCCACCGCGGGCATCATCAACGGCACCGCCGGCATTGCCGCCGGTTATCGCACCGGCCGTGGCCGCGTGCGCATTCGTGCCAAAGCCGATGTGGAAGTGGCCGACAATGGCCGCGAGGCGATCGTCGTCACCGAGATCCCGTATCAGGTGAACAAGGCGAGGCTGATCGAAAAGATCGCCGAGCTGGTCAAGGAAAAGAAGCTCGAAGGCATCAGCGAGCTGCGCGATGAGTCCGACAAGGACGGCATGCGCATCTACATCGAAATCAAGCGCGGCGAGTCTGCCGAGGTTGTGCTCAACAACCTGTATCAGCAGACCCAGATGGAGTCGGTGTTCGGCATCAACATGGTGGCGCTGATCGACGGCCGCCCGCAATTGATGAACCTCAAGCAGATGCTGGAGGCGTTCATCCGCCACCGCCGCGAGGTGGTCACCCGCCGCACCATCTTTGAGCTGCGCAAGGCGCGTGCGCGTGCGCACGTGCTGGAAGGCCTGACCGTTGCGTTGGCCAACATCGATGAAATGATCGAGTTGATCAAGACCTCGGCCAACCCGCAGGAAGCGCGCGAGCGCATGCTGGCCAAGACCTGGCAACCGGGTCTGGTCGGCGCGCTGCTGGGTGCGGCCGGTGCCGAAGCGTCCAAGCCGGAAGATCTGCCGCCGGGCGTGGGCCTGATCAAGGGCTTCTACCAGCTCAGCGAAGTGCAGGCCTCGCAGATCCTGGAAATGCGTCTGCATCGCCTGACCGGGTTGGAACAGGAAAAGCTGACCGACGAGTACAAGCAGTTGCTCGGCGTCATCGAAGGCCTGATCCGCATCCTGGAAAACCCCGACGTGCTGCTGCAGGTGATCCGCGACGAGCTGATCAATATCCGCGAAGAATACGGCGACGAACGCCGCACCGAAATCCGTCACAGCGAAGAAGATCTGGACATTCTGGATCTGATCGCGCCGGAAGACGTGGTGGTGACGCTGTCGCACGCCGGCTATGCCAAGCGCCAGCCGGTGAGTGCGTATCGCGCGCAGCGCCGTGGTGGCCGTGGCCGTTCTGCCGCAGCGACCAAGGAAGAAGATTTCATCGACCAGCTGTGGCTGGTCAACACGCACGACACGCTGCTGACCTTCACCAGCAGCGGCAAGGTGTTCTGGTTGCCGGTGCATCAGCTGCCGGAAGCCGGCTCCAATGCGCGTGGCCGCCCGATCATCAACTGGATTCCGCTGGAAGCCGGCGAGCGTGTGCAGGCGGTGCTGCCGGTGCGCGAATACGTCGATAACCGCTACGTGTTCTTCGCCACCCGCAACGGCACGGTCAAGAAGACGCCGCTGAGCGAATTCGCCTTCCGTCTGGCGCGCGGCAAGATCGCGATCAACCTGGACGAGGGTGATGCGCTGGTCGGTGTGGCCTTGACCGATGGCGACCGCGATGTGTTGCTGTTTGCCTCCAACGGCAAGACCGTGCGCTTTGGCGAATCCACCGTGCGTTCGATGGGCCGCACCGCCACCGGCGTGCGCGGTATTCGCCTGACCAAGGGCGAAGAGGTGGTCAGCCTGATCGTTTCCGAGCGTGCCGGCGGTGTCGAAGAAGAGATCGAAGACGACGGTGTCGATGAGGTTGTCGAAACCACCGAGGGCGCCGAGGCCGCGCTGATCGATATCGCCGATGATGGCAATGCGGCCTACATCCTGACCGCCACCGAAAACGGCTACGGCAAGCGCACCCCGCTGGCCGAGTACCCGCGCAAGGGGCGTGGCACCCAGGGCGTGATCGGTATCCAGACCACCGAGCGCAACGGCAAGCTGGTGCGTGCGGTGCTGTTGGGTGCCACCGACGAAGTGCTGTTGATTTCCGATGGCGGCACGCTGGTACGCACCCGCGGTTCGGAAATCTCGCGCGTGGGCCGCAATACCCAGGGCGTCACGCTGATCCGTTTGTCCAAGGGTGAAAAGTTGCAGGCAGTGGAACGCCTGGACGCATCGCTGGATGACGTGGACGACGTGGTGGACGAAGCGAACGCAAGCGCAAGCGAAGCGCCACCGGCGGACGCGTGATCGCAGCGCGCCAGCAACGCCGTTGACGAAAAACGCCGGTGAAAGCCGGCGTTTTTTTATGCGCGTCGTTTTTAACGCGTGGTGTTTTATTGCGGGCGCTGACATCTGCAACGCAGTGTCTTCGCGTGTCGCTGCAAAGAACGCGGATCTTTCACCGCCACAGGTCGAAGGTTGTTGGCGGTGCGGCGGCGTTGCGTCGCCGCTTACTCGAAGAGGAACAACTGATGACGATTCTGGATCGTCCTTCCGGTCGCGGCCATTGGGCGCTGGCGACTTTGGGAGGCGTGATTGCATTACTGGGCGTGGTGCTACTGGCCGGTGGCGTGTGGCTGGCCGCGTTGGGCGGCTCCTGGTACTACGCACCGGCCGGTGCAGCGATGCTGATTGCCGGTGCGCTGCTGTTTCGCTGCCGCAATGCGGGCGCCTGGTGGTTTGCCGGCGTGGTGGTGGTCTCGCTGTTGTGGACATGGTGGGAATCGGGCAGCGATTACTGGCGGTGGGTGCCGCGTCTGAGCTTGATTGTCGGCCTGGCATTCGTGCTCGCGCTGTTGCTGCCGAGATTGCAACGCCCGGTGTCGCGCGCGGTCTCGCGCAGCGTGGCCGGCGCACTGGCGGTGGTGTTCGTGGTGGCCTTCGCATTGGCCTTCATGCCGCACGGCGTCACCGAAGCCGATGGCGCGTTGGCGCATGCGGCCGGGATGCTCGGTGGTCTGGTCAAGCGCACTGGGTCTGCTTCGGTTACGGCCTCTGGCGCACAGCCGGCGAACGACCCTGCCGACGGCGATTGGGCCGCGTACGGACGCAGCCAGGCCGGCCAGCGCTATTCGCCGCTGCAGCAGATCAATCGCGACAACGTCGCGCAACTGCAGCAGGCCTGGCTCTTTCATACCGGCGATCTGCCGAGCAAGCGCTGGGGTGCAGAAACCACGCCGCTGAAGGTGGGCGACAGCCTGTATCTGTGTACTGCGCGCAACCAGGTCATTGCGCTGGATGCCGCCAGCGGCAAGCAGCGCTGGCGTTACGATCCCAAGGTCAAGGACGAGGCGATTCCGTATACCGCGGCCTGCCGTGGGGTGTCGTATTACGAAGTGCCGGCAGCTGCCAACGCTGTAGATGCTGGGGCAACGGCAACGGCAACGGCAACGGCAACGGCAACGTCGCCGGCAGCGCTGTGCCGCACGCGCGTGATCGAAGGCACGCTGGACGGCCGCTTGATTGCGCTGGATGCACGCAGCGGCACACCGTGCCCGGATTTCGGCAGCAATGGTCAGGTCGATATCACCGTCGGCATGGGGCAGACGCCGCCGGGCTATGTGTCGATCAATTCGCCACCGGCCATCGTGCGTGGCGTGGTGGTCACCGGCCATCAGGTGCTCGACGGGCAGAAGCGTTACGAGCCTTCCGGCGTGATCGAAGGCTTCGATGCAGTGACCGGCAAGTTGCGCTGGGCCTGGGACATGACGCATCCGGAATGGAACGGTGCACCGCCGCCGGGCCAGAGCTGGACGCGCGGCACGCCCAACATGTGGACCACTGCGGCCGCCGATGAGCAGCTGGGCTATGTGTATCTGCCGATGGGCAATTCCACCGCAGATTACTGGAGCAGCTCGCGCACGCCGCAGGAAAATCATTACGCGACCTCGCTGGTGGCGCTGGATGTCACCACCGGCAAGCCGGTGTGGAATTTCCAGACCACCCACATCGATGCCTGGGATTACGACCTGGGTTCGCAGCCGAGCCTGATCGATTTCCCCAAGGACGGCGTCAACGTGCCGGCGGTCTTGCTGCCGAGCAAACAGGGCGAGTTGTATGTGCTGGACCGGCGCACCGGTAAGCCGCTGGTGGGCGTGGAAGAACGTGCGGTGCCAGGTGGCGGTGTGGAGCCGCAGATGCGCGCAAAGACCCAACCGTTTTCGCTGTATCACACGCTGCGCAAGCCGGATCTGACCGAGCGCGATATGTGGGGCATGACCCCGATCGACCAGCTGATCTGCCGCATCCAGTTCCGCACCGCCAGCTACAAGGGGATTTACACGCCACCGGAAGCGGACCGGCATTCGATCGAATACCCAGGTTACAACGGCGGGTCGGATTGGGGCAGCGTGGCGGTGGACCCGCGGCGCGGTGTCATCGTTGCCAATTACAACGACATGCCCAACTACAACCTGCTGGTGCCGCGCGCCAAGGCCGACAAACTGGGCTGGGCACCGCGCGATGAAGTGCGTGGCGATGCCGGCGGTGCGGAAGGGGCAGGCGACCCGCAGGCGGGTACGCCTTACGCGATCAACGTCAACGCCGGTTGGCGGCTGCCGTTCACCAAATTGCTGTGCAAGGAACCGCCGTACGGCGGCATCCGCGCCATCGATCTGGCCAGCGGCAAAACACTCTGGGATCGTCCGTTCGGCAGTGCGCGCGGCAATGGCCCGTTCGGCATCCGCTCGGGGTTGCCCATCGAGATCGGCACGCCGAACAACGGTGGTGCGGTAGTGACGGCTGGTGGGTTGATCTTTATCGCCGCCGCCACCGACGACCTGATCCGCGCCATCGATCTGGCGACCGGCAAGGAGCTGTGGCATGCCGCGCTGCCGGCCGGCGGCCAAGCCAACCCGATGGTGTACGAATACGATGGCCGGGAATATCTGGTCATCATGGCCGGCGGGCATCACTTCATGGAAACCCCGGCAGGCGATGCGTTGATCGCCTACGCGCTACCCCAGCACTAGCGTTGGAACGTGCAAAGAAAAAACGCGCCGATAACGGCGCGTTTTTTTATGGGCGCAAGCGGCTTGAAGCCAACCAAGCACAGTGCACATCACGGCATCGAGTTAACAGCTCCCCGGCGCGCAGGCTCTTACGATTCCCGATTCCCGATTCACCCAACGTTCGCCACCAACTCATCGTCCTGCACCGCGTCGCGCACATCCTGCGCCAACGTCGCCTTGACGATGATCGAGCGGATCGCATCGGTGGCCTCGGACAGCGGCACATCGTTGCTGAGGCGCTGAAAGGTGTTGCGGCTGTTATAGCCGGAGCCGTCCTTCAGATAATGCTCGTACATCGACAGCAGGTCCTGGCAGGCGGTGATCAGGGCAGCGACATTGCCGCGCACCAGCGCATGACCCAGCTGATCGAAACTGTGCAGGCAATCGGCAAGCCAGTGCAGGTCATAGCGCGCGGTGCTCGGCTCGGGCGCGTTGTGGCCGCGGCTGTAGGCGCTATAGCGACGCAGGCTGCGCGCCACGCGCGCCACGTGCGCGAACAGCGTGCCGATCTCGTTGGCGATATCCAACTGCTGCACCATCACCATCGGAATCACCTGGCCGGCAGTGGCTGCCTGCTGCTCCGATGCGTTCTGCTCCTGCTGATCCAGCGATTGCTTCAGCACGGCGTAACTGCGCTGCAGCGATTCCAGTTCCAACGTGGTGGCGGCCGTACGCGCTTTCAGTTGCGACAGCGCCGCCTGATAGCGGCCAAGGCTGTCCTGCGTGCTGGCAAGCTCGCCGGATTCGGTGCGCAGCTGGCGGCCGCGCACGAATGCCAGTCCGGTGGCGATCAGCGCCCAGAGTGCGAATGCAGGCACCAGGTAAATCAAGATGCCCATGGAGATTCCTCAAACCGTTGCATACCTTGTCGGCCTGCAAAGCGCAGACTTGAGGGTGATTGTCGGGAATGTGACGGGGCCGCTAGATCGGCGCGTGCAGGGCAGAACAGCCACCGCAGCAACGAGCGCTTCGGCATGCCTGGGGTAAAGAGCGCTGCCAAGCCTTGGGGCAGCCGACAAAACGACTGCATTCACCGCCATGCGGGCGCGGCCGGTGCGCGGGGCGGCATGGACCACGTGTACACCCCGGTTCCTGCGCGCCGTCCGCACCCGCCTGACGACTGCTTGCCACGTTGGGTTAGCGCTCTCAGGGTGAAACGCAGCGACGCATCCAGGCCCCGCGACGACCGATGGCCGCCACTGGGGCAGCGCCGAGCGGCGCATCTTGAGCGCGCGATCGTCCACGCGCCGCATTGCTATCAGCCCAGAATCCCCGGCAAATCCAGTGCCTTTTCTTTCGCGCAATCGGTTGCAATCGCATAGCCGGCATCGGCGTGGCGCATCACACCGGTGGCCGGGTCGTTCCAGAGCACGCGTTCGATGCGCTTGTCGGCGGCCTCGCTGCCGTCGCAGACGATGACCATGCCGGCGTGTTGCGAGAAGCCCATGCCGACGCCACCGCCGTGATGCAGCGACACCCAGGTGGCGCCGGACGCGGTGTTGAGCAGGGCATTGAGCAGTGGCCAGTCGGAGACTGCATCGGAGCCGTCGGCCATCGCTTCGGTTTCGCGATTGGGCGAGGCCACGCTGCCCGAATCCAGATGGTCGCGGCCGATCACCACCGGCGCCTTCAATTCACCACTGCGCACCATCGCATTGAAGGCCAGGCCCAGCCGGTGGCGGTCGCCCAGGCCCACCCAGCAGATACGCGCGGGCAGGCCCTGGAAGGCGATCTTTTCGGCCGCCATGTCGAGCCAGCGATGCAGGTGGGCATCGTCGGGAATGAGTTCCTTGACCTTGGCATCGGTCTTGGCGATGTCGTCCGGGTCGCCGCTGAGTGCCACCCAGCGGAACGGGCCAATGCCGCGGCAGAACAGCGGACGGATATAGGCGGGCACAAAACCGGGGAAGTCGAACGCATCGGCGACCCCTTGTTCCAGCGCCATCTGGCGCAGGTTGTTGCCGTAATCCACGGTGGGCACGCCGAGCGCGTGGAAGGTGAGCATGGCGCGGATGTGGTTGGCCATCGTCTCGCGTGCGGCGGCTTCCACCTCCCTCGGCGCGCTCACGCGCTTTGCGTCCCACTCGTCCACGCTCCAGCCCTGCGGCAGGTAGCCGTTGACCGGGTCGTGTGCAGAGGTCTGGTCGGTCAGCAGGTCCGGCTTGATCCCGCGCAGCAGCAGTTCGTCCAGCACATCGGCGACATTGCCGAGCAGGCCGACCGACAGCGGCTTCTTTGCCGTGCACGATTGCTCGATCAGCTGTAGCGCTTCATCCAGCGACTCGGTCCAGGTATCCAGATACCCGGTGCGCAGGCGCATGTCGATGCTGGAACGGCGGCACTCCACTGCCAGGCACGAAGCACCGGCCATCACTGCCGCCAGCGGTTGCGCGCCGCCCATGCCGCCCAGGCCGCCGGTAAACAGCCACTTGCCGGCCAGGCTGCCGGCGTAGTGCTGGCGGCCCATTTCCACGAAGGTTTCGTAGGTGCCTTGCACGATGCCTTGCGCACCGATGTAGATCCAGCTGCCGGCGGTCATCTGGCCGTACATCGCCAGGCCTTTTTGATCGAGCGCGTTGAAGTGGTCCCAGGTGGCCCAGCGCGGCACCAGATTGGAGTTGGCGATCAGCACGCGCGGCGCATCGGCATGGGTGCGGAACACCCCGACCGGTTTGCCGGACTGCACCAGCAGGGTTTGATCATCGTCCAATCGGGTGAGTGCAGCGACAATCGCATCGAAGGATTCCCAGTCGCGCGCAGCACGGCCGATACCGCCGTACACCACCAATTCCTGCGGGCGCTCGGCCACGTCCGGGTCCAGGTTGTTCATCAACATGCGCAGCGGTGCCTCGGTCAGCCAGCTCCTGGCGGTGAGCGTGGTGCCGGTGGCGGCGCGGATGACGCGGGTTGCATCGTGACGGGTCATGCCGGGTTCCTTGCAATCAACGGGTGGCCGCAGGCAGCGCGGTGTCGGAAGAGGGGGCACTGGCGAACTGCAGGCAGGCCAGCAGCACATGCCGCAGTACCGCACGCAACGCGACTGCATGCGCGGGCTGCCATGGCGTGGGCCAGTTGTCGGGCGTGATGGTGTCCGGCTCGCCCATGTAGCCGCGGCAGGCCAGCTCCATCTGCAAACTGTGCACGCCGTGCTCGGGTTGCGCGTAGTGGCGGGTGATCCAGCCACCCTTGAAGCGGCCGTTGCGCACGGTGCTGTAGCCGCTGCTGCGGCACAGCTGTTCCACTGCATCGACCAGCGCCGGGTCGCAGCTGCGGTCGTCATTGCTGCCGATGTTGAATTGCGGCAATTCGCCATCGAACAGGTGCGGAATCAACGAACGGATCGAATGCGCGTCGTACACCACGATCTTTGCGTGTTGCGTACGCAGGCGCGCAATTTCGTCGGCAAGCGCGGCGTGGTACGGGTCGAACCAGCGCGTGCGGCGCAACGCGATCTGCGCCTGGTCCGGCGCAGCGCCATCGGCATACAACGGCTGATTGTCGAAGGTGGTGAGCGGGCACAGGCCAGTGGTGTTCTGGCCCGGATACAGCGATGCGCCGCTGGGGTCGCGATTGACGTCGATGACCGAGCGCGAGATGGCGGTGCGCAGCGTGGTGGCGCCCAGCGCGTGCGCGAAGTCGTAGAGCTGATGCACCCACCAATCGGCATCGCGCCGCGCCAGCCACGGCGACACGAACTGGTCGGCCACCGTGTCGGGCAGCTCGGTGCCGGTATGCGGAAAACTGATGATCAACGGCGCGTCGCCGCGGTGCAGGTCCAGCCAGCCGGGCAGGGCGTTCATCGCTGCGCTCCATGTGTCACTGCGCTGATCATCTGGCACGCGTCGCGCAGCTGTGCAGAGTGAGTACCGCGCGCGTTGCATGGCGCGTCATCGCATGCGTACGTGCGTGGAGATATGGCGAAAGGCCGCAGTTGCGATTGCGGTGATGCAGGCATCGCGCCAAGTCGTGCGATCTGCCAGCTCATGCGCCGTGCTCCACACCCGGCAACGCAATCGCCACCGCCTGCGCCAGCGCTCCCGAGCGTACCAATGCGCTGGCGGCCAGCATATCGGGATGGAAATAGCGGTCGTCCTGCAGCGTGGGCACCTGCGCACGCAACACCGCACGTGCGGCTTCCAGCGCGGTGCTGGAGCGCAGCGGTGCGTGGAAGTCGCAGCCTTGCACCGCGGCCAGCAGTTCGATACCGATGACATGCGCGGCGTTCTCGGCCATCGCCAGCAGACGGCGCGCACCGTGCGCAGCCATCGACACGTGATCTTCCTGATTGGCCGAGGTCGGGATCGAATCGACACTGGCCGGGTACGCGCGCTGCTTGTTTTCCGACACCAGCGCGGCGGCAGTGACCTGCGGAATCATGAAGCCGGAGTTCAAGCCCGGGCGCGGGGTGAGAAACGCCGGCAGCCCCGACAGCGCCGGGTCCACCAGCATCGCGGTGCGGCGTTCGCTGATCGAGCCGATTTCGCACACCGCCATCGCCAGCATGTCGGCGGCGAAGGCCACCGGCTCGGCATGGAAGTTGCCGCCGGACAAGGCCTCGCCGGTCTCGCTGAAGACCAGCGGGTTATCCGAAACGCCATTGGCTTCGATCTCCAGCGTGCGTGCGGCCTGACGCATCACATCCAGCGCCGCGCCCATCACTTGCGGTTGGCAGCGCAGGCAATACGGGTCCTGCACGCGCACATCGCCAAGCCGATGCGATTCGCGAATGGCCGAATCGGCCATCAACGCGCGCAGTGCCGTCGCGGTGGCGATCTGCCCCGGCTGCCCGCGCAGTGCGTGGATGCGCGCATCGAACGGCGTATCCGAGCCCTTGGCCGCTTCCACCGACAACGCACCGGTGACCAATGCGGCCTGCAACACGGTTTCGATCTCGAACAGGCCGGCCAAGGCGCAGGCGGTGGAAAACTGGGTGCCGTTGAGCAGTGCCAAGCCTTCCTTCGCGCCCAGCACGCGCGGCTGCAGCTGCGCATGTGCGAGCGCGTCGGCAGCAGGCAGACGCTGCGCGCCGACGAACGCTTCGCCCACCCCGATCATCACCGCGGCCAGATGCGACAGCGGCGCCAGATCGCCGGACGCGCCCACCGAGCCCTGGCACGGCACCACCGGCGTGATGCCGGCGCGCAGCATCGCTTCCAGCAACGCCAGCGTGTCCGGCTGCACGCCGGAGGCGCCCTGGGCCAGGCTAGTGAGCTTGAGCGCCATCATCAGCCGCACCACCGGCACCGGCGTTGGCTCGCCGACACCGGCCGCATGCGAGAGCACGATATTGCGCTGCAGGGTCTGCAGGTCTTCGCGCTCGATGCGCACGCTGGCCAGCTTGCCGAAGCCGGTGTTGACCCCGTACACCGGCTCGCCACGCGCAACGATGGCTTCCACCGTTTGCGCACTGCGCAGCACCGCGGCCGCGCAGGCGTCGTCCAGCACGACCTCGGCACCGCGATACAGCGCACGCCACTGCGCCAGCGTGACCTGGCCGGGCTGCAACACAACAGAACTCATGACGACTCCGAATTCAGCGAAAGATGCCCGCGCCAGACGCGGGCATGAAGAGGGTTGAAGCCCATGCGGTAGACCAGATCGGCCGGCGCATCGATGTCCCAGATCGCCAGATCGCAGTCCATGCCGGCGCGCAGCTGGCCCAGGCGCCCACTGCGCCCGAGCGCGCGTGCAGCCTCGCGGGTAAAGCCGGCGATGCACTCGTCCACGGTCATGCGGAACAACGTCGCCGCCATGTTCATCGCCAGCAACGGGCTGGTCAGCGGCGAGGTACCCGGGTTGCAGTCGGTGGCCAACGCCAGCGGCACGCCGGCTGCGCGCAATGCGGCAATCGGCGGCAGTTGGGTATCGCGAGTGAAATAAAACGCGCCCGGCAACAGCACCGCCACGGTGCCGGCGCCGGCCATCGCCGCGATGCCGGCCTGGTCCAGGTATTCGATGTGATCGGCCGATAGCGCGCCGTAGCGCGCAGCCAGTTCCGCGCCATGCTGGTTGCTCAGCTGTTCGGCGTGGATCTTGATGTGCAAGCCATGCGCCTGCGCCGCGATAAAGACCTGTTCGGCCTGCGCGTGCGAGAACGCCAGATGCTCGCAGAACACGTCCACGGCCTCGGCAAGCCCCTGCGCGGCGATCGCCGGAATCATCTGTGCGCAGACCTGGTCGATATAGGTCTGCGCGTCCTCGCCGGGCGGTACGGCATGTGCGCCCAGGAAGGTCGGCACCACTTCCACCTTGCGCAGCGCAGCGAGCTGGCGCGCTACGCGCAGCTGCTTGATTTCATCGTCCAGCGTGAGCCCGTAGCCGGATTTGATTTCCAGCGTGGTCACGCCTTCGGCAAGCATGGCGTCCAGGCGCGGCAGGCTGGTGGCCAGCAGCGCGGCCTCGTCGGCCGCGCGGGTGGCGCGCACGGTCGCTACGATGCCACCGCCGGCTGCGGCGATGTCGGCGTAGCTGGCGCCGCGCAGGCGCTGTTCGAATTCGTTGGCGCGGTTGCCGGCGTAGACCAGGTGCGTGTGGCAATCGATCAGGCCTGGGCTGATCCAGCGGCGCTGGCAGTCGTGCGCGGTGTCTGCTTCCAACGCCGGGGCCTGGGCGGCCGGGCCGGCGTAGATGATGCGGCCGTCCTGGCAGGCAACCACGCCCTCGTCCACGATGCCCAGGCCGCCATCGGCCGCATCCAGGGTCATCAGTTGCGCGTTGTGCCAGAGAACGTCGCAATGCATGGCGCAGGCTCGTGGTGTCTGATATGTATATACAATAAGTTCGGCAACCGAGGGTGTCCAGTGGCAGACCAACAGGTGCAGGTGTTCTGGGCCGCCCGGGCCTTGTTGCCCGACGGCTGGGCGAGCGGGGTGCGGGTCGCGCTGACGCAGGGGCGCATCGTCTCGGTGCAGGCCGACGTGCCTGCTGCCATCAGCGACACCCGCTGCGAGGTGCTGCTGCCTGGGCTGGGCAATCTGCACAGCCACGCCTTCCAGCGTGGCATGGCCGGCCTGACCGAAGTCGGCGGGCGCAGCGGCGACAGCTTCTGGAGCTGGCGCGAGCTGATGTACCGCTTCGTCGACCGGCTGGACCCGGACAGCCTGCAGGCGCTCGCCGAACAGGCGTATGTGGAGATGCTGGAAAGCGGCTTCACCCGTGTCGGCGAATTCCATTACCTGCACCACACGGTGAGCGGTGCGCCCTATGCACATGCCGGTGAAATGTCCGAGCGCATCGCCGCCGCAGCCGCCAACACCGGCATCGGACTCAGCTTGTTGCCGGTGTTCTATGCGCAATCGGATTTCGGCGGCGCCGCGCCCAGCCCGGCGCAACGCCGCCTCATTCACGACATCGACGGGTTCGCGCGTCTGTTGGACGATTGCAGACACAGCCTGAAAGCACTGCCGGACGCCGTGCTGGGGCTGGCGCCGCACAGCCTGCGCGCAGTCACACCGCAGCAACTGGCGGCGCTGGCGCCGCTCACCGCTGGGCCCATCCACATCCATATCGCCGAACAGCAGCGCGAGGTGGATGCCTGCCTGGCCTGGTCCGGTCAACGCCCGGTGCAGTGGCTGCTGGCCAACGCGCCGGTGGATGCGCGCTGGTGCCTGGTGCATGCCACGCATGTGGATGCGCACGAACTGCACGCGATCGTCGC
This sequence comes from Xanthomonas nasturtii, assembly GCF_001660815.1. Lineage (GTDB taxonomy): Bacteria > Pseudomonadota > Gammaproteobacteria > Xanthomonadales > Xanthomonadaceae > Xanthomonas > Xanthomonas nasturtii. The sequence goes on from NZ_LYMI01000067.1 coordinate 153,443, forward strand.
CAGCGACGCGGTGGTCGGTCTGTGCCCGATCACCGAAGCGAACCTGGGTGACGGCGTGTTCCCGATGCAGGCATTCGCTGCCGCCGGTGGGCACTTCGGGGTGGGCTCGGATTCGAATGTGCTGATCGATGCGGCCGAGGAATTGCGCCTGCTCGAATACGGCCAGCGCCTGACGCTGCAGGCACGCAATGTCTTGGCGCAAGGGCCAGTGTCCAGCGGGCGTTGGCTCTACGAGCAGGCCGGCGCCGGCGCCGCACAGGCGCTGGGTGTTGCGCAATGCGGCATCCGCGCCGGGGCAGCGGCGGATCTGGTCGAGTTGGACACGGCGCATCCGGCCTTGCTCGCGCGCAACGACGACGCCTTGCTGGACAGCTGGTTGTTTGCCGCGCGTGGCTCGGCGGTGCGTAACGTCTGGCGCGGCGGGCGCTGGGTGGTACGCGAGGGGCAGCATGTCGACCGCGCGCGCATCGCCACGCGTTTTGCTGCCGTACTGGGAACCTTGCTGGGCAACTGAGCGGATGCGCGCACAATGCAGGTCCTGGAGCCGCTGAACATCGCAACGTTGATCGGGCAGGTGCGGACAGTGCCTCAATCAAGCGTCTGGTGTCTGTTGCAACGCACACCGGCTGCACCCACCTGACGATGACGCCTGCCGTTGGATCGCCGCTCTTCCCGGAGACCTGAGCTTTGACCGCTACCACCCCCCTCGCGCCCGGCACCTTGCATCAGCGCATCCGCCAGGATCTGGAACAACGCATCCATAGCGGCGACTGGCCACCCGGGCACCGTGTTCCGCCCGAGCACGAGCTGATGGCGCAGTACGGCTGCTCGCGCATGACCGTGAACAAGGTGCTCGGCTTGCTGGCCGATGCCGGCATGATCGAGCGCCGCCGCCGCACCGGCTCGTTCGTTGCGCGGCCGCATCCGCATCTGGAACAGGTGGCGCTCTCGATCCCGGATATCGAAGTGGAAATGACCACGCGCGGCCACGTCTATCGCTTCGCGTTGTTGTCGCGCCAGCTGCGCAATGTGCGCCAACGCGTACCGCAGGAACGTGCCTTGGGCAGCGCCGGCAAGGTGCTGGCATTGCAGAGCGTGCACCTGGCCGATGGCCGCCCGTTTGCGCTGGAGCAGCGCGTGATCGATATCAGCACCGTGCCCGAAGCATTGGAGCAGCCGTTTACCGAGGTGGCGCCGGGCAGCTGGTTATTGCGCAACGTGCCATGGACACGCGCCGAGCACCGCATCAGCGCGGTGAGCGCCGATGCGGCGCAGTCCGAACAGCTTCAGGTAGACGAAGGTGCGGCCTGCCTGGTGATCGACCGTCACACCTGGCGCGGCGAGCAGCCCGTCACCTACGTGCGCCAGCTGTTTCTGGGCGGCTCGTACGATCTGGTGGCGCGGTTTGCGCCGGGAATGCGCTGAGCTGATGGCGGTAATTACACTGCGGTTAAGCAGCTTCCAGCTCGCTGCCGAGTGTGCATCGGCACTGTCGAGTGACTACTCGCTGGTGTGACTGCCACTTCGCTGGTGACGACTGCGGATCCGGCCAGGCGAGTCCGTGCGATACAGTGCGAGCGCAGCAAGGCAAGGCATCACGCTCAAATCGTGGTGCACTGACGCCAGCGCACGGGCTCGGCGATTCCCGGGCGCGGGTTGAGTTGCACGCGCACCGTGCGCAGGTACGGGTAGCGTTCCAGCTCGCGGCAGATCAGCGGCCATGCCGCACTGTCTTCGACCGTGCGATCCACCGCCAGCGTCGCCTGGGTCAGCCAGATGCCGCGGATCAGGCCAGGCGTCTGCGCCAACGCCTTGGAAACCTCGCGCTGATAGCCCTGCAGGGTGGCCGCATCGGGTTCTGCGCCGGCTGCCGCTGGTGCCGCCGCAGCTGGCGTGGATGCTGCAGCTGCCGGCGGCTGCGATGCAGTTGCCGGGGCGGTGGTCGATGCCGCCACGCGCGCCGGTGCAGTGGTGGGCGAGGACAGCGCAGTGCGCGGTGCGGCCGGCGCGGGCACTGGCGGGCGTAGCGCCAGCACCGCCACCAAGGCCAGGGTTGCCAGTGCCGCACCGGCGATCACGCTATGGCGGATCGCGCGGCGCTTCGCGGTGCCGACCACCCCGGTTTCCACATCCCCAGGCAGGTACGGCTTGAGCAGCGGCCACAAACGCGCGCCGTCCAGCACCTCGATCGATTGTTTTTCCGCGGCGGCAACGCCTTCGCGCTCCATGCGGCCTTCGGTGACAATCACCCCGCCGTTGGCTCCGGCCAGCCGCGCCATCGCGCCCAGCTCGTTCACTGCCGCCACGCCAATGCGGTAACCGCGCCCATGCTTGCAGGCCACCAGGCGGGTGCCATGCTCGGTCTGCATCATGAAATCGGCGGTGGGCAGGCCATCCTGCGGCAACTGGGTTGGCTGCCATCCACGTTGGTCCTGCAGAACGCGCAGCACCACGGCGGAAAAGTCGCGCCAATGCATGGCGGCCAACGCACGTACGCCTTCGTGCACTTCGTCGGCGCGGCGCCGCACCAGCCAAAAATACGCGCACACCGCCAGCCAGAGCAGCAGTGCCACCAGGGGCGCCAGAATCCAGGAAGGCATAAGCATCAAACAATGGTGCGTATAACGAATCGTGCGTCTAGAAGAATCCTTCGCGAAAGATTCGTCAATGGATCGCGGGCGGCGATGTCACGAGCCGTGATCCAGATAGCGAAAGACCCGCCAGTCCGAAGCCGTGAGGGGAGGGGAGCAAACGGACTTCATAACGCAGGACTGGCGGGCCTTCCCGATTGTCTGAAAAAGCATGTTGCTTTGCAACATGGGGCGCCAGGCGACGTTTAGGTAAGAAACTGTGTGCTGAGCGCTTTAGCGGAGCTATCTCGATAGTAGTTGCTGCCGGACATCGGCGTTGCCCGGGCTTTGCCGCCGGGGAGAGCAACGACGTGCTTGCCTGGGGCCTTGCGGGCGCGCTCGGCCGAAACTGTTCGGGCGATCAGGGGAGGTCGCCAGACAAGCAATCCTGCCATCGGACATACCTACGCCATGAACACCTGTGCCCCTGCATGACCCGGCCGATTGGCGTCATGCCCGCCTCAGGTCAACCGCGCCATCCGAAGGCGGGCGCGGTTGCCTGGGGCCAGTGCGCTTACTCCGGGTCAAACGCCCCGGGGTTGCCGGACGACGATGACGCTGCCTGCCCGGCACCGACGCTACCTGCACCCGTCGGCTCGCTGGCTGCCTGTGCCGCCTGGTTGGCGGTGCGGTTGGCACGCTTGGTGGCCGCAGTATTTGCACGAACCTGGGCCTTGAGCGATTCGACCTCCCGGCGCAGGTTTTCCAGTTCTTCCTGCTCCGGGATGTTGAGCGTGCGCAGCACGCCTTTGACGCGGTCGTCGAAGGCCTTGCCCAACTTGTCCCAGCCACGCACTGCGGTGTCGCGCGCCTGCTCGAACTGGGTTTCCACTTCCTCGCGCAACTCGTCGACGCTTTCGGCCGCCTTGCGCTGGCCGGTGCGTTCGTAGGCAGCGCCTTCGCGCACCAGCGAGTCGAACAGCTTGCCGCCTTCGCTTTGCACGCGGCCGAGCGCACCCAGCCCTGCCAGCCACACGGTCTGCGCCGATTCGCCAAGCCGGCGCGAGATCTGTTCCGCCTGTGCCTGGAAGCCCTGGGCGGCGTTGTCGCGGTTACCGTTCTGATCGTATCCGGTCGTCATGCGATGCTCCTGTCGATTGCCAAAGTGACGTTGCCTTCACCCTAGTACCGATGCTGCATCGGGCAGGTGAAGCGTGGCCCGATCAGGCCTGCTGCCAGCATCCACCCATGCGCGCCGGGTCAGGTGACTTGGCGCTGAAGCAACGCAGCGCCAGGCGAGCGCTCAGGCCAGTTTTTCGGCCAGCAAGCGGCGGATTTCCGATTCCACCATCGGCTGCACCGCAGACAGCAAAAAGCCGAGCTCGGCGGTGACGTGCACCTGCTGTGGCAGCAGTGCGATCGCGCCGTCCACGCCGGCGCGTGCGATGCGCAAGGTGTCGCCTTCCCAATGCGAGGCAATGCCGTAGCGGTCGGTCAACTTGCGCGCCGCCTCATCGATAGCCGCGCGGGCCTGGGCCGGCGTCAGGGAATGGTCGTGGCGGATATCGATGCTGGACATGGGTGCGATGGGTCATGCGAAAAGTGAGGGCGCATTGTGCGCAAGCGCGGCCCCAGCTCCAAGTGCGAGCGTGCGACGCGTTGCCGCCGAAATCAGCAACGCGGCTTGCGGCACGCAGATGGCGCAGCCAATGCGCAGGCTTGACCTGCCTGCATCGCGTTCCAGGCGCCCGCCGGCAACTGTGCAGCGGCCCGGATCACCCGAGATGGCCGCGCGTGCGAGCAAACCTGCTAGGCTGCGGCGGGTGCGCGATCTGCAAGTTCATTTCACCCACCGGCAGCAGCCGGATCATTCCCTCAAGCCCGGCGTCCACCGGATCGTCCGTCATGCCTCCGGCAGCGTGCGGGTGGTCAGCGATGCGCAGGGTGCGCTGCTGTTGGCGCAATTCTGCCTGGACCAACGCGGCCTGTGGCTGCAGGTGGCCAATGGCATCCGCGGCATCCACGTCAATGGGCGGCCGGTGCGTCGCATGGCGCTGTTGCGCCCGGGCGATGCGATCTATGCCGATGGCGTGGAGATGCTGTTGCGCAGCGCGCCGTCCAGTGCGCCGGCCAACGACATTCAGGAAGAAAGTGCCGGTTTGAGCGAGGTCTGCCTATTGCTGCGCGGGCTGGGCGGACGCCACCACGGGCGCAGTTTCACCCTGGATCGCTCACGCCTGGTCGGCAGCGATGCCGCCTCTGACATTGTCATTGACGACCCGGCCTTCGCTGCGCAGCACGCGCGCTTGGAGCGTCATGGCGACCGTGTGCTGATCCGCGACCTGGGCTCGGAAGACGGCAGCTGGATCAACGGCGTGCAGGTGCGCGATGGCTGGCTGCAGGCCGGCGATCAGGTCGTCTTCGATGCGCGCCACCGGTTTGTGGTGGAGGTGCCGCGCACCCATCACAGCACCACCTGGGACCTGCCCGACACCGAACCGCTACCGCCGCCGCGTGTGGCCGCAGAGCCGACGCGCGCACCAATGAAGGTGGCCCGTTGGCCCTGGTTGCTGCTCAGCGCGGTGTTGCTGGCGGCGGCGTTGAGCGCCTTGCTGTGGTTCGGCGCGCGCTGAGGCGTTTCCAGGCGCGCCAGCCCAGCAGCAGCGCCAGAATGCCGGCATACAGCGCCGGCTCGCGGATGTCGGACTTCACCAGCCACCAGAAGTGCAGCACCGCCAGCAGCCCGATCGGGTAGATCAGCATATGCAGGCGGCCCCAATTGCGCTTGAGCCGACGCATCCAGCCCTGGGTGGACGTGATCGCCAGCGGCACCAGCAACAGCCACGCCGCGAACCCCACCGTGATGTAGGGGCGCTTGAGGATCTCTTCGAAAATCTGCGTCCAGAAGCCGCGCAGATCCAGTGTGAGATAGGCCGCCAGATGCACGCTGGCGTAAAAGAATGCGTACAGGCCCAGCATGCGCCGGAAGCGGATCAACACCGCCTGACCGGTGAGCTGGCGCAGCGGCGTGATTGCCAGCGTGATCAGCAGCAAGCGCAACGCCCACAGCCCGGTGCGGTGCTCGATCTCGGCCACCGGGTCGGCGCCCAGCGCGTCGCTGCCGCTTTGCCACACCTGCCAGAACTGCCAGCCGAGCAATGCAATCGGCGCCAGCGCGGCGAGATGCACCAGGGTCTTGGCGGCGATCAGGGGGACGGAGGTCTTGGCCATGCGATCTCGAAGAGCGAAGCGATGCCGAAGCGCAGGAGCGCAACCGGGCGCGACGGGCGTTGCTGGTCATGCCCGTCGCGCCCGGGTGCGCTCCTACGCAGGTCGACGTTGTGTATTGCCTAGAACCACTTCTTCAGATCCATGCCCGCGTACAACGAAGCGACTTGATCGGCGTAGCCGTTGAACGGCTTGGTCGCGATGCGCTCGGCAAACAGCTTGCTGGCGGTGCCGGCAATGCGGCGCTCGGTCTTCTGGCTCCAGCGCGGATGGTCCACCGCCGGGTTGACGTTGGAAAAGAAGCCGTATTCGGACGGCTGCAGATCGTGCCAGGCGGTCTCGGGCATCTTCTCGACGAAGCGGATCTCCACGATCGACTTGATGCTCTTGAAGCCGTATTTCCACGGCACCACCAGCCGCAACGGCGCGCCGTTCTGCTGCGGCAACGGCTTGCCGTACAGGCCGGTGGCCAACAAGGTCAGCGGATGCATCGCCTCGTCGATGCGCAGACCTTCGCGGTACGGCCAGTTGATCGAGCGGTAGCGTACGCCCGGCATCTGCTGCGGGTCGGCCAGCGTGGTGAATGCCACGTACTTGGCCTTGGAAGTCGGCGCGAAGCGTTTGAGCACATCGCCCAGCGGCACGCCCGTCCACGGGATCACCATCGACCAGCCTTCCACGCAACGCAGCCGGTAGATGCGTTCTTCCGCGCTGATGCCTTTGAGCAGTTCGTCCAGCGACAGGCTGCCGGGCTTCTCGCACTCGCCACCGACCTTCACCGTCCATGGCGACAGCTTCAAGGTCTTGGCCGCCTTTGACGGATCGGTCTTGTCGGTGCCGAACTCGTAGAAGTTGTTGTAGCTGGTGACATCTTCCAGCCGGGTCAGTTCCTCGGCGGTGCGGAATCCGCTGCGCGCCTGCGCCGGCGTCACCACCGTCTTCGGCGGAGGCGGCGGGTCGGCCTCGGCACAACCGGCCACACCCAGCGCCGGGGTCAACGCAAGCAACTGCAGCAGCCGGCGACGGTCGCGATAAACGGATTCATCGGTGATCTCGCTGGACGGCAATTTGAAAGCATCGCGAAATGACATGGCAGGCTCCGGCAGTGGCTGCAGCGTGAGAGTAACGGACAGGGGCACAAGTTCGCGCCGTGCGTGTGACCACGTTACGTGAGGCTCAGTCAAAAGGATGCAGCTGCAACTTTTTTGCCCGCTGCCAAGCCCGATGCGCTGCGGCATACTAGAAGGCTAGCTCGACAAGGTGTGCCATGACACGCGCGTTCAATTTCAGTGCCGGCCCTGCGACATTGCCGGAATCGGTCCTGCGGCAGGCGCAGGCGGAGATGGTCGAGTGGAACGGCGTTGGCGCCTCGATCGTGGAAATCAGCCACCGCAGCGCCGACTTCATGGCCGTGGCGGCTGCCGCCGAAGCCGATCTGCGCAGTCTGTTGTCGATTCCCGACGAGTATGCAGTGCTGTTTACTGCCGGTGGCGCCACCACCATCCAGGCGTTGCTGCCGCTGAATTTCGCCGCGCCCGGCCAGGCGGCCGACTACGTCATCACCGGGCATTGGGGCAAGACGGCGATCAAGCAGGCGGCCACGTATGTGGATGCGCGCATCGCCGCCGACGCGCAGGCCGATGGCTTCATCGACATCCCGCCGGTTGCCAGCTGGACCTTGTCGCCACACTCGGCCTATGTGCACATCACCGCCAACGAGACCATCCATGGCGTCGAATTCCGCGACACGCCGGACGTGGGTACGCTGCCGCTGTTTGCCGACTTCAGTTCCTCGATCGCTTCCGAGCCGCTGGACATCTCGCGCTATGGCCTGATCTACGCGGGCGCACAGAAGAACCTCGGCCCGGTCGGTATTTCGGTGGTAATCGTGCGGCGCGAGTTGCTGGAGCGTGCCGGGCAGCCGCGTGCGGACATCTTCAACTACGCCTCGCATGTCGCGCGCGACTCGATGCTCAACACCCCACCGACCTGGAACTGGTATCTGCTCGGGCTCACCGTGAAGTGGATGCTGGAGCAGGGCGGGGTGCAGGAATTCGCGCGCCGCAATGCCGAAAAGGCCGCGCTGGTGTATGGCGCCATCGACGGCTCCGGCGGCTTCTATCGCAACCTGATCACGCCGGCGGTGCGTTCGCGCATGAACATCCCGTTCTTTCTGCCGAACGAGCAGCTGGATGCGTTGTTCGTCAGCGAATCCAAAGCGGCCGGGCTGCTTGCGTTGAAGGGCCACAAGGCCGTCGGCGGCATTCGTGCCTCGCTGTACAACGCGATGCCGGTGGCAGGCGCGCAAGCGCTGGCGAGCTTCATGCACGACTTCCAGCAGCGGCACGGCTGAGTTCTTCATTGACCTGCGGCGTTTGCCGCGCCGGCGCATGCGCTGCCAGCGGACATGCGCCGCCATTTTAGGAATGCCCAGCGATGGCTCCCAAGTCCAACAAGCCCACGTCCGCCACTGGCGGTAAAAACAAGCCGGCGAAGAAGTCCGCAGGCGCTTCCCTCGGCAAGGCTGCAAGCAGGCCGACTGACAAGCCCGCGACCAAGACAGCCGCGCCGGTGCTGGCCGATGTGCGCGCCAAGATCGACGAAATCGACCGCACGATCCAGGCACTGATCGCCGAGCGCGCCAACTTCGCGCATCAGGTCGGCAAGGCCAAGGGCAAGCTCGCAGCGGCGGTGGATTACTACCGGCCCGAGCGCGAGGCGCAGGTGCTGCGCATGGTGGTGGACCGCAACGAAGGCCCGCTCAGCGACGAAGTGCTGGTGCACGTCTACCGCGAAATCATGTCGGCCTGCCTGGCCCAGCAGGAGCCGTTGAAGATCGGTTACCTCGGCCCGGAAGGCACCTTCAGCCAGCAGGCGGTGCTCAAGCATTTCGGCCGCTCGGCAGTGGGTCTTCCGATGGCCACCATCGAAGAAGTGTTCCAGGAAGTGGAAGCGGGCAACGCCGATTTCGGCGTGGTGCCGGTGGAAAATTCCGGTCAGGGCACCATCCAGGTCACGCTGGACATGTTCCTGACTTCCAACCTCAAAATCTGCGGCGAAGTCGAACTGCGCGTGCATCAGTACCTGCTTTCGCGCAACGGCCGGCTGGAAGACATCGAGCGCATCTACGCGCATTCGCAATCGTTCGCGCAAACCGCCGGTTGGCTGCGTTCGCACCTGCCCAAGGTGGAGAAGATCGCGGTCTCCAGCAACGCCGAGGGCGCACGCCGCGCACGCAATGCAGAAGATGCCGCAGCCATCGGCGGCGAAAGCGCAGCGCATGTGTATGGCTTGAAGAAAGTCATCATGAAGTCGATCGAAGACGACGACGACAACACCACGCGTTTCCTGGTGATCGGCCGGCAGATCTTCCCCTCGTCCGGGCACGACCGCACCTCGGTGCTGGTGTTCATCCACGACAAGCCGGGCGCATTGTTCGATGTGCTCAGCCCGTTCGCGCGGCACGGCATCAGCATGAACCGCATCGAATCGCGGCCCTCGCATCAGGCCAAGTGGGAGTACGGCTTCTTCATCGATCTGGTCGGCCATGTGGAAGACGAGGCGATGAAGCAGGCATTGGCCGAACTGGAAGCGCATTCGGCACAGATCAAGGTGCTGGGGTCGTATCCGGTCGCCATTCCCTGAGCAGACGAACAGTCGCCGGCATCGGCGCGTTGCGTCGGTGTCGGCAACGTGGCCACTCTTTCAAAGCGCGTCCCCACAGCGTGTGGCGATGCGCAGCATTCGGATCATTCGCATGAGCAACAGCACGCAGTATTGGATCGCGCAGCAAGGCAGTGCATTGCGCGGTAGTTTGGCCATTCCTGGCGATAAATCGGTCTCGCACCGCGCAGTGATGTTCGCCGCGCTCGCCGATGGCGTCTCGCGCATCGATGGCTTTCTCGAAGGCGAAGACACGCGCTCCACTGCGGCGATCTTCGCCAAGCTGGGTGTGCGCATCGAGACGCCGTCGGCCTCGCAGCGCGTCGTGCACGGCGTGGGTGTGGACGGCCTGCAGGCGCCGACCGATTCGCTGGATTGCGGCAACGCCGGTACCGGCATGCGCCTGCTGGCCGGCGTGCTTGCCGCGCAACGTTTCGACAGCGTGCTGGTCGGCGATGAATCGTTGTCCAAGCGGCCAATGCGGCGCGTGACCGGCCCGTTGGCACAGATGGGGGCACGGATCGAGACGCAGGACGACGGCACGCCGCCGTTGCGCGTGCGCGGCGGGCAGACGCTGCACGGTATCGACTTCATCTCGCCGGTTGCCAGTGCGCAGGTCAAATCGGCGGTGCTGCTGGCCGGCCTCTACGCGCAGGGCGAAACCTCGGTGACCGAGCCGCATCCCACCCGCGACTACACCGAGCGCATGTTGTCGGCATTCGGCGTGGACATCGATTTTGCGCCGGGCACAGCACGTTTGCGCGGCGGGCAACGCCTGCGCGCGACCGATATCGCGGTGCCGGCGGATTTTTCGTCCGCTGCATTCTTCATCGTCGCTGCCAGCATCGTTCCCGGCTCGGAGGTCGTGCTGCGCGCGGTCGGCTTGAACCCGCGCCGCACCGGGCTGCTTGCGGCGTTGCGCTTGATGGGCGCGGATATCAGCGAAGAAAACCATGCCGAACACGGTGGCGAGCCGGTGGCCGATCTGCGCGTGCGTTACGCACCGCTGCATGGCGCGCAGATTCCCGAAGCGCTGGTGCCGGACATGATCGACGAGTTTCCGGCCTTGTTCGTGGCTGCGGCTGCGGCGAGCGGGCAGACCGTGGTGACCGGCGCTGCCGAACTGCGGGTCAAGGAATCGGACCGGCTGGCGGCCATGGCCACTGGCCTGCGCACGTTGGGCGTGCAGGTCGACGAAACCCCCGATGGCGCCACCATCCACGGTGGCAGCATCGGCAGCGGTGTGATCGAAAGTCATGGCGACCACCGTATTGCCATGGCGTTTGCCATTGCCGGCCAACTGTCCACCGGCAGCGTGCAGGTGAACGATGTAGCGAATGTGGCGACCTCGTTCCCCGGCTTCGACACGCTGGCGCAGGGCGCAGGGTTCGGGCTGGAGGCGGCTGAGCTGCGCTGACGCGTTTCGCCGATTAGCTGCGATGCACATGTCGGGCTGCAATGCGCGCTTGCCGACCTGCGCTGCGTTCAAAGGGGTGTTGCTGCTTCCAGCCAGGTGCCTACAGCCAATAGTGTGGTCGTGCTCCGCGTTCGCTTTACGCGCGCGGGCATCCTGCCTCGGCCAACAGCGACATCGTGGCCGGGAAGCGCGATCTCGACCTCTGCCCGCAAGGATCGCCGAGACGGGCGAGCCGTGCGGCTAGGCGGACATGCCACTTGGCTACAAGGTCAGCGCGTGCTGCTTCAATGCACTGACCTTTGGCCATGCGTTGCCTGACCAGAAGGCGCTCAGCGCTGCGCCGTGAACTCGACCGGCACCTGCACCGTGCTCACCACGGCGTGGCCATCGCGCGTCGCAGGCTCGAAACGCCACTGACGCAGGCTCTCCGCCACCGCCGCGTCCAGGCGCGGGTCGTCGCTGCCGCTGCGCTCGACGATGGTCACATCGCTCACCTTGCCCTGCACATCTAGCTGCAGGCGTGCAGTGCGGCTGCCCTGGATACCGGCACGCGCCACTGTGGGCGGGTAGCTCGGCATTGCGTTGCCCGGCAGCGGCTTGGCCTCCACGCTGCTGACCGCCGCGCGCGCAGGCTGGTGGGCCACCATCGTCATCGCCCGCGGGCCCTCGGTCGTCGGCAGGATCTGCCGGCTCGCTGCCGGTGCCGGCTGCGTATCAGTGGCGAACGATTCGTCGCTGTGGCGTGCCCACCACCAACTCGGTATCACGATCATCAGTGCGATCAGCGTCGCCCACAGCCAGGGTAACGCGCCATCGCCCTGCATGTCGTGCTGCGGTTCGACGGCACGCAGGCCCTGTTGCTGCAGCGACGGCGGATGGGGTGACGACGGATTGGAGATGAAGGACATGGCCAGCCTCCTGGCGCATCTGTGGGATGACAGGGCCAGTCTGGTCGGCATTACCTGAGGGGCAGCTAAGGCATCGGGTCAATGAAGCGCCAAAGCTTCGTGGATATTCAGCTTGGTCAAGCTGACGCTGCGCTCGGGTTAAAGCTGCATGGATATTGTGCTTGTGCGGCGTTATTCACCGCCTGCCTTGTCTCACCAATGCGTCGGCACGCATGAGTCTGCGCTGCCGCGCGAAGCGTCAGCCGTGCCTACTGCGCGGGCTTGAATTCGAACGGGATATCCATGCTGCCAGCCACGGGCTGGCCGTTGCGCTGCGCCGGGTGGAAGCGCCAATGACGCACCGCTTCCATCGCTGCGCGGTCCAGATCGCGCGAGCCGCTGCGCTGCACCAGGGTCACGCCGCCGGGGTTGCCGGCAGCATCCACATCCACCCGTACCACCACGTCACCGGCATCGCCACGACGCAGCGCTGCCGACGGGTAGCGGGGCGGCGGCATCTGGCCCTGGATCGGCACCGGGCGATCGCCACCGGCGACCGGCGGGTTGGACGGCGCCGCACCGCCTGCTGCACCGGGCGCCGCATCTTCCGGCAACGGCGTTGGCGCAGGCGGGGCCGGTGGCGCGTTGTCCACCAGGGTCGGGGTTTCGGCCGGCGGCTTGGCCTGCGGCATGTCGCTGGCACCGTCCTGGGCCGGCAGCGGCGCAGGCAGCGGCGCGATGGTGTCGTCGGTTTGCACCCCTGCGGTCGGCTGCGCGGGCGAGGCCTTATAAAAATCGTCCTTGCGGCCGGTTGCCCAGACCAGCAGGAACAACAACAGGCCGGCAGCGAAGGCGATGCCGGCAATTTTCAGGGTGTGACGGGGCAGATGCAGAACGATATGGCGATCGGACGCAGGACGGGGCGCGGGCATAGGGCTCACCTGAAGAATCGTCGTAATTCTGGCATAGCCGCAGTGAATCGATCGCAGCAGGTGGCGGAACAGGCGATAATCTCGCGCTATTCCCACTGACGCCCCTATTCCGATGCTAGATCCGGCCCTGCTTCGCCAACACCCCGCCGACCTTGCCGAGCGCCTGCGCAGCACGCGTAGTTTCTCCCTGGACACTGCGAAGCTGGAGTCGCTGGAGAGCGAACGCAAGCGTATGCAAGTGCGTACGCAGGAACTGCAGAGCTTGCGCAATTCCAAGTCCAAGGCGATCGGGCAGGCCAAGGCCAAGGGCGAAGATGTGACTGCGCTGCTGGCCGAAGTGGCTGGTTTCGGCGACGAGCTCAAGGCATCGGAAGAGGTGCTGGACGTGATTCGTGCCAAGCTGGAAACCATCGCACTCGGGTTGCCCAATCTGCCGGCCGACGATGTGCCGCACGGCAAGGACGAGAGCGAAAACGTGGAGCAGTCGCGCTGGGGCACGCCGCGCAGTTTCGATTTCGCGGTCAAGGACCATGTGGAGCTCGGCGCGCCGCACGGCTGGCTGGATGGCGAAACGGCAGCCAAATTGTCGGGCGCGCGTTTCACCGTGCTGCGCGGCCCGATCGCGCGTCTGCACCGCGCACTGGCGCAATTCATGCTGGACCTGCATGTCGGCGCGCACGGTTACGAAGAAACCAACGTGCCGCTGCTGGTCAATGCCGAGTCGATGCGTGGCACCGGGCAGCTGCCGAAGTTCGAAGACGACTTGTTCCAGACCGAGGTGGGCGAGTCGCGCCGCTATCTGATCCCCACCTCCGAAGTGCCGTTGACCAACATCGTGCGCGACGAGATCGTCGATGCCGAACGGCTGCCGCTGCGCATGACTGCGCATTCGATGTGCTTCCGTGCCGAAGCCGGCAGCGGCGGCCGCGATACGCGCGGCATGATCCGTCAGCACCAGTTCGAAAAAGTGGAGCTGGTCACTGCCTGTGCGCCGGAAGACAGCGACGCCGAACACCAGCGCATGACGCGGTGCGCCGAGGTGGTGCTGGAACAGCTCGGCCTGCCGTATCGCAAGGTGCTGCTGTGCACCGGCGACATGGGGTTTTCTGCGATCAAGACCTACGACCTGGAAGTATGGCTGCCTTCGCAGAACACCTATCGCGAAATTTCGTCCTGCTCCAATTGCGGCGATTTTCAGGCGCGGCGCATGCAGGCGCGCTGGCGCAATCCGGTTAGCGGCAAGCCGGAGTTGCTGCACACGCTCAACGGCTCCGGCACCGCAGTGGGCCGCGCCATGATCGCGGTGATGGAGAACTACCAGAATGCCGACGGCTCGATCGACGTGCCGCAGGTATTGCGCCCTTACATGGGGGGGCTGGAAAAGATCGGTTGACGTCGGCGTGGCCGGTGCAGTTGGCGAGTGCTGTGCAGCGGCGTAGATGCGTCGAGTGATCTCGGTAGCAACACGCGCGGTTTGGCCTCGTCGTTGGATTGGCAGCACGCACGCGGTTGCACCAGCACGTGCAGTCGTCGTTGCTGTCTAGCGACGTACCTTTAGCACGCAAAACGGGGCCAGCAGTGGCCCCGTTTTGCGTTGTATGCAGCTCGCTGCCTGGCGCAGTTGCGGAGCGCTCGCCGGCGGATATGGCAGCACGCTCGCAATCGCAGCGCGTCTGCGCCCACCACGCGCGTCGCTATCGCTTTTACGGTGCGGGCGAGGGCACTGGCCCGCGCTTGTGCTGGGCGCTTATGCCGCGGCGTCTGCCGTCTGCTGCAAGCCGGCCAGCGCCTTCGCAATCACATTGCTGCGGTGCTGCGGCGAATAGGCCACGCCTTCGGCGCGCACGAAGCCGATGTCGCCGATGCCCAGGAAGCCGAGCAGCTGACGCAGGTAGCGCTCCTGGAAATCGTTGGTTGGGTCGGCATAGATGCCGCCGCGCGCGCTGGCGATGATGACGCGCTTGCCGCCGGCAAGGCCTCCCAGACCATTGGCGGTGTAATGGAAGGCAGCGCCGCGGAGGTGCCTAGGTCGTTGCTCTGTTGGGATAAAGGTGATTAAATATCACTTATCGTTCTATTCATGGATACCTGCGCCATGCACGACCTGAATGACCTGTACTACTTCGCGATGGTGGTGGACCACGGCGGCTTCGCCGCGGCCGAGCGTGCGCTTGGCATCCCCAAATCGCGCCTGAGCCGCCGTATCAGTCAGCTCGAAACCGACCTGGGTGTGCGCCTGCTGCAGCGCTCCACGCGCCGCTTCGCGGTCACCGACGTCGGCACCAGCGTGCATCGGCATGCCCAGACCATGCTGGCCGAGGCCCAGGCCGCGCGCGAGGTGGTGGATCGTCTCAGCGCCGAGCCGCGCGGTCTTGTACGTGTGAGCGTTCCTGTCTCGCTCGCGCAGATCCAGTTGCCCAAGCTGTTGCCGGAATTTCTGGCCAAGTACCCCAAGGTGCGGCTGCAGCTCAACATCAGCAACCGCCGCGTCGATGTGATCAACGAGGGCTACGACATCGCGCTGCGCGTGCGTTCGCGCCTTGACGACGACGGTAGCCTGGTGATGCGTAGCTTCGGCCAGGTGCAGGAGCTGCTGGTGGCCAGCCCAAAATATCTGGACCGCGCCGGCCGTCCCAAGGACCCCAGCGAGCTGGCCAACCACACCACCATGAGCACCAGCGAAGACGAAGCGCATCAGCGCTGGGAGTTGCATGGGCCCAACGGCGAAATGCGCCGCGTCGACCTGCAGCCGCGCCTGGCCGGCTTCGACTTCCCGCTGCTGCAATCGATGGCGCGCGACGGCTTCGGCATCACCATGCTTCCGGAAACCGTGTGCGCCGAAGCGGTGCGCAGCGGCGAGCTGGAAGTGGTGCTGCCGCACTGGTCGCTGCCGCAGGGTATCTGCCATGCGGTGTTCGCCTCGCGCCGCGGCCTGCTGCCGGCGGTGCGTGTGTTCATCGACTTCCTGGCCCAACACCTGCCGCAGGAAATCGAACGCTCGCGCCTGGACTGCGGCGGCAACTGCGCCGAACTGGCGGAAAAGCTCAAGCGTGCCGCTGGCGTTGCACCGCGGTTGGTTGTGGCCGAAGCGGGCTAAGCGGCTGGGGTCGAAGCCGGCTGAAGGCTGTCCGGCCGCCGAGGCTGGCTGACATGAGATATTGCAGTCTGCCAGCTGCTCGGCAGTGAGCTTTCTCCAAATGTTCGATAGGTTGCACGCGTGCTTAGAACCTGTTCACAATCTTCTGAGTAACAGTGCCAAGAAGGCCAAATGGATGAACTGCAGGCTGGTGTTGAGTTTGCGCTCGCAGTTCTTCCATAGCCTTCGGTTCTTCTCCAGCCAAGCAAAACTACGCTCGACAATCCATCGCTTGGGCATGACCTTGAAGGTGTGCAGTTCGCTGCGCTTGGCAATCTGCACCGTGAGCTGCTCGCCTAAAATCTCTCGCGCGCCGCT
>NZ_LYMI01000068.1 GCF_001660815.1 Xanthomonas nasturtii
AGCGGCGCGCGAGAGATTTTAGGCGAGCAGCTCACGGTGCAGATTGCCAAGCGCAGCGAACTGCACACCTTCAAGGTCATGCCCAAGCGATGGATTGTCGAGCGTAGTTTTGCTTGGCTGGAGAAGAACCGAAGGCTATGGAAGAACTGCGAGCGCAAACTCAACACCAGCCTGCAGTTCATCCATTTGGCCTTCTTGGCACTGTTACTCAGAAGATTGTGAACAGGTTCTAAGATCAGCAGCTCTTCAGCTCTTCAGCTCTTCAGCTCTTCAGCTCTTCAGCTCTTCAGCAAAGCATCCACCTTCCGCATCGCCCTGCGACAGACGGGCGCATTTGCCTGAACGCACCACGTGCAATGCACCGCTTAGAATTGGGACATGAACGAATTCGACCGAGTACGCGATTACCTGACCGGCCTGCAGGACCGGATCTGCGCCGCTGTGGAAGCTGCCGACGGCAAGGCACGCTTTGCAGAGGATGTTTGGAAGCGCGAAGAAGGCGGCGGTGGCCGGACCCGCATCCTGCGCGACGGAGCGGTGTTCGAGCAGGCCGGCATCGGTTTTTCGGATGTGTCCGGGACGCGCCTGCCGCCATCGGCCAGTGCGCACCGGCCCGAGCTTGCCGGTGCGACCTGGCGTGCATGCGGCGTCTCGCTGGTGTTTCATCCGCACAACCCGTATATCCCGACCACACACATGAACGTGCGCTACTTCCGCGCCGAGCGCGATGGCGAGGTGGTGGCCGCCTGGTTTGGCGGTGGCTTCGACCTGACTCCGTTCTATCCCTTCGATGAGGACGTGCAGCACTGGCACCGCGTCGCGCAGGCGCTGTGCGAGCCGTTTGGCCAAGAGCGCTATGCCGCGCACAAGCGTTGGTGCGACGAATACTTTTTCCTGCGCCACCGCAACGAAACGCGTGGCGTGGGCGGGCTGTTCTTCGACGATCTGGGTCAGGATTTCGAGCGCGACTTTGCCTATCAGCGCGCAGTGGGCGATGGCTTCCTGGATGCCTACATCCCAATCGTGCAGCGTCGCAAGGACACACCCTGTGGCGAGCGCGAACGCGAGTTCCAGCTGTACCGTCGTGGGCGCTACGTGGAATTCAATCTGGTCTACGACCGCGGCACCCTGTTTGGTCTGCAAAGCGGTGGGCGCGCCGAGAGCATCCTGATGAGTTTGCCGCCACGGGTGCGCTGGGAGTACGGCTTCACGCCGGAGCCAGGCAGTGCCGAAGCGCGCCTGGCCGATTACCTGATTCCACGCGACTGGCTGGGTTGATCGAAACGCCGCCGTAAGGCTGGGCGTCCTGGCGGACGTCCACGCAGGTGGTGGCACTGGCGGACACGCTACGGCGAGCGTGGCGAGCAACTGCGCTACTTGCTGAGGGCTCGATCAACTGTGCGTCATCGGTGCACCATGCCGCCCGGCGACAGCGCAGCAGAGGTGCCGATCGCGTGACGCGAGGCGCGCCGTTCTTCTGCAGATCAAACTCACAACCATCGCCCGTATCGCAGCGTGCCCCGGCAAGCGCGTGCAGGGCTGGCGTGTGCAACGCAACGACGGCAGGCCGACAGATGAATGCGCACGTCGGCACGTCCATAAACCTGAATGAGTAACGTGGCTACCAGACCGCCGTCGCAGCATGCCATCTGCATGGCCGCACCCGGTCAATTGAGCGGGCACTTACGCTGCAACGCGGCATGGATTGGCGCTGGCGCAAACGAACGCGTTGCCTGTTGCGGGCCGCTGACGGCGGTCGCTACATGCCACGCGCCTGCGCAACCGAGGCACCTGCAGCATCGCAACTCACGCTGCAACGCTTGCGCAAAAATTGGGAGGACACAAATAAAAAGCCCCGCAGACCAGGGGGAGGTCGGCGGGGCCAGGGAACGGAAACTTGGGGAGGAGTTTCCGCTCCGAGATCTGCTCCAGGGGATGGGAGAGATCTGCCGACAGGCGTTGCGCCCGTCGAGGGATATAACAACATTTTGCACATTGATGGATCGTGAAGATAACTGTTAAAAAAAGGTAGAATTTAGCGGTTATTCATTCCATCGGCGTTCGCCAGATACGCATTATGTCTGGTCTGCGCATTCAGCATATCAGCGCCATTCGCTGCGTCAGTGCGCCTCGTCCCAGTTATCGCCAACGCCCGAATCAACCACCAGCGGCACGCGCAATTCGGCCGCGGCCGACATGCGCGTGGTGACTTCGCTCAGCAGCGTGTCGACGAAATCGGCATCGGCCTCGAACACCAGTTCATCGTGCACCTGCAGGATCATCAGCGCGCGCTGCGCATGGTCGGCGATCCAGCCGTCCACGCTGACCATGGCGCGCTTGATGATGTCGGCCGCCGTACCCTGCATCGGCGCGTTGATCGCGGCGCGCTCGGCGCCGGCGCGCTGCCCCTGGCTGCCGGCGTTGATGAAGTCCAGATACAGCCGGCGGCCGAACACGGTTTCCACGTAGCCCTTGTCGCGGGCCTGCTGGCGGGTGGTTTCCATGAAGTCGCGCACGCCCGGGTAGCGGCTGAAGTACAGCGCGATGTAGTCCTGCGCCTCGCCGCGCCCGATGCCGAGCTCGCGGGCAAGACCAAATGCGCTCATGCCGTACATCAGGCCGAAATTGATCGCCTTGGCGGCGCGGCGTTCGTCATTGCTGACGGTGTCGATGGTGCGGCCGAAGACTTCCGCCGCGGTGGCGCGGTGCACGTCGGCCCCGGACTCGAACGCACCCACCAGGCCGGGGTCGCCGGACAGGTGGGCCATGATGCGCAGCTCGATCTGCGAGTAGTCGCAGGCGATCAGCTTGCGCCCGGGCGGTGCGACGAAGGCGCGGCGGATGCGGCGGCCGTCTTCGGTGCGGATCGGGATGTTCTGCAGGTTGGGGTCGGACGAAGACAGCCGCCCGGTGGCGGCGCCGGCCTGGTGGTAGCTGGTGTGCACGCGCCCGGACTGCGGGTGGATCATCTCCGGCAGCTTGTCGGTGTAGGTGCTGCGCAGCTTGGTCAGGCCGCGGTATTCCAGGATCACCCGCGGCAGCTCGTGCTGGTCGGCGATGGCTTCCAGCGCTTCTTCATTCGTCGAGGGCTGGCCCTTGGGGGTCTTGACCACCGCGGGGAGCTTGAGCTCGTCGAACAGCAGCGCCTGCAGCTGCTTGGGCGAATCCAGGTTGAAGGTGCGCCCGGCCAGCTCGGTGGCCTTTTGCTGGGCGGCGAGCATGCGCTTGGACAGGTCCGCGCTCTGGCGACGCAGTTCGGCCGCGTCCACGCACACGCCGTTGGCTTCGATGCGCGCAAGCACTTCCACCAGCGGCATCTCGATCTCGCGGTAGACCTGCGCCAGGCCAGGTTCTGCGGCCAGCCTGGGGCCAAGCACCTGATGCAGGCGCAGGGTGATGTCGGCATCTTCGGCGGCGTAGCGGGTGGCGTCTTCCAGGCTGATCTGGGCGAACGGGATCTGCTTGGCGCCCTTGCCGCAGACGTCTTCGTACTTGACCGTGTCATAGCCGAGATAGCGCTTGGCCAGGCTGTCCATGTCGTGGCGGGCGCTGCCGGAATTGAGCACGAAGCTCTCCAGCAAGGTGTCGTCGTGATAGCCGGCCAGGGCGATGCCGTGGCGGCGCATCACGTGCAGGTCGTATTTGCCGTGCTGGCCGAGCTTGCGCACACCAGGGTCGGTGAGCAGCGGTGCCAGCTGCGCCAGCGCCTGGGCGCGGTCGAGCTGGGCCGGGGCGCCGGGGAAATTGTGGCCGAACGGCAGATAGGCCGCCTGGCCGGGCTCGGCGGCCACGCTCAGGCCGATCAGGTCGGCCTGCAGCGGGTCCAGGCTGTCGGTTTCGGTATCGAAGGCGAACTGGCCGGCGGCGCGCAGGCGGGCGATCCAGCTGTCCAGCTGTTGCTGGGTCAGGATGGTCTCGTACTGGCCGGGTGCCGACAGCGCCGGGTCCACCTCCACCGGGGCGCTGACCGGGCCGGACACGAAGCCGGTACCGCGGGCGCGCCCCGGCTCGGTGCGCGCCGTGGCGGCGGCAGCGCCCAGCGCCATCGGTTCGGACGACAGCCCGGCCTGTGCCGGCGCGCCGCCCATCTCGCGCAGCGCCTGGGTGAAGCCGTAGCGGGCGTACAGCACCGCCAGCGTCTCGGTGTCGGGCTCGCGCAGGTCCAGCGCGCGCGGGCCGCTGGCCAGGGTCACGTCGGTCTTGATGGTGACCAGTTCGCGGTTGAGCGGCAGCCGCGGCAGGGCGGCGCGCAGATTCTCGCCGATCTTGCCCTTGATCTTGTCGGCATTGGCGATGACGCCGTCGAGCGAATCGTATTCGGCCAGCCATTTGGCGGCGGTCTTGGGACCGCACTTTTCCACGCCGGGCACGTTGTCGACGGTGTCGCCCATCAGCGCCAGCAGGTCGACGATCTGGTTGGGCCGCACGCCGAACTTGGCGATCACCGCCGCGTCCGAATCCATGCGGCTGCCGCTCATGGTGTTGACCAGTTCGATACCCGGGCGCACCAGCTGGGCGAAGTCCTTGTCGCCGGTGGAGATGGTCACGCTCAGGCCATCGGCGGCGGCTTGCAGTGCCAGCGTGCCGATCACATCGTCCGCTTCCACCCCGTCGATGCGCAGGATGTCGATGCCCAGCGCATGCACGATGTCGCACATGGGTTGCACCTGCGCGCGCAAATCGTCCGGCATCGAGGGACGGTTTGCCTTGTAGTCGGCATACAAGTCATCCCGGAACGTCTTGCCCGGCGCATCCACCACAAAGGCGACGTACGCGGGGCGTTCCTTCAAGGTGGCGCGCAGCATGTTGACCACGCCGAACAAGGCGCCGGTGGGCTCGCCCTGGGCATTGGTCAGCGGCGGAAGCGCGTGGAACGCGCGGTACAGGTAACTGGACCCGTCGATCAGGACTAATCTGCTCATGCTCCAATTCTACGCTGCACACCCACGCCGCACCGCGCCGGCGCATACTGGCCGACGACCTAAACGGATGACGACGATGAAGAGAGCAAGTCTTTTGCTGCTGCCGTTGCTGCTGCTCGGCGGCTGTGCCACCAGCGGTGGTGGCGGCGATGTGCCGGCCGGTGCGGATGTCACCAGCAAGACCATGGGCAACGGCGACAAGGTCGACGAGTACCGCGTCAACGGCCAGCTGGAAATGGTGCGGGTGACCCCGGCACGCGGCGCGCCCTATTTCCTGTACGACCGCGACCACGACGGGCATACCGATGCCGAGAAGGACAAGGTCAACAAGGTGTATTGGCAGTTGTATAGCTGGTGATTCGGGATTCCCGAATCGGGAATCGGGAATCGGGAATCGTAGAGCGTAAGCACAGCGCCTGTTTGGTCACTGGTGCCGGTAACGTCGACATTGGGTGGCGTTGCAGGGTGCGATGGCACTTCGGTTTCAGTACTTCTTAGCACGGCAGCGGCGTGCGACGCCGTTGCTGCTGCTCCGCAGAATCAGGCGTGGCTGAGCGCAATGCTCAGCTGTCTTCCAGCGGGCCGGTGACGCGTTGCAGTTCGTCGATGCCGCCTGGGGCCAGTTCCTTCATCAGCGCCAGGAAGTCGCAGCCGACCAGGCGTTGCGCGCGACGCAGCAGCATCGGCACCGGGCTGGAGGGTTCATGCCGGGCGTAATAGGCGCAGATTTCTTCCAGTCGCCGTTTCACATCGTCCGGGCCGGCGATGTCGCCGTTGCGGCGCGTGGCAGTGGCTGGCGTGGCCGCGGGCTCTTCGCCGGCAGCTTGCTCGCCTTCTTCGGTCACCGCTGCGATGCCCTGCCGCGCCTGCCAATGCGGCAGCACGAAGCGTTCCAGGTCGCGCAGATCGGTCAGCAGCGGGCGCAGGTCCGGGGCAGCGGTGCCGACGCGCTCGATCAGCAGCGCATCGATGGCGCGCGCATGCGTTGCATGCCTCGCTGATCGCCTGAGCAGAGGCGGCCAGTGTCTCTGGAGCGCAGTCCTGACAGCAGGCTTCGATTTCGGTGAGGCTGGGGCCGCTCTGGCCGTCGGGCAACTTGATGCTGCCATTGGCCACGCGCAGATCGCGCAGGCTGAAACGGCCCAGCCGCGGCGATGTT
This sequence comes from Xanthomonas nasturtii, assembly GCF_001660815.1. GTDB lineage: Bacteria > Pseudomonadota > Gammaproteobacteria > Xanthomonadales > Xanthomonadaceae > Xanthomonas > Xanthomonas nasturtii. The sequence goes on from NZ_LYMI01000068.1 coordinate 6,082, forward strand.
TGATCCCAGTCTTTGATGGTGCATTATTTTCCCACGAATGGAAGGAAGCACTATGGGCAAGGTTCTGCATGGGAGCGCCACTACGACAGAGGCGATCCGTCGAGCGATACAAAATAGTCAAGAGAGCCTGAGAGCGC
>NZ_LYMI01000069.1 GCF_001660815.1 Xanthomonas nasturtii
GCTACGGCGGATTGAGGTGCAGCGGCGGCAACTTCCTCTTCACGAGGGGTTGACGAGGATGAAAAGCCTGCTAATATGGCCGGCTCGCTTCGCAGAAAACCTTCGGGTCGAAACGAAGCGGCGTCAACCACCTCGGAAACAAGGTGTTGACGGGAAGAAAAAGTCCGCTATACTAGGCGGCTCGCTTCGACGGAAACGACGAAGCTGACGGGAACGGCGCTGAGGCCACTCCCCAATGTTCTTTGACAGTGTGCGCAGGTAATTTGTGCGGACGCCTGCAGGAAGGATGATTGTCCATCTTGCAGACGTTTAATCAAAAAGCAACATATTAATTGCTTTGCAAGCGATAAGTTGTCAGTGGTTGAGCTTCTGCAGCTAAAGTATTTGTCTTCGGACATGTAATTTTAAGTGAAGAGTTTGATCCTGGCTCAGAGTGAACGCTGGCGGCAGGCCTAACACATGCAAGTCGAACGGCAGCACAGTAAGAGCTTGCTCTTATGGGTGGCGAGTGGCGGACGGGTGAGGAATACATCGGAATCTACTCTTTCGTGGGGGATAACGTAGGGAAACTTACGCTAATACCGCATACGACCTACGGGTGAAAGCGGAGGACCTTCGGGCTTCGCGCGATTGAATGAGCCGATGTCGGATTAGCTAGTTGGCGGGGTAAAGGCCCACCAAGGCGACGATCCGTAGCTGGTCTGAGAGGATGATCAGCCACACTGGAACTGAGACACGGTCCAGACTCCTACGGGAGGCAGCAGTGGGGAATATTGGACAATGGGCGCAAGCCTGATCCAGCCATGCCGCGTGGGTGAAGAAGGCCTTCGGGTTGTAAAGCCCTTTTGTTGGGAAAGAAAAGCAGTCGGTTAATACCCGATTGTTCTGACGGTACCCAAAGAATAAGCACCGGCTAACTTCGTGCCAGCAGCCGCGGTAATACGAAGGGTGCAAGCGTTACTCGGAATTACTGGGCGTAAAGCGTGCGTAGGTGGTGGTTTAAGTCTGTTGTGAAAGCCCTGGGCTCAACCTGGGAATTGCAGTGGATACTGGGTCACTAGAGTGTGGTAGAGGGTAGCGGAATTCCCGGTGTAGCAGTGAAATGCGTAGAGATCGGGAGGAACATCCGTGGCGAAGGCGGCTACCTGGACCAACACTGACACTGAGGCACGAAAGCGTGGGGAGCAAACAGGATTAGATACCCTGGTAGTCCACGCCCTAAACGATGCGAACTGGATGTTGGGTGCAATTTGGCACGCAGTATCGAAGCTAACGCGTTAAGTTCGCCGCCTGGGGAGTACGGTCGCAAGACTGAAACTCAAAGGAATTGACGGGGGCCCGCACAAGCGGTGGAGTATGTGGTTTAATTCGATGCAACGCGAAGAACCTTACCTGGTCTTGACATCCACGGAACTTTCCAGAGATGGATTGGTGCCTTCGGGAACCGTGAGACAGGTGCTGCATGGCTGTCGTCAGCTCGTGTCGTGAGATGTTGGGTTAAGTCCCGCAACGAGCGCAACCCTTGTCCTTAGTTGCCAGCACGTAATGGTGGGAACTCTAAGGAGACCGCCGGTGACAAACCGGAGGAAGGTGGGGATGACGTCAAGTCATCATGGCCCTTACGACCAGGGCTACACACGTACTACAATGGTAGGGACAGAGGGCTGCAAACCCGCGAGGGCAAGCCAATCCCAGAAACCCTATCTCAGTCCGGATTGGAGTCTGCAACTCGACTCCATGAAGTCGGAATCGCTAGTAATCGCAGATCAGCATTGCTGCGGTGAATACGTTCCCGGGCCTTGTACACACCGCCCGTCACACCATGGGAGTTTGTTGCACCAGAAGCAGGTAGCTTAACCTTCGGGAGGGCGCTTGCCACGGTGTGGCCGATGACTGGGGTGAAGTCGTAACAAGGTAGCCGTATCGGAAGGTGCGGCTGGATCACCTCCTTTTGAGCATGACGTCATCGTCTTGCGGGCGTCCTCACAAATTACCTGCATTCAGAGATTCATACCGGCACAGGTCGGTATGCGAAGTCCCTTTTGGGGCCTTAGCTCAGCTGGGAGAGCACCTGCTTTGCAAGCAGGGGGTCGTCGGTTCGATCCCGACAGGCTCCACCATATTGAGTGAAAAGACTTCGGGTCTGTAGCTCAGGTGGTTAGAGCGCACCCCTGATAAGGGTGAGGTCGGTAGTTCGAGTCTACCCAGACCCACCACTCTGAATGTAGTGCACACTTAAGAATTTATATGGATCAGCGTTGAGGCTGATGCATGTTCTTTTATAACTTGTGACGTAGCGAGCGTTTGAGATATCTATCTAAACGTGTCGTTGAGGCTAAGGCGGGGACTTCGAGTCCCTAAATAATTGAGTCGTATGTTCGCGTTGGTGGCTTTGTACCCCACACAACACGTACATGTAGCTCCGAGGCAACTTGGGGTTATATGGTCAAGCGAATAAGCGCACACGGTGGATGCCTAGGCGGTCAGAGGCGATGAAGGACGTGGTAGCCTGCGAAAAGTGTCGGGGAGCTGGCAACAAGCTTTGATCCGGCAATGTCCGAATGGGGAAACCCACTGCTTCGGCAGTATCCTGCAGTGAATTCATAGCTGCTGGAAGCGAACCCGGTGAACTGAAATATCTAAGTAACCGGAGGAAAAGAAATCAACCGAGATTCCCTGAGTAGTGACGAGCGAACGGGGAACAGCCCTTAAGCTGGAATGGCTTTAGAAAAACAATCTGGAAAGATTGGCCATAGAAGGTGATAGCCCTGTATTTAAAAGGGCCACTCCAGTGAAGACGAGTAGGGCGGGGCACGTGAAACCCTGTCTGAATATGGGGGGACCATCCTCCAAGGCTAAATACTCCTGACCGACCGATAGTGAACCAGTACCGTGAGGGAAAGGCGAAAAGAACCCCGGAGAGGGGAGTGAAATAGATCCTGAAACCGTGTGCGTACAAGCAGTAGGAGCTCGCAAGAGTGACTGCGTACCTTTTGTATAATGGGTCAGCGACTTACTGTTCGTGGCAAGCTTAACCGTATAGGGGAGGCGAAGGGAAACCGAGTCTGATAAGGGCGCATAGTCGCGGGCAGTAGACCCGAAACCGGGTGATCTAGTCATGGCCAGGGTGAAGGTGCCGTAACAGGTACTGGAGGCCCGAACCCACGTCTGTTGCAAAAGACGGGGATGAGCTGTGATTAGGAGTGAAAAGCTAATCGAACCCGGAGATAGCTGGTTCTCCTCGAAAGCTATTTAGGTAGCGCCTCGGACGAATACTACTGGGGGTAGAGCACTGTTATGGCTAGGGGGTCATCGCGACTTACCAAACCATTGCAAACTCCGAATACCAGTACGTACTATCCGGGAGACACACGGCGGGTGCTAACGTCCGTCGTGAAAAGGGAAACAACCCAGACCCACAGCTAAGGTCCCAAATTCACTGCTAAGTGGAAAACGATGTGGAAAGGCACAGACAGCCAGGAGGTTGGCTTAGAAGCAGCCACCCTTTAAAGAAAGCGTAATAGCTCACTGGTCGAGTCGGTCTGCGCGGAAGATTTAACGGGGCTAAGCAGTGAACCGAAGCTTGGGGTGCGTAAAACTTCGGTTTTATGCGCGGTAGAGGAGCGTTCCGTAAGCCTGCGAAGGTGGATTGAGAAGTCTGCTGGAGGTATCGGAAGTGCGAATGCTGACATGAGTAACGATAATGCGGGTGAAAAGCCCGCACGCCGAAAGCCCAAGGTTTCCTTGCGCAACGTTAATCGACGCAGGGTTAGTCGGTCCCTAAGGCGAGGGCGAAAGCCGTAGTCGATGGGAAGCAGGTTAATATTCCTGCACCTCGCGTGAGTGCGATGGAGGGACGGAGAAGGTTAGGTGTACCGGGCGTTGGTTGTCCCGGGGAAAGGCGGTAGGTTTGAATCTTTGGCAAATCCGGGATTCTTTAAGACCGAGCACCGAGACGAGCCTTTATGGCGAAGTCACTGATACCACGCTTCCAGGAAAAGCTCCTAAGCTTCAGCTCACGAAGACCGTACCGTAAACCGACACAGGTGGGTAGGATGAGAATTCTCAGGCGCTTGAGAGAACTCGGGTGAAGGAACTAGGCAACATGGCACCGTAACTTCGGGAGAAGGTGCACCCTTTTTGGTGGCTCATGCGAGCTATAGCTGAAGAGGGTCGCAGAAACCAGGCCGCTGCGACTGTTTATCAAAAACACAGCACTCTGCAAACACGAAAGTGGACGTATAGGGTGTGACGCCTGCCCGGTGCTGGAAGGTTAATTGATGGGGTCAGCCGCAAGGCGAAGCTCTTGATCGAAGCCCCAGTAAACGGCGGCCGTAACTATAACGGTCCTAAGGTAGCGAAATTCCTTGTCGGGTAAGTTCCGACCTGCACGAATGGCGTAACGACAGCGGCGCTGTCTCCACCCGAGACTCAGTGAAATTGAAATCGCTGTGAAGATGCAGCGTTCCCGTGGCAAGACGGAAAGACCCCGTGAACCTTTACTATAGCTTTACACTGAACGTTGAGTTCGTCTGTGTAGGATAGGTGGGAGGCTATGAAACTGTGGCGCTAGCTGCAGTGGAGCCATCCTTGAAATACCACCCTGTCGTGCTTGACGTTCTAACCTAGATCCGTTACCCGGATCAGGGACCGTGTATGGTGGGTAGTTTGACTGGGGCGGTCTCCTCCTAAAGAGTAACGGAGGAGCACGAAGGTACGCTCAGCGCGGTCGGACATCGCGCACTGTGTGCAAAGGCATAAGCGTGCTTGACTGCAAGATCGACGGATCAAGCAGGTACGAAAGTAGGTCTTAGTGATCCGGTGGTTCTGTATGGAAGGGCCATCGCTCAACGGATAAAAGGTACTCCGGGGATAACAGGCTGATACCGCCCAAGAGTTCATATCGACGGCGGTGTTTGGCACCTCGATGTCGGCTCATCACATCCTGGGGCTGTAGTCGGTCCCAAGGGTATGGCTGTTCGCCATTTAAAGTGGTACGCGAGCTGGGTTCAGAACGTCGTGAGACAGTTCGGTCCCTATCTGCCATGGGCGTTGGAAGTTTGAGAGGGGCTGCTCCTAGTACGAGAGGACCGGAGTGGACGAACCTCTGGTGTTCCGGTTGTCACGCCAGTGGCATTGCCGGGTAGCTATGTTCGGAAGCGATAACCGCTGAAAGCATCTAAGCGGGAAGCGCGCCTCAAGATGAGACTTCCCGGGGCACAAGCCCCCTAAAGGAACCATGTAGACTACGTGGTTGATAGGTCAGGTGTGTAAGTACAGCAATGTATTGAGCTAACTGATACTAATGATCCGTGCGGCTTGACCATATAACCTCAAGTTGCCTTGGTCCCAACGAACGTTGGTAGATCCGCAAACGCAAGCTACGTCACAAGTTAACTATGCGAGGCTGAGCGCCGTAGGTGCTTCCATACGCAAACGCTTGCACACCCGTGCATACGTTTGAGGAAGCAGCAACTGGCGACGCTCCAACCGTCTCCCTGGTGAAATTAGCGCTGTGGAACCACCCGATCCCATCCCGAACTCGGAAGTGAAACGCAGCTGCGCCGATGGTAGTGTGGCTCAAGCCATGCGAGAGTAGGTCATCGCCAGGGGCTTTACCCGAAACCCTCTATCCAACAGGATGGAGGGTTTCTTTTTGCCTGCAATTTGAGAAAACCAAGACGCTTGCAAGTACTGGGTTGCTCCGCAAGGCTGCAAACAGCTGACTCACAAGTGGTGG
>NZ_LYMI01000070.1 GCF_001660815.1 Xanthomonas nasturtii
TGGCCGGCAATCGTGGCGATAGCGCCTGCTCCAACGCACTCCACGGCAGCCGATGGCTTAGTTGAACCAGTGGATGGCGCAGGTCGATCTGGTTTTCCAGACGCGAACGAAACAACTCATCGGCAGGTAAGTGATCGGCAGCGGGACGGCGTGTGCGCATGGGCGAAAACTGCCAGAAACCAGTGCGTACATTAACGAAAACTGGCAGTTCCAGCACGCCGAAAACGCGGGGGACGCCCTGCAATGGATGTGGTTTGGGGGTTTTTCAGGGGCGACTAAAGAAAGCGAAGACGCCAAGAACCGGGCGCGTTGGTTCACTGGCATCGGCATGGCCGGCCCCGGCGTGGTGGCCGGCTCAATGCTGCTGTTGAACAAGCTGGCAATGGCGATGGTGGTGGGATTTGGCCCGCTGTTCATCCTGTGCCTGCTGTTCCAGGCAACGAAGTCGCTGTTCAGCAAGTGGCTGCTATACGGACTAGGCACGATGTTCTCGTTGTCGGTGCTGACATTTACGGTGAGCTTGGCAACCAAGGTGGTCGGTGCGATAGGCGTAGCGTTTCTGGCGAAGTGGGCGGTCAGTGGCGGTAATGGCGAAGGCATCAGCAGCATGGCGCTGCAGCAGGGAGGAGTGGGCTTGGTCTTGACGACGTTAATTCTGACCGCGCCACCGATGGCGGCAGCGTTCTTCCAGGGTACCTTAGGCCAATTTTCTCCATATTCGGCGATTGGCTCACTGGGCTCGTCGGATGCAGCATCTAACGCCAATCGGCAGGGGCCTAACGCGCAGATGAGTGCTCCGGCTAAAAATATCGAAAATCAGCGTACTCAAGATCACACCGGAGCGCCAACTGTGCTGCGCAATGAATCTAGTTCCGGTCAAGAGTCGAATGCGGGTAGCCGTGGTCTTGCTCAAAAATGAAAAACAAGGCAGTCATGATGAACCTTCCTCAGCTGGTTCTTTGTATCTTTTCTTTTTTTATCCTATGTCCTTCATTGAATGCCCAAACTAGATGTCCTATTGGTACTCAGATGGGAAGTATGCAATGCATTCCCGATACGCCCGATATGCGAGGACAACAAGCACCTCCCCCTAGGCCTACAGGCGAGTGGATTAAGACATGGGGTGCTATTGCGCGCTCCAATTCTACTGGTGAGGCTGGGAGCGCCGTGGGTAAATTTTCTGAAAGTGAAGCTCAGCAAGCAGCAACTGAACAATGTGCTTTGGGTGGCGCGAAAGATTGTGAGGTGCGATTAAGCTATCAAAATCAATGTGCTGCCTTGGTCTCTTCGAATTCTCAAAGTTTTTATCATTCGTCTGTTTCAAAAAAAGCTGCTATAAAGTCTGCATCCAAAAGCTGTGAAGCAAGTGATACTGGGTCGTGCAAGGTCATCTATTCTGAGTGCTCTGAACCATTTTTTAGGAAGTACTAATAATAATGGGGCTGTTCGGGATGGCGCAAAGTGATAGCGCGGCCTTGGGTTAAAATCATCCTGATTTTTTTGTTTGCCCTGCTTTAGGTGCTTTTGCACAAACGCGATGCCCCATTGGAACTCAGATGGGAAGTATTCAATTCATTCCAGATACGTCCGAAATGCAAGGCCAGCATGCACCCATCCCTCAACCTACAGGGGAGTGGATTAAAAATTTAAGGGCTATTGCCGGCTCCGATTCTACAGGTGCATCGGGAACTGCGGCGGGGGATTTGTCGGAAGATGAAGCAAGGGATGTTGCTGTTCGTCGATGCTTCATGAATGTAATAAGTGATTGTAGCCAGGCTGTTCTGATCTGATGTTCAAGAAGTATTTATTTGAATTTGAAGGATTTTATATGTTGGAACGTGCACTAGCAAAAATCGTAGTTGTGGCCACTTATTTGGCTTGTGTTGTCTCGATCACATCTTGCAGTCCTAGCAGTGCGCCGTCTGCAGAAGCTGATAAAGTGGAATTGGCCGCTGAATATCAAACTAACAAAAAGCCTGAGCTCCCGTCGCAAAAGGACTTGAAAATGCCATCTACTGCCAATGCTAAGCTCAATGATCAGGGTGAGATGAGCGCAGATATCAGCGGAATTGCTGTCTTAGTTAAAGCGCAGGGCTGCCACGAAGATGGTCCAGGGATCATGCTATGTAATCGCTCGCCGGCCGTGGAGGTGACATTCCCCGAAATCAAGTCGCTTTTATTGGAACCTGAGGCATTGTATTTCGATAGCAATTCCACGTTCTATCATGGTCTGTTAGACGAAACTTACAAGAAAAACCGCCATTCAATAATTCTGGCCGATATCAACGGCGATGGACATGAAGATGTAGTGGTGTGGTCTGGTAAGGAGGGTAATTATGGTGGCCCCTCCTACAGCGTCTATCTTTTCGATGCCGCCCAACAGCGTCTGGTTTTCAATCAGTCGCTGTCCGATATCACGGTCATGGCAAACGGCCTGTTTTCTGTAAAAGGGAATATGCTGACGTCCACCTCTGGTGATGGGTGCTGTATCCATGTGGTCGATACCTACGAGCTCAAGAACAATGAGGCGGTGCTGCTTGAGCGCGTAACCGAAGATACGAACGATCCTGCTAAGCCCAAAAAGCGGACTGAGCGGCTTCAAAATGGTGAAATGAGGGAGGTGGCTAACTAGAAAGTGGTGATTGGTTTGTAGTGAGTACATGCAACGCGTCTTCGAGTCTCCAATGCCGATAGATGCAACAACAAATTCTAATGACATGCACGTACGGAGAATACTATGAGTGATGGACGTGGTCGTAGCACCGAAGGCTTTGGTGTAGACCGGGAATCTTCCGTTAGGTTGATCGTCAAAACCGCTCTTGAGAACGGTGTGACCGATCCAAAGCAAATATCGTACATGTTGGCGACGGCTCAGCATGAGACGCGTAACTTTCAAGCGCCTGAAGAAGATTTCGGGCGCAGCCAGGCACGCAAACTTGGATACAGCGGCGGGGAAGAGTTTTATGGCCGTGGCTACGTGCATCTCACGCACGATTACAACTATGCAAAGTTTGACAAGTTGCTTGGCCTGAACAGCGAAATGGTCCGTAATCCGGACATGGCCAAGCAACCGGAAATCGCTGCGAAGGTTCTAGTCGTTGGTATGCGTGATGGCTTATTTACAGGTAAGCCTCTTGATCGCTACATCGATAACGATAGCCATGACGTCTACAATGCGCGACGCGTGGTCAACGGAGTTACTCCCAGCAAACCCTGGAGCGTAAAGGCAGCCAAGGAATGTGAGGAGTATGCGGTCAATTGGGAGCGTCGCGTTCCCGATCTGATCGAAAGCGTCAAACGCGATGGTGTCGATCTCAAGCACAGCGTGACGTCTGGTTCGACATCGCATCAAGTTTCGAAGTCTAATGACGGCAAGCTGGAACAAGGCGAGCGCGGCGAACAAGTGAAGCAGTTGCAAAGCCAGCTTGCGCAGCTTGGTGCTGTTGGCCGCGATGGCAAGCCCTTGAAGCCTGACGGCGACTTCGGCGGCAACACCAAGCATGCGGTCGAGCAATTCCAGCGAGAGCATGGGTTGCTGATAGATGGCGCCGCAGGTCAGCAGACCCAGGCCGCTTTGGCTAAGGCGTTGACGCAGACGACACCCAAGCAAACTGAGCAGACGGATGCTCCTGCTGCGTCGGCTCAGGCAGCATCCAGCCCCTTGTTGTCTGACCCTCGGCATCCAGATAACGCGATGTACAACGGCGCGGTCAGCAAGCTGGAAGCCTTGGGGGAGCGTGGCGGCTTTGTCATCCGCAAAGAACTTGAGCAGACAGCCGGCCAAATCGTCTTCGAGTCCAACGTCAGCGGTTTGCAACGCATCGACCACGTGGTGCCCAACAAGAGTGGCGACGGCTTTTTCGCAGTGCAAGGCGAAATGGCGGACCCAGCTATGCAACGCGTTTTTGTAGATCGCAACCAAGCGCAGAATCAGCCGTTGGAACACAGCAGCCGGCAAGCGGCCGAGGAAAGCCAGCGCCAGGCAACACAGGTACAAGCCCCGGAAGCTGCTCCGCGGTCGATGTCCATGTAAGACGGGAATGTTGGTCGTTGCGCGTCAGCGATTTGGTAATCGCCAAGGCGGTCATGAATGTCCGCCTTGGCTCTACTTCCGATAAGCCAGGAGCCGAAATCGATATTTTTCAGTGGACGCTACTGCAGCGCACCTCGGCCTTGATTGGTATTGTGTCCTTGACGGTGTTGGCGCTGTGGGTCATGGTCCAGGGGTATCGCATCGTGACCGGCCAGTCCCGCGAGGCAGCGATGGGCTTGGTAGTGACGGCACTGCGCGCCTCGCTGATCATCGGCCTGGCGACGAGCATGGCCGAAGGTTCGTCGAAGCTTTACTGGACGCTGACCGATGGTGTGAGCCAGTCCATCATCCAAGTGGTGACAGGGGATTCGAAAAGTCCCTACGATGCGATCGACAAGAATCTGGGTCTGATGCAGATTGCGATGATGAGCATCGATCAGATCCAGACAGCAGGCAACCAACAGCGCGACGACGAGAAGGCCCGTGCGCGCTGGTTCACTGGGATAGGGATGGCCGGCCCCGGGGTGGTGGGTGGCTCACTGCTGCTGTTGAACAAGATTGGGATGGCGCTGTTTGTGGGCTTCGGTCCATTGTTCATCATGTGCCTGCTGTTCCAGGCGACGAAGTCGTTGTTCAGCAAGTGGCTGCTATACGGCATAGGCATGGTGTTTTCGTTGTCGGTGCTGAGCTTCACGGTGAGCTTGGCGACAAAGGTCATCGGCGCAGTGGCCGTTGCGTTCCTGGTGAAATATGCGCTACCTGGAAACACGGGTGAAGGCATCAGCAGCATGGCATTGCAACAAGGAGGGCTAGGCCTGGTGATGACAACTCTAATTGTGACCGCACCACCGATGGCAGCAGCCTTCTTCCAGGGCACGCTGGGCCAATTCACTGCCTACTCGGCGACGTCCCCCCATCCTGAGTAGCGGCCGGGTCTAGAGTCCGGGGTTGATGATATCGGTGTTGGCCAGCTGTTGGGCATACGCGGACGGCGTCAGTCCGCCGATGGCTTGTTTGGGTCGCTCCTGGTTGTATTCGCGTCGCCAGCGCTCGATCTCGGTGCGTGCGTGCAGCAGTGTCGGGAACCAGTGCTCGTTGAGGCATTCATCGCGCAACCGGCCGTTGAACGATTCGACATAGGCGTTCTGGTTCGGCTTGCCGGGTTGGATCAGCCGCAGCTGCACCCCATGCGCATGCGCCCAGGCGACCATCGCCTTGCCGCAGAACTCCTTGCCGTTGTCGGTGCGGATCACCTTTGGCAAGCCGCGGCTGATGGCCAGCCGCTCCAGCACACGCGTCACGCCATAGCCCGAGATTGCTCGCTCCACCTCGATGGCGACCGCCTCATGTGTGGCGTCGTCCACGATCACCAAGCACTTGATCGCCCGGCCGTCGGCGGTGCGGTCGAACACAAAGTCCATCGACCACACCTGGTTTGCCTGCAATGGCCGCAGCAGCGGCTGAC
>NZ_LYMI01000071.1 GCF_001660815.1 Xanthomonas nasturtii
ACGTACAACACTGCGCACCACACCTCATATAAATCCACACGGCGTGGCTTGGTGCGCTTGCGCGCTTGTTCCAGGATCGGCAGCACGTGTGCGAACTGCTCCCGGCTCATGTCACTCGGATAGGTCTTTTGGCGCATCCGCATAGTCTGCACTGATCTGCGAAGATCGTGAACAGGTTCTTACTGCTGAATCACCCGACGCTGTTCTTCCTGCGGGTGCGCCGGCTGCTGGGTGTGTTGCTGGGTGTGCTGTTGCAACTGGCTGACATTGGTCTGCGCCGGCTCGTTGGCTGCGGATGCCGTCTGCACATGGCTGCGCAGATGGGCCGGGTCGTCCATGCGGCCCTGCACTGCGATCAGGCTGTCGCCATCGCGGTTCGGGACCAGATGATCGATACGCTGCAGGCCATCGCTGCCCGCACGCGCGGCCACGCTGGCGGCGGTGTTGAGAAACGCCGTGTCATCGCGCAATCCCAGGCGCTCGCGTTGCCCGTCAAGCTGCACCACTGCGTCGTTGAACAGCTGGCTGCCTGGTTGCAATTGCGTGCCTTGCGCCTGTGCCGGCGACTGCATGTCCTGGGCTTTCATCACCGAATCCCGGGGTGGAAGAAGAAGTGGATTCTGACGGGCTCATGCGCGGCACCTTGCGTTCGTCATGCGGAAAGCGCGCTTAGGGGCTGCTTTCTGCGGCAATATTGTGCGCGCTCAACCACGCGCGCACGTCCGACCTGACCTGCTGGCCGCTGGCATTGAGCAGGCGATCCGGGGTAGTGAAGAAATACGCCTGAAAGGTCTTCTGCTGGGCATTGCGCAGCGTTGGATCGACGCCGGCCTCGAGCAGCCTGAGCACTGCGGGGCTGGCCGCGCCGCTTTGCGCTGCCAGATGCAGCACGCTGTTGCCGGTATGGTCGAGGCGCTGCACATCCGCACCGGCCTTGATCAACACATCGATCTGCGCATCGCGCTTGCTCTGCACCGCACGAAACAGCGGCGTCCAGCCCGCGCGCGCGCTGACGACATCGATCGGCGCCTTGTGCTGCAACAGGATCTGCAGATACTCCGGGTCCTGCGCCATGGCGGCCATGTGCACGACCGTTTCCTGGTCCATGCCAGGCAACGATGGGTCGGCGCCTGCGTCGAGTAAGGCGGCCAGTGCACGCGGTTGTTCGTTCCAGATCGCCCACTCGAGCAAGGTGACGTGTTGATCGCCGTGCGCGGCAAGATCGACGGTGGGGGCAAGTGCCTTGATCCGGGCGACATCCCCGTGCGCGATGGCCTTGGCGATCTCGGTCAGAGTGGGGTCGCGGAAGGCGACGGCGTGGTCCTGCAGCGTAGCTGACATGGTGGTTTGCTCCTTGGCACCGGGCGAGGCAGTGCATGAGACCGCGAAAAACGAGGTCGCAAGAACGAGCAGGGCGGGGAATCGCGGTTGCATCGAAATCTCCTTCTCCTGAGCGCATTCCTGATGACGCTGCGGCATGTCCCGCCACAGCCGGCCGAATGCTAGCAGCTGCAAACATCGCGGGCGGAAAGATTTCGTGACACGGGCGTTGGGGAAGTGACCTGGGGTTGGTCTCATGCTTGGGGCCGGCTGCGTGGGTGGCGCAGACAGCGCAGGTGCGCGGTAGTGCACGCGCTACCCGTACGCCACGGTGCCGCCCCCCACAGCCGACGGTCACATCCCGGCCGGCATAATGGCGCTTTGCGAGCAGATGGGTGCAATGGCGTACGAGCTACTGATCAGTGACTGCGATGGCGTTCTTGTCGACAGCGAAATATTGGCCGACCGGGTGATGCGTGAAGCGCTGGCGGCTTTCGTGCCAGGCGAGCCGCTGGAACATCTGCTGGAAACCACCTTCGGGCAGACCACACGCGAGGTGTTGCGGCGGGTGGAAGAGCGCTTTGCGCTGCAGTTGCCGGAGACCTTGCTAGCGCAGATCCAGGCGCGCAGCGAGGCGTTGATCCAGGCGCAGGTGCAGCCGATTGCCGGCGTGCGCGAGGCGCTGGAACAGATTCCGCTGCCGTTGGCGGTAGCATCCAACAGCCGGCGTCACAATGTCATCGCGTCGGTGGAACGGGCCGGGCTCACCGCGCGTGCGGCGGGACGTATTTTCAGTGCCGACATGGTGGAGCGACCCAAGCCGGCACCGGATGTCTATCTGCTGGCCGCGCGCGCAGCCGGAGTGGCGCCGGAGCGTTGCCTGGTCATCGAAGACAGCCCCACCGGCGCGACGGCGGCCGTGGCGGCAGGCATGCAGGTACTGGGGTTTACCGGTGCCAGCCACATTCCGCCGGGCCATGGCGACACCCTGCGCCGCATCGGTGTGCTTGAGGTGTTCGATGAGATGCGTGATTTGCCTGCGTTGTTCGCGCGGTTGGCGCAAAAGCGCGCTGGTTGAGTCACCCGTTCGGTGGGTAGCGGGCGCAGCCAATGCGCGAGCTGCACGCTGCAGTTGACCTGCGGCGCTGTCCGACCACTTCGAGGACAGCACGTCGCGGTTTGCTGGTTGCTTGTTGAAAACGTTGCGCACCGACCATCATCACTGGCCCTTGCACGCTCACCGTTGCAGGACCTTGAGCGGCACGGATGCTGCGCCAGAGCTACAAGGACGTACTTGTAGCGTGTCCTGCGATGGTGTGCGGGCAAGGGCCCTGCAGCAAACGCGCAGCCTCGGTCGAGGGCGCGGTGTCCTCACCGCTCGCGGGACACGCCGTTAACCCGTCTATGAAGTGACCCCCAAAAGCTGGACAGTTGGGCGATCAGACAGCTAGCTCGGCCTGTTGCCGGTACTTTACCGGGCTCAGGCCGTTCAATTTCAACTTGATCCGGTCTTCGTTGTAGTACCTGATGTA
>NZ_LYMI01000072.1 GCF_001660815.1 Xanthomonas nasturtii
TCCGCCGCCGCAAGCGCAAGAAAGTGCCAGTGGGCGAGCGTCAGCCGCTGCTGCGGCCATCGCAGGCCAACCAGGTGTGGTCGATGGACTTTGTGTTCGACCGCACCGCCGACGGCCGGGCGATCAAGTGCCTGGTGATCGTGGACGATGCTACGCACGAAGCGGTCGCCATCGAGGTGGAGCGTGCAATCTCGGGCCATGGCGTGACGCGTGTGCTGGAGCGGCTGGCCATCAGCCGCGGCTTGCCGCAGGTGATCCGCACCGACAACGGCAAGGAGTTCTGCGGCAAGGCGATGGTCGCCTGGGCGCATGCGCATGGGGTGCAGCTGCGGCTGATCCAACCCGGCAAGCCGAATCAGAACGCCTATGTCGAATCGTTCAACGGCCGGCTGCGCGATGAATGCCTCAACGAACACTGGTTCCCGACACTGCTGCACGCACGCACCGAGATCGAGCGCTGGCGACGCGAATACAACGAGGAGCGACCCAAGAAAGCAATTGGCGGCATGACCCCGTCCGCGTATGCCCAACAGCTGGCCAACACCGATATCATCAACCCCGGACTCTAGACCCGGCCGCTACTCAGGACGGGGGGACGTCGCTACGACTGCGGGCACCGGCGCGAAGAGTATTCTTGAGAGTTCGCAGGGCATCGGTGGAAAGATAGATTCTGCCAAGGAGTTAAAGGGCGTTGTTCAGGAGCTCGATGTTGATTCTTACGGTGGACTAAGGTCTAGGGCTGTAGTGGTTGACAATCTTGAACATGACCACATCCCATCTTTTGCGGCCGTGCGCGCTGCAAAAGAAAAAGAGCTTGGACGAAAATTGTCGAGTGAAGAAGAGCGCGTCTTGTATAATGAATCTACTGCTATTGAGGTTCCTAAAGATGTGCATAAAGACAGTCCTACATATAAAGGACGGAATACCCCTTCCCAAATTGAGAAGGATGCCAATGATCTATGTGCAGCTGCTTGCCGGGACATAAATGAACTCAAAACTAATCTTCTCAAGAGAGGTTACGATAAGGGCGAAATCGAAGCTGCAGTCGAAAAGATCGTTAGACGCAATCGGGAGATTGGAATAAAGTGAATAACTTGAATTTATTAATTTCCGCATTAGGGCAGAATGAGCAGGATTTGGCTAAATCGTTGGGTGAAAATTTAGTTGCAAATGCCGGGATAGTTAGGTATGTTGGGCCTTTAGGTGATCGTGTATATTATTCATTAGTAAATGATGGAATTCAGTTAATTTTCAACGAGAATAAGTTGGAGCAGATTACTTTGTATATTCAGCATGGGGAGGGGTTTGATTCTTATGGTGGAGCCCTTCCTGCAGGGCTTTCAAAGGAAATGAATTTCGATGAGGTAAGTGGTCTGCTTGGGTTGCCGGGTGCTTATGGTGGTGGAAATAATGATCCCTTGTTTGGGAGGATTTCCCGTTGGGTTAAATATGAAAGTCTACGCCCTCAAATTCACATTGAATTTGACCTAAAAGGTGGGATTGAGAAAATTTCGTTGAGTTAATCACTTTGGAGGCTAACAACGCTCAGGATTGTCTCGCGATATTTGTAAGGTTGCTTTAATCCTGCGCATTTCCTATGCGCGAAATAATATCGTTAGAGATGTTTAGTTATTGCCAGTGGCTGATTTTTTTTCGAGGCTATGGCTTATTCTATTTGAGTTTACATCACAGAGGTCACTCACAGTGCAGCCTGGTCGGCAGCACCGATGGCTCGGTGACGATGACCGCAGGCAACAGGGTGGCCATCACCGGCAGCGATGTGCTGAGCGCAACCAGCGCAACGATCGTGGGTAAGGAAGTCACCGTCGCGGCCGCAGAAAACATCGTCGATACGGTGCAAACGTCCAAGTAGCAGAGTGCGGGCATCACATTATGACTGACCGGTGGGGCTGTAGACGCCGCTCAGGCGATCTACGGCGCAGTCAAGCGGGGCCCGGAGGTCGAGGACGAAGCCACTGGAGGTAGCCGCATCCTCAGCAACGGCGAAGTCACCATCGCCGCGACGGGCGGCGATCTCAACGTCATTGGCAGCAAGATCGCCGGCGAATTGTGGCCCAGGCTGCAGCAAACAATCTCAACTTGCTCAGTAACAAAGAAACCAACACCACTAAGTCGGAGAACAAGAACGCAGGCGGTGAAATCGGCATCAGTGTCGGTGCAGTAACTGGCTATTACCTCACGGTGTCTGCAGGCAAGGGCAGCGCCAAGGGCAATAGCGATTTGCGCGCAGAAAGCGTGGTCACTGCCAACGATACGTTGACCTTGGTGAGCGGCAACGACACTACGATCCAGGGTGCACAAGCTGTTGGCAACAGAGTCCTGGCGAATGTCGGCGGCGATCTGCTGATCAAGAGCGAGCAGGACACCAACGAGTACAAGAGCAAGCAACAGCAGGCCAGCCTGACCCTGGCGACCGGCTCTGGTAGCGGCGGCAGCTATAGCCAGCAGAAGGTCAACAGCAGCTACACCAGCGTGACCGAGCAAAGTGGCATCCAGGCCGGCAATGGTGGCTTCGACATCACGGTAGGCGGCAACACCAAGTTGGTCGGCGGCGCGATAGCCAGTGCAGCCGATTCCAGACTCAATCGGCTGTCCACCGATAGCCTGACGGTCGAGGACCTCCAGAACAAAGCGGAGTACAAGACCAGCGGTGTGACAGTTGCCGGCGGCACGGGTAGCGGCATGGCCAGCGTTGCCATCGGTGCCGGACTGAGCATGTTGGGCAATGCCAGCGACAGCTCAAGCAGCACGACCAAGAGCGATATCGCGGCTGGCACGATCCAAATCCGCAATGACGACGAGTCTGCGCTGGCAGGGTTGGAT
>NZ_LYMI01000073.1 GCF_001660815.1 Xanthomonas nasturtii
CACTTACAGGTTGGTCATGCCGACATTGCCGCGCTGCCTCGGCAGACACTGTTCGATGAGAGAAAATTGTGCGGGTGTGATTTCCATGCGCAATAGTTTAACCGCTCAGATCATTAGTGTTAACAGGCTCTAGTCAAGCGCGTCGATCTACCAAGCACCGCAATCGAAAGCGCACTGATCTAGACAAACAAGATGTTGTCCCGAGAAAAGCCGCCGTTTAGACAACGGCGGCTTTCTCTTTGAATGGGCAATATCGCAACTCGGACAAACGCGGTCGCTATAAATCACACCGAATCAGTGCTACGCAGACATGTGTGTATCCCACTACCTGCCGCCTTTATACGCGAGACAGGCTGTGCTACAGGAGCCACTGTGTTGACTGGCGATATTGCCGTTTGCAATCGGCTTGATAGAGCAGCCATTTGAGTACTTTGATCACGCCAAATTCTGACCTGGCCAAATCCGATTGGGTCAACCTGAAATGCACCACCGTCTCCTGCAACGGCAGCACCAGCTGACGCCTATTGATTTACTTGCCGGGCTCACCGCGCTTTGCGTGCGCACCGTTTCGCAATCTGACGACCATAAAAAAGCGAGGCAATCCTTGGAATGCCTCGCCGGTATCAATCAATCACGCCTACACCTACACGCGATGGCGTCACTCCCCGCGCGTCGCGCAAACCACAGCGTGCCCTGGCAAGCACACGCGGCCAGGCTCGATTACCCCGCGCTCCACGCCCGGAACATCAATCTGCATCCACGTCCCTTCCGGCAGCGCAACCTCGGCGACGTCGGCAGACAGATTAAAGGCCAGCAGCACGGCCTGGCCCGCATGCTCGCGCCGGAACATCAGCACCGGCTCTGCGGTGTCGTAGAAGGTGATTGTCCCTTCCCGCAACGCCGGCATGCTCTTGCGCCAGCCCAGGAATGCCTGGACCGAGCTAAGCACAGACTGCGCGTCGCCCTGCTGCACACTCACCGCTGCCAGGCGATGCGGCTCGGACAAAGGCAGCCACGGCTTTCCGCTGGTGAAACCCGCCGACGGCGCATCGGTCCAAGGCATCGGTGTGCGGCATCCATCTCGGCCCTTGAAAGTCGGCCAGAACGTGATGCCGTATGGATCCTGCAGATCCTCGAACGCCACATCTGCCTCGCCCAGGCCCAGCTCCTCGCCCTGATACAGACAGATCGAACCGCGCAGCGAACACAGCAGCGCCACCACCATCCGCGCAAAGACCGGCGATGCATACGCACCGCCCCACCGCGTTACGGCACGCACCACATCGTGATTGGAAATCGCCCAGCACGGCCAGCCTTCCAGCATGGTCGCCTCGAGCCGGCTCACCGTCTCGCGGATATAGGCCGCGCTGTAGTCCTGCACCAACAACTCGAAGCTGTAGCCCATGTGCAAGCGGCCCTTGGCGGTGTACTCCGCTGTGGTGGCCAGCGAGTCTTCCGAAGAAATCTCGCCCAGGCTCACCGCATTCGGGTAGCGATCGAGCAACGCGCGAAGACGCTCCAGGAACACCAGGTTCTCCGGCTGCGTGTTGTTGAAGTAGTGATACTGGTACGCGTACGGATTGTCCGCACTGAAGCCACGCCCTACCCGCTTGTCCGCCGGCTTGGCCGGGTTGTCACGCAGCTGCGCATCGTGGAAGCAGAAATTGATCGCATCCAGCCGGAAACCATCCACCCCGCGGTCCAGCCAGAACCGCACATTGTGCAAGGTCGCCTGCTGCACCTCGGCGTTGTGGAAATTGAGATCGGGCTGATCCACCAGGAAATTGTGCAGATAGTATTGCTCGCGCCGCGGCTCCCATTGCCACGCCACACCACCGAACAGCGACAACCAATTATTGGGCGGCGTCCCGTCCTCACGCGGATCCGCCCACACGTACCAGTCCGCCTTCGCGTTGGTTTTGTCCTGCCGGCTTTCCTGAAACCACGCATGTTCGATGGAGGTATGGCTCAGCACCTGGTCGATCATCACTTTCAGCCCGAGCGCATGCGCCTTGTCGAGCAATCGATCGAAATCATCCAGCGTGCCGAACAACGGATCCACTGCACGATAGTCGGCAATGTCATACCCGAAATCGGCCATCGGCGACTTGAAAAAAGGCGAGATCCAGATCGCATCCACACCCAACCCGGCAATGTAGTCGAGCTTGGCAATGATGCCCGGCAGATCGCCCACCCCATCTCCGTTGGAATCCAGAAAACTACGCGGATAGATCTGATAAATGACGGCCCCACGCCACCATGGTGTCTGCAACATGCATGCCCCTCCCGGGCTAACGCCGGGTGCTGGAAGAGGCACCCGGCCAAGGGCATTAGCGTAGCTGCGCTACCGACACCGGGCGTAACCGTGCATACGTATTCATGGGCAGACGTTCGTCACACCGACGTCCCCCAGATTTTGAGTAGCGCCGCAGTTTGGAGTCCAATTCCCTACCCGAAGGAGATTGGACGTGAAGAAGCGTTTTACTGACGAGCAGGTCATCGGCTTTCTGCGTGAGGCCGAAAGCGGCGTGGCGATCAA
>NZ_LYMI01000074.1 GCF_001660815.1 Xanthomonas nasturtii
GTTTGCGCTGTCGAACCTGTGGCTGAAGCGAAAGCAGTTGATGCCTGTCGTGGGGAAGGTGTGCCTGTAACCCGGGCAACACCCCGCAAACGCGGCGGAAACGGCAAAAAATCGAGGGTCTGAGTGCCATCAGAGTGGCTGATGCGGTTTAGATCATCCTCCGACGCCGTTGATCA
This sequence comes from Xanthomonas nasturtii, assembly GCF_001660815.1. Taxonomy (GTDB): domain Bacteria; phylum Pseudomonadota; class Gammaproteobacteria; order Xanthomonadales; family Xanthomonadaceae; genus Xanthomonas; species Xanthomonas nasturtii. The sequence goes on from NZ_LYMI01000074.1 coordinate 177, forward strand.
GACCAGCCTTAGGCGAGGTGGCGAAGCCGCTTGTCCTGTTTATTGAAATGTAAAAGCGGCTTGGCAGTGACTGGCTTCGTTTGATGCAGTGAATCTTCGCCCGAGAATAAAATGCATTTGGAAAACGTTATATCGTATTGGAAATATCGCCATCCCAAAAAACTGCAAAAATGATGAGTACTCGGCCTGCACGTCGACAGGCACAGCAAAAAATGCCCAGACCATATATCTACACCCTGGGCGCCGTTAGCATCTTGGCTATCTTTGCGTCTGGCTCTGCACTAGCCATTGATCCAGCTCGACTTCATCAACCGGTTGTAGGTGGCACGGTGTTGACAATGAGTCTTGGTAACGAATGTACGGCCGGCCTCGTGCTCAAGCAAAAGGGTTTTCTAGCCAATCTAACCCCATATAGGCGAGCGGTGCGATTCGTTCTGACCGCAGGCCACTGTGGTTCTTACAATAGTTCAGTGTCGGTCAGAGGGGCAGACCTTGGCTATGTTTCTTGGAAGTCCAATGTTTCAGATCTTGAATTGATTCGTGTGGAGCCGGTTAACCATAGTTATCGGCATTGCTCTGCACCATCAACTGGACTTACCTGCTCAATTGTTTCGAGGTATGAGCCGCGTGCATTGGGGAAAGTGTTGCTCTCGCGAGCAGCCGTTTACCGTTCGCGGGATGGGGGGCTTGTGTCGATAGCCGTGACCGGTCATGCCCCAGCATCCCCGGACGAACGATTCTGCACAAGCGGTAGAACCAGTGACGTGATGTGCTACTGGACGGATGCGCGTATTCCTGCGGGACATCCTACTTCTGCCGGTTCGCTTGGCGCAACGGCTGACTTTGGCGATCTCACAAGTCCAGGTGATTCTGGTGGCCCAGTGGTTAACACATCAGGCGTGATGCATGGAATTATACAAGCTCATGCGCCGAATTTTAATATGATGGTATACACATCCACTGCCCAGTTTTTTCATGAGCAGCCCGATTATGAGGTTGCCCCCCCTAACTGATTTTACGGAAGTAGCCTGTTTCGGAAATTGGTCCCTAATTCTTTGACGTTACCCTCCTGATCGGGGGGAGCTTGCAAAGCAAAAAGCAAGCTTCATACGGTTAGGAGGCCAAGCAGTAACTCGTAATATCTGCAGAGATCAAGATTGCTTTCGTTTTGGACTGGATTCTAGTTCTAGCTGCGTTCGTAGGCCTTCATCGCCAAGTCGATGTGTGGCCTTGGCTACTAACCAATCTTGCAAATCAACCTCGACTTTGAAAAGGGCTAGCCTGACACGCTGTTCTGGAAAAATTTCGGGCCGTCCGATTGCCAGCATGTAGTCGAACTTGGCCGTACCACGCTTCAAGCGTTCGAGTTCTGCATGCGCATGCTGCCTCGCCGTCGCCTCGTCTGCGTACGACTCGCGCAGGCGCTTCGCGTTGTCGTCCGTGCCGACCAAGACCGACTGCCGCCGTGCCTTGCCCTTGTCGACCCAATATGCACGCACGCCGCTGTAGGCATCGCGGTCGGCCACCGAGTAGCGGTGTTGGTCGCCATCGCGGCGCCTTAGTGTGACGCTGGGCAGCGGCTTGCCGCTCGCCGTGGTGCCGGCGCTGATCGGCGCAAAGACCAACGTTCCAGCCTTGATCGTAGCGACCGCATCGAACCGTTGTCCCAGCCGCGTGAGCAGATTCATGTCGCTCTCGTTGGCCTGGTCGAGGTGGGACAGCTTGACCCGTGCCAGCGTCTCGGCAACACGTGATGTTAATCCGTGTTCGCCGGCCAGCGTATTGAGTACGGCGCCCAGCGTCGTGTTATGCCAGCTGCGTTCGCGGCGTGTGCGCATGTTTGTCGTGAGATTTGCGCTGCGCGCACGTACGGTGATCACGTCCGGCGCGCCGCTGTACTCCACCTCATCCACGATGAAGGTGCCTTTGTCGACCAGGCCGGTGTGTTTCCAGTCCAGGGCCACGGACAGACGCACGCCGCGTTTGGGCAGCGCCATCTTGCCATCGTGGTCGTGGATGTGAAGAACGGGGTCAGGTGCTTAGGGAAGCTCTGAACAAAGCAGCATGATCTGCGACAATCGATCAACGAACCGAGCGGACGATTTCGATGCAGCTGACCTTCGGCGATGCGGAGTACAACGGCAAGCGCAAGCAGACGCGGCGCGAGGTATTTCTGGCCGAGATGGATCAGGTGGTGCCGTGGAAAGACCTGCTGGCGCTGATCGAGCCGCATTATCCAAAGTCGGGGCAGCCAGGGCGACAGCCGTATCGGCTGGAGACGATGCTGCGCATCCACTTTTTGCAGCAGTGGTACGCATTGAGCGATCCATCGGCGGAAGAAGCCCTGTACGACACGGTGTCGATGCGGCGTTTTGCAAAGATCGGCGGCCTGGATGAGGTGCCGGACGAGACGACGATACTCAACTTCCGCCACTTGCTGGAGCAACACGATGTGGCGCGCAAGCTGTTCAACCGGGTCAACGCGCACCTGTCGCGCAAGGGGCAGAGCCTGCGCGGCGGGACGATCGTAGACGCCACGATCATTTCAGCGCCAAGTTCGACCAAGAACCAGGACGGCAAGCGTGATCCGCAGATGCACCAGACCAAGAAGGGCAATCAGTATTACTTCGGAATGAAAGCGCATATCGGCGTGGACGATGTGTCCGGGTTGGTGCACCACGTAGAATGCACGGCAGCCAACGTCGCCGATATCACGCAGGCGCACAAGCTGCTGCATGGCAAGGAAGACACGCTCAGCGGAGATGGCGGATATACCGGGCTGGACAAGCGCGAGGAAATGGCGAGCAAGCGCACGTTGCGCTACCTGATCGCAGCCAAGCCCTCCAAGCTGAAGCAGATCAAGAACCAACGCGAATTGAAGCGGGCCAAGCGTTGGGAGCACACCAAGGCCAGCTTGCGCGCGAAGGTGGAACACCCGTTTCGGGTGATCAAACGCCAGTTCGGTTACATCAAGGTGCGCTATCGCGGTTTGGCGAAGAACACCGCGCAGGTGCTGACGCTGTTTGCGCTGTCGAACCTGTGGCTGAAGCGAAAGCAGTTGATGCCTGTCGTGGGGAAGGTGTGCCTGTAACCCGGGCAACACCCCGCAAACGCGGCGGAAACGGCAAAAAATCGAGGGTCTGAGTGC
>NZ_LYMI01000075.1 GCF_001660815.1 Xanthomonas nasturtii
CCGCCTCCAGCGCCTGCTTGCCGCCATCGTGGCTGGCGATGGCCACCACCTGGTCCGGGGTCAGGCCATGTTGCTCGCACAGCTCCGGCAACAGCCGCTGCACCGTCTCCAGCGCCTGCTTGCCGCCCTTATTGCTGGCGATGGCCACCACCTGGGCCGGGGTCAGGCCATGTTGCTCGCACAGCACCGGCAACAGCCGCTGCACCGCCTCCAGCGCCTGCTTGCCGCCATCGTNATCGTGGCTGGCGATGGCCACCACCTGGTCCGGGGTCAGGCCATGTTGCTCGCACAGCTCCGGCAACAGCCGCTGCACCGTCTCCAGCGCCTGCTTGCCGCCGCCATTGCTGGCGATGGCCACCACCCGGGCCGGGGTCAGGCCATGTTGCTCGCACAGCTCCGGCAACAGCCGCTGCACCGCCTCCAGCGCCTGCTTGCCGCCATCGTGGCTGGCGATGGCCACCACCTGGTCCGGGGTCAGGCCATGTTGCTCGCACAGCTCCGGCAACAGCCGCTGCACCGTCTCCAGCGCCTGCTTGCCGCCGCCATTGCTGGCGATGGCCACCACCTGGTCCGGGGTCAGGCCATGTTGCTCGCACAGCACCGGCAACAGCCGCTGCACCGTCTGCAGCGCCTGCTTGCCGCCGCCATTGCTGGCGATGGCCACCACCCGGGCCGGGGTCAGGCCATGTTGCTCGCACAGCACCGGCAACAGCCGCTGCACCGTCTCCAGCGCCTGTTTGCCGCCAATATTGCTAGCGATGGCCACCACCTGGTCCGGGGCCAGGCCATGTTGCTCGCACAGCTCCGGCAACAGCCGCTGCACCGCCTCCAGCGCCTGCTTGCCGCCGCCATTGCTGGCGATGGCCATCACCTGGGCCGGGGTCAGGCCATGTTGCTCGCACAGCTCCGGCAACAGCCGCTGCACCGCCTCCAGCGCCTGCTTGCCGCCGCCATTGCTGGCGATGGCCATCACCTGGTCCGGGGTCAGGCCATGTTGCTCGCACAGCTCCGGCAACAGCCGCTGCACCGTCTCCAGCGCCTGCTTGCCGCCGCCATTGCTGGCGATGGCCACCACCTGCTCCGGGGTCAGGCCATGTTGCTTGCACAGCACCGGCAACAGCCGCTGCACCGCCTCCAGCGCCTGCTTGCCGCCAATATTGCTGGCGATGGTCACCACCTGGGCCGGGGTCAGGCCATGTTGCTCGCACAGCACCGGCAACAGCCGCTGCACCGTCTCCAGCGCCTGTTTGCCGCCAATATTGCTAGCGATGGTCACCACCTGGGCCGGGGTCAGGCCATGTTGCTCGCACAGCACCAGCAACAGCCGCTGCACCGTCTCCAGCGCCTGCTTGCCGCCATCGTGGCTGGCGATGGCCACCACCTGGTCCGGGGCCAGGCCATGTTGCTCGCACAGCACCGGCAACAGCCGCTGCACCGTCTCCAGCGCCTGTTTGCCGCCAATATTGCTGGCGATGGTCACCACCTGGGCCGGTGTCAGGTTCAGGGGAGCGCCCGTCAGTGCATTGCGCCATGCATGCACTGCTTCCACCGCGGTCACACCGCCACCTTTTGCAATCTTGAGAAGTTGGCCTGTGTCCAACTGTAACGGTGGACCTCTCAACTCTCCCCCCACCGTGAGCAATGCCTCCAGGGCGCGTGCGCCGGACCACTGTTTGCCGACGCCAACGATGTCTTCATGTGCCGCCTCCGGCAACGCCGCGATCATGGCCTGGTACTTGACAGCGATGGTCCCTAACGCTGCCGGGTGTTGGCTGAGCGCAACGATGTGCGCGTGTGTAAACCCATGGCCGATCAGTGCCTCGTGGTGCTGTGCTACTGTCGAATGAGCCTTCGGTTTGATCTTCTCTTGCTGCTGCTGGCTGTAGCCGAGGGTGCGTAGATCCACCTGCGCGGCCGGTGAAGCGTCGGAGGCTTGCGCAGCACGCCGTCGCGGTGCCGGCTTGGCGCGCGACGGCCACGCGGGCGTCACAGCGACCTGCACGGTGGCTTGCGGGTCATCGGCTGCACGCAGACCCGATTGCACATCTCCTGAGGCAGCCTCTGTATGAGGAGCGCCGAAGGCAGACATCGAATCAAAAAGCGATGTATCAAGAAGCGACGGATCGAACTGACGGAGCAGATCGCTGAAACTGCCCGCTGAGAACGCAGGCAAGGGTGCAGGGGGAGACGGGAGACGGGTTCGGGACATCGTCCGTCGAGCGGGCAAGCCATCCAGGGGGCTGCCAGCAGGCGGAGCCCCCCCGCGATCTGCAGTCGGCTGCGGCTGAACCCTATCCGGCTGGGGTCCGGCCAGAAGTTCGTGGGCAGGACTTGGAGTGCGCGGACGAATGGGATCCATCAGGTATACCTTTTTATAAAAAAGATGGTTGCCTCAAGACTAAAAGGTCGCCCCTGAAAAACCCCTAACCACATCCATTGCAGGCCGTCCCCCGCATTTTCGGCGTGCTGGAACTGCCAGTTTTCGTTAATGTACGCACTGGTTTCTGGCAGTTTTCGCCCATGCGCACACGCCGTCCCGCTGCCGAGCACCTACCTGCCGATGAGTTGTTTCGTTCGCGTCTGGAAAACCAGATCGACCTGCGCCATCCACTGGTTCAACTAAGCCATCGGCTGCCGTGGAGTGCGTTGGAGCAGGCGCTATCGCCACGATTGCCGGCCA
>NZ_LYMI01000076.1 GCF_001660815.1 Xanthomonas nasturtii
CGCGCCAACTAGCGCTTGATCTTGGCTACGTCCCGGTGGTCCCGCCAAAAGCCAATCGGGTCGAGCCCTGGGAGTACGACCGAGAAATGTACAAGCGGCGCAACGAAGTGGAGAGGCTGTTTCGTCGCTTGAAGGGCTACCGCCGGATTTTCTCGCGCTTCGAAAAGCTGGATGTCATGTTCCTCGGATTCTTAAGCTTCATCCTTGTCGTTGATGAACTTCGGATGTGTTAACAGGCCCTAGCTGAAAGACGGGTGCATCTTCGTTCGGGCCGTCGCGCAACACCAATTCGACTCGCGCCAAACGTGAGTCAGCCGAGTACGCAACGACTTGAGTGTCATGGATGAGTGGAAACATGCTGTGGGGCCTAATACCTGAGTTAAGCCGACACGCGAAGCGGCGTCGGCTTGAATGAATTGTTAGATCCCTATGCGAGATAATGCATGCGTCAGTTCCAATTGGTTGCAACCATTGTCTCGTATAGTCCCGTGGGCGTTCGATATCCCTACCTCGAAGCCCTCTTCCATGTCCTTGTAGTAGAGCAAGCCAGAAGGTAGCTCAGCAACAACGAGGAAGGCGGTCCGATCTTGTGGTGCCGCGCGTGGCTCGAAGAACATCAGGTCGAAGCTCAAGGAAACCTCATCGCGAAAAATAAAGAGTGAATTAAGCCGAGTCGCGAAGCGGCTTCAGCTTGAGTGAATTGTTAGGTCGCATGCTGATACGTCACAGTCACAAAACCAATGATTGCTGCAAGGGCAAGCATGACAATCCATCCGGATCTTTGATGGAACGGCACTGGATTTCGACCAATCTGCGCTTCTGCCGCCGAAGCGTTAACTATCCAGCCGTGGGAGCAAACGGGGCAAATGAGCTGGTACTGCTTGGAGATAACCCATCCGAAAAGATGGTAGAAGTGTCCGTACTTGTACTTGAGACGCAGCGCGAAATCTTGATGCTACTCGCACCTCTGGCAGTGCTCATGCTCTGCCAGATCGACGGTCAGCACTCGCTCGCCCCATCCCCAAAGAATCATCTGTCTCTCTCGAAATCTTTCTAGCGGTATAACAACTGGATTAAGCCGACACGCGAAGTGGATCCGGCTTGAACGAATTGCTAGGCGTCGTCATTAGTCACTGCTCCCGGCGCAGCCAGAGTCCCCGGCATCGCAGCCAGAGAACCCAAGGTTTTGACCTTCCGATGCGCCACCATCGGATGATGGATAGAGCGGGTCGATTGTACTGGACGATGTGGGGCCAAGTGCCTGAGAAGAGGCAAACGCCGCACAAACGACCGCGCCAATGACTGGAACAAGCCAGATGAGAGCAAGTTGCATTACGCGTTGTGATGGCGAGAGTACCGAAACGCGAAGTACTGCAACCGATGCAACGATATTGCCAAGAGCAAGCACCGCACCCAATAGAAGCATCAACTCCATCGAAACCTCCAAGCCGCCTAGCTATCATTGGGCCGCCTAAGCGCGGTGTAACACGATCCTCGCCGAGGCGTTGACGGCCGTCAATCGTTGCAAGCCTGTGAATCGCACGGCCTTCCCCGCAGTGCGGCTGCCCATCGTCATGGGCTATGCCGCATCTTTGCAGGGACAACGCGTTACGTTCGACGACGTGCGGCGTAACGAGGCAAGCCATTGAGATTTCAAGATGCCGTCATGCGACAGCAATTTAGCCATCAGTAGGTTCAAACCAACCTAACCGCCATCTTCGGCGTGCAGATACGACCTGCCCGGCCTTTGCTCCACCCGCTGCTCAAGCATCTCGCGCACGGCATGGGCGGCATCGAAGATGGCTTGTCCCAACGTTGGCAGCGTCTGCGCCTCCAGGCACTCCGGTTTGCTCAGGGCGATGACGTCGCCGTGGGCGATGAGGCTGCGTAGCAGGCGGTCGAGCTGGTCGCGTTGGTCCAGCGTGAGATGCAAGACGACGGCGGGGTGGTCCATCGGTGTCCTCCTCTGCGCGGTGAGCGGGAGCGCGCACGGTGTACGACATGCGCGTTGAGCTCGATGCGCGCGCGCGCGCACGTGCGTACTACGCGTGCGCGGCACGCCCGACGCCCCCCCGATTTTGAGTAGCGCCGCAGTTTGGAGTCCAATTCCCTACCCGAAGGAGATTGGACGTGAAGAAGCGTTTTACTGACGAGCAGGTCATCGGCTTTCTGCGTGAGGCCGAAAGCGGCGTGGCGATCAA
>NZ_LYMI01000077.1 GCF_001660815.1 Xanthomonas nasturtii
GGCGTTGCCGTGACGCTTGCGCATCACCGCCTCCAATTCAGCACGCTGTTGGATCGTCAACTTCGTTCTTTGCATGACACACTACCTGGGGATCATGCATCCGATTTCAATGATTCAGTGGACTAGGCGATGGTGTGTTGAGCGCAGTTTCCGAATGAAACCCCGTCGTTTTGCCAAAGACAAAGGCGACATCATTTTGGATGGTCAGTTTGCGGAGTTCATCAGCACGCTCGATGCCTGACTCTTTGACGGCATGGAGCACTTCGGCCGTTTTCTCATCCGATGTGCCCCTGGGGAGCTGCGCTTGGATGGCAGAGAACAAGGCGTGATCCTGATGATCAGAGGGAAACGCCTGCTGAGCGACATCTTGGGAGGACCTCGCTTGCCCGACCCGATCCTCATCGTTCATACCTGGGTTTGAACGCCCGCCACTCGGCGATGACACATAGGGGGAGGTCGTGCGCTCAGGCAAGACGATCTGTGCCGGCATTTCGCTCTGCGTTGGCGTTGCCGGCACTGTCGCTTGCGCTACCTCTGTCTGCAATGGAACAGCCGACGGCGCTTCGTTCTGTGGCGTGACTACGCGGGCTTGTCGCTCGCTGCCCTGCTTCACTACCGCATTTGCTGATGATGGCTCTGCGGGTTTCAAAGCTTCTCGGCGTGCGTGTTGCGCCTGGGACAACGCCGCATCCATGTCTTGCGCGGCAATGCCCGTTGCAGGCAAACCCTGGTCTTGCTGGAACTGCCTCACGGCATGCTCGGTCTCTGGACCGTAGTGCCCGTCTTGCGGCACGGCCTGACCGTTCGGACCCCGGGCATCCACTTGCTGCAAGCGATATTGCAAGAACTCGACCTCTTGCCCACGGTCGCCGAGGCGTAGCCCTTCCACCTCACCTGATACCGGCGTCGTCGGCACAGTGGCCTGAGTAGGCGCTTGATCAGAAGAGGTCGAAGCGGATGCTGCCGACCCGGCACTTGGCGCAGATGCGCTTGCCGTGGGTGGGTCTACTGCCTCTGCCTTAGGCTGGATTGCGCCGGCTGTCGGGGGTGCGGCAACCTCAGGTGTTCGGGTTTCTTGGGGTTCGCGCTGTGGGACAGACTCGGGCTTCGGTTCGGTAGGCTTGGCAACCGGGCGCACGTCTTCTGGCAGCGGCGCGTTGACGGATGCAGGCATCACGACAGGAGCAGGAGTCGCCGTCTCCGCAACAGCAGGCGCGTTGGGTGTGCGTGCAACGTCTCGATCTCGCTGCACGTCAATGGCTGCCTGAGGCGCTTGGCTTTCGTCTACACGCGGAGCGGTGACCGTCGTTGCGGCGAAGCTTGCAACCTGTTGCGCCTCTTGCGTCGAAACGCCTTGCCGATTGGCTTCCCGCAAGGCTTGCTCATAGGCGTCACGTTCTTGGGGCGATTGCGCATCAATGCGCAGCTCAGGTGCACCCGTCGAAGGTGATTGCTCGTGCCGAACTGATTGCACCTGCCCAAGTGCCTGATGGATCTCATCAGTGCTGGTCGTTGCTGCAACACGCACCACACCATCGGCGTCACGGCTCAAATGCTGGATGGGGCTGTCCACCGAGTATTGCCCAGCCGCATCGCGCTCCAATGCCAAAGAGCTGGTCGCTGCATCGATTCCGTTTGCCTCACGGGTCTTCTGCACCGCAAGCTGGATCGCGCCAGCGGTCTGAGCATTGGGCGCAACGCCATAAGCGGCATACGTCGCCTCGGTATTGGCCTGATCCTGCTGCTGCAGCGTTGGCGTTTGCCGCGCGGGCATCTGTGCCATTGCCTGCGCATGCTGCTCCAAGGCCGGTTGCAACCGTTCGCGCGTTGCATTGAGTTCCAGCGGGACATTGCCTTCGGCAGCAACGCCGTCATGCCGCCACTGGCCTTGCGTATCGCGCTGATACTGTCTGCCGTCCGATGCTTGCAGTGAGTCGGGGTTTAAGGCGGCTTGCACGGCCGCTGGCACAGGGCCGAAGTCGTCCCAGCCATTGCGCTGATAAGCAGCTTGATAGGTCGCTGCAATCGCAGCTGGGCCACGGGCAATGTTGGCGTCCACCACCTGGGCTGCTTGCTGGT
>NZ_LYMI01000078.1 GCF_001660815.1 Xanthomonas nasturtii
ACGTACAACACTGCGCACCACACCTCATATAAATCCACACGGCGTGGCTTGGTGCGCTTGCGCGCTTGTTCCAGGATCGGCAGCACGTGTGCGAACTGCTCCCGGCTCATGTCACTCGGATAGGTCTTTTGGCGCATCCGCATAGTCTGCACTGATCTGCGAAGATCGTGAACAGGTTCTAAGAGCCTACATGGACGTACTTGCGGCGTGTCCCGCGATGGTGGGCGGGCAAGGGCCCTGCAGCCAAGCCGCAGATCCCGCCGCTCCGCAACTGATCTATCCGCGCCGCAGATCTGTCGCTCTTCGCCAGACAGGCCCGCGTCTTGCTAGACAAACCGGCTGAACAAACGCGCGCCCTGTCGACAAGGCCCGGTTAAAGAAGCACCCGATTCAACACGTAGGTGCCCGCCTCGCTAGCGCAGAGAAAGTTGCGCCCGCAGATCACACTCAGCCCAGCTACGGCAGTCCTCCCTGCCCCCGCGTCGGAATCCCGGCGCCATTTCGGCACGCCGCTTGCATTGGTGTGGATGCCTCCCTGGCTGACCGCACCCATGAGCGATTCCGTTACCTCCATCCTCTCGCAGATCCGCAGCTACCAGACGCAGATGGGCCAAGGCCCGATGGGCGCGGTGGGCGATGCGGCGCGCGGTAACCAGATCCAGGGGCTGGCCGGCACGCAGGGAACACCGGCCACCCAGGCACCGAGCTTCAGCGAAACCTTGCGCGGCGCCATCGGCGGCGTCAACGAGGCCCAACAGAAGTCAGGCGCGCTGTCCAAAGCATTCGAAATGGGCGACCCCAGTGCCGATCTGGCGCGGGTCATGGTCGCCTCCCAGCAGTCCCAGGTGGCCTTCCGCGCCACCGTGGAAGTCCGCAACCGTCTCGTCCAGGCTTACCAGGACGTCATGAACATGCCGCTGTAAAGGTTGACGACACATGGCTCTCGCGATCAGCAAAGAAAACATGAACCAGAACGCCGAAAAGGCGGGGCAATGGTTCGACCGTGTCCGCAGCCTGCAGATCACCCGCAAGCTGACCATGATGGCGATGATCGCCCTGGCGGTGGCGGCCGGTCTGGCGGTGTTCTTCTGGTCGCAGAAGCCGGGCTATCAGTCGCTGTACACCGGCCTGGATGACAAGGGCAATGCCGAGGCGGCCGACCTGCTGCGCACCGCGCAGATCCCGTTCAAGATCGACCAGGGCACCGGCGCGATCTCGGTGCCGCAGGACCGCCTGTACGACGCGCGCCTCAAGCTGGCCGGCTCCGGCCTGACCGGCAAGGAAACCGGCGGCGGTTTCGAGCTGATGGAAAAGGACCCGGGCTTCGGCGTCAGCCAGTTCGTGGAAAACGCCCGCTACCAGCACGCGCTGGAAACCGAACTCTCGCGCACCATCGGCACCCTGCGCCCGGTGCGCGAGGCGCGTGTGCACCTGGCCATTCCCAAGCCCAGCGCCTTCACCCGCCAGCGCGATGTGGCCAGCGCCTCGGTGGTGCTGGAACTGCGCGGCGGCCAGGGCCTGGAGCGCAACCAGGTCGATGCCATCGTCAATCTGGTCGCCTCCAGCATCCCGGACATGACCCCCGAACGCGTCACCGTGGTCGACCAGAGCGGCCGCATGCTCTCCATCGCCGACCCCAACAGCGACGCCGCCCAGCACGCTGCCCAGTTCGAACAGGTGCGCCGCCAGGAAAGCTCCTACAACCAGCGCATCCGCGAGCTGCTCGAGCCGATGACCGGCCCGGGCCGGGTCAACCCGGAAGTCAGCGTAGACATGGACTTCTCGGTGGTGGAAGAAGCCCGCGAGCTCTACAACGGCGAGCCGGCCAAGCTGCGCAGCGAGCAGATCAACGACACCAGCACCAGCGCCACCGGCCCGCAGGGCCCGCCGGGTGCAACCAGCAACAGCCCCGGCCAGCCGCCGGCACCGGCCGTCGCCGGCGCGCCAGGCACCCCGGCTGCCGCCAACGGCCAGGCCGCCGCCCCGGCCGCGCCAACCGAAAGTTCCAAGAGCGCCACCCGTAACTACGAATTGGACCGGACCTTGCAACACACCCGTCAGCCGGCCGGCCGCATCAAGCGCGTCTCGGTGGCGGTGCTGCTGGACAACGTCCCGCGCCCCGGCGCCAAGGGCAAGATGGTCGAACAGCCGCTCACCGCTGCCGAGCTCACCCGTATCGAAGGCCTGGTCAAGCAGGCAGTGGGCTTCGACGCGGCACGTGGCGACACGGTGTCGGTGATGAATGCCCCGTTCGTGCGTGAAGCGGTGGCGGGCGAAGAAGGCCCCAAGTGGTGGGAAGACCCGCGCGTGCAGAACGGTCTGCGCCTGCTGGTCGGCGCGGTGGTGGTGCTGGCGCTGCTGTTCGGTGTGGTGCGCCCCACCCTGCGTCAGCTCACTGGCGTGACCGCGGTCAAGGACAAGCAAGCCAAGGCTGGCAAGGATGGCACTCCACAGAGCGCCGACGTGCGGATGGTCGACGAAGACGATGAGTTGCTGCCGCACATGGGTGAGGACACCGCCAGCATCGGGCAGGAGCGCAAGACCCCGATCGCCCTGCCGGATGCCTACGAAGAACGTATGCGGGTTGCACGCGAAGCAGTCAAGGCCGATTCAAAACGTGTCGCACAAGTCGTGAAGGGATGGGTTGCCAGTGAAGCCTGAAACACAACCAATGAGTGGCGTGCAGCGTGCTGCCGTGTTGTTGCTGTCGCTTGGGGAAAGCGACGCCGCCGAAGTGCTCAAGCACATGGACCCCAAGGAGGTGCAGAAGATCGGCATCGCCATGGCCACCATGACCGGCATCTCGCGCGATCAGGTCGAAAAGGTGATGGACGACTTCAACGGCGAACTGGCGGGCAAGACCTCGCTGGGCGTGGGCGCCGACGACTACATCCGCAACGTGCTGATCCAGGCGCTGGGCGCCGACAAGGCCGGTGGCCTGATCGACCGCATCCTGCTCGGCCGCAACACCACCGGCCTGGACACCCTGAAGTGGATGGACCCGCGCGCGGTCGCCGACCTGGTGCGCAACGAACACCCGCAGATCATCGCCATCGTGATGGCGCATCTGGACAGCGACCAGGCCGCCGAGGCGCTGAAGCTGCTGCCCGAGCGCACCCGCGCCGACGTGCTGCTGCGCATCGCCACCCTGGACGGCATCCCGCCCAACGCGCTGAGCGAGCTCAACGACATCATGGAGCGCCAGTTTGCCGGCAACCAGAATCTCAAATCGTCCAACGTGGGCGGCATCAAGGTGGCGGCCAACATCCTCAACTTCCTGGACACCGGCGCCGACCAGGGCGTGCTGGGCGAGATCGGCAAGATCGACGCCGACCTGGCCGGCAAGATCCAGGACCTGATGTTCGTGTTCGACAACCTGGTGGACCTGGACGACCGCGGCCTGCAGACGCTGCTGCGCGAAGTCTCCGGCGAGCGCCTGGGCCTGGCCCTGCGCGGCGCCGACGTCAAGGTGCGCGAAAAGATCACCCGCAACATGTCCCAGCGCGCGGCCGAAATCCTGCTCGAGGACATGGAAGCGCGCGGCCCGGTGCGCCTTGCCGACGTGGAAGCGGCGCAGAAGGAAATCCTCACCATCGTCCGCCGCCTGGCTGACGAAGGTGCCATCAGCCTGGGCGGCGCCGGTGCGGAGGCCATGGTATGAACGATGTGGTCACCCGCTGGCTGGCTCCGGACCTGCACATGGCGCCGGCATTGCCGGAATCCGAATTCGACGAACCGGCCGTCTATGAGCCGGTGCTGCGTCCGCCCACCCTGGAAGAGATCCAGGCCATCGAAGACGCCGCCCAGCAGGAAGGTTTCGCGCGCGGGCATGCCGAGGGCTTTGCCCAGGGCCAGTCGGAAGTGCGCCGCCTGACCGCGCAGATCGACGGCATCCTGGACAACTTCACCCGCCCGCTGGCGCGGCTGGAAAACGAAGTGGTCGGCGCGCTCGGCGAGCTGGCCGTGCGCATTGCCGGCCAGCTGGTCGGGCGTGCCTACCAGGCCGACCCGCAGCTGCTGGCCGACCTGGTCGGCGAGGCGGTCGATGCGGTTGGCGGTGCCGGGCGCGAAGTCGAAGTACGCCTGCACCCGGACGACATCACCGCGCTGCTGCCGCATCTGGCGCCCAGCAGCACCACCCGCGTGGCCCCGGACATGAGCCTGAGCCGCGGCGACCTGCGTGTGCACGCCGAAAGCGTGCGCATCGACGGCACCCTGGATGCGCGCCTGCGGGCCGCGCTGGAGACAGTCATGCGCAAATCCGGAGCGGGCCTGTGAGCGCCCTGTTCGGCGCCACCCCGGCCGATTGGCTGGATGCACGCAACCTGCGCCTGGCCACCCGGCTGGGCACGCTGGGCCTGGAGCCCACTGCCGGCCGCACCTTGATCCGCGAAGGCATCCTGCGCCGCGCCGTCGGCCTGACCCTGGAAGCCACCGGCTGCGAAGCGCCGATGGGCGCCACCTGCAAGGTCGAAGTGGATGGCGGCTGGGTGGATGCCGAAGTGGTCGGCTTTGCCGGCGAACGCACCTATCTGATGCCCAGCGCCGAACTGCATGGCCTGCTGCCGAACGCGCGCGTGGTGCCCTCGCGGCGCCGCGGCGGCGTGGAAGTGGGCGAAGGCCTGCTGGGCCGCGTCATCGACAGCGACGGCACCCCGCTGGACGGCAAGGGCCCGATCCGCGCCGAAGGCAGCGTCGGCATGGCCGGCGTGTCGATCAACCCGCTGGCGCGCGAACCCATTACCACCTCGCTGGATGTCGGCGTGCGCGCCATCAACGCCATGCTGCCGATCGGCCGCGGCCAGCGCGTGGGCCTGTTCGCCGGCTCCGGCGTCGGTAAATCGACGCTGCTGGGCATGATGACCCGCTTCACCTCGGCCGACGTGATCGTGGTCGGGCTGATCGGCGAACGTGGCCGCGAAGTCCGCGACTTCGTCGAGACCACCCTGGGCGAGGAAGGCCTGCGCCGCGCCGTGGTGGTGGCCGCCCCGGCCGACCGCCCGCCGTTGGCGCGTCTGCATGGCGCCTACCGCGCCACCGCCATTGCCGAATGGTTCCGCGACCAGGGTTTGAACGTGTTGCTGCTGATGGATTCGCTGACCCGCTTTGCGCAGGCGCAGCGCGAGATCGGCCTGTCGGTGGGCGAGCCGCCGACCACCCGCGGCTACCCGCCGTCGGTGTTCGCCAAATTGCCGGCGCTGGTGGAACGTGCCGGCAACGGCGCCAAGGGCCGCGGTTCGATCACTGCGTTCTACACCGTGCTGACCGAAGGCGACGACCCGCAGGACCCGATCGCCGATGCGGCCCGCGCCATCCTGGACGGCCACATCCTGCTTTCGCGTCGGGTTGCCGACAGCGGCCTGTACCCGGCCATCGACCTGGAATCCTCGGTCAGCCGTGTGGTGCAGGACATTGCCGACGAACCGTGGCGCCTGCGCATCCGCAAGCTCAAGCGGCTGCTCTCTGCCTACACCGCCAACCGCGACCTGATCGCCATTGGCGCGTACCAGCGCGGCAGCGACCCGGCCACCGACGAAGCGTTGGCGCGTTGGCCGGAGATCGTCGAATTCCTGGGCCAGGACGTGCACAAGGCATCGCTGCTGAGCGACAGCCTGTCCGCGTTGCAGGAACTGGTGGAGCCGGGGACCTAATCCATGATGCAGTCAAAACGAATCGATCCCCTGCTACGGCGGGCGCAGGAACAGGAAGACAAGGTCGCCCGCGATCTGGCCGAGCGCCAGCGCACTCTGGAGACCCACCAGTCGCGCCTGGAAGAACTGCGCCGCTATGCCGAGGAATACGCCAACAGCCACATCGCCGGCACCAGCGCCGCTGCGCTGAGCAACCGCCGTGCTTTTCTGGACCGGCTCGACAGCGCCGTGCTGCAACAGGCACAGACCGTGCAGAGCAATATCACCAAGGTCGAATCCGAACGCACCCGCCTGCTGCTGGCCAGCCGCGAAAAGCAGGTGCTGGAGCAACTGGCCGCCAGCTACCGCGCGCAGGAAAACAAGGTCATCGAACGCCGCGACCAGCGCGAGATGGACGATCTGGGCGCACGCCGCTCGCGCCTTGCGCGTGCCGAAGATACTCACGGAGATTCCGCATGAACCCCCTTTCCGCATTTGCCGCCGGCCTGGGCGCGCTTGCCGGCACCGGCAAGACATCCAGCTACAGCGACCCCTCGTCCGAACCGGATGCGGGCCAGGACCAGTTCGCGCGCATGCTCAATCCGGCCAACACGCCCAACCAGGCCCCGCCGCAGGCGCCCGAGCGCGTGCCGGCCAAGCAGGCCGCGCCCAAGCCCAACCAGTCCGACAACAATCGCAGCGACGACGACACCCACGACGATGCGGCCGGCGATGCCACCGCACGCCCGCGTGCGCAGGACGGCGAGGCCAAGCCGGCCAGGTCCGGCGCCGCCAAGGATCCGGCAGCCACCGACAGCAGCACTGCTGCTGGGACCGGCAAGCCCGGCAAGACCACCAAGGCCGCCACTGCCGGCGAAGACGCACCGGCAGACGCGGCGACCGCCACCGACGCCGGCTGGCCTCCACCGGGCCTGGGCGGCTTCGGCATGGGCCTGCTGGCGCAGGCGTTGCCGGGCGGCGATGTACTGGCTGCCGCAGCAGCGGCACTGACCGCCAGCATGGCCGGCGCCGCCGGTGCGACGGCTTCTGCCACCGCATTGCCCACCGATGCAACCGCAGCCACCGCCACCGCGAACGCCGCCACCGCCCTGCCCGCGCTGGGTGCACTGGTGCCGGCAGCCGCCGCAGGCGCCAAGCCCACCTCGTCCACCGCAGTGAGCGGCGATGCGCAGACCGCCGCGTTGATGAGCATGGCCGCCAAGGCGCTGGAACCGGCAGCCGACGACAGCGCTGCGCCCGCAGCGCCGGACGCCCCGGCGTTCGTGCTGCCGACCACCACCGCGCCGGCGCTCAGCCGCCTGCAGGACGCAGCACCGATCTTCAGCGCCTCGCCCACCCCCACCCCGGACCTGGGCAGCGACAACTTCGACGACGCCATCGGCGCACGCATGAGCTGGCTGGCCGACCAGAAGATCGGCCACGCCCACATCAAGGTCACCCCCAACGAGATGGGGCCGGTGGAAGTGCGTTTGCATCTGGACGGCGACAAGGTCAACGCCAGCTTCACCGCCGCCAATGCCGACACCCGCCAGGCGCTGGAACAGAGCCTGCCGCGGCTGCGCGAAATGCTTGGCCAGAACGGCTTCCAGCTCGGCCAGGCCGACGTTGGCCAGCAACAGCAGAACCCGTCCGGCAATCGCAATGGCGCCAATGGCAGTGGCAACGGCCTCAGCCTGGACGACGCCCCGCCCGTCGGAATTCCGTCGGTGGTGTTACGCCAGCGTGGATTGCTGGACGCCTACGCCTGAGGCAATGCGCCGGGCACACCCCGGCGCGGCGGCAAATCGCGCCGCGGCTTGCGACCGCTGACGCCCGTTCACCCTTGCAGCACAAGGCTTGCGGGGGTGTTCCGGTTTGCGTGGCGCAGGCGCCAGGAAACCGACGCGTGTTTGGCATGCCAATTGCATCGACAGGGTGAGCATTCCCCTGGAGCAGACTGTGGCAGCCGCCGAAAAACCCAAGAAGACCGAAGACAAAGACGAGAAAGGCGAAAAGAAGAAGGGTGGCAAGAAGTCCATCCTGCTGATCGCCATCGGTGTGGTGGTACTTGCGGCTGCTGGCGGCGGCGCGTGGTTCTTTTTCGGCCACAAGGGCGATGAGAAAGACGGCAAGCACGCCGCGCCCAAGGTGGCCGAAGTGCCCAAGCCGGCGCAGTACTTCCCGATGGACCCGGCAATCGTGGTCAACCTGGCCGATCCCGGCGATGGCCCGCAGTACCTGCAGGTCGAAGTGCAGCTGGTCACCCGCGACCCGGAAGAACTCAAGCTCATCACCGAGAACGCCCCGGCCATCCGTGCGCATCTGTTGATGCTGCTGTCGCAGACCAAGGCCACCGACGTGGCCGACCTGGCCGGCAAGCAGAAGCTGCAGAAAGCCGCCCTGGCCGAAGCACAGAAGGTCATGACCAGCGAGACCGGCAAGAAGTGCGTGGAAGACCTGCTGTTCACCAGTTTCGTTACCCAGTAAGGCCTGCCCGATGAGCGTCAGTGATCTGCTTTCCCAGGACGAAATCGATGCCCTGCTGCATGGCGTGGATTCGGGTGCGGTCAATACCGAGCCGGAGCCATTGCCGGGCGAGGCCCGCCAGTACGACCTGTCCAGCCAGGACCGCATCATCCGTGGGCGCATGCCGACCCTGGAGATGGTCAACGAGCGCTTTGCGCGGCTGTGGCGCATCGGCCTGTTCAACCTGATCCGGCGCTCGGCCGACCTGTCGGTGCGCGGCATCGACCTGGTCAAGTTCAACGAGTACATGCATTCGCTGTATGTGCCGACCAACCTCAACCTGATCCGCTTCAAACCGCTGCGCGGCACCGGCCTGATCGTGTTCGAACCCACCCTGGTGTTCACCGTGGTGGACAACTTCTTCGGTGGCGACGGCCGTTACCACACCCGCATCGAAGGGCGCGAATTCACCGCCACCGAAATGCGTGTGGTGCAGCTGATGCTCAAGCAGACCTTCGCCGACCTGAAGGAAGCCTGGGCGCCGGTGATGGACGTGGACTTTGAGTACATCAACTCGGAGATCAACCCGCACTTCGCCAATATCGTCACCCCGCGCGAGTACGTGGTGGTGTGCCGCTTCCATGTGGAGCTGGAAGGCGGCGGCGGCGAGATCCACATCACCCTGCCGTATTCGATGCTGGAGCCGATCCGCGAATTGCTCGATGCCGGTATCCAGAGCGACCGCAACGACCGCGACGACTCCTGGAACGTGATGCTGCGCGAGCAGCTGGACACCGCCGAGGTGACGCTGTCGAGCGTGTTGGCCAGCAAGCGCATGAGCCTGCGCCAGCTCACCGGCTTGAAGGTTGGCGACATCCTGCCGATCGACCTGCCCGCCCAGGTGCCGCTGTGCGTGGAAGAAATCCCGTTGTTCACCGGCGAATTCGGCGTTTCCAATGGCAACAACGCCGTCAAGATCACCGCCGTACGCCCGCCCGGCGTGCAAGCCCCGCGTGCCGTTCCATCCCAGGACCCCAGCAAATGATGAACTCCGACATCCTCGACGCCGCGCCCGCTACCTTCGACAGCCTGCAGCCCGAGCGCGATCTCAACGCCAGCGACCTCAATCTGGACGTCATCCTGGACGTGCCGGTGACCCTGTCGCTGGAAGTGGGCCGCGCGCGCATCCCGATCCGCAACCTGCTGCAGCTCAACCAGGGCTCGGTGGTGGAACTGGAACGCGGCGCCGGCGAACCGCTGGACGTGTACGTCAACGGCACCCTGATCGCGCATGGCGAAGTCGTGGTCATCAATGACCGCTTCGGCATCCGCCTGACCGATGTGGTCAGCCCCAGCGAACGGATCCGGAGGCTGCGGTGATCGGCCTGCTGGCCGCCGCCGCGCCGGTCGCGGCCAAGGCCACCCAGGTCGGCGCGCAGGCGCCGTCCTCGCCCAGCCTGTTTGGCGCGGTCTTTGCACTGCTGTTGGTGCTCGCGCTGATCGTCGGCCTGAGCTGGTTGCTCAAGCGCATGCCCGGCAGCGGTTTTCGCAACAGCGAGGGCCTGCGCGTGGTGACCAGCCTGGCGGTGGGTGCCAAGGAACGCGTGGTGGTGGTGGAGGTGAACGGCCAGCAATTGCTGTTGGGCGTCACCGCCGGCGGCATCAGCACCCTGCACACCCTACCCGAACCGCTGCCACCCGCGCCCGCCCCCACCCTGCCCAACTTCAAGCAACTCCCCAATTTCGCCCAGCTGCTCGCACAGAAGCTGCGCAAGGACCCGTGACATGTTCAGTCGTTGGAATCGCTGGGGGCGCAGCCTGCGCCTGATCCTGATCCTGCTGGTGATGAGCTGCCCGCTGCTGGCCGCCGCCACGCCCGCCGCGTTGCCGTCGATGGCGCAGGCCGCCGCCCCCGCTGCCGCACCGGCGGTGCCGCCCGGCTCCAACCAGTTGCCGAACCTGCCCAACGTGAGCGTGGGCCGCATCGGCGACCAGCCGGTGAGCCTGCCGCTGCAGACCTTGCTGCTGATGACGGCGATCACCCTGCTGCCATCGATGCTGCTGGTGCTCACCGCCTTCACCCGCATCACCATCGTGCTGGGCCTGCTGCGCCAGGCGCTGGGCACCGGCCAGACCCCGTCCAACCAGGTGCTGCTTGGCCTGGCGATGTTCCTGACCGCACTGGTGATGATGCCGGTGTGGCAAAAGATGTGGGGCGCCGGCCTGCAGCCGTACCTCAACAACCAGATCGATTTTTCCAGCGCCTGGACGCTGACCACCCAGCCGCTGCGCGCCTTCATGCTGGCGCAGATCCGAGAGACCGATCTGATGACCTTTGCCGGCATGGCCGGCGACGGCAAGTACGCCGGCCCGGACGCAGTGCCGTTCCCGGTGCTGGTGGCCTCGTTCGTGACCAGCGAGCTGAAGACCGCCTTCGAGATCGGCTTTCTGATCTTCATCCCGTTCGTGATCATCGACCTGGTGGTGGCCAGCGTCTTGATGTCGATGGGCATGATGATGCTGTCGCCGATGTTGATCTCGGCACCGTTCAAGATTCTGTTGTTCATCCTGGTGGATGGATGGGTGCTGGTGGTGGGCACGCTGGCGGCGAGCTTTAACGCCTCGTAGCCGCAGCGCGGCTTCAGCGGCACTCTGAGCGGATTTCTGCAGCTTGGCTTTGGCTGGTGCTTGGCTTTGGCTTTGGCTGTTGCTTTCCGGGGCCTCATACCGCAGCGGCAAGGCCGGCAGATACAACCCGTAGGGCGGCGCGCATGGATGCGCGTCGTTTTTGTAAGGGACATGGATGTCCCTTACAAAAATTTCTGCCGGACTTGCGTACCCGCAGCGCCGCAGGCGCGGAGGGCGCGAGGACGGGGTGTGCTTTCTTTTGGTTACTTTTCTTTGCACAAGCAAAGAAAAGTGACTCGCGCCCATAGGGCGTGAAAGCCTTTGATTTCAATATTTTGCATCAACATGCAAAGTCAAAATCGTTGAGCCAAGGCAAATTCCAGTGCAGAGCTTTCGCTCCCCTTCGGGGCGCGAGTCACTCTCTTTGCTTGTGCAAAGAAGCGCTTTACAGCAGCCGAAGGCTGATCAAGTAACCAAAGAAACACACCCCGTCCTCGCGCCCCTACGCGCCAAGGCGCTACGGGTACGCAGTCCACGTGGGAATTTTTCTAAGGGACATCCATGTCCCTTAGAAAAACCTCGCGCATCCATGCGCGCCGCCCCTTCGGGGCTTGACCCACGTGGCCTGCCGCTGCGGTATGGGGGATGAAAGCGAACTGCAAAAGCCAAGCAAGAGCACAGCAAGAGCACAGCAAGAGCACAGCAAGAGCACAGCGACAGGCTGACGGGAAGGCCACTGGCAAAGATGAAACCGACCTCACCCACCACCAAACCGCCAGCCAGGTCGCAAATCCCGAATCCCGAACCCCCAATCCCAGCCCTTTGGCACCCCACTTGCATCACAGCCCTCCATGAGCCCTGAAATCGCCCTGACTGAATTGCGTGGTGGCCTGGTCGCCGTCCTGTGGATTGCCGGACCGATGTTGCTGGCGGTGTTGATCGTCGGTGTCGTCATTGGTGTGGTGCAGGCCGCTACCCAATTGAACGAACCCACCATCGGCTTCGTGGCCAAGGCGGTCGCGTTGACGGCCACGCTCTTTGCCACCGGCAGCATGCTGCTGGGGCATCTGGTGGAGTTCACCATCGCGCTGTTCCAGCGCATTCCGCATTTGATCGGTTAGCGGACCAGACCGGATGGATTCCGCTACCCAGATGGTGATCGACGGCCAGCGCGCGTTTGCGATGGTCGGGGCGATCATGTGGACCATGTTGCGCACCGGAGCCTTGCTCACGGCCATGCCGTTGATCGGCACGCGTGCGGTTCCCGGCCGGGTGCGGGTGATGCTGGCCGGAACCTTGTCGATGGTGCTGGCGCCGATCCTGCCGCCCGTGCCGGAGTGGGATGGTTTTACCGCGCAGGCGGTGCTGAGCATCGCGCGCGAACTGGCCGTGGGCGCCAGCATGGGCTTCATGTTGAAGCTGATCTTCGAGGCCGGCGCGCTGGCCGGCGAGTTGGTGTCGCAGTCCACCGGCCTGTCGTTCGCACAGATGTCCGACCCGATGCGCGGCGTGACCTCCGGCGTGATCGCGCAGTGGTTCTATATCGGGTTCGGCTTGCTGTTCTTTGCGGCCAACGGGCACCTGGCGCTGATTTCGCTGTTGGTGGACAGCTACAAGGCGCTGCCGATCGGCACGGCCATTCCCGACGCCAGCGCGTTCGCGCAGGTGGCGCCCACTTTGTTCCTGCAGATCCTGCGCGGCGGGCTGACCCTGGCCTTGCCGATGATGGTGGCGATGCTGGCGGTCAACCTGGCCTTCGGTGCGTTGGCCAAGGCGGCGCCGGCATTGAACCCGATGCAACTTGGTTTGCCGCTGACGGTCTTGCTGGGGCTATTCCTGCTATCCAGCTTCGCAAGCGAGTTCGCGCCACCGGTGCAACGCATGTTCGATACCGCCTTCGACTCTGCCAGGGAACTGACAGGTTAAGCATCCGGCCGCTCAAGTTTTGCCGGCGGTCGCCGTCAACGCTAAGGACGATTGACCCGTTCAATCGCACGACCTCTTTCCACGGAAGCCGATGTCCAACGTGCCTGCGCTGTTCGTTCCACCTGGTTCGCACGGCACGGCAATGTGTCGGCTGGCAGCGCTATGCCTGCTGGGGTGGCTGGTCGCCGGCAGTGCATGGGCGCAAACCTACAGCTTCCGCGATTACGCCCAGGCCGATGGCCTGCAGGGCATGACCGTCAACAGCCTGCTCGAGGATCAACAAGGCGTGGTCTGGGTCGGCACCGAACTGGCGTTGCACCGCTTCGAACGCGATCACTTCATCGCCGTCGGGCAGGAAAGCGGCCTGGACGCGCGCTACATCCGCGCATTGACGCTGGATGCGCGCGGGCGCCTGTGGGTGGCCAGCGCCAATGGCGTGTTCGTGCGCAATGGCACCACCTTCAGCCCGGTGTTGCAGAACGGCAGGCCGATCCGTGCCGACAGCGGCAATGTGATCGCCCCGTACGCGGGGGGCGTGGTGGTGGCCAGCGAAAATCAGCTGTTGCATCTGACGTCGACCACGCCAGACGGCTGGAGCGTCCGTGCGCTGCCGCTGCGGCTGGACGACGGCACCACGCTGCCCGCCGGTAAAGCCTTGCTGGCCGATGGCACTGCGCTGTGGGCCAGTTGCGGAAAACGGGTCTGCCGCATCGATGCTAGCGGGCGCATCACCCAGCTTGGCGATGCCGACGGTGTTCCGGAACGGCAGTGGCGTGCGGTGTTCCGCGACCATCGTGGCGACCTGTGGCTGCGCGGTGGCGGCATGGTGCTGTCGCGCGCAGCAGGCGAGCGCGTGTTCCGCAACCATGCGCCTCCGGTCGGCACCAGCTTCGACACCTTGTCTGGCGCAACCACCCTGTCGGAGGATGCCCAGGGCCGTCTGATTACCCGCTCCGACCGCGGAATGGTGCGCTGGGAAGGCGATCACTGGCGCTATTTCGGGCACGACCAGGGGCTGTCGATCAGCCCGATGGTGGGCCCATTGATGATGCAAGGCACCGGCCAGCTGTGGATCGGCACGCGCGGACTGGGTGTGCAGCGTTGGCTGGGCTACGGCAACATCGAACACTGGGACGAAAGCCAGGGCCTGGCCGAAGCGCCGACCTGGGCCATCCAGCGCCTGCCGAGTGGCGAGCTGCTGGTAGGCGGCGATGCAGGCTCCAACGTGCTGGATCCGCATACCGGACGCATGCAGCCGTGGACCCTCGCCGATGGCGAGCCGTTGCTGCAATCGATCTCCATCGCGCTGTCGCCGAAGGACGGTGCGGCCTGGGTGGCGCGCTCGTCCGGTGCCCTGGCCCGTCGCGACCCGCAGACGGGCAAGACCTTCGACATGCTGCAGCTCGGCCTGCCCACCAACAAGGTGTTGTTCGATTCGCGCGGCCTGCTCTGGGTCACCACGCCGCGCGGCCTGTACTTCATCACGCCCGAGCTGCCGTTGCAGGCCAGGCGCGAGGAAGCGGTGCCGGCAGCGTTCGTCGGCGATATCGAACTGGATGGCCGCGGGCGCCTCTGGGCCAGCACGCGCGAAGGGTTGTATCGCCAGGAAAACAACGGCCACTGGCTGCAGGTTAAGGTGCACGGCAACCTGCCCAGCCACGATTACTTCCTGCTGGATTTTTCTGCCGACGGCCAACTCTGGTTGTCCTTGCGCGACACCGGGCTGTGGCACGGCGCCGTGCAGGACGATGCGGCGGTCACACTCACTGCAGTCAGCGACCCGCTGGTGTCGCGCGTGATGCCGTTCATCCTGCATCACGACAGCAAGGGACGCTTGTGGCTGGGCAGCAGCCAGGGACTGGATCTGCTGGACCACGGCCACTGGACGCGCGCCACGCGTAGCGAAGGGTTGTTGTGGGACGACGTGTCTGCCAATGCGCTGTTCGAGGACGGCGATGGCAGCGTCTGGCTTGGCAGCAGCCGCGGGCTGACCCATCTGATTGATCCGTTGCGCGTGTTCGCCTCGCCGCCGCTACGGGTGGAAGTGCTCCGCGCGCAGCGTGGCGGGCAGACCATTGCGGCCGGTGCGCAGGTGCCCTGGTCGCAGGTTCCGCTGGACGTGGATCTGAGCACGCCCGGCGCCGAAGGCGGCCCGGACCGCATCAGCTTCCGCTACCGCGTGGAAGGCCACCAGGCCAGCTGGACCAGCACCTCGCTCAGCCACATCACCTATCCACTGCTGCCGCCTGGCCGCTATGCGCTGGAGGTGCAGGCCGTGGACGCGGGCCTGCGCAGCGCCAGCCCGATCACGCGGTTCGCCTTCGTGCTCACCCCACCCTGGTGGGGCAGCATTCCCGCCTACATTACGTATGTGCTGCTGGCGATCGCAGCGGTGATCGTGCTGTTGCGCTGGCGCACGGCCAAACTGCTGCGGCGCAAGCGCGAGCTGGAGCAGCTGGTTGCCGAGCGCACTGCCGAGCTGGAACAGGACAAGCGCGACCTGGAATCGGCACGTGCCGAACTCGCCCTCAAGGCCACCCACGACGAACTCACCGGCCTGCTCAACCGCTCCGGCATTCTCGCCACACTGCGCGAGATGCTGCTGCGGGCAGATGCAACGGCGCGGCCATTGGCGGTGGTGCTGATCGACCTGGATCACTTCAAGCTGGTCAACGATCAGCACGGGCATCTGGCCGGCGATGCGGTGCTGGCCGGGGTCGGTCGTCGGATGGATACGCTGGTGCGTGGAGACGACCGGATCGGCCGCTATGGCGGCGAAGAATTGCTGGCGCTGCTGCCGGGGCTGACGCACGAAGCCACGCACCGGCTGGACGCGCTGCATCGCGGCATCTGCGGCGATTACCCCATCGATGGCGGTTGGCTGCACGTCACCTGTTCGATCGGCGTGGCCTGGTTTATTCCCGGCGAAACCCTGGAGCAATTGCTGGCGCGCGCCGACGCCGCGCTGTACAGCGCCAAAGGCAGTGGCCGCAATCGCATCTATTACGATGCAGCCCACCTCGCTGCGCCTGCAGCATCCGGCAGTGTCGGTGCCTGATTGCTGCGATCGGGCCACGCTGATCGCGCTTCATCGCACGCATGCGCATCGGTCGTTCTCGCTCGACCACCGCCAGCCTCGATGCCGCATGCTGCAAGGGACGCCACGCAGTACGCGATCATCAAATGCAGTGATAACGTGCAGTCGCAGTGCTTGCATGCAAAACGTCGGCCTGGTGCAGCAGTTGCGCCTGCCTGGCAGCTGCGCAATGACCGTGGTGCAGGCACTAAAGTAAATCGCGTGAACAGCCGCTAGTCGATATATCGCGGCCTGCTATAGGGGGCTGCCAATGGCAAGCGTGAGTCACCCGCGCGAGGGGCGCGGACCGCACGCACCGATGCGTGGGAGATTGCAACGCCCGTGGGGTTTTTGCACCGCCAATGGAGGACGTCAGGCCGAGGAGCATCGTTCGCTGCGATGCTGCTGGCGTTGCTGTCGTTTGCCGATCTGGCCAACGCACAGAGCGCCAGCATCCGCCGCTATGCCCACGACCAGGGCCTGCTCGGTCTTGCCGGCACCTGCCTGTTGCAGACCCGCAGCACCTTGCTGTGGGTGTGCACAGAAAGCGGGCTGTATCGCTACAACGGGCGCAGCTTTCAACAGGTGCCGCTGGACGGCCTGCGTAACGAGACCATCAGCTCGATGACCGAAACCGCCGATGGGCGGCTGTGGGTTGCCGGCTTCCAGGCGCTGTTCGTCGGCGACGAAAACGGGTTTCGCAAGCTGGCGCCGGATGAAGCCGAGCACCTGCAGGACCAGATGCAGCTGGCCAGCCTGCCCTGGGGCACCGTGCTGGCCAATGACGGCACGCTGGAACTCCTGCAGGCCCGTGCCAGGGACCGCTGGCATAGCGAACCGCTGCTGGACACCGCAACGCGGGTGCGCGTTCCGGAGGTGTCCAAGGTGCTCAGTCTGTCGGTGGATGGCGACACGCTGTGGGTGGGCTGCGCGCGCAAGCTGTGCGCCATCGATGCGCAGCGCAAGGTGCAGGTGTTTGGCCCCGAACAGGGCGTGCCGGACGACCGTTGGTATAGCGTGCTGCGCGACCACGACGGCGCACTGTGGGTGCGCGGTGTCGGCACCCTGCTCTATCGCGCACGCGGCGCCAGCAACTTCAGCGTTCGCCCGCTGCCGCTGCTGGATAGCAGCACGGTCGGGCGGCAGGCGCCACTGGTCATGGACCGCGAAGGGCGCGTGCTGGTCCGTCGCAACGATGGTCTGGTGCGCTGGGAAAACGGCCACTGGCGTAGTTTCGGTGCCGACAACGGGCTGCCGCCCGGCAGCAGCGATGCAATCGTGGTGGACCGCGAAGGCGACGTGTGGATGACCGTCGACGGCGAGGGTCTGGTGCGCTGGGCCGGCTACGAATGGATCGAAAACTGGGATGCGTCGCAAGGCATGCCACCTGCGCCAACCTGGTCGTTCACCCGCGACGCACAGGGCGCACTGCTGGTTGGCAACGAACACGGCGTCGGCCGCCAGGCCGCCCCGGATGGCCGCTTCGTCCCGGCCCTGCAGAACGCCGGCATCCAGGTCGTGGGCCTGCAGCGCAGCGCAGATGGCAGCCTGTGGACGCTCAATTCGGCCGGGTTCCTGCGCCGCACCTGGCCAGACGGGCACAGCGCGCAGATCGCCAAGCTGCCGCGCACCGCGCGCCGCCTGCTTATCGACCGCCAGGGCCGGCTGTGGATGCTCAGTGCCGGCGGCTTGTTCGTAATCGAACACCCGCTCGAGGGCGGCAGCATGCAGGCGGTGGCCAACATGCCCGCCATCGCCTACACCGATGTCCAGCAGACCGCCGACGGCACGCTGTGGATGGCTACCGCCAACGGCTTGTTCCGGCTGCAAGGCGAGCGCTGGTCCAAGGTCAAGGTGAAGGTCAACGGCGGCGCGTCCGAGCCATGGATCAGCAAGATCCACATCAGCGACAGCGGCGAGGTGTGGCTGGCCTTCTACCGCCCCGGTCTGTGGCACGGCATGTTGCTGGACGACGGCCTGGACCTGCGGGAAATCAGCGACGAGGCATTGCGCGATGTCGGCGTGTACCTGCTGAGCGCCGACAGCGTCGGCCGGGTCTGGGTGGGCCATGCGCGCGGCGTGGAGGTGTACGACGGCGAGCGCTGGGCGCATCTGTCGCAGTCGCAGGGGCTGATCTGGGATGACGTGTCGGAGGCAGCGTTTGCCGAAGATCCGGACGGTTCGGTCTGGATCGGGACCGCACGCGGGGTGAGCCACCTGAGCGATCCGGCGCGCCTGTTCGACGAGCGCCAGCCCAGCGTGCGCATCGACAGCGTCAGCCGCGGCGGCGCGCGGGTGCAGCGTGGGCAACTGTTGGGATGGAGCGACAAACCGCTGCATATCGAGTTGTCGACGATGGAGGTCTACGACGACCCCAGCCGGCTGACGGTGCGTTATCGCCTGCTGGGCCTGCACAACGAATGGATCCAGAGCGATTCCCTGTCGATCGACCAGCCGCCGCTGCCGTCCGGGCATTTCCGCCTGCAGGTGCAGGTGCTGGACCGCTACCGGCGCACCGCCTCGCCGATTGCCGACCTGCCCTTCGCGGTGGCGCCGCTGTGGTGGCGCAGCCCGCCGGCGATCGCGCTGTATGTGCTGATCGGCAGCGGCCTGTTGATCGGCCTGTGGCGCTGGCGCCACCGCCACCTGGTCGCGCGCGAACGCATGCTGGCCGAACTGGTGGCCGAGCGCACCTATCAACTGGAACGCGAAAAACGCGAACTGGAAAGCGCGCGTGCGGCGCTGGCGTTGAAGGCCAGCCACGACGCTTTGACCGGCCTGCTCAATCGCTCCGGCATCCTGGAAGCGATGGCCGAAGAACTGCAGGCCTGCGCGCACGGCGCGCACCCGCTGGCGGTGGTGTTGATCGATCTGGATCATTTCAAGCTGGTCAACGACGAACACGGGCATCTGGTCGGCGATGCGGTGCTGGCCAAGGTCGGCGCACGGCTGACCGCCTGCCTGCGCGATTCGGACAAGGTGGGCCGCTACGGCGGCGAAGAATTGCTGCTGTTGCTGCCGGGCATGACCCAACAGAGCCAGCACCGGCTGCGCGCCATCCACGAAGCGCTCAGCCTTGCCCCGTACGATGTGGGTGCCGCACGCCCGCTGCAGGTGACCTGCTCGGTGGGCGTGTCCTGGTTCCGCGTCGGCGACACCGCCGCCTCGTTGCTGGCGCGTGCCGACGAGGCGCTGTATCGGGCCAAGCGCTCGGGCCGTAACCGCATCGAACCGGAGGAGCCGGAAAGCTCGGTGGCCTGAGCCGCGCAGGCAAGACGCGTGCAAGGGCGCGGGGTGGCGCGGTCGTCCGCTGCCGGCCGCGGCGCATGCGCAAGCGGAGTCTGCCGGCGCGATGCACTTGCCACGTTGCCTGTGCGGCGCGGCGGCCGATGCGCATCTGCCGTTGTCGTGGCTGGCTGCGGTGGTGGTGCTGGTGATCCTGGCCCTGCTGATGCTGGCACTGGTGATTTCGGTGCTGTCGCGCCGCTTTCAGCAGCGCACCGACGTGCTGGCGCAGTCGCTGGCCAAGGCCAATGCCGACCTCGCGCTGGCCGCGCTGCACGACCCGCTCACCCGCCTGCCCAACCGCGTGCTGCTGCACGAGCATGTGCTGCAGAACATCGAACGCGCCCAGCGCCAGGGGCAGCGCTTTGCGGTGATGCTGATCAACCTGGACGGCTTCAAGGTGGTCAACGACGGCTACGGCCATCAGCTGGGCGACCGCCTGCTGATGGTGGTGGCCGAGCGTCTGAACGCGCACCGGCGCGCAAACGGCAGCCTGGCGCGGCTGGGTGCGGACGAATTCGTGCTGGTGGCCGACATCGCCGAGCCGGAAGATGCCGCCGCCCTCGCCGCACATCTGGTGCAGGCGCTGGCGGTGCCGTTTCTGGTTGCCAACCACGAACTGCGCCTCAGCAGCAGCATTGGCATTGCGCTGTACCCGGAAGATGCCGGCAGCGAGCACCAGCTGATGACGCATGCCGACGCAGCCATGAGCCATGCCAAGCACGCCGGCCGCAACCGCTACAGCTTTTTCGAACACTCGATGACGGCCACCACCCGTGAGCGCCTGCAGCTGCTGCAGGAACTGCCGCGCGCGCTGGAACTGGGCCAGTTCGTGCTGCATTACCAGCCCAAATACTGCGCCGACGACGGCCGCCCGATTGGTGCCGAAGCGCTGATCCGCTGGCAGCACCCCGAGCGCGGCCTGGTGCCGCTGGACAGCTTCATCCCGCTGGCCGAACGCAGCGGCATGATCGGCCTGCTCGGCAGCTGGGTGCTGCGGCAGGCCTGCCGCCAGATGCGCGACTGGCGGCAGGCCGGGCACGGCGACTGGCGGGTGGCGGTCAATCTGTCGGCGATCCAGCTGGCCTCGCCCAGCCTGCTGGACGAAGTGGCCACCACGTTGAGCGAATTCGCGCTGGCGCCGGGCCAGCTCACCCTTGAAATCACCGAAACCATGGCCATGCGCGACGCCGACGCCTGCCTGCGCACCCTGGGCCAGCTCAACGCGCTGGGTGTGCGCATTGCCATCGACGACTTCGGCACCGGTTGTTCCAACCTGCTCTATCTGCGCAAGCTGCCCGCGCACGAGCTCAAGATCGACCGCAGCTTCGTGCAGGCCATGGACGGCAGCGCCGAAGACATCGCCATCGTGGCGGCGGTGGTGGCGCTGGCGCACACCATGCGCCTGCAGGTGGTGGCCGAAGGCGTGGAAACTGCCGCCCAGCGCAACACCCTGGAGCGGCTGGGCTGCGACCAGCTGCAAGGCCATCTGCTGGGCCGCCCGATGGACGCCGAGCGCTTCATCGCCACCGTGGTCGCCCAGCGCGACGGCCCGCGACGCCTCGTCGGCTGAGCAACACACGGCGTCAAACGCCCGCCCACGCAGCCGCTCAAACGCCGCTTGGCTGAGCCGAGCACCAGGCCAGACCGCTACAGCAACGCAGCAGCTCCGCGGTGCAGTGCTTCCACCACGCAGCCACAACTTCCCGCCAGCGGCTCAGCTCGCGGCTACTGCTGTTCCGAATCCCCAATCCCGATTCCCGACTCCCCGCCCCACAAACTGGAACGCCGCTTGCATCAGCTGGGTTAATCCCCTACCGGCACCTCCATGTCCGAGTCCGACGACGGCGGCGAGCGTACAGAGCTTCCCACCGAAAAACGCCTGCGCGAGGCGCGTGAGCAGGGCAACATCCCGCAATCGCGGGAGTTGTCCACCGCCGCGGTGTTCGGCGCCGGCGTGTTTGGCCTGATGGCACTGGCGGGCGGCATCGGCAATGGCACGGCAGTGTGGATGAAGACCGCGCTCAGCCCCGACCCGAGAATGCGCGAAAACCCGATGGCGCTGTTTGGCCACTTCGGCGACCTGCTGATGCAGCTGCTGTGGGTGATGCTGCCGTTGATCGGCGTCTGCCTGCTGGCCGGGCTGGCCGGCCCGCTGCTGATGAGCGGCCTGCATTTTTCCGGCAAGGCCATCATGCCCGACCTCAACAAGCTCAACCCGGCCAACGGGATCAAACGCATGTGGGGCAGCAACAGCCTGGCCGAGCTGGTCAAGTCGATCCTGCGCCTGCTGTTCGTCGGCCTGGCGGCCTGGCTGTGCATCTCCAAGAACCTGCACGGCCTGCGCTCGCTGGTGAACCAGCCGCTGGAACAGGCCGTGGGCAACGGCCTGGACTTCACCAAGAGCCTGCTGTTCTACACCGCCGGGGCCTTGGTGCTGCTGGCCGCCATCGACGCGCCGTACCAGAAGTGGAACTGGATGCGGAAGCTCAAGATGACCCGCGAAGAGATCAAGCGCGAGATGAAAGAGAGCGAGGGCAGCCCGGAAGTGAAGGGCCGCATCCGCCAGATGCAGATGCAGATGTCGCAGCGCCAGATGATGGAAGCGGTGCCCAAGGCCGACGTGGTGCTGATGAATCCGACCCACTTCGCGGTGGCGCTCAAGTACGAGGGCGGCAAGATGCGCGCCCCGATCGTGGTGGCCAAGGGCGTGGACGAAATGGCCTTCCGCATCCGCGAAGCCTGCGAACAGCACCGGGTGGCGATCGTCACCGCACCGCCTTTGGCACGCGCCTTGTATAGGGAAGCACAAATCGGCAAGGAAATTCCCGTGAGACTCTATTCGGTCGTGGCCCAGGTGCTCTCCTACGTCTACCAGCTGCGTGGCTGGAACGGTGGCCCGATGCCGGAATTGCCGTCGTTGGACGTGGATGAGTTCGGCAAGGGAGCCAGCGCATGAGCGCCCGCCCCGCTCCGATGAATGCCCGCCGCGTGATGGAGCTGCTGCGCAACGGCCTGGGCGCCCCGCTGGCCTTGATGGCCATGCTGTCCATGCTGATGGTGCCGCTGGCCGCACCGGTGCTGGATGCGCTGTTCACCTTCAACATCGCCATCTCGCTGATGGTGCTGCTGGCGGTGGTGTACGTGCAGCGCCCGCTGGAATTCACCATTTTCCCGATCGTGCTGTTGATGACCACGATGCTGCGGCTGGCGCTCAACGTCGCCTCCAGCCGCGTGATCCTGATCAACGGCCAGGACGGCCACGCCGCAGCCGGCAAGGTCATCGAGGCCTTCGGCCAGTTCGTGATCGGCGGTAACTACGCCGTGGGCATCGTGGTGTTCGCGATCCTGACCATCATCAACTTCGTGGTGATCACCAAGGGTGCCGGGCGCGTGTCGGAAGTGACCGCCCGCTTCATCCTGGACGCCATGCCCGGCAAGCAGATGGCCATCGACGCCGACCTCAACGCCGGTTTGCTGACGCGCGAGGAAGCCAAGGCCCGGCGCGAAGAAGTGCGCGAGGAAGCCGACTTCTACGGCGCGATGGACGGTGCCAACAAGTTCATCCGCGGCGACGCCATCGCCGCCATCCTGATCCTGTTCATCAACCTTATCGGCGGCATGGCGGTGGGCATGTTCCAGCACGGCATGAGCTTCATGGATGCCGCGTCCACGTATACCTTGCTGTCGATCGGCGACGGCCTGGTGGCGCAGCTGCCGGCCCTGCTGGTGTCGTCTTCGGTCGCCTTGCTGGTGACCCGCGCCTCGCGTGCGCAGGACATGCGCGGCGCCATGATCAGCCAGGTGTTCGGCCAGCACCGCGCCCTGGCGGTAGCGGCAGCCATCCTGGGCCTGGTCGGCCTGGTGCCGGGCATGCCGAACGTCGCGTTTTTGACGCTGGGCCTGATCCTGGGCGTGATCGCCTGGAAAATGTACAAGCGCAGCCTGGTGGTCGCCCCCACCGGCGACCCGGCCACCGATCCGCAGGCGGCTGCGGCCGCCACCGCCGCCCAGGCCAGTTCGGAATTGAGCTGGGACGAACTGCGCCCGATCGACCCGCTGGGCCTGGAAGTGGGCTACCGGCTCATCCCGCTGGTGGACAAGAACCAGGGCGGCGAACTGATGGCGCGGATCAAGGGCGTGCGCCGCAAGCTCACCCAGGACATCGGCTTCCTGGTGCCGCCGGTGCATATCCGCGACAACCTGGAGTTGTCCGCCAACGCTTACCGCCTGCTGGTGCACGGCGTGCCGGTGGCCACCGCCGAAATCTATTCCGACCGTGAGCTGGCGCTGGACCCGGGCGGCGCGCTCGGCCAGCTCGACGGCATTCCCGGCAAGGACCCCGCATTCGGCCTGGACGCCACCTGGATCCAGCCGCATCAGCGCGCCTATGCCGAATCGATGGGCTATACCGTGGTCGACCCGGCCACCGTGGTCGCCACGCATCTGTCGCACCTGATCCGCGAACACGCCCCGGAACTGCTCGGCCACGAAGAAGTGCAGCAGTTGCTGGCCACCCTGGCCAAGACCGCGCCCAAGATGGTCGAAGACCTCACCCCGAAGGCGCTGCCGCTGTCGGTGGTGGTGCGCGTGCTGCAGAACCTGCTGATCGAGCGCATCCCGGTGCGCCAGCTGCGCAAGATCGTCGAAGCGCTGGTGGAGCACGCCCCGCACAGCCAGGACCCGGCCACCCTCACTGCCGCCGTGCGCACCTCGCTGGGCCGCTTCATCGTGCAGGAAATCGCCGGCATGTCGGCCGAGTTGCCGGTATTCACCCTGGCCCCGCAGCTGGAGCGCGTGCTGCAGGAATCCACCCACGGCAACGGCGTGGCGCTGGAACCCGGCCTGGCCGAGCGCCTGCACCAGAGCCTGGCCGATTGCGTCGGCAAGCAGGAAGCCCGCAACGAACCGGCCGTAGTGCTGGTGCCCGGCCAGGTCCGCGCCGCCCTGGCCCGTCTGGTCCGCCACAGCGTGCCGACCCTGTCGGTGCTGGCCTATAGCGAAGTGCCGGAAGACAAGCGCCTGAAGCTGGTCGGCACCATCAGCTGAGGTTTGTCGCTGTTACGCCGCGCAACCCATGACATGCCATGGACCCGGCAAGGTCGCCGCCCTATTTAGGAGCGACCTCGGTCGCGAGGGCGTTAGCGGAACGCCCCATCGCGCCCAGGTGCCCTGCGACACGCTGCGCTGCCCCTTGTAGAAACGCCCTTCGGCGCGACAGGCGTTACCGGGACAGTCCATCGCGCCCAAGGGCGCTCCTAAGGAGTTGTCAGCTCCCCGCCGTCACCACGCCGGCCGGCAATGCCTGCAGACCGGCGACCGACCGCCGTCTCCGGCGTCGGAAAGCCGCCACTGGCCCGGACCTCCAATCGATTGCACGACGCCAGCCATTTCCAGGCGTTCCGGGCCCGCCACGTTCGGCGCCCAGCCCGCCGGCGCATCCACCGGCACGGTGACGCCCACGTATTGCACTACCGCAAAAAATGTCAAGCATGCCAATGACTTGAAAGCGCCAACCCGGGCCGAACGCACAGATTCCGCCCCGTCCCCGATCACCCGGATCCCCGCGCCGGACCCCCGGCATCCCGTTTTGGCACACCGCATGCATTAGCTCTGGCGAGACCGCAGCCAGCAACACCGCTACGGGGCGCGCGCAGGACTTGGAACAACGAACGGGACAGGCAACTCATGACGCTGGCAACACACCCACATTCATCGCGCACCCGCCCGGCGTCCGGCGGGTCCCGTTCCTGGAGGCACTTCGCATGAAAATCAAACGCTTCGTTGCCCCGGACATGCGCACCGCATTCCGCATGGTGCGTGAAGAACACGGCCCGGACGCAGTGATCCTGTCCAACCGTCGCACCGCCGAAGGCATCGAGATCGTCGCTGCCAGCAACTACGACGAAGAACTCGTGCAGCGCGCCCTGGAAACCGCGCGCTCCGAGCCGCCGGCTGCACACAGCGAGCCGGCGCCCATCCAGCAGGCAGCTGCCCGCCCGGCCGCGCCGGTGCACGCGCCGCTCAAGCCGGCTGCCGAGGCCAACGTGAGCCAGCGCCAGCGCGTTGCCAGCGCCGCCGAAGACATGATCGCCGCCATGGCGCTGCGCCAGCCGGTCAACGTGCCGCGCCAGGCGCCGGTCGCCGCACCGGTGCGCACCGCCTCCATCCCTTCGCCGGCCGCCCAGGCGCTGGCCCATGCGGTTGCCGTCACCACTGCACCGCGCCAGGAACACGCGCTGTCGGCCGTGCCGGAACAGCTGTTCGCCGACTTTTTGACGACCGCCCCGGTGCAGCGCCCGGCCGTGCAGGCCGCCCCGGTGCAGGCGCCGACCCCGATCATGGCCGCCGCCGCTGCCCCCGTGCATGCCGGCTACGGCCAGGACGAAGACGACCGCGACGACGCAGCCGACTTCGATCTGGACGACGCGCTGCCGCAGATCCTGCCGCCTGCCGCGTTACCTCCGATCGTCGTCGCTCCCGCCGCGCTGGCCGCGGTGCCGGTTGCCGCTGCTCCGGCGCCGCAGAACGACGAAGAACTCAAGCAGCTGCGCGGTGAGCTGGCGCTGATGCGCCAGATGATCGAGCGCGAAATGAACCGCCTCACCGACGAGCGCCTGCGTGGCTCCCCGGTGCGTGCGCAGGCCCTGGAGCTAATGGACGACTACGGCTTCGACGCCGGCCTGATCCGCGACGTGGCCCTGCAGATTCCGGCCGATACCGAATTGCACCGTGGCCGCGGGCTGATGCTGGGCCTGTTGTCCAAGCGTCTGCCGGTCGCCCCGGTCGACCCGCTGGAACGCGGCGGCGTGATCGCCCTGGTCGGCCCGACCGGTGCCGGCAAGACCACCACCATCGCCAAGCTCGCCCAGCGCTTCGCTGCCCAGCACGCCCCGCGCGACGTGGCCCTGGTGACCACCGACACCCAGCGCGTCGGCGGCCGCGAGCAGCTGCACAGCTACGGCCGTCAGCTCGGCATCGCGGTGCACGAAGCCGACAGCGCCGAAAGCCTGCTGGACCTGCTCGAGCGTCTGCGCGATTACAAGCTGGTACTGATCGACACCGCCGGCATGGGCCAGCGCGACCGCGCCCTGGCCGCGCAGCTGAACTGGCTGCGCGCCGCCCAGCAGGTCACCTCGCTGCTGGTGCTGCCCGCCAACGCCCATTTTTCCGACCTCGACGAGGTCGTACGCCGCTTCGCCCACGCCAAACCCCAAGGCGTGGTGCTGACCAAACTCGACGAGACCGGCCGCTTCGGCAGCGCCTTGTCGGTGGTGGTCGACCACCAAATGCCCATCACCTGGGTGACTGACGGACAGCGGGTCCCTGACGACCTGCACCGCGCCAATGCCGCCAGTCTCGTTCTTCGTCTTGAAGATTTGCGGCGCGCTGCCGATAAGCCCTGTACTCCGGAGCACAACCATGCAGTCGCGTGAATACGCCAAGCTGACCAACGCCTTCCCCCTGTCGGCGACCCGTCCCGAGCCCTTGGGCCCGGTGCGCACCATTGCCGTGACCGGTGGCAAGGGTGGCGTGGGTAAAACCAACATCTCCGCCAACCTGGCCGTGGCGCTTGCCGACATGGGCAAACGCACCCTGCTGCTGGACGCCGACCTTGGCCTGGCCAACCTGGATGTGGTCTTGGGACTCTCGCCCAAGTACACCCTGGCCGACCTGATCGCCGGCCGTTGCACGCTCGATGAAGTGATCATCGAAGGCCCCGGCGGCGTGCTGGTGGTGCCGGCCGCGTCCGGTCGCCGCCACATGGCCGAACTGGCCCCGGCCCAGCACATCGGCCTGGTCAACGTGTTCTCCGAACTGGAACGCGACCTGGACGTGATGGTCATCGACACCGCCGCCGGCATCACCGACAGCGTGCTGACCTTCTGCCAGGCCGCCCAGGACACCGTGGTGGTGGTCTGCGACGAGCCGGCCTCGATCACCGACGCCTACGCGCTGATCAAGGTGCTCTCCCGCGAACGCGGCGTAGACCGCCTGCAGATCATCGCCAACATGGTGCGCGACCCCAACGAAGGCCGCCTGCTGTACGACAAGCTCTCGCGCGTGTGCGAAAAGTTCCTGGGCGATGTGTCGCTGAACTATCTCGGCCACGTGCCACAGGACGACTGGTTGCGCCTGTCGGTGCAGCGGCAGCAGCCCGTCATCAAGGCCTACCCGTCCAGCCCGTCGGCGCAGGCCATCGCAGAAATCGCACGCCGTACCTCGCGCTGGCAGGCCCCCACCGTGTCGCGCGGCAACGTCGAGTTCTTTGTCGAACGCATCATCCAACGGGGAGTGGCCGCATGAGCACCGCTACCGCAACCACGGCCAGCGCGCAGTACCGCGCCGTGCAGCGCAACAACGCCAACGACGTGGTGACCCAGCACGCCGACCTGGTCCGCCGCATCGCCCACCATCTGGCGGCGCGTCTGCCGGCCAGCGTGGAAGTGGACGACCTGATCCAGGCCGGCATGATCGGCCTGATCGAAGCCTCGCGCAGCTACGACTCCGAACAGGGCGCTTCGTTCGAAACCTATGCCTCGATCCGCATCCGCGGCTCGATGATCGACGAGATTCGACGTGGCGACTGGGTGCCGCGTTCGGTGCACCGCCGCGCCCGCGACGCCGCTGCCGCCGTGC
The DNA here is from genome assembly GCF_001660815.1 of Xanthomonas nasturtii. Classification (GTDB taxonomy): domain Bacteria; phylum Pseudomonadota; class Gammaproteobacteria; order Xanthomonadales; family Xanthomonadaceae; genus Xanthomonas; species Xanthomonas nasturtii. Next base: position 27,652 of record NZ_LYMI01000078.1, read on the forward strand.
GCAAGATCGAACAGAACACCGGCCGCGCCGCCGCCGCCACCGAAGTGGCTGCCGCGATGGAAATGCCGCTGCCCGACTACCTGCGTCTGATGGAAGACGCCGCACGTGGCCAGGTGCTGAGCCTGGAATCGCGCATCGAAGATCACGGCGAGCTGGACACCACCGCCAAGGGTGGACCCAACCCGCAGCAGATGATGGAGCGTGGCGAATTCGGCCGCGAGCTGGGCAAGGCCATCGGCCAGTTGCCCGAGCGCGAGCAGCTGGTGCTGTCGCTGTACTACGAACAGGAATTGAACCTGAAGGAAATCGGCGCCGTGCTCGGTGTCAGCGAATCGCGCGTGTGCCAGATCCACGGCCAGGCAGTGGTGCGTTTGCGGGGCCGCCTCAAAGTCTTCGAACTGGCCGATGCCGGTGTCGAAATTGACGAATAATTTTTCGCGTAATTTTTCGTGTTAGGAGCTTGATGTGAACAAGAACATGCGGATCCTGATCGTGGACGACTTTTCGACGATGCGACGTATCGTCAAGAATCTGTTGGGCGATCTCGGCTTCACCAATACCGCAGAGGCCGAAGACGGCAACAGCGCCCTGGCGGCGTTGCGTGCCGGCCCGTTCGATTTTGTGGTGACGGACTGGAACATGCCCGGCATGACCGGCATCGACCTGCTGCGCAACATCCGCGCCGACGCCAAGCTCAAGCACCTGCCGGTGATGATGGTGACCGCCGAAGCCAAGCGCGAACAGATCATCGAAGCCGCGCAGTGCGGCGTGAACGGCTACATCATCAAGCCGTTCACCGCGCAGACGCTGGAAGAAAAGCTGGGCAAGGTGTTCGAACGTCTGGCGGCCACCGCCTGATGAACGCCACCGTGGAAACCAATGCCGAACGCGCCGCGTTGATCGACCGCCTGCAAGGCGCGCTCGACGCACTGGAAAGCGGTGACGAAGCAGCGTGGAAGCGCGAGGTCGACCACCTCGCCGCCCTGCGCACGCGTCCGATGATGCAGGGCCTGAGCCGGCTCGCCCGCGAACTTGGCCAGGCACTGGGCGAACTGCCCACCGTGCCCGAAGAGGCCGGCGAACTGGACGATGCGTGTTCGCGCCTGGACCACGTGGTGGAAATGACCGAAAAGGCCAGCCATCGCACGCTGGATCTGGTCGAAGAATGCCGCGAGCTGGCCAACCAGTTGCGCGATGGCGGTCTGAATCAGGACCAGGGCGCGTTGCTGGAAAAGATGCGCCACAACCTGACCGAGCTGTCGCTGGCGCAGAGCTACCAGGACCTGAGCGGGCAGATCATCCGGCGCGTGGCCGGCATCGTGCGGCGCGTGCATGAAGGCTTTGGCGCGCTCGGCCTGCCGCCGAAGAGCACCGAACCGAAGAAAGACGACGGCGGTCTTGCCGGTCCTGCAGTCAAGGGCCTGGACCGTCACGCGGTGTCGCAGGACGACGCCGATGACCTGCTGTCCGGATTGGGGTTGTAACCATGAGTGCTGTTCCAGACGATATTGCTGCCGATTTCATCGTCGAGGCCCAGGAAATCCTGGATCGCCTCGGCGAACAGCTGGTGTCGCTGGAACAGACACCAGACGAGGCCGACCAACTCAACGCGGTGTTCCGCGGCTTCCACACGCTCAAGGGCGGCGCCGGCTTTCTGGCGATCAAACCGATGGTGGAGCTGTGCCACGCCGCTGAAGAAACCCTCGGCATGGCGCGCTCCGGCCAGGCGGTGCTGCAGGCGCATCACTTCGATGCCGCGCAGCAATCGCTGGATTATCTGCAGGCCATGCTGGATGCGATGGGCACGGGCGAACCGGTACCGCACGCGCCGGCCGCGTTGATTGCACAGTTCGATGCAAAGAGCGGCCCGCCGGCGGTCAAGGCCGTGCCGCAGGCAGCCGCTGCCAAACCGGCGGGCGCCGCACATGCCGACGATGCGCATGCGCCCGCTCCCAAGGCGGCCGGCAAAGGCGCAGCCAAGGGCGGCACCGAAGCCGAACAGACCGTGCGCGTGGATACCAAACGCCTGGACGCCATCGTCAACCTGATCGGCGAACTGGTGCTCTCGCGTAACCGCTTGAAGACCTTGCGCACCCGCCTGCGCGATGAAGAACTCGACCGCGCGGTGAGTACGCTGGACATCGCCACCGCACGCCTGCAGACCGCGGTCATGCGCACCCGCATGCAGCCGGTCAGCAAGGTGTTTTCGCGCTTTCCCAAGGTCGCCCGCGACGTCGCGCGCTCCTTGTCCAAGGAAGTGGAGCTGGAACTGATCGGCGCCGAGACCGAGCTAGACCGTAATCTGGTCGAGGCGCTGGCCGACCCGCTGGTGCACCTGGTGCGCAACGCCATCGACCACGGCATCGAATCGCCGGCCCTGCGCGAAGCCACCGGCAAACCGCGTAGCGGCCATGTGCGCCTGTCCGCACAGCAGGAAGGCGACTACGTCAGTATCGAGATCCAGGACGACGGCGCCGGCATCGACCCCGAACGCCTGCGCGAGATCGCCCGCAACAAAGGCCTGATCGACGCCGAAGCCGCCGCCCGCCTGAGCACCGACGAGTGCCTGCATCTGATCTTCATGCCGGGATTTTCCACCAAGGTGGAAGTGACCGACATCTCCGGCCGCGGCGTGGGCATGGACGTGGTGCAATCGCGCATCCGCGAATTGAGCGGTCAGATCCAGATCCAGTCCGAACTGGGCCGCGGCAGCCGCTTCATGATCCGCGTGCCGCTGACCCTGGCCATCCTGCCCACGCTGCTGGTGCAGGCCGGCGAAGCGGTCTACGCCTTGCCGCTGGCGCGCGTGGTCGAAGTACTGCACGCCCCGCAGACCTCGCTGGGCTGGTTCGACGGCCGCGCCGTGCTCGACCGCCGCTCGCACACCCTGCCGCTGATCGACCTGCGCCGCTGGCTGGGCGTGCCTGCCGAACAACCGCCGCTACTGACCGTGGTGCTGCTGCAGGCCGGCGAAACCCGCTTCGGCCTGGTGGTAGACCAGGTCCGCGGCCGCGAGGAAGTGGTGATCAAGCCCCTGCCCCGTGCCCTGCGCGGCCTGCCCGGCTACGCCGGCGCCACCCTGATCGGCGACGGCCGCATGGCGTTGATCCTGGATGTGGATGGATTGCGCTCCAGCGATCATTGAGGTTGGGGATTCGGGAATCGGGAATCGGGAATCGTCAAGACGATCCTGGCTGCCTGATCTAACAGAAACGGCCGCGTACTGCGGCCGTTATCGTTTCACTACCAGCATCGCTGCCGATCTATGCCGCTACGCGCGCAGGCATGGGCGCGATGGTTTGGCGACGGCCAGGCTGCCGTGGAAGTGAACCTGGAACCGTTATTTCGAACCGTTATTTCACTAGGCCTCACACCATACGGTGTTGAGGCGCAATCGACTGCTCTCGCTGTTGCTCCTGCTGCTGGAATTGCTGTTGGCGCTGCGTTTCGCCCAAGGCCTGTAATTGCGCCAAGGATTGCTCGACGGGCTGCGCAATCGCATCGCTCGTCTTCATATGCGCCATCTTGTGAGCGGGATCGTTCAACGCACCTTCCACAACGAAAACGTTCTCGCCCTGCCGCACGGACTTGGTGTTCTCGCTCAGCACAACATGATCGATTCGCGACAGCCCGTTCTCTTTAGCTAAATACGCGCTGCTTGCTGCCAGCCGTGCGCTGTTGTCGTCGTATTCGCGGCCGAGACCTTGCTCAAGGCGGCGAACGGCCTCTTCGGCTTGGTGATGCAGCGGATCTGCTGGCAGCACTCTCGCGAGCTGTGTTGCTTCCTGTAGTGGAGATACCTGCTCACCGGGCGGCTGCGCCTCACCAATCACCTTCTGCCAAAGTTCCTGCTTGGGCTTCGGATTGTTGTGCTCCTTATTCAACTCACTTTTAGGCACAGGAGCAGGAATGCTCTTGATATCATCTACATTTTCTACGGGTCTGATATCCCCCTCAAAGCTTTTATCAACTCCATCTTTTGTCTTCCGGTGCAGTCCAGCGTGATTGAGCGCATCCCATGTGAAGTCGATACAACTGTTTTTAGCACCGTTATATTCCATATTGAACCCGTGCTTAGCAGGGGCCGCGCCGAAGGCCTCCAGCTTTTCATACTGCGCTTTATCGATCTCCATCGTGCGTGAGTAATATGGTTTTTGGTAGGTATCGACGTCATTGAACGAAACTTTTCCTGGCCCTCTAGCCTCGCCATGCTTGATGGGCGAGAACCCATAACTTTTGACAGTCGTTCCGTCGTCAATCGAGTAGTACATATGGCCACCGAAGGATGTGCCTCCGGCCATCAACGGCGTACCTGCGGCAGCGACGTAGACAGTGACTGCATAGCGCCTTCCATGATCATCCATGCTCATTCCCCTCACTTTCCTCTGTAGGTGTAAGCGACAAGAAGTTGCGCATTAGCCGCAACCAGGGCCTCGGCGTTCCGATCAAAGCGCAGTTTGAGCCGATAACGGCCTGGCTGGACAGCATTGCTGTAGCCGAATGCCAACTCCCTGGATGCGGTCTGCTTAGTAGACAAACCGGCGTCCTGCAGCGTCGTACCGTCCGCATCAAAAGCGAACAGACCAGGAGCCATACCATCAGCTGACAAGGGAATGGACGCCTGCTGACCTACTCCCACACGCTGACTACGCTGCAATTCCACGGAGACTGGACCGGATGGTTCAATACGCTCCAAGTGGAGCTCGGCCGAAACACCAGCGCTAATCAGCCTGTCAGCACTTTGGGAGACGGCAGTTGGATCGACACCGGTGATCCGCACACCGATGAAAACGGGCGGAGTCGCGTCGTCGGGCAGTGCGGGCACATCGAATTCCAGCTCTGTAGGCCCACGATCATGTGGGGTCAAACTCCGTACCAACGGGACGACCGTTCTCATCTCTATCTGCTCCTTTGCGATAGGCACGTTTGCAGGCGGCGGTTGCAGGCTGCAGCCAGCGATCAGGCAGGTAATCAATGCCGTGAGTGCAAAGCGCATTGGATCGTTTGCAAGGGGCACGGCCTTTCTCCAATAAGTGTTGGTGCTGCAGGGGCAATTTTGACAGTTTTTTCAATGTCATCGTGTCATGCACGCCTCTCAACTACCCCCAATGCCCTATGCACGCATTGCTTTATGAGGCCTGACAATTCCGGGGCTGAGTGACATGTCCGCTACCTCAGCTTATCGGATGTAGACCCATTCGACGCATTTGTGCGCCACCAACTCTTGCGGTTCCGCAGCCTCGCCTCGCGGAAAGACCTCTACTCGCATTCCTGGGCGCGTAAAGAAATCACTCATCCAGCGCCCGTCTTCGACGATGTTGCGCTCACGCGCAAAGCCCATCTGCTCAAGCTGCTGGGTGAAACGATCAAAGTCCAGGCGACAAATTTCGGTCATCGCAGGCGATGCACCGGCCACATTGCGACCGAAGCGGAATTCGAACCATCTGCCATCAAGCTTGGTTTCATCGACTCCAAATCCATAACTCCAATCCTTAGTGAGCGGGCCGAAGACCCGATATCGGCGTTCGTCGCCTTTCACAGACTGAACCGCCTGCCCCATCGTGGAATTCAGACGCTCGGGAGTGAAGTCGGAGATGGTCTGGCTGCCCTTGATCAACACAAGCAACTGACCAAGCAAGCCTTCCGCAGTGGGCTTGTTAGGCGGCACAGCGGTAGGACTGGATGAATTCATGGCAGATGTCTCCGTGACGGTTGCCGGGGCTGGGTTGGCCGCAGTGTGGGCGCATGCGCCCAGGGCAAAGGTGGCGAGCAAGGCGTAGAGGGGGCGCGCGATCATGAAGCGTCCGTTGTGCGCTGGTGCGGCGGGGACGCTAGTGGCATCCGGCACCGAGGTCAATCGCAAGGGGTCTGCCAGCCGCAGCATCATCGCCGCACGCTGCGCGCCTTGGCCGGCACCTCCACCGGCGGCAACACCTCCATCAACAGCTGCCCTTCGCTGGCGGTGATGCGTAGCTTGGTGCCGATGGCAAAGCCCAGTTGTTCCAGCCATAGGCCGCTGAGGCGGACGTGGGGCACGTGCTGGTCGCCGGCGTGGTCGTGGGCGCCGGGGTAATGGGTGTAGCTGACGGTGCATTGGCGCGGGCGGCGGGCGCGGCGGGGTGCGCGTAGCGTGCCGGGGCCTTGCGGGGAGGCATCCGGGTCGGGCGGCAGCATCGGTGGCAGCTTGGTGCGGTCGGGTTCCACAACGACCCACTGCACGCGCTTGGGCGGCGTGGGGCGCGCACGCGTGCGGGGGGGCCGTGTGCTGGCAGATGCCGTGGGTGGGCGCCGGCGTGTCATGGCACCTCCGGTTGGCGGCGGGTAGCGCCAGGCGCAGCGACACACTGCTGCAACGCCACGTCGATGCGTGCAGAAAGGCTATGCAAGGCCTGCGACAACACGCCGGGCTGGTTGAGCAACTGCTGCGCAAGATCGTCGCTGGCCTGCTCAACGGCCGCGCGTGCGGCTAGCCGGCGCAGCACGTCGCCTACCTCGCTCAGCAAGCTGTGGGCGGAAGCTGGCAACAGATAACCCGGCACCGATGCCGGCACGGATGGTGCGGTAGACATGGCAACGCCCTCCTGGAACAACCCAAGAACCGCCGCCAACGGCGACGGGATGTCGGGAGGTTCGAAACCGCTAAGAGCCGGCGGGCGTATTCCCCTTGCGGGTGTTGTATTAGCCGCCCTCCCGACGCAGGCATCGCATCGGCTTGTACCTGCAGGATGCAGGCACAAAAAACCCACCGGTTTGACGGAGGTGGGTACCGCTCTTAGAGGAGTTTCGACGCTCCTTGGGCCTAGATTGCAAGTACGCGGTCTGGCGTGTCAATACACGCTGGCGGGTCTCGCGCGGCTGTGTGCGCCGCGGCGCAGTTCCATACGGGCCACGCAAGCAGGGTGCCGTCGCCTGATAAGTGCACTTGCCCCCATCACGGTCGATAACGCCTTCAACCTGTAGGTAATGCAGATGATCCGAGAGCTGGACCGCGCGCCGATACCGCCGCGTGGCAGGCATGGGCGCGATGGTTTGGCGATGCCCATGCTACGTGGAAGTGAACCTGGAACTGTTATTTCGCCGCCCGCAGTCTCCCCAGGCATTGACACAAGGGTATCGTACAAACTGACTTTATCTGGGCCATAGCGGTAGTCCTGAGCGTGCAAAGTTGGCACCATCAAAATTGCAAGTGAAAGCGACAGAAGAGCAGCCTTCTTTACAGGCCATTGACAGCCTTCGGATCATAAGCCGCATGCACTGAAATCAATCAAAGAACTTACTCAAATCGTCCGAAACCGAGTTAGCGTTAGCAACAACCGCATCAAAAAACCGGACCATCTGATCGAAGTCGCCATCATCGTCATTTACAACAAAAGGCGTGTATTTATCACCACCCCTAAAACGAAATATGACGCTCTCCCTGTCACGATCCTCGTTGAAATGCCTCTTGATATAGAGGGTAAATTCTTTATGGTCACACACATATGAGCCATATTCTCCCTCACTCCAAACGAGCATACCAGATTCAGTCTGCTGGAAGGCCTTCTTGATAAACCCCTGAAAAACTTTTGGAATCACGCAATCTTCTCCTTGACATACTTTGTCTGGCCTTGCTCTTGAGCCAAATGGCCTGATATTTCAAGCAGGGCTCTTTTAGTTTTTTTAGGGACACCACCCTTAACTGCCTCTGCAGCGCTAAATTCATAAGACTCCAAGATCGTTCGGTTTCTTCGATGGGGAGAATTATCACTCTTCATTTCAAGCGGAAAAACTCGCGAGTAGAGCCGAATGATTCTTACGATATGGCTTCCAGAAATACCCTCACCTCTGCCAATCCCCTCAAGCGCGGACTCCACTGCAGCCTGGCATTCCGAGATCTCACGAGCCGTCATCAAGTCTTCTATCACACTGACAACATGTGAGGCCTTCTGCTCCGCGAGCTCAGCGGCACTTCGTGTACGAGCAAGCTCAATCAATGCAAAGATGACACCGTAAACCGTGAGAAAGGCACTTACGGAACCAAGCGTCTTTGGAATGCCGTCATATAGATCTTTGTCGTACAAAAAGCATCCAACAGCAACAACAAGGACTGCAAGAAAACATAGCAAATGATCGTATTTGCTTGGAACCCATCTGCGATATCGCGCTTTAATACCCATAATTAGCTCAAAACGATATGGGCAATTCCGACAACGACTGCGCCAATTACGAAGTAGCGCCAAAACGTCGCACCCTGGCTGCGCCGTCCCTCAGCTACAAACTGATTGAACGTGACCCTACGAAATGCGTACATCGAATGCGCAACCATCAGGATCGCCGTCAAGTACGCCTCGTCACTATCGAAGCTTGACCTGTACTGCATATCCTTGAGTAGCAAATTAACCACAGCCACCGATATTGCCTTGGACTTTGCATCATTGACTTGCTGCATGGACAACATCGTGAACGCGTGCGCAGCGTCTGCCGTGTCCTTGAACGAATAATTGAACTCGCCCCGATTGAACGTAAGCGCCACGCCGCTCAAACGACGTGCAAAATATTCGGCAAATTCTTGGTTGTGATCTCGCACAACCACTTGACTGGCGGCGAAGGCCGCCGCCACTATCTGAGCGTCTGATTCTGGCTCGTTGGCCTTATCCATCAACGGTTGCAGCCGCACAAGGTCATGCGCAAGCTCCGGCGTCATCTTCATCGCGTCGTCCATGCCCCCTGCTTAGCGCATGATAGCTCAGCACAATCCCCATTCCCAACAGTCCAAACACCGGACCTCAAAAAGGGCGCATGCCTGTGCCCCATGATTGATCACCATCGCGGGATCTCGATCAGTACGTCACCGTGAAGGTTACAGAAGAGGTGTAGGTGCCTTCCGCGTAAGCGTCCGGCAACTCCAGCTATACAAAGCGTCAGCATCCCGTTGGGATATCGCGTTCCTCTGGTGAACAACAGCGCAAACGCGACGGTGTCGTGGTGGACGGCGAAAACCGCACCCCAGCCGTCACCAAGCCATCGCGCCCATACCGCCAAGCGGCAAGCATGGGCGCGACACATTGGAGCCTAGAACTTGTAGGTCAGCCCCAGATACGCCAGCCGGCCTGCGTATCCGCCGGTATAGAAGCGGGCGCGGGTGTCCTCGCCCAGGTGCGAGCGGGACTCCTGCTTGGTCAGGTTCAGCACCGAGGCGGTGAGGCTGAGCGCCGGGGTGATGTTGTAGGCCGCGTTGACATCGATCTGGTAGTACGGCTCCTCAAAGACGTTCAGCCCGTTGACCAGGCCCTGCACCAGTTCACCGCGACGGTTGTACGAGGCGCGCAGCAGCACGCTGTCGGTTTCGTAGAACACGGTGAGGTTGGTCTGGTTCCTGGCGCTGCCCGGCATGGAGGTCTTGCCGGCCTCGGTACCGTCTTCCAGCCGCACCGCTGCCTTGCTGGCATCGTTGTAGGTGTAGTTGAACTGCACACCGAGGCCGAACGGCAGCGTGTGCTGCGCGTAGAGCTCCACACCCTGCGAGACCGCATCCTGGCCGCCGGCCTGGGTGCTGTAGTTCTGCACGGTGACCGGTTGCCCGTCGACCAGCATGTTGACGTCGCTGATCACGTCGACCGCGAAGTTCTCCACGTTCTTGCGGAACAGCCCCACACCCGCCACCGAACCCGGATGGAAATACCATTCCAGCCCCAGGTCGAACTGGTTGGCCTTGTACGGCTCCAGGTTCTTGTTGCTGCCCGAGCCGTACCAGCCCTGCTCGCTGGCACCGCCGGTCAGGCGCCGGTCGGCCACGTACTCGGGGCTGTAAAACTCCAGGCTGCCAGGCGCGGCGATGTCGTTGTAGCTGGGGCGTGCGATCACCTTCGCGGCGGCCGCGCGCAGCAGCAGGTTTTCGGTCAGGTCGTAGGCCAGGTTGAAACTCGGCAGCACGTCGGTGTAGTTGCGGTCCAGCCCGCTGACCACGAACGACTCGGTGCGTTGCACGCTGTCGGCCAAGCGCCAGTAGCCTTCGGTACCGCAATAGGTGTCGGCCGGGGCGCCGCCGGGCATGGCGGCGCCCTGCTGGCAGGCCAGCGGATTGCCGTCGGCGCCATCGAAGAAGTAGTCGTTGTAGGCGGTCACCTTGTCGGTGGAATCGGCGCGCTGCCCGGTGCGCGCCACCCGCACGCCGACGTTGCCACGCAGCCGCTCGGTGTGGAAGTTGAGCTGCAGGTAGCTGGAATAGATCTCTTCGTCGACGTTGTAGACGAAGTTGTCTTCGCTGCGGGTTTGCATGGCGCCGTAGGTTTGGTTCAAGTAGCCGATGTAGCCCGGGAAGTTGATCGCCGGGAACGCGCTGGCGTTGACGCCACCGGCCAGGTTGTCCTGCGCGAACAGCAGGCCCGGCGAGAACTGCGTGGCAATGGCATTGCAGCGCCCATTCCAGTAGCGGTTGTCGTAGTCGCCCGGGTCGGTGCCCGGGCACACCCAGTAGTTGTTGCCGGTACTGCGATGGATGCCGCCGTCGCGACGCTTGATGCCGAACTGCAGCGAGTCGAAGACCTCGCCGTCGAAATGCCAGGTGGTATCGATCTGCGCGTACTGCTGCTGGTTGGTGTTGCGGGTCCAGGACGAGCCGGTCGAGCCCAGGTCGACCTGCAGGAGGCCGTTGCGCAGGTTCTGCATCAGCTCCGGCGAGAACGTCATGCTCGGTGTGCCAGTCAGGTCCCAGGCGCTGGCGAAGTTGCCGTTGGTCCAGGTGCCGTCGGGGTTCTGCAGGCGCGGCTTGATCGGCAGGGAAAACTGCAGCTCCGGCCCGCCCTTGGCCCAGGTGCGGCCTGCCTTGAACGCCACGTCCACCTGCTCGCCACGCCATTCGCCGCCCAGGTCCACCGTCTGCGACTGCGATTTTTCGATGTTGTAGCTGCCGGTGATCTGCGGCGTCGGCACCGTGCAGTCGTCCGAGCCCCAGCCGCCCGGCGGCAGACCGGCCGCAGCGGCCTCCGCTTCGCTGCAGTAGTAGGTCTTGCCCGGACGCAGGCTGTAGGCGGCGCCAGTGACGATGGTGCCGCTGGGGTCGAACTGCAGCCGGTCGAGCAGACGGCCACCGCGCCAATTGCCGTCGCCGTTATAACGGGCGATGTTCCACTCGGGAATCTTGATGATATTGGTCTGCGAGTTCTGCGACAGGTCGAAGCGGAAGTAGTTCGCGGTCAGCGTCAGGTCGTCGGTCGGCTTGAACTGCAAGGTCAGCTGCCCGCCCTTGCGCTCGCGCTCCTCGCGTTTGGCGCCAAGGCTGACCGCCGTCGGCATCATGAAACCGGTGGCGTAATTGCCGTCCTGGTTCCAGAAACCGGTCCCGCCCCACCAGTTGGCATTGAAGTCCGACGGATTTCCGTTGACGTCGACCGCCGGGCCGCCTTCGTCGCGGCCGTACCACTGCCAGCTCTCGGTACTGGCATCGAGCGTCCGTGCGGTGCGCTTTTGCTGCGTGTAGCCAACGAAGACACCGAAGCGGTTGTCCTTGTCGTGCCACGAGTACGAACCGGAGAACTGCCCGTCGGTCTTCTTGCTGGTATCGGACCAGGTGCCCTCGGCGGAGACGAAGCCGGAGTTTGGCTCCAGTTCCAGCGGGCGCCGCGTCTGCAGGATCACCGTGCCGCCGATGCCGCCTTCGTCGATGCGCGCTTCCGAGGTCTTGTACAGCTCCGCGCTGCCCAGCAGGTTCGCGGGCAGCAGCGTGTAGTTGAACGAGCGCGTCGGGTCGCCGTTGGATTCGGCCGTGGCGATGTAGTTGCCGTTCAATTCGGTCAGCACCAGTTCCGAGGACAGGCCACGCACGCTGACGTTCTTGCCTTCGCCGCCGTCGCGGCTGATGACCACGCCGGGCACGCGCTGCAGCGCATCGGCCACGTTCTTGTCGGGGAACTTGCCCACGTCCTCGGCGGTGATTACATCGACCACGGCGTTGGCGTTGCGCTTCTGCTCCAGGCTTTTTTCGATCGCGTAGCGGTAGCCGGTCACCGTCACCGCATCCAGGTCCGTGGCCTGCAACGCGGCCTGGCCCGTGGGCGCCGGCGTACCGTCGGCCTGCTGGGCGGCGGCGGTGGTGGTGGCGGCGCTCGCGAACAAGGCGATGGCGATACCGGCAGACAGCGTGCTGCGGTGGCGTGCGAATGGCGTGCGGTTCATTTCGATCATGCTCTCCCAAAAGTGATCGGCTTCGGCGAATTTCTATCGATCCAAAGATCGGACAAAAAAAACGACGCACGAAGTGACGCAAAAAGATCCGGCGCCGTTGCGGCGACCCGGTTCCTCTCCTCTTCCCCCCTCTGCGCAGATGCAATTAGATCGTTCTAATGCAGTGGAAAACTAAGTATCACAGCCCGTGCGGCAGCGCATTCTGCTGCGCAACAGGCCCGCGGCGCTTTAAGACATCCACGACCTGCAGAGCTCGCCACGCTTGCATGCTGCACAGCACAGCCTGCTTGCAGCAGCGGCTCGATCGCGCCAGCAAAACGCGCTCGTCCGCAACCGGGCGCAAGCGGTTTACCGAAGCGCTTGCACACTCCCATTGTTTGCAACCGAGCTCAGCGAGAGAACAGCAGCATCCGCGTGGTAATTGGCGACTCCGAGTAGCAGCACCCAACTGACAGCTGCGCACGCGTTCTGTCGGCTGCTCCAAGGACCGCCGGCACCCTACGCCGTTACGCGCGGCTGCACGTTGGTTTCGATTTCGCTGTGGGTGGGCAAGGTTTTCAGGTCGTCGGTCGCCTGCGCGCCAGCCACGATGCAGCGTCGCCACCGAAGTGGCGCGCGAGAGCGGTAACGGCAGTGATCGCGCGCGCGCCGTGCACGATGCTGCGCTGGTGCCCCTTACCGAAGCCGACAGCTGATAGTCCGCGCCTGGACGTACCCTCACCCCAACCCCTCTCCCGCAGGAGAGGGGCTTTAGTGCCGCGCCGGACTCAGGATTCCTCGAAATCACACCAACAACGTGCCGAGGCGACAGCGTGGCCGGCGATTGGCGGAGAGCGGCACACGGATGTGCCGCGACGGCGCGTCAGACAGGATGTCTGCCGCGCTGGTGCCCCTTACCGAAGCCGACAGCTGATAGTCCGCGCCTGGACGTACCCTCACCCCAACCCCTCTCCCGCAGGAGAGGGGCTTTAGTGCCGCGCCGGACTCAGGACTCCTCGAAATCACACCAGTAACGTGCCGAGGCACCAGCGTGGCCGGAGATTGGCGGAGAGCGGCACGGGAATGTGCTGCGACGGCGAGTCAGACAGGATGTCTGTCGCGCCGAAAAGCCAGTCCCCTGCCGCGCTCCAGCTCTCGGCGCAGTCGGCAATTCGAAGACCCATCCCCCAGAACGACAACTTTCTGGCGCCCCGGCCAGGCGCATCTATCAAGTCCGCCGCGCTTGGGCCGATACCGCATGCATGGACAGACTCAGCATTATCGGACTGGTGTTGGCGATCGTGGCGATCGTGGGCGGCAGCGTGTTGAAAGGCGCCGGCATTTCGTCGCTGTGGTCGCCGGCTGCCTTCGTGATCGTGATCGTCGGCACCGTGGCGGCGATCCTGCTGCACACCTCGCCGGCAGTTTTCCGGCGCGCGTTCAAGATCCTGCGTTGGGTGATCCAGCCGCCGGCCAGCGACCGCCCGCAGCTGCTGTCGCGGATCGTCGAATGGAGCAACATCGCACGTCGTCAGGGCCTGCTGGGCCTGGAAGACCAGCTGCCGCGCCAGAACGATGCCTTCCTGCGCAAGGGCCTGCAGATGCTGGTCGATGGCGTGGAGCCCGAATCCATGCGCCACATGCTCGAGATCGAAGTCGATAACCAGGAGCGTCAGGATCTTGCCGCGGCCAAGGTATTCGAAGGCATGGGCATCTATGCGCCCACGCTGGGCATCATCGGTGCGGTGCTGGGGCTGATGGCGGTGATGAAGAATCTGGCCGACCCGGCCATGCTCGGGCACGGCATCGCCGCGGCGTTCACCGCCACCATTTACGGCATCGCCTCGGCCAACCTGCTGTTCCTGCCGGTGGCGGCCAAGCTCAAGAGCGTGATCCATTGCAGCACCAACGAGCGCGAAATGGCGATCGAAGGGCTGATTGCGATCGCCCAGGGCGAGAACCCGCGCAACATCGAGTCGAAGTTGGCAGGCTACTTGCATTAACCCGTTATGGTCCGTCGTCGCAAACACCACGAAGAACATGGCAACCACGAAGCGTGGGCGATCCCGTATGCCGATCTGATGACGCTGCTGCTGGCGTTCTTCGTGGTGATGTATGCCATCTCCTCGCTCAACGAGGGCAAATACAAGGTCATGGCGCAGGCATTGACCAGCGCCTTCGGCGGCTCGTCCAATGCCGCCAGCCCGGTGCAACTGGGCAAGACCCAGACCCTGGGCGCCGACTACGACCGCCCTTCGGTGATCAAGGCCGGCGCGCCGATGGCGGCATCCAACGGCCCCACCGACCCGACCCTGCTGCCGTCGATGGCCGCGCAGATGCGCATGCCGGTGTCGCTGCGCAACCAGGCGCAACTGGCGCGCGCGCAGCGGCAGATGGATGCGGTGGCCCAGCAGCTGAGCAAGACGCTGGCACCGCTGATCGACAAGAAACTCATCACCATCCGCCGCAACGACCTGTGGATCGAGGTGGAGATCAACAGCGACATCCTGTTCGGCACCGGTTCGGCGGCGTTGGCCGGCACTGCCCGTGCCACCTTGTCCACGCTGGCCTCGGTGCTGCGCGATGCGCCCAACGGCGTGCGCGTGGAGGGCTATACCGATAACCAGCCCATCGCCACCGCGCAGTTCCCTTCCAATTGGGAGCTCTCGGCGGCACGTGCGGCCAGCGTGGTGCACCTGTTCGCCGACGACGGCGTCGCCCCGCAACGATTGGCGATGGTGGGCTATGGAGAATTCCGCGCACGTGCCGATAACAGCACTGAGGCGGGACGGAATGCGAACCGGCGTGTGGTGTTGATCATCCTCGCTGACTCAGCTGGCTCACTCGCACCCGATCCGCCATCGCAGTTGCATGCGACCGCCGCCGGGGCGCCAAAGCTACCCAAGTCTGATGGCGGCCAAACGGCCGTCACCACCGAAAGCGGCACAAGTTCCGTCCCCGCCGTAATTCAAGGAGTGCAGTGAGATGCGTATCTGGGCAATCGCCAACCAAAAGGGTGGCGTCGGCAAGACCACCACGACGCTGGCACTGGGTCGCGGCCTGGCCGCGCTCGGCCACCGGGTATTGTTGATCGACCTCGATCCGCACTCCTCGCTCACCCGCGCGTTCGGCGTGGCGGTGGACCCGCCGCCGCGCGGGGTGCTGGACCTGTTCGGCACCCCGCCGAGCGATCTGGCCAGCCTGGCGCATGAAAGCAGCATCCCCGGCCTGTCGTATGTGTGCGCGCAAGCCGCACTGGCCACACTGGAGCGCCGCAGCGCCAACCAACCCGGCCTGGGCCTGGCACTGCAGAACGCCATGACCCGCCACGCTGGCCAACACGACTACATCCTGCTCGACTGCCCGCCCACGCTCGGCCTGCTGATGATCAATGCACTGGCCGCCTGCGACCGCGTGGTAGTGCCCACCCAGGCCGAGCCGCTCGCGCTGCACGGCCTGGCCAGCATGGTGCGCACGGCCGACATGGTGCAGCGGTCGCGTCGCCGCGACTTGCCGGTGTCGATTCTGCCGACCCTGTTCGACCGCCGCACCCGCGCCGGCAACGAAACGCTCAAGGAAATGCAGACCACCTACGGCCCGGTGGTGTGGGAAGACGCCGTTCCGATGGACACCCGTATTTGCAACGCCGCCGCACTCACCGTCCCCGCCAACGGCGCAGATTATCAGGGCCGCGGCCTGTCCGCCTATCGCCGCGCGCTGGAATGGGTGCTGGCCGATGACGCGATGCGTATGGAGCAAGCCGCATGAGCAACCACACCGCCAACGGTGAGCTGGACGACTATCTGGAAGGCCTGCTGCACGATGCGGGCGTGGAGAGTGTCGCCCCGCCTGCCGTGGCTACTGCCGCCGCTGCCGAAGCACCGGCCCTTGCGCACACAGACCTCGCGCTGGCCGAGCCGCCGGTGCAGGCCGCCGCGCTTCCCGAAGCCGCCGCTGTCTCCGAAGCTGCCACCTCTACTGCGATTGCCGCAGTGCTGAGCGCCGATGCGATTGCGGCCGATTTCCTGGCTGAAATGGATGCCGACCCGGCGTTCGGCCCGCCTGTGGTTGCCGTGCCCAGCGCTGCCGACATCGCCGCCGATTTCCTGGCCGAGACGGATGCCGACCCGGCATTCGGCCCGCCCGTCGTTGCTGCGCCCAGCGCTGCCTATATCGCCGCCGATTTCCTGGCCGAGATGGATGCCGACCCGGCGTTCGGCCCGCCTGTCGCTGCTGCGCCCAGCGCGGCCGATATCGCCGCCGATTTCCTGGCCGAGATGGATGCCGACCCGGCGTTCGCCAGTGAAGCGCCCAGCCCGTTCCTGAGCACGGCCGATCTGATGGCCGAGATGGACGCGGACCCGGCCTTCGGCACTGCGCCTACCGCCGTGGACCTGCTCACCGCCGATCTGCTGGCAGAAATGGACGCCGATCCGGCCTTCGGGCTGGACGCCGCACCGGTCGCAACACCCGCACCGGCACCGGCACCACGTGCAGCACCTGCGCCGCTGCGCGCTGCACCGGCACCGATCGCACCGACCGGGTTGCAGGCATTGCTGGCACCTGGCCAGGCCGACAAGATCCATGCCGAGCGCCGCGCCAGCGAACGCAGCACGCGTTGGTTGCGTCTGCGCTGTGGCGAACAGACCTATGCACTGGAACTGCTCAAGGTGCAGGAAGTGGTCTTGCCGGTGCCGCTGTTGCCATTGCGCGGCACCGCCAGTGCGATGCTCGGCATCATGAATCTGCGTGGCCAGGTGGTGCCGGTGATCGATCTGGGCATCCATCTGGGCGCTTCGCCGGTGGACATGGACCTGCATACCCGTGTGGTGGTGCTGGAAGAAAACGGCGAAACCATGGGCCTGCGCGTGTCGGCCGTGGAAGACGTCACCAGCCTGACCGATCACCAGATCGAGCCGCCGGACAACGCACGCCTGTGCCGCATTTCCAACAACCTGTTCCGCGGTGTCGCCCGTTTGGGCCATCAACCGATGATCCTGCTCGATGCCACACACCTGCTGCATTAATGCAGACCGTGCGCAATCTGGCGTGTCGTCGATTCACCGTTAAAGCTTTTCCGCCTTCCGCCGTTAGTACGCATAGAACCAGCCGTTCGGAGCAACAATGAGCACAGTGACATTGGGTGAGGATCTCGGCATCGAGACCAGCGCCGACCTCAAGCAGAAGCTTGCCGGATTCCTCACCCAGGACGGCGACCTGGTGCTTGATGCCGGTGAAGTCCGACGCATCCACACCGCCAGCGTGCAGTTGCTCTGCGCCTTTGTGCAGACCCGCCGTCAGGCCGGCCTGCACACCGAGTTCGATGGCTGCAACGACACCTTTAGAGATGCGGCTCGTCTGCTCGGCGTCACCGACGCGCTCGGACTTCCCGCATCCAATGACAACCTGAAATCTGTGGAGAACGCCGCATGAGCGCACGTATCTTGGTGGTGGACGATTCGGCGTCGATGCGCCAGATGGTCTCTTTCGCCCTCACCTCTGCCGGCTTTGCCGTCGAAGAAGCCGAAGACGGCGCCGTTGCGCTGGGCCGCGCGAAGGGCCAACGCTTCAATGCGGTGGTGACCGACGTGAACATGCCCAACATGGACGGCATTTCGCTCATCCGCGAGCTGCGCCAGCTGCCGGACTACAAGTTCACCCCGATGCTCATGCTCACCACCGAGTCGGCGGCCGACAAGAAGTCCGAAGGCAAGGCGGCCGGTGCCACCGGTTGGCTGGTCAAGCCGTTCAATCCGGAACAGCTGATCGCCACCGTGCAGAAAGTCCTCGGTTAAACCCTCTCGCTTCACCTTCGGATTTCACGCCCATGAGCATGGACCTGCAACGTTTCCACGCCACCTTTTTCGAGGAAAGCCGTGAAGGGCTCGACGCGATGGAGGCCGGGCTGCTGTCGCTTGAAGAGGGCAACCGCGACCCGGAAATCATCAACTCGGTGTTCCGCGCCGCGCACTCGATCAAGGGCGGCGCTGCCACCTTCGGTTTCGATGCGGTCGCCGGCCTGACCCACGTGCTGGAGACGCTGCTGGACGAGTTGCGCTCCAACAAGCGCCAGCTCGAACCCAATGCGGTCGACGCCATGCTGGGCTCGGTCGATGTATTGCGCGCGCTGTTGCGCGAAGCCGAACACGGCACCCCGGCCGACCCGGCCGCGGTCAAGGCCGTGCACACCCGCTTGAACGCGGTGCTGGCCGGCGAAGCACCGGTAGCTGCGGTGGTCGCCAAGCCGAAGGAAGAAGAACCCGAAGCCTGGCATATCGGCTTCACGCCGGCGCCGTCGCTGTTCATGAGCGGCAACGACCCGCTGCGCATCATCCGCGAGCTCGAACACCTGGGCCCGCTGCAGATCGCCGCACGTCTGGAGCGCATGCCCGGCTTTGAAAACATCGACCCGCTGGAAGCGTATCTGGCGTGGGATCTGGGCCTAATCGGCAAGATTCCGCGTAGCAAGATCGAAGACACCTTCGCCTGGGTGGTGGACGATTGCGAACTGGACATCCGCCCGATGGCGGTGCCCGGCCCGCCGCCGAGCCTGGCGGTGGACGCTGCAGCTGCCGCACCGGTTGCCGCCGCTGCCGAACCCGCTGCTGCCGCTGCAGCAACGCCGGCCAAGGCCGCCGCGGCCGAAGCCGAAAGCTCGATCCGCGTCAGCGTCGACAAGGTCGATGCGTTGATCAACCTGGTCGGCGAGCTGGTGATTACGCAGGCCATGCTCAAGCAGGTGTCCACCGGTCTGGATCCGGCGCATGCCGAACAGCTGTTCGCCGGTCTGGATCTGCTCGAACGCAATACCCGCGATCTGCAGGAAGCAGTCATCGGCGTGCGCATGCTGCCCGTCGATGCGGTGTTCCGCCGCTTCCCGCGCCTGGTACGCGACCTCTCCAGCCGTCTCGGCAAGCAGGTGCGTCTGCGCACCATTGGCGAAAGCACCGAGCTGGACAAGGGGCTGATCGAAAAGATCGCCGACCCGTTGGTCCACCTGGTACGCAACTCGATCGACCATGGTCTGGAAATGCCCGATGCGCGGCGCGCTTCCGGCAAGGACGAGACCGGCACCATTACCCTGGCAGCATCGCACCAGGGTGGTCACATCGTGATCGAAGTCAGCGACGACGGCCGCGGCCTCAATCGCGCCAAGATCCTGGAAAAAGCGGCCGAACGCGGCATTGCGGTGCCGGACAACCCGACCGATGCGCAGGTGTGGGACTTGATCTTCGCACCGGGCTTCTCCACCGCCGATGCGGTGACCGATCTCTCCGGTCGTGGCGTGGGCATGGACGTGGTCCGCCGCAACATCCAGGGCCTGGGTGGCGAAGTACAGCTGGAAAGCAACGCCGGCAGCGGCACCCGCGTGCTGATCCGTCTGCCGCTGACCCTGGCCATCCTGGACGGCATGACCGTCTCGGTTGCCGGCGAAACGCTGATCCTGCCACTGTCCTACGTGCTCGAAGCACTGCAGCCGGCGCCGGAAGATGTGCGCTCAATGGCGGGCGACGGCCGGGTGCTGCGGGTGCGTGGCGAATATCTGCCGATTCTCTCGCTCACCAATTACTACGGTTTCGGCGGGCAGCAGTCCTCCAAGGAATCGCTGGTGGTGGTGGTCGAAGGCGACGGCCAGAAGATCGCGCTGGAAGTGGACGAATTGCTCGGCCAGCAGCAGGTGGTGGTGAAGAACATCGAGAACAACTACCGCCGCATTCCGGGTGTTTCCGGCGCCACCATCCTCGGCGATGGACGGGTCTCGCTGATCGTGGACATCGGTGGCCTGGTGCGTTCGTTGAAGGTGCCGCAGGCAGCGTAAGAACCAAGCGGCACAAGAACAGCACTAAACCACGCAAAAGGCGCAGCCCCCTTCTTCCATCTGGAGAAGGAACCCCGAAGGAGCAGATGAGGGTACGTGCGAAGCCAGGCAATCATTTAAAGCGCAAGAACCGCCGATGTTGTGCGGTAACGACAAAGCCCTGGCAGCGATGCCGGGGCTTTGTCGTTACCACGCACCCACTCGCCACACACGCTGGCACTGTCGCCGCTGCCGCCCTTGCCTTGTCCGCATTGCACGAGGCAACGCAACGCCTCATATGCCGCACCGGCGATGAACGCAGACGCATCGACGAACGCGCATCGGCTCAAGAAAACCTGCCAGCGGACGCTACCGTTGTACTTCTTTTCCTCTCCCCTCCCTCCCAGAGAACACCATGAAATTTCTGCATTCTCTCAATGTCGGGCGACGCCTGGCCTTGGCTTTCGCCTTATTGATCGTCCTGCTTGCCGGCTCGACCAGCCTGGCGTTGTACGAATTCAAGACGGTCAAGCATCAGGTTTCGATCATTATCGAAATCAATAATCGCAAGGCACAGCTGCTCAACCAGATGCGCGAGAGCAATATGCTGAGCGAACGTTATATCCGCGACTTGATGCTGGCCGCGCCGCAGCAACAGCCCACGATCGATGCGCAGCTCAAGGACAACCGCACGCACTACGCCCAGCTGTGGACTGCGCTCAAACGCCTGCCGACCACTGCCGATGGCATGCGTGCACGCCAGAGCATCGAAGACAGCCTCAACGCAGCCCGCGCCACCAACAACCATCTGCTCGGCATGATCCGCGACGGCGATCTGGACGGCGCCAAGCAGCTACTGGGCGGTGAAGCAAAGCCGCTGCTGGAGCAACGTTCCGACGCCATTGCCGCTGCAGTGGAATTGCAGAACCAGCAGAACGCTGCCGGTGCAGCCGCCATCCTGAGCAGCGTGGCGCTGGCCAATCGCGCCCTGTTCGCCTTCGGTCTGTTGTCGGCCGGTCTGGCTGCTGCACTGGCATGGCTGATCTCGCGCAGCCTGGTGCGGCCGTTGAAGCAGGCCACGCAGGTGGCCGAGGCGATCGCGCACGGCAAGCTGGATAACCCGATCGGCCCGCAACCGGGCGACGAGCCTGGCCAATTGTTGACCAGCATGCGCGGCATGCAGGACCAGCTCAAGGCGGTGGCCGCCGCGCAGCAGGACATGGCACGCCGGCACGACGCCGGCCAGATCAGCTTCCGCATGGATCAGGCGGCGTTTCCCGGCGAATACGGCGCCATGGTGCGCGATACCAATGCACTGGTCGCTTCGCATATCGAAGTCAAGATGAAGCTGGCGCAGATCATGTCGCGCTATGCCATCGGTGACATGAGCCAGGACATGGACCGCCTGCCCGGCGAGAAGGCCGTGCTCAGCGACACCATGGATGCGGTCAAGCGCAACCTCTCGGCGATGAACAGCCAGATCCAGTTGCTCGCGCAGGCGGCCGCCGATGGCGACTTCAGCGTGCGCGGCGACACGCAGCGCTTTCAGCACGATTTTCTGGCGATGGTGGAAAGCCTCAACCGGTTGATGGCCACTGCCGATGGCAACCTCGGTGCGTTGTCCAAGGTGCTGCAAGCCATTGCCGCCGGCGATCTGACAGAGCGCATGCACGGCCAGTTCCACGGCGTGTTCGCGCAGATGCGCGACAACGCCAATGCCACCACCGAGCAGTTGTCCGGCATCGTCGGGCGTATCCAACTAGCTACCAGTTCGATCGACACCGCTGCCGGCGAAATCGCTGCCGGCAATGACGACCTGTCGCAGCGCACCGAGCAGCAAGCGGCCAATCTGGAAGAAACCGCCGCCTCAATGGAGGAACTCACCTCCACCGTCAAGCAGAACGCCGAAGGCGCACGCCAGGCCAATCAGCTCGCCATCGGTGCCGCCAACGTGGCCTCGCAAGGTGGTGAAGTGGTCAGCAAGGTCGTCGCCACCATGGCCGACATCCAGGCGTCGTCGAAGAAGATTGCCGACATCATCAGCGTCATCGACGGCATCGCCTTCCAGACCAATATCCTGGCCTTGAATGCGGCCGTGGAAGCGGCGCGTGCCGGCGACCAGGGCCGCGGATTTGCGGTGGTGGCCAGCGAAGTGCGCACGCTGGCGCAGCGCTCGGCCGGTGCCGCCAAGGAGATCAAACACCTCATCGACGACTCGGTGAGCAAGGTCGCCGAAGGCTCGCTGCTGGTGGACCAGGCCGGCACTACCATGGCCGATATCGTGGCCAGCGTGCAGCGCGTGACCGACATCATGGGCGAGATTTCCGCCGCTTCGCAGGAGCAATCGGCCGGGATCGAGCAGGTCAACCTCACCGTGACGCAGATGGACGAAGCCACCCAGCAGAATGCTGCACTGGTGGAAGAAGCCACCGCTGCGGCGCGTGCAATGGAAGAACAGGCCGGCCAGCTGTCCGATGCAGTGGCGATCTTCAAGATCCATCCCGGCACGACGCAGCCGGCAACGACGTCCCGCCCTGCCCCGCAGCGGCTGACAGGTGTTGTCTCGACGCATGCGCCCCGTCACCTTGGATCAGCCAAAGCGAAGCCGGCGATCAAACCCACGATCGTCTCGCGCCCGGCGCTTGCGACGGCCACCGACAGCCAAGCGGACTGGCGCGAGTTTTAAGCGCACAGCGCTAGCCCAGCTCCCTCACGGAGATGGATTCGGGTGAGAGGATGGCCCGGTGTCACTGCGCCAGTCGTCCTCGCACCTCACGCAACGTCCCAGAACGCCCCGGCCAACCGCCGGGGCGTTCTGCCATCCACATACCGAAAGCCACAATCACCGAGCGCTTCACCAAGCCAACGATTCATGCACCTGCCTTGCCGTTGGTCGAAAGGTGATCAAGCACAAGCTTCCGCGGCCGATACACACAGCAATGAGGGCGGAAGCGCCCGCGCCATGTCGAAGGACGTCCGCATGCATACCGCCAATTCCATCCGCTCTGCCCGCTACACGCTGGGCGCCGTATTCGGCGTCGCCATGCTGGCAGCGAGCGTGTCGCTGCCGCCCTCGTTTGCAGCTCCGGCCGCACCGGTCTCGGTACTGCTGGACAGCGTGCCGGTAAGCGCGTTGCAGTCGCTGGCCATCGACCTGGTGCAATTGCGCGACGACCAGCGGGCACAGCTTGCCGCTGCGCACGATGCGGCCCGCGTGCAGGCCTATGACGAGCGCATGGGCAGCCTGCGGCAACGCATTGCCCGGCATGCCGGGTATTTTCAGGCCACCGCACCGCAGGGTGAGCAGGCGCGCCAGTTTGCAGTGGTGCAGCAGCAGCTGGGCCAGTATCTGGAGCAACAGCGTCTGGCCAATCGCGCGCTGCATGCCGGCGATCTGCACCAAGCGCACGTCTTGTCGCTTGGGCAGCCCGGCGATACCCACCAGATGCTCTGGGCCGAGCTGCAGAACCTGCAGGCATCGGTGGCCAAGGCTGGCGCGCCGCAGCGCCGCTGAAAGCAGCTGACAAGACGACTACGTTCACCGCCAGGCGGGCGCGGCCGGTGCCTGGTGCGGCATGAAGCGCTCGCACACTGCGGTTTCTCGGCGCTGTCCACACCCACCTGACGCCGGCTCGCTACGTCCTGTTGACTCTCTTTGCGTTGCAGCATGTGCCGGTCACACCCGTAGCGCGATCACCACTACACCCTCCACAACACGCCGTACGCTTCACATGATTTGCCTGGCGGTGGTTCGTGCGCGCCACGCCGTGCCGGCATGTTTCTGGACCTGAGCATCAGCCGATGGCGCTGTCTTGACCCATGCGGTGGCGCGCCGCCCGGACATCGGTGGTTGCACGGTGCGCTAGCACAACTGGCGCCACGCAATGCTCAACATTTCCACTACCGGGTCGCTATTCGACTTATCCCGGTCACAATCCTCTTGCTGGATACCTGTCATGACGTTCAAGAGCTCGTTCACAAAGACGTTGGCCAATGTACCGCTCAAACGCAAATTTTTCGCCCAGACCGCGCTCGTTGCGTTGGGGATCATCATCCTGGCCGTCGTCGCGGCACGCATGCAGTATGTCGATCTCACCGATACGCGGCGCGATGGGCTCAAGAGCCAGATCGAAATGGCGATCGCGGTGGTCAATGGCTACGCCGAGCGCGCCGACAAGGGCGAGATGGATGTGGCGACCGCAAAGTCCAAGGCATTGGCAACGCTGTCCACCATGCGTGCACGCGGTGGTGTTGACTACATCTACGTCACCGACCAGGCGCCGGTGATGCTGATGCACCCCACCCGCCCGGATCTCAACGGCAAGCCGTTGACCGACGTGCTCAGCCCGGACGGCAAGCGTATCTTCCCGGCGTTCGTGACCGTCGCGCAGGCCGGTGGCGGCTATGTCGATTACACCTGGGCCAAGCCCGGCCAGAAGGACCCGGTGCCCAAGACTTCGTACGCGGCGCTGTACAAGCCGTGGGGCTGGGTGATCGGCACCGGTGTGTATCTGGACGACACCCAATCGCAGGCGCTGGCCTTTACCGGCGTGGTGACCCTGGCCGGCGGCGTGCTGGTGCTGATCAACCTGCTGGCCGGCTGGATGATCGGCAACTCGATCCTGGAGCCGGTGGCGCGCGCATTGGCGGCGATCAAGGGCGTGGCACGTGGCGATTTGAGCGTGCGCACCGCCGAGCATGGCAACGATGAAATCGGCCAGATGCTCAAGGCCACCGACGACATGGTGCATACCCTGGAGCGCTTCTCCGCGCAGACCAAGGTGATGATGCACATGCATGCCGGCGACGACGTCACCCACCGCATGCCGACCGACTTCCCGGGCGTCTATGGCGAGCTGGCCAGCGGCGTCAATACCATGGTGTTCGAGCATCTGGACGCCATCGTCGATGCGATCGACATCCTCAACGAATATGCACAGGGCGACCTGTCACGCGATGCCACGCGCTTGCCCGGCACCCGCGCGGTGCTGCACGAAGCGATGAACGCGGCCAAGGCCAGCCTGCTGGCGATCAATACCGAGATCAAGCGGCTGGCACAGGCGGCGGCAAATGGCGACTTCAGCCAGCGTGGCGATGCAACGCGCTTCAAGCACGATTCGGCGCGCATGATCAACGACCTCAACGCGATGATGGAAGTCAGCGACCGCAACCTGGGCAAGCTGTCCGAGCTGCTGGCCTCCCTGGCCGAAGGCGACCTCACCGTGCGCATGGACGGCCAGTTCCATGGCGTGTTCGCCCGCATGCGCGACGATGCCAATACCACGGCCACGCAGCTGGCCGGCATCGTCGGGCGCATCCAGCAGGCGGCCAGTTCCATCACCGGCTCGGCCAGCGAAATCGCCGCCGGCAATAACGACCTGTCGCAGCGCACCGAACAGCAGGCGGCCAATCTGGAAGAAACCGCCGCCTCGATGGAAGAGCTCACCTCCACCGTCAAGCAGAATGCCGAAAGCGCGCGTCAGGCCAACCAGTTGGCGATCGGGGCCGCGTCGGTGGCGTCGCAAGGCGGGCACGTGGTCAGCCAGGTGGTGGACACCATGTCCGGCATCCAGACCTCCTCCAGGAAGATCGCCGAGATCATCAGCGTCATCGACGGCATCGCCTTCCAGACCAACATCCTGGCCCTGAATGCCGCGGTGGAAGCGGCGCGCGCCGGCGAACAGGGCCGCGGGTTTGCCGTGGTGGCCTCGGAAGTGCGCACGCTGGCACAGCGCTCGGCCGGTGCGGCCAAAGAGATCAAGCATCTGATCGACGACTCGGTCGGCAAGGTGGCGCAGGGGTCGGCCTTGGTGGATCAGGCCGGCAAGACCATGGCCGATATCGTGTCCTCGGTGCAGCGCGTGACCGACATCATGAGCGAGATTTCCGCCGCCTCGCAGGAACAATCTGCCGGCATCGAGCAGGTCAATCTCACCGTCACCCAGATGGATGAGAGCACCCAGCAGAACGCCGCGCTGGTGGAAGAAGCCACCGCTGCCGCCAACGCCATGCAGCAGCAGGCGCAGCAACTGGACGATGCGGTGTCCAGCTTCCGGGTCGTGGCTGCAACCTCCAGCCAGTTCGGCCATGCCGGCGCACGCGCACCGGCGCGGGTTGCGCTAGCCGCCTACTGATCGCACCTGCCCCGCTTCGGCGGGGCTCCTTCTCTCTTCTCCCTTCCCCTTTCGCGGCTACTGCTCATGACTTCGTCTTCCACACACACTCGCTCCGGCGGCAGTCTGGCGTATCGCCTGATGTTCGGCACCGCGGTGGCTGCGCTGCTGTGTTTCGGTTTGACCGCGGCCATCACCTACTGGCAAAGCAGCCGCGCATTGAGCACGTCTGCGCAGGCCACCATGCAGAATGCCGCGCGCTACCAGGCCGAGCAGATCGGCAGCGAACTGGGCCAGGCCATGACCACCAGT
This sequence comes from Xanthomonas nasturtii, assembly GCF_001660815.1. Lineage (GTDB taxonomy): Bacteria > Pseudomonadota > Gammaproteobacteria > Xanthomonadales > Xanthomonadaceae > Xanthomonas > Xanthomonas nasturtii. The sequence continues at coordinate 54,016 of NZ_LYMI01000078.1, forward strand.
CAGGCGCTGGCCACCACCTTGCTGGCGCAGCGCGCCAACGGCGGTATCAGCCGCGATACCGCCGCTGCGGTAATCCACAATCAGTTGCAGGATCACCCCGAGTGGGTGGGCATGGGCACGTTGTGGGAAGCCCAGGCCTTCGATGGCAAGGACAGCGACTTCGCCAACGCCAAGGGCCACGATGCCAGTGGCCGCTTCATGACCTACTGGGGGCGCGACGGCAAAACGCTGGTGCGTGAACCAGCCACCAATTACGAAACCCCGGGCCTTGGCGACTGGTATCTCAAGCCGCGCGAGCTGCTTCGGCAGACCGTTGCCGAACCCTACGAGTACACGATCGGCGGCAAGACCGTGTTGATGACCACCTTGTCCACCCCGATCCTGCAGGACGGCAAGTACCTGGGTACGGTGGCGGTGGACGTGGCATTGCCCGCCTTGCAGCAACGGCTGGGCGCACTGCGCCCGATGGACAAAGGCTATGTCGAATTGCTCTCGCCCTCCGGCGTGGTGCTGGCATCGCGCGACAGCACGCGCATCGGCAAGCCGCTCACCGACGCGCGCCACCGCGCCGTGCTCGACGCGATCAAGGCCGGCAAGGATGCGGTGGATTTCATTCCCGATGCCAATGGCACGGTGAGTGCCTATGTCCCCTTGCAGATCGGCAAGGCGCAGGAGCGTTTTGCGCTGGGTGTGGTGGTGCCGTCTGCGGCGATCATGCAGCAGGCGCATCGTCTGCTGTGGACGATCCTGTTGGTGGGCCTGATCTCGGCGGTGGTGCTCAGCGGTGCGTTGTTCCTGCTGCTGCGTCGCCAGGTGGTGCGCCCGCTGGAATCTGCAGTAGTCGTGGCCGATGCGATCGCCTCAGGCAAGCTCGATAACCACATCACCGTGCAGCGTCGGGATGAAGTGGGCCGGTTGATGGGCGCCATGCAGCGCATGCAGGACGACCTACGTGCACGGATTGAAGGCGACACCGCCATCGCCAATGAAAACCTGCGGATCCGCTCTGCGCTGGAATACTCCGGCATGGAAGTGTTGCTCGCCGACGAACAACACACCTCAGTCTTCATGACCGAAGCGCTGCATACATCGCTCAAGCACGGTGAGCCGGCTTTTCATGCCAAAGGCCAAACCGGTTTCAGCGCCGATGCGGTAATCGGCAAGCCGCTGGATTACGTACTCGGCACCGACGGCGAGGGCAAGGCGCGTGCACTGCGCGTGCGGCAAGTGCAGTCCACGACGCTGGAGCGCTACAGCTTCGGTCCGGTAACGCTGGATCTGACCATGACTCCGCTGTACGCAGCCGATGGTCGTCGCAGCGGCAGCATGCTGCTGTGGCGCAATGTCAGCGATGAGGTCAGCACGCAACAGGAAGTGGCGGCACTGGTGCAATCGGCGTTGATGGGCGACTTCGGCCAGCGTCTGGCGCTGGAAGACAAGCATGGGTTCTACCTGGAATTCGGTCGCCAGCTCAACGGATTGCTGGAAACCACCTCGCAAAGCCTGGAGCGCATTTCCAGCCTGCTCAGCGCGCTGGCCGAAGGCGACCTCACCGTGCGCATGGATGGGCAGTTCGCCGGCGTGTTCGCCCGCATGCGCGATGACGCCAATGCCACCGTGGCGCAGCTCACCGGCATTGTCTCCGGCATCCAGACCTCGGCCACGCAGATCAATGCGGCCGCCAGCGAAATCGCTGCCGGTAACAACGACCTGTCGCAGCGCACCGAACAGCAGGCGGCCAATCTGGAAGAAACCGCGGCCTCGATGGAAGAACTCACCTCCACCGTCAAACAGAATGCCGAACACGCACGCCAGGCGAACCAGCTGGCCATCGGTGCGGCCGGCGTGGCATCGCATGGCGGTGCGGTGGTGGCGCAGGTGGTCACCACCATGTCCGGCATCGAAACCTCGTCCAAGAAGATTGCCGAAATCATCAGCGTCATCGACGGCATCGCGTTCCAGACCAACATCCTGGCCTTGAATGCGGCGGTGGAAGCCGCGCGAGCCGGCGAACAGGGCCGTGGTTTTGCGGTGGTCGCCTCGGAAGTGCGCACGCTGGCCCAGCGTTCGGCCGGCGCCGCCAAGGAAATCAAGAGCTTGATCGACGACTCGGTCAGCAAGGTGGCAGAAGGCTCTGCGCTGGTGAATCAGGCCGGCAGCACCATGGCTGAAATCGTCTCCTCCGTGCAGCGCGTCACCGACATCATGGGCGAGATTTCTGCCGCCTCGCAGGAACAATCCAGCGGCATCGAGCAGGTCAACCTCACCGTGACGCAGATGGACGAAGCCACCCAGCAAAATGCTGCGCTGGTGGAAGAAGCCACCGCTGCCGCCCGCTCGATGGAAGAGCAGGCCGGGCAGCTGGCGCAGGCCGTCGCGCGCTTTACGCTTGCCGATGCGCCCCAGGTCGCGGCGCTAACACGCCCGGCCAGGCCGGCTTCCATCGCGCCCAGACCGGCAGCACCCGTGCGCCGTGCAGCGGCAGGCGCACCCGCCGGAGCGCCCGGTAATGAAGCCCAGTGGCAGGACTTTTGAGAGCAGCCGATAAAACAACTGTGCTCACTGCCAGTCGGGCGCAGCCGCTGCTCGGAATCGAGTACATACCACTCGTAGACGCTGGTTCCTCCGCGCCATCCACACCCACCTGACGACCGCTCCAGGCGCTCTGTGCGCCGTCGCAACCACGGCGCTGGACCATGGCGCTCTGGATAGATGACGACAGATCAGCTGGTTTACGCAGACATACACGCATTGCGCCCAGCCGCAGAACTATTTGGCTCATTGTTGACACATAAAGAATCGTCGCCAGGAGCCGCTAGCGTGCAAGACAACATCGCGCAGCGACACCCCGGAGTTACATGATGAACAAGTTCAACGATTGGCCCATTCGCCGCAAGCTGATGTTTGCGTTCTGCCTCAGTGCCGTGCTCACCGCCCTGCTCGGCGGCCTGGGTTTTTCGCGCATGAAGCAGATGCAGCAGCAGACCGCCCTCATCAATGAAGATGTAGTGCCGGTGCTGAGCAAGCTTTCGGAACTGCGTGGCTTCGCTGGCGAATTCCGCGTCTATGAAGTGGGCCAGTTCGTCAATCTGGACGACCCGGAGCGCTATGCGTATTTCTTCAAGCGCATGGACGAGATCCAGGCCAAGTACGCGCAGACCCAGAAGGCGCTGGACGCCAAGATCGGGCCGGATTCTGCGCTCAAGGCCGAATACGCCAAGCTGGCCGATGCCAGCACGCGCTACTTCGCCGCCAACGTGAAGCTGCGGACGTTGTACGCAACCACTGACCGCGCTGCGGCGATGGAATTCTCGCGCAAGCAGTCTGGCGAGATCCGCAAGGAATTGTTCGCCTCGGTCGACAAGATGTATGCACAGCAGTCCAAGGCGCTGGGCGACATGGTCGCCGCCAGCGCAACCTCGTTCAAGTTCACCAGTGCGGTGCTGTTACTGGGCACCTTATTGATGGCCGCGCTGTCGATCACTTTCGGCTGGTTGATCGCGCGCGGCATCACCAACCCGCTGTCCAGGGCATTGGGCGCCATCCAGGCAGTGTCGCGCGGCGATCTGAGCGTGCAGGTGAGCAAGACCAGCAAGGATGAGATTGGCCAGATGCTCGACGCCACCGGCAACATGACCCAGATGCTGCGTCGTTTCACCGACGAAACCGCGCGCATGTCGCACCTGCATGCTGCCGAAGACATCACTCACCGCATGCCGGAAAATTTCCCCGGCGTGTACGGCACCCTGGCCGGCGGCATCAACACAATGATCTTCGAGCATCTGGATGCCATCACTGATTCGGTGCGCATTCTCAACCAGTACGCACAGGGCGACCTGACCCAGGACGCACGCCGTCTGCCGGCCAGCCGCGCGAACCTGCACGAGGCGATGGACGCGGCCAAGGCAAGCCTGTTGTCGATCAACACCGAGATCAAGCAGCTGGCGCAGGCTGCTGCGGCTGGAGATTTCAGCGCCCGCGGCGACGCGGCGCGCTTCAAGTACGACTTCGCGGTGATGGTGTCGGATCTGAACTCGATGATGGAAGTCAGCGACCGCAACCTGGGCAAGCTGTCGCAGTTGCTCGGTGCCGTGGCCGAAGGCGACCTGACCGCACGCATGGACGGCGAATTCCACGGTGTATTCGCACGTCTGCGCGACGACGCCAATGCCACCACCCAGCGTCTGACCGACATCGTGGGCCGCATCAAGCACTCCACGCTGGCGATCAACACGGCCGCTGGAGAGATTGCGGCCGGTAACAACGACCTGTCGCAGCGCACCGAACAGCAAGCAGCCAATCTGGAAGAAACCGCGGCCTCGATGGAAGAGCTCACCTCCACCGTCAAACAGAATGCCGAACACGCCCGCCAGGCCAACCAATTGGCGATCGGCGCTGCGGGTGTGGCCTCGCACGGCGGCAGCGTCGTCGGCCAGGTGGTCACCACCATGTCCGGCATCGAAACCTCGTCCAAGAAGATTGCCGAAATCATCAGCGTCATCGACGGCATCGCGTTCCAGACCAACATCCTGGCCTTGAATGCGGCGGTGGAAGCCGCGCGAGCCGGCGAACAGGGCCGTGGTTTTGCGGTGGTCGCCTCGGAAGTGCGCACGCTGGCCCAGCGTTCGGCCGGCGCCGCCAAGGAAATCAAGAGCTTGATCGACGACTCGGTCAGCAAGGTGGCAGAAGGCTCTGCGCTGGTGAATCAGGCCGGCAGCACCATGGCTGAAATCGTCTCCTCCGTGCAGCGCGTCACCGACATCATGAGCGAAATTTCTGCCGCCTCGCAGGAACAATCCAGCGGCATCGAGCAGGTCAACCAGACCGTGACGCAGATGGACGAAGCCACCCAGCAAAATGCCGCACTGGTGGAAGAAGCCACCGCCGCCGCACGCTCGATGGAAGAACAGGCGCAGCAACTCACCGAAGCGGTGGCGCTGTTCCGTCTGTCGGCCGAACTGGAAGCGGTCACCCGCGCCACGCCGGTGGTGCGCCACATCACCGGCAAGCGCCCGGTTGCAGCCAGCACGCCGGCCGCCAAGCAGCAGGTCGCGCGCCCGGCAGGCCGTGCGGCAGTGGCGTTGGCGCCGTCCAATGCGTCGGATTGGGCCGAGTTCTGAGCCAGCGGTTGCAACGCTGGCAGCGTTGCAACAGGCCCCGTCATGCAGCCGCGCCCCTCACTCACGGGGCGTGGCTTTTTTTATACCTGGCACCTTGCGGATTGATCGAAACGATTCGCGACGCAGTGTCCCGCCGATCCTCGCAACGCAATCTCGATGGTCGGCAAGACAACTGCAAGCCACCCATAAGACATTCGAATTTTCTTGCTTTATTTGGCATTACGGCAGGGTTTGCTTGGTGATAACGGGCGTTAACGCTCGCCTTGACCGGGATTGGCGGCCTGGCAGGACATGGCGTGTCCTGACGACTCACATCTGTGACCGTAGTTATGTTTTTTTGGCATAGAGGTATTCAGGCCCCGCCCTCCGAGGCCGCTATTGCACTAGCACAACCAGTTCAACCGGCACCACCTACCTACCCACCCGCAGCGCAGCGCTGCCACTCAGCCTTCTGGGAACCGATATGAACGCATTTCTACAACGCTCCAACGTCGGCCCTCGCTTGGCAGCCGCATTCGCGGTGTTGATCGTGCTGTCCGGCATCATCGCCTTTATCGGCTATCGCGGCTTGAGTTCGGCGCATGCGTTGGTGGACGACATCGTGCACCAGAAGATGATCAAGATCCGATTATCGAACGATATGTTGAACGCCAATTACATCATCTCGATGCAGATGCGCAACTTGGTATTGCCTAACAGCGCCGAGCAGAGCAAGCGCTTTGCACAGACCATCCTGCTCAACCGGGAGACCTACACAAAGGTCCGCGAAAGGCTGCACGCAATGCATTCTTCGCCGCAGGAGCGTGCCCTTGGCAAGGAAATCGACGCACGGCGTGCCGTCGCACGGCCAGCTGTCGATGAGGTGATGCAGCTGATCAAGGCCAATCAGTTGCAGCAGGCGCAGACACTACTGCTGAGCAAGGCTGCGGCACGCGTGCAGGCATGGCAGGACAAGATCGCCGAGAACATCGCACTGCAGGACAAAGTTGCCACCGACGCCTCGGCGATCGCGCTGAAGTCGATGGACGATTCAAGCAAGCTCCTGGTGGCCGGCACCGTGTTGGTGGTGTTGCTCAGTGGCGCGTTGGGCCTGCTGATCACCCGTAGCCTGACCCAGCCGCTCAGCCGCGCCACCCGCGCTGCAGAATCCATTGCCGGCGGCAAGCTGGACAACGATGTGGAGACCCAGGCCACCGACGAAAGCGGCCGCCTGCTCAAGGCAATGAGCCGAATGCAGGAACAGTTGCGCAACCTGATCGCCGCGCAGGCCGACATGGCCAAGCGCCACGACGATGGCCAGATCAGCTTCCGTATCGATGCGTCGGCCTTCCCGGGCGACTACGGCCGCATGGCCAACGACACCAACTTGCTGGTGGCCTCGCACGTGGCCGTGCAGACCGATCTGGCGCGCATCATGGGGCGCTATGCCATCGGCGACCTCAGCGACGACATGGATACGCTGCCCGGCGAAAAAGCGGCGTTCACCGACGCCATGGCGCAGGTCAAGCTCAACCTTGGCGCGATGAACGGTGAGATCAGGCAGCTGGCGCAGTCCGCCGCCAACGGCGACTTCAGCGCACGCGGCGATGCCGAGCGCTTTCAGTACGACTTCCGGGCGATGGTGGAGAGTCTCAACACCTTGATGTCCACCGCCGACGGCAACCTGCAGTCGCTCTCCAGCCTGTTGCAGTCCATCGCCGCCGGCGACCTCACCGCACGCATGAGCGGCGAATTCCGCGGCGTGTTCGCACAGATGCGCGACGATGCCAACGCCACCGCCACGCAGCTGGCCGAGATCGTCAGCGGCATCAAGGCGTCGGCCGTTTCCATCAAGGGTGCCGCCAGCGAAATCGCCGCCGGCAACCAGGACCTGTCGCAGCGCACCGAGCAGCAGGCGGCCAACCTTGAAGAAACCGCCGCCTCGATGGAAGAGCTCACCTCCACCGTCAAGCAGAATGCCGAGGGCGCGCGTCAGGCCAACCAACTCGCCATTGGCGCCGCCAGCGTGGCGGTGCAAGGCGGCGATGTGGTCGGCAAGGTGGTCGACACCATGTCCGGCATCGAAGCCTCGTCCAAAAAGATCGCCGATATCATCAGCGTCATCGATGGCATCGCGTTCCAGACCAACATCCTGGCCTTGAACGCGGCGGTGGAAGCGGCACGCGCCGGCGAACAGGGCCGTGGCTTTGCAGTGGTGGCCTCGGAAGTCCGCACCCTCGCCCAGCGCTCCGCGGGCGCGGCCAAGGAGATCAAGGACCTCATCGACGACTCCGTGCGACGCGTGGCCGAAGGCTCCGCGCTGGTGCACACCGCCGGCAAGACCATGAGCGAGGTGGTCGCCAGCGTGCAGCGCGTCACCGACATCATGGGCGAGATCTCCGCGGCCTCGCAGGAACAGTCGGCCGGCATCGAGCAAGTCAACCAGACCGTGACCAGCATGGATGAAACCACCCAGCAGAACGCCGCGCTGGTGGAAGAAGCCACTGCCGCCGCGCGTGCGCTGGAAGAACAGGCCGTGGGTCTGACCGAAGCGGTCGCGGTGTTCAAGACCGATGCGACTTACCCGCAGGTCGCCACGCACACTGCTCCGCGCAGTGCTCCAAAAGCCGCTTCACCGGCGCGCAAGCCCGGCAGGCTTGCTGCCGCAACCGCCAGCAAGCCTGCTGCGCGCAGCAAGCCGGTGGCGGTTGCTTCCAACGAATCGAACTGGTCGGAGTTCTAACCCTACGCAACATCGCCAGACCCAGAACCGCGTTCGGCATCGAGCGCGGTTTTTTTTTGCGTGCATCGCAACCGGGCGTCATCTGAGCACGACACACCGGACAACGACAAGTCATTGTGCGGACATTTTCAGGATCCATGTGCCGCAGTGGTTGAGCCTGTCTTCATGGCGTACCAGGCATCTGCGCTGACACCGTTCAAACCATTCCTGCAGCACCGTATGGACAAAAAATGTCCTGAATATTCACCTCTGTGACCGCAGTTATATATTTTGCGCATCACAAACGTTCATTCCTGCATAGCCCAGCCGTTATCCCAGAGAGCGGCGTCGGTATGATCATGAAGTCATGCCTTACGTCACACGCGCAGCAACACTCGCCACGACGTCTGGAAACCAGCCATGAACACATTCTTGCAACGCTACAACGTGGGCCGCCGCCTTGGCGCGGCCTTCAGCATTTTGATCCTGCTGTCCGGCCTGCTGGTCGCCGCAGGCCTGGGAACGATGGCCGAAGCGCGTGCGCAGCTGGACTCCATCGTCAAAGACCGTTTGGTCAAGATTCGGCTCAGCAACAATATGCGCGCGGCCAACTCCGATATTTTCATCGCCATGGGCACGCTGTCCATGGTGACCAGCCAGGAACTGAACGATCAGGCGTTGGAGACGGTCAAGCAAAAGCGCCAGGCCTACGCGCATGAGCGCAAGGCGCTGGATGCCTTCCCACCCACGCCTTCCGGCCGCAAGCTGCGCGCGCAAATCGATGCGGCGCGCGAGGTTGCCCGAGACCTTAACGACCAGGTCATGGCGCTTGCCATGCAAAACAAGAACGACGAAGCACAAAAGCTGATGGTCGAAAAAGCCCGCCCTGCCATGACCGCCTGGCAGGCCAGGATCGACGAAAACGTCGCATTGCAGGAAAAGCAGACCCAGGCAAGCTATGAGCAAGCGGTCGCCGCGATGAACCGCGGCAAGGCCATGTTGATTGCCGGTGGTGTCGCGGTGCTGGTGATCAGCAGCCTACTGGCAGTTCTCATCACCCGCAGCCTCACCCAGCCGCTGAACCGCGCTACCCGCACAGCCGAATCCATTGCCGCCGGCAACCTGGATAACGACGTGGAGACCCGCGCCAACGACGAAACCGGGCGTTTGCTCAAGGCGATGCAGAAGATGCAGCTGCAGCTACGCAATTTGCTGGCTGCACAGACCGACATGGCCAAGCGCCACGACGATGGCCAGATCAGCTTCCGTATCGATGCGGCCGCATTCCCCGGCGACTATGGCCGCATGGCGCACGACACAAATACGCTGGTGGGTTCGCACATCGCACTGAAGATGCGCATGTCGCAGATCATGGGCCGTTACGCGATTGGCGACCTCTCGGAAGACATGGAAAGACTCCCCGGCGAAAAGGCCGTGATCAGCGACACCATGGCGCAGGTCAAGGCCAACCTTGGCGCGATGAACAGCGAGATCAAGCAGCTGGCGCAAGCGGCCGCCAACGGCGACTTCAGCGCACGCGGCGATGCCGAGCGCTTCCAGTACGACTTCCGGGTGATGGTGGAAAGCCTCAATACGCTGATGTCCACCGCCGACGGTAATCTGCAATCGCTGTCCGGGCTGTTGCAGTCCATCGCCGCCGGCGACCTCACCGCGCGCATGAGTGGTGACTTCCGCGGCGTGTTTGCACAGATGCGCGACGATGCCAATGCCACTGCCACGCAGCTGGCCGTAATCGTCAGTGGCATCAAGGCCTCGGCGACGTCCATCAAGGGTGCCGCCAGCGAAATCGCCGCCGGCAACCAGGATCTGTCGCAGCGCACAGAACAACAGGCCGCCAACCTGGAAGAAACCGCTGCATCCATGGAAGAACTCACATCCACCGTCAAGCAAAACGCCGAAAGCGCACGCCAGGCCAACCAGCTCGCCATCGGCGCGGCCGGCGTCGCGTCGCAGGGCGGCGAGATCGTCAGCAAGGTGGTCGAGACCATGAGCGGGATCGAGGCCTCGTCCAAGAAGATCGCCGACATCATCTCCGTCATCGACGGCATCTCGTTCCAGACCAATATCCTGGCCTTGAACGCTGCGGTGGAAGCCGCACGCGCAGGCGAACAAGGCCGCGGATTTGCGGTGGTGGCATCGGAAGTGCGCACACTCGCCCAGCGCTCGTCGGCTGCGGCCAAGGAGATCAAGAGCCTGATCGACGACTCCGTACAGCGCGTGGCCGACGGCTCGGTGCTGGTGCACAGCGCCGGCAAGACCATGGGCGAGATCGTCTCCAGCGTCCAACGCGTCACCGACATCATGGGCGAGATCTCCGCGGCCTCGCAGGAACAGTCGGCCGGCATCGAGCAAGTCAACCAGACCGTGACCAGCATGGATGAAACCACCCAGCAGAACGCCGCGCTGGTGGAAGAAGCTACCGCCGCCGCACGCTCGCTGGAAGAACAGGCCGTGGGCCTGACCGAGGCGGTGGCCGTATTCAAGATCGATGCGGCCTACGCAGCTCCGACCGTGCGCGCCACGCCCTCGCGACCGGTGGTGAGTTCAGCGCTCAAGGCCAAGGTGCCAGCAGCCGGCCGCACCGCAGCCGCCCAACTGCGCGCGGTGGTCACCGCGCCCAGCAACGACACCAGCTGGCAGGAGTTCTAAGCGAACTAAACTGCCTGAACGGTTTCGGTCGGCAGCGATGCCGACCGGCTCAAGGCATAACAGTTATCGGCCGATAGCCTGCGTACGCTTATGAGAGGCACCGATGACCATTGCTCCTGCGCTGTTGCAGCACACCGCTTCATCCTCCCTGCGTCGCTGGACCAGCCGCTGGGACGATGTGGCCATTGTCAAAAAACTCGGTGTGATCGGCGTGCTTGCATTGGCTGGCCTGGTGATCCCGGTGCTGCTTTACAGCGGCAAGCTCAATGAAAGCGTCGCCATCAGCAGCAACGAGTTGCGCAGCTATGCACCGCTTGGGCAGGTGCTGGGCCTGATCACCGACCTGCACGCTGCGCATGTGGGCAGCGGCAGCACTGCCAGCGCTGCGGCGCAACGGGCCGAGCGCGATCTCACCCAACTGCTCGCCACCACGGCCAGCATGCCCGGCTTCGAACGTAGCCAGAAAGAATTGCTTGCCCTGCAGCAGCGCCATGTTGCCGGCGCGGCCGCCGAGGGCTATGCCGCCGTGAGCGAACAGGCGTTCGCCGCGCTCGATGCGCTGCGCGACGACAGCCAGCTGGTCTACACCCCATATATCGAGAGCTACCATCTGGTGGTGTCCACGCTGATCTACAGCCCCGACGCCACCGAATCGCTGACCCGCCTGGATGCCGCCAGCGACCCGTCGCAGGCTGGCGAAAGACGCGCCGTGCTGCGCGAGCAACTCAATCAGCTTGCGCGAAACCATGTACGTTTCCGGCATGAGCTGGACAAGGCGATGGGCCTGCTGGAACAGCCCGATCCGGCCCTGGCCGATGCCGCCAGGACCGAAGCCACCCAAGCAAGCGCGGCCCTGGCCGCCCTCGCCACCGCGCTGGAAGGCAGCGATACCCAGGCAGACACGCAATGGAACGCCGCGCTCGATGCGCTTGGCCAGACCCTGCAGGCGCTCAGCGACGTCTCGTTGCAGGCGCTGCAGCGGCAATCCCAACGTCACCTGGTGGATGCACGCAACGCGATGTGGGAAGCCATCGCCGGCCTGTCGCTGCTGGCACTGCTGATCGCCACGCTGGGTTGGTACACCTTGTCGCGGCTGACCCGTAATGTACGCCGCGCCGCCGCGGTGGCAGCCAATATCGCGCAGGGCCAGCTGGACGATCATGTGGTCGCCGCCAGCCGCGACGAGACCGGGCAATTGCTCGGCACCATGCGCCGGATGCAGGAACAACTGCAGCGGGTGCTGAGCGCGCAAAGCGAGATGGCGCAGCGGCACGAGGCTGGCCAGCTCAGCTACCGCATGCCGGCAGACAGCTTTCCCGGTGCCTACGCCATCATGGTGCGCGACACCAACGCGCTGGTCGGCTCGCACATCGCAGTGAAAATGAAACTCGCACAGATCATGTCGCGTTATGCCATCGGCGACCTGAGCCAGGACATGGACCGACTGCCCGGCGAAAAGGCCGTGCTCACCGACACCATGGATACCGTCAAGGCCAACCTGTCGGCGATGAACAGCGAGATCAAGCTGCTCGCGCAGGCCGCCGCCAACGGCGATTTCAGCGTGCGCGGCGATGCGCAGCGCTTCCAGCACGACTTCCGCGCGATGGTGGACAGCCTGAATCAGCTGATGTCCACCGCCGACGCCAACCTGCAGGCGCTTTCCACGGTGTTGCAGGCGATTGCGGCCGGCGATCTCACCACCCGCATGCACGGCGATTTCCACGGCGTGTTCGCGCGCATGCGCGACGACGCCAATGCCACCGTCACCCAGCTGGCTGACATCGTCGGGCGTATCCAGCAGTCCACCGATGCCATCAACGATGCCGCCGGCGAGATTGCGACCGGCAATCAGGATCTGTCGCAGCGCACCGAGCAACAGGCCGCCAACCTGGAAGAAACCGCCGCCTCGATGGAGGAACTCACCGCCACCGTGCGCAACAACGCCGAGCATGCGCGCCGTGCGAACCAACTGGTGGTCGGTGCGGCCACGGTGGCCTCGCAAGGCGGTGCGGTGGTCGGTGAGGTCGTGGGCACCATGGCCGGCATCCAGGCTGCGTCAAAGAAGATCGCCGACATCATCAGCGTCATCGATGGCATCGCGTTCCAGACCAACATCCTGGCCTTGAACGCGGCAGTGGAAGCCGCGCGCGCAGGCGAGCAAGGCCGCGGCTTTGCAGTAGTGGCCAGTGAAGTGCGCACGCTGGCGCAGCGCTCGGCCGGTGCGGCGAAAGAGATCAAGCAGCTGATCGACGATTCGGTCAGCCGGGTCGAGCATGGCAACCAACTGGTCGGCCAGGCCGGTCGCACCATGCAGGACATCGTCGATTCGGTGCAGGACGTCACCACCATCATGCACGAGATCAGCGAGGCCTCGCAGCAGCAGTCGCAAGGCATCGAACAGGTGGGCCAAACCATCGCGCAGATGGACCAGGCCACCCAGCAGAACGCCGCGCTGGTGGAAGAAGCCACCGCCGCCGCCCGCGCGATGGAAGAACAGGCGCAGCAGTTACGTAATGCGGTATCGGTGTTCCAGTTGCAGGTTGCGGTGTCGCCCCGCCTTGATCGTGCAGCCTGAGGGCCGCCGGGCGCGCTGACCGCCCCGCATGCGGCACGCCGCAGACGGCCGGTGATGGGGCCGGCGACCTGATCGCCTGTCGATGGGACACCCCCACCACCGCAGTTGTGTCGCTGCCCTGCCAGGACGACCGGTGGTGCTGCCCTGAGGGCACTGCGGCAACCGCGATGCCGCCTTCCGACCTTGGACGCGCCGTCATCCGCGCGTCCTGATATGCGTCATGAGCGAACGCGGCATCGCGCCGATTCGCTTCCCAAAGCCGGTGCACTTACCCGGCAAACCACCTGCCTGCATGCTGCCGTCACGCTTCAGCCCGTGATCGAGCAGTGAATTGGCACCGCACCATCGCGTGCTGATGGCGCTCCCATGAGGGGGGTTTCGGGTCGTTCGTGCACATCAGCATCATCTTGGTGACGGCCACCCATACGCGGCTGGCCAGGCCAGTTCAGCCACTGCCATCCGCGCCGTTACCGTACACAAGCATGCAGACCTGCCTTGCAATCGAGCGCAGCGTGACAACCACTCACGCGCAGCGATGGATCGGCCGGATGCATGCCCGCCCCGGCAGCGCTTGGCGTATGGATTACGCGACCCTGCCGATGCGCATTTCCCCTTCCTGCCCATCGCCTCCGAGACTCAACATGATCGCTCTTCTTCAACGGTACAATGTCGGCAAGCGCCTGACCTTCGCGTTCGGCACGCTGATCCTGCTGTCGTGCGCACTGGTGGCTGCCGGTCTTTACACGCTAGCGCAAGCGCGTCAGAGCCTGGATACGCTCACCAATCGCAACATGGTCATCGTCCAGCATCTGCAAGAGATGAATGACGCCGTCTCGGTGATCGCCTTGCAGCTACGCAATCTCGTGCTGCCGACCACCGCTGAAGAGAATCGTCGCTTCGCCACCTTCATCGAAGAACAGCGCAGCATCTACGACAAAGCGCGCGAGCAGCTTTACGTCTTCCCGGCGACACAGACAGGGCAGGCCATGCGCGACAAGATCGATCAGAACAACAAGATCGCCAGTGCGCTCAACCGCCAGGTCATCGATCTAGGGCTTGCAGGCAAAGCCGATGAGGCACTGCCATTGCTGCTGCAGCGTGCGGCGCCGGCCACGCAGGTGTGGCAGGGTGCGCTGCTGGAATACAAGGCGCTGCAGAGCCAGCGCGCGCAGGAAGCCAACGATGTAGCCACCACGGCGATGGCACGCGGCCGCGTGATGTTGATCAGTGGCGGCCTGGCGGTTGTGTTCATCAGTGGCCTGCTGGGTTGGGCCATCACCCGCAGCCTGGTGCGCCCGCTGTCGCAGGCCACCCGTGCCGCCGAAGCCATTGCCAGCGGCAATCTCGACAACGACGTGCGCACCACCAGCAACGACGAAACCGGCCGCCTGCTGCAGGCGATGGACAAGATGCAGGACCAGGTACGCAACCTGATCAGCGCGCAGCTGGACATGGCCAAGCGCCACGATGCAGGCCAGATCAGCTTCCGCATGGATGCCGCTGGGTTCCCCGGCGACTTCGGTCGCATGGCCGAAGACACCAACGAGCTGGTTGCCGCGCACATCAAGGTCGAGATGCAGACCATCCACCTGGTGGAGCGTTACGCCATCGGTGATCTGAGCGAAGACATGCCGCAATTGCCAGGCGAAAAAGCCGCGATCACCACGGCGATGAACCAGGTCAAGCACAACCTGTCCACGATGAATCACGAGATCAAGCACCTTGCCCAGGCCGCAGCCAACGGCGACTTCACCGCGCGTGGCAATGCCGAGCAGTTCCAGTTCGATTTCCGCATCATGGTGGAAAGCCTCAACCACCTGATGGCCACTGCCGACGGCAACCTGCAGTCGTTGTCCGGCTTGCTGCAGTCGATCGCCGCCGGCGACCTCACCGCACGCATGACCGGCCAGTATCAGGGCGTGTTTGCCCAGATGCGCGACGACGCCAATGCCACTGCTGAGCAGCTCGCCAACATCGTGGGCCGGATCCAGGAAGCCGCCGGCGCGATCGGCCTGGCCTCCGGCGAAATCGCCACCGGTAATCAGGATCTGTCGCAGCGCACCGAACAACAGGCCGCCAATCTCGAAGAAACCGCCGCCTCGATGGAAGAGCTCACCTCCACCGTCAAGCAGAATGCCGAACATGCAAGCCAGGCCAACCAGCTCGCCATCGGCGCCGCGGCAGTGGCTTCGCAAGGCGGCGCTGTGGTGGCAAATGTGGTCACCACCATGGCCGACATCCAGGGCTCGTCGAAGAAGATTGCCGAGATCATCAGCGTCATCGACGGCATCGCCTTCCAGACCAATATCCTTGCGTTGAATGCTGCGGTGGAAGCGGCCCGTGCCGGCGAACAAGGCCGCGGATTCGCCGTGGTCGCCTCGGAAGTGCGCACCCTGGCGCAGCGGTCGGCCAGTGCTGCCAAAGAGATCAAGCACCTGATCGACGACTCGGTCAGCAAGGTTACCCAGGGGGCCACCCTGGTCGACCAGGCCGGCACCACCATGGCCGAGATCGTCGCCAGCGTGCAGCGCGTCACCAACATCATGGGCGAGATTTCTTCCGCCTCGCAGGAGCAATATGCCGGCATCGAACAGGTCAACCAGACCGTGACCCAGATGGACGAAACCACCCAGCAAAACGCCGCACTGGTTGAAGAAGCCACCGCCGCCGCCCGTGCGATGGAAGAACAGGCGCAGCAACTCACCGAAGCCGTGGCAGTGTTCAAGGTGGCCGCACACGCACCGGTAGCGCGTCAGTTGTCGGCCATTGCCAGTGCAACGGCCAATGCCCGCTTCGCGCCGCGTCCGGCGGCACGCGCTACCTCGGCAGCCGTCTCGCTGCGTCGCAGCGCTGCGGGCACCACCACAGCGGCCGCCGATCTGGGCGATTGGCAGGAGTTCTAAGCGCAGCTCAAGCGTTGAAAGCACGACAGGCCGTCGCGCACGGCCGTCGTGTCGATGCACAACGCAACGTGCGGTGCCAAATCGGTGGTGGAATCCGCATCTGGCGCTACACGTCATCGTCCCTAGGTGCAGATGGGATACGAAACAAAAGCGTGCACGAGAGTATCTGTCACACGCATCACCGGCCTCCGCCGTCCGATGGCAGGCGCAGGTGAAACGTCGCCTGCCCTCGGTCGGCGGCCACATCTGCCGCCAGATAGGTTTCACCACTGCAAGGCTGTCTCACCGCGGCATCGGGCCAGCGTTGTATGCGTGTGAGCTGTGCGGCGCACGTGAAATGCAACAAACGCTCGCAACTTTCCGCAGCACGCCAATTTACAAAAAATCACGTATTTCAACGGCTGGATCGCAGAATTGCGCACAGTGGCACCGGATATGCACCAGCCATCCACACGCGGCCATCATCTGCCTGAGACCCGGCTTTACCAAGCAGGCCGAGCCGACTTAATTGATCGCAACCAGCGCCGTTATCAGTGGGCGTGCCGACAGGCGACACGAGCGCAGCGCGCCTGGCTGGCCTGTCGGCGTAACCGCCTCCCACCGTTTCGAGTCGAGCGATTCCATGACCTCTCTTTTGCTGCGTTTCAACGTCGGGCCGCGATTGGCTGCCGCCTTCACCGTGCTGATCCTGCTCTCCGGCTTCATCGCCATCATCGGCTATCGCGGGCTGAGTTCGGCACGCGCACTGGTCGAGGATCTTGTACGTCAGAACATGACCAAGATCCGCCTCTCCAACGACATGATGAATGCCAATTACGTCATCGCCTCGGAGTTGCGCAATGTCGTGCTGCCAACCAGCAACGAAGACAACCTGAAATTCGTCGCATCCATCAAGCAGGCGCGCGTCGACTATGCCAAGGCACGCGACGCGCTCTATGCCATGCCGTCTTCGTCGCAGGGCCAGGACATCCGCGAAGAGATCGACCGCCTCACTCCGCAAGTGCGCGATTTGAACAACAAGGTCATCGACCTGGTGACGTCAGGCCGCAGCGACGAGGCATTGCCGCTGCTGCTCACCCAGGCAGCGCCCGCGCTGCAGCAGTGGCAGGACAAGATCGGCGAGAACATCACACTGCAGGACAAGCTCGCTGCCGAAGCGGCAGAGCTGGCGCTGCAGTCGATGGCCGATTCGCGCAAGTTGCTGGTCGGCGGTTCGCTGCTGGTGGTGCTGTTGAGCGGCACCTTGGGCTTGCTGATCACCCGCAGCCTCACCCGGCCGCTGAGCCGTGCCACCCGCGCCGCCGAAGCGATTGCCGAGGGCAAGCTCGATAACGCCGTGCATAGCGAGGCCAGCGACGAAACCGGTCGCCTGCTGCAGGCCATGGACAAGATGCAGTCGCAGGTGCGCAACCTGATCACCGCCCAGCTGGACATGACCAAGCACCACGATGCCGGCAAGGTGAGCTTCCGCATGGATGCCGGCGCTTTCCCGGGCGATTACGGCCGCATGGCCGGCGACACCAACGCGCTGGTCGACAGCCACATCCAGGTCACTGCGCGCCTGGCGCAGATCATGGGCCGCTATGCGATTGGCGACCTCAGCGAGGACATGGACGCCCTGCCCGGCGAACAAGCCAAACTCACCGAGACCATGGCGCAGGTCAAACGCAATCTGGCAGCGATGAATCAGCAGATCAAGCAGCTGGCCCAGGCCGCAGCGGCTGGCGACTTCAGCGCACGCGGCGATGCGGCGCAGTTCCAGTACGACTTCCGCATCATGGTCGAAAGCCTCAACACCTTGATGGCCACTGCCGATGGCAGCCTGCAATCGCTGTCGGGCATGTTGCAGGCCATTGCAGCGGGCGATCTGACCGCACGCATGGACGGCGATTTCAAAGGCGTGTTTGCACAGATGCGCAACGACGCCAACGCCACCGCCAGCCAGCTGGCCGGCATCGTCGGGCGCATTCAAACCTCGGCAGTCTCGATCAATACGGCTGCCACCGAAATTGCCGCCGGCAACAACGACCTGTCGCAGCGCACCGAACAACAGGCCGCCAACCTGGAGGAGACTGCCGCCTCGATGGAAGAGCTCACCTCCACCGTCAAGCAGAATGCCGAGGGCGCACGGCAGGCCAATCAGCTGGCCATCGGCGCGGCCAGCGTGGCTTCGCAAGGCGGCGAAGTGGTCGGCAAGGTGGTCGACACCATGGCCGGCATCCAGGCGTCCTCGAAGAAAATTGCAGACATCATCAGCGTCATCGACGGCATCGCCTTCCAGACCAATATCCTGGCCTTGAACGCCGCTGTGGAATCCGCGCGTGCCGGCGAACAAGGCCGCGGCTTTGCGGTGGTGGCCTCGGAAGTACGCACGCTGGCACAGCGTTCGTCTGCCGCCGCCAAGGAGATCAAGGACCTGATCGGCGACTCGGTGCAGCGCGTGGCCGACGGCTCGCAGCTGGTAGACCATGCAGGCCGCACCATGGCTGAAATCGTCTCCTCGGTGCAGCGCGTCACCGACATCATGAGCGAGATTTCCGCCGCCTCGCAGGAACAATCTGCCGGCATCGAGCAGGTCAATCTCACCGTCACCCAGATGGATGAGGCCACCCAACAAAACGCCGCATTGGTGGAAGAAGCCACCGCCGCAGCACGCGCAATGGAAGAACAGGCCCAGCAGC
This sequence comes from Xanthomonas nasturtii, assembly GCF_001660815.1. GTDB lineage: Bacteria > Pseudomonadota > Gammaproteobacteria > Xanthomonadales > Xanthomonadaceae > Xanthomonas > Xanthomonas nasturtii. The sequence goes on from NZ_LYMI01000078.1 coordinate 72,666, forward strand.
TCACCGAAGCGGTGGCCGTGTTCAAGCTGGACGACGACACCCACGCTGCACGCCTCATCACCCGCCAAACCGTCAAACCTGCAGCGCCGTCACATCTGCGGCATCTGCGCAGCAGCGGGCGAGCGCCAGCGCCCGCCCTCGCCACCACAGGCAGCGAGGATTGGCGCGAATTCTGAGCCAGTGCCACCGGAGCAACGGCTTCGGTCTTGTTCTCCCCAAACGGCCGGCCCGGCACTCCCAGGTCGGCCGTGCGCGTTTACGGAGAACGCCGCGCACGATCTCTCCTTCATGGGATGGCTGTCTGCGCTGTCGATGCGCTGCGGCGGAACGCAACGCTCTATGCCGAACAGCCCATCTCGGCGCAGCCGCATCGCGCGCGTGCCAAACCATCCGGGCATCCGGGCATCCGGGACAGCACATACCTGCGTGAAATCCTTCTTCACATCCAGCTGCGATCAGAGCAGTGTTTTGGCCTGGAAAGACAAATTCCGACAGGGCATCAAGGGTCTCTCCCGACAGCCGACCACCAATTCCCTACGTGGTCTACACATGGCCATCACGTAGCTGATCCGTGGATTTAACCGCTCAAACCGCGCACATCAATGCTCTCACGACCCGGCCGTTACTGGATCACGCAAGGCAGCAGTTCCCCGCAGCGCTCCAGCGTACGTGTGCAGCTCCTGCTGCTTCGCCCACCCATTGCTCAGGCCATTCCATGACTTCTTTTCTGCATCGCTTCAACGTCGGCAAACGCCTCTCGCTGGCATTCGGCATCCTGATCCTGCTGTCCTGCGCGCTGGTGGCCGCCGGCCTGTACACGCTTGGTCAGGCGCGCGATCGCCTGGACACCATCGTCAAACGCAATATGGCGATGATCCAGTACGCCACCGACATGCTGGACGCCAATGCCACAATCTCGTTGAACCTGCGCAACATCGTGCTGCCGACCACGCCCGAGCAGAATCGCCAGTTTGGCGAAGTGATCGACACGCAGCGCACCCGCTACAAGGACCTGCGCGAGAAGCTCTACGCGTTTCCCGCCGACGCGCACGACCAGCAATTGCGCAACGCGCTGGATTCAACCCGCGAGCAGGCGCTGGCGCATAACCAGCAGGTGCGCGAACTGGGCACGGCCGGCAAGGTCGACCAGGCCATGCCCATCCTGCTCGAACGCGCAGCACCAGCCACCCAGCGCTGGCAGGATGCGATCCGCACCTACTCGGATGCGCAGCGCAAGAGCAGCCAGCTGGCCTACGACCAGGCCAATGTCTCGATGGCGCGTGGCCGCAGCATGCTGATCGGCGGCGGCCTGGCCGTGGTGCTGCTGAGCGCACTACTGGCCTGGACGATCACCCGCAGCCTCACCGGCCCGCTGAACCGCGCCACCCGCGCTGCCGAGGCCATTGCCGATGGCAAGCTCGATAACGCAGTGCACAGCGAGGCCAGCGATGAAACCGGTCGTCTGCTGCAGGCGATGGACAAGATGCAATCGCAGGTGCGCAACCTGCTCGCCGCACAGACCGACATGGCCAAGCGCCACGACGATGGCCAGATCAGCTTCCGTATCGACGCCGAGGCATTCCCGGGCGAGTATGGCCGCATGGCCGGCGACACCAACAACCTGGTGGCGTCGCATATTGCAGTGAAGATGAAGCTGGCACAGATCATGGGCCGCTACGCCATCGGCGACCTCAGCGAAGACATGGAAAAGCTGCCAGGCGAAAAGGCGGTGCTCAGCGAGACCATGGCCCAGGTCAAGGTCAATCTCGGTGCGATGAATACCCAGATCAAGCACCTGGCCCAGTCGGCGGCCAATGGCGATTTCAGCGCCCGGGGCGATACCGAGCGCTTTCAATACGACTTCCGCTTGATGGTGGAAAGCCTCAACACCTTGATGGCCACCGCCGATGGCAACCTGCAGTCGCTCTCGGGCCTGTTGCAGTCGATCGCTGCCGGCGACCTCACCGCACGCATGAGTGGTGAGTTCCACGGCGTGTTCGCACAGATGCGCGACGACGCCAACGCCACGGCGACCCAGTTGTCCGGCATCGTCGGGCACATTCAGCACTCGGCCACCTCGATCAATGCCGCCGCCAGCGAAATCGCCGCCGGCAACCAGGATCTGTCGCAGCGCACCGAACAACAGGCCGCCAACCTGGAAGAAACCGCTGCATCCATGGAAGAACTGACCTCCACCGTCAGGCAAAACGCAGAAAGCGCCCGCCAGGCCAATCAGCTCGCCATCGGCGCCGCCAGCGTGGCATCGCAGGGCGGCGAGGTGGTCAGCAAGGTGGTCGACACCATGAGTGGCATCGAAACCTCCTCCAAGCGCATTGCCGACATCATCAGCGTCATCGACGGTATCTCGTTCCAGACCAATATCCTGGCCTTGAATGCCGCCGTGGAAGCGGCGCGTGCCGGCGACCAGGGCCGTGGCTTTGCGGTGGTGGCATCGGAAGTGCGCACACTCGCACAGCGCTCGTCGGCTGCGGCCAAGGAGATCAAGAGCCTGATCGACGACTCGGTGCAGCGGGTGGCCGACGGTTCGCAGCTGGTGGACCAGGCCGGCAAGACCATGGCCGAGATCGTTGCCAGCGTGCAGCGTGTGACCAACATCATGAGCGAGATCTCCGCCGCCTCGCAGGAGCAGTCGGCCGGAATCGAACAAGTCAACCAGACCGTCACTCACATGGATGAAGCCACCCAGCAGAACGCCGCATTGGTGGAAGAAGCCACGGCTGCAGCACGTGCAATGGAAGAACAGGCCCAGCAGCTCACCCAAGCGGTGGCCGTGTTCAAGATCGAGAGCCACCTGCCGGTTGCCGCACGCACTGCGCCGCTCGGCGCTGCACGCGCCATGCCACGCAGCGCACCGCGGCCGGTGCTGGCCTCCGCCTCGCCCCGCGCCAGCAATGGCGGCGCCCATGCCGCCGCTGCCGGCGACTGGCAGGAGTTCTGATCCGCTGACCACGCCTGGGACGTGCTGCGCCCTCTCACTGCAAGGCGCCGCGCTGGCCAGACGGCACAGGGAGGGCATGACACGCCGGCACCGCTGCGCAACGCGGCAGCGACACGGCAGCGACACGGCAGCGACACGGCAGTTCCCAGTAACACGGTCCACAGGCAACACCACACACTTCGAGAGCCTTCGATCCGCACTCCGCCGATCTTATGGGCCGCTTCCCTTGCGAGGGGAAGCGGCCCTTTTTTGGTCTGCCGTCCCCACTCCCAAGTCGAGACCAGCAGCCAGGCAGGCGTTTTGACGGTCGTTCCGCTCCCCTGGTCGCAAGCGGCGACCTTCAAATTTCACCCGAAATTTACAAATCACAGATGAATGCCGAGGCACTGGAAACGCTTACACCGACTGATGGCTGAATGCACTGGCTGATTTGTGCTGATTTCGACAGAAACGATGAATTTCGAGCATGGTCAGCCGCTATGGACTTCACGCATCCGTAACGCCCTCCCCCGGGCAAGGTCGATTCCTCATGCATTCCTTCAACCGCCTCTCTGTCGGCACGCGGCTCTCCGCACTGCTGACCCTGGTCATCGCCATCTCGTTGGGCCTGCTGGCTCTGACCATTTACCGTCAGTCCGCTGGCGACATCGAATCGCAGGTCAAGGCCGAGCTGCGCTCCAGTACCCGATTGATGCAGCAGTCGGTTGCGATGTACGACGTCACCCTGACCGAAGGCACCCAGCGCCTGGGCAGCGTGTTTGACGACATGCTCCCCACCGGAGCGCGCGAACTCGATAGCGCCAGCACCGTCACCATCGGCGAGCAGAACACCCCGTCACTGCGCGCCGGCAAGCAGGTGCTGAATCTCAACTTCGACGCAGTGGATCGCTTTGCACAGGCCGCCGGCGGTGTCGCCACCATCTTTGCGCGCACCGGCGACGACTTCGTGCGTATCACCACCTCGCTGCGCAACAAGCAGAACGAACGCGTCATCGGCACCCTGCTCGATCGCAAGGGCAAGGCCTACGCCGCACTGTCGCAAGGCAATGCCTTCACCGGCCAGGCGCAGCTGTTCGGCGAGCAGTACATGACCCACTACCAGCCGCTGCGCAACGCCGCCGGCGAAGTGATCGGCGCGCTGTTCGTCGGGCGCAACTACACCCAGGGGCTGGCCGCGCTCAAGTCCCAGGTCAGCGCCACCAAACTGGGCCAGGATGGCTACTTCGTCATCGTCGACATGGCGCCGGGCGACCATCAGGGCCAGGTCATCGCGGCCCCACCGGGCACCCCGTCCACGTTGGCGGCGCTGGTGCCGGCCGAGCAGCAGGCGCTGTTGCAGGCGGTGCTGGACGGCAAGCAGCCCAGCGCCACCCTGCAGCTGCGCGATGCCAAGGGCAGCAGCCAGGCATTCGAAGTCAACGCACAGCGCTACGCGCCGTGGCAGTGGGCGGTGATTGGCGCGCAGCCACGCAGCGCCATCGACGGCCCGCTGGACGCATTGATGGGTAGCATGCTGCTGTTCTCGCTGGTGGTGCTGGCGCTGTGCATCGCGGTGGTGTTCATTGCCGCGCGCAAGATGGTCACCCGCCCGTTGCTGGCAGTGGAACGCGTGCTCGGCGATGTGGCTGCCGGCCGCCTGGACAACCCCATCGAGATCGACCGGCACGACGAACTCGGCCGCCTGCTGCTCAACGCACGCACCATGCGCGACGACCTGCGCGCACGCCTGGAACGCGACCATCTGATCGCCAGCGAAGCGCTGCGCGTACGCACCGCGCTGGACGATGTCAGCACCAACGTGATGATCGCCGACGCCGACCGCCGCATCATCTACGTCAATCGCCCGCTGCAGCGCATGCTCTCGGCGATGCAGGACGTGCTGCGGCACGACCTGCCCGGCTTCGATGCCAACGCATTGAGCGACACCCGCATCGACCAGTTCCATCGCAACCCGGATCAGGCACGCCTGCTGGATCAGCTCAAGGGCGCGCACACCGCACAGATCGAGATCGGCGGCCGCGTGGTGCTGGAAGTGGTCAGCCCGGTGCTGGCTGCCACCGGCGAGCGCATGGGCTATGTGGTCGAATGGAGCGACCGCACCCAGGAAGTGCAGGTGGAACAGGAGGTCGCGCACGTCGTGCAGGCTGCCGCCGCCGGCGACCTCAGCGAGCGGATCGACATCCAGGGCAAGCACGGCTTCCTGCTGCTGCTGGCCCAACAACTCAACACGTTGCTGGACAACAACGCCGACGGCCTGTCGCGCGTCTCCGCGTTGCTCTCGTCGCTGTCGCAAGGCGATCTGACCGCGCGCATGGACGGCGACCTACAAGGCGTGTTCGCCACCATCCGCGACGACGCCAATGCCACCGCCGACCAGCTGGCCGGCATCGTGCGCCGCATCAAGGACTCTTCCCTGGCGATCAATTCAGCCGCCAGCGAAATCGCCACCGGCAACAGCGACCTGTCGCGTCGCACCGAGCAACAAGCGGCCGCGCTGGAAGAAACCGCTGCCTCGATGGAAGAACTCACCGCCACCGTCAAGCAGAACGCCGACAACGCCGACCAGGCCAACCGCCTGGTGCTGGATGCCGCCGGCGTGGCGGTCAAGGGCGGCGATGTGGTCGGCCGCGTGGTCACCACCATGGCCGACATCGACACCTCGTCCAAGAAGATCGCCGAGATCATCAGCGTCATCGACGGCATCGCCTTCCAGACCAATATCCTGGCGTTGAACGCGGCCGTGGAAGCGGCACGTGCCGGCGAACAGGGCCGTGGCTTTGCCGTGGTCGCCAGCGAAGTACGCACGCTGGCGCAGCGTTCGGCCGGTGCGGCAAAAGAGATCAAGCACCTGATCGAAGACTCGGTGACCCGCATCGGTAACGGCGCGGCATTGGCCTCCGAAGCCGGCAGCACCATGCAGCAAGTGGTGAGCTCGGTGCAGCGGGTCACCGACATCATGGGCGAAATCACCAGTGCATCGCGCGAGCAGGCCGCCGGCATCACCCAGGTCAACCAGACCGTCACCCAAATGGACGAAACCACCCAGCAAAACGCCGCGCTGGTGGAAGAAGCCACTGCCGCAGCGCGCTCGATGGAAGACCAGGCCGCACAGCTGGTCGATGCGGTGGCAGTGTTCCGTCTGGAACCGCAAGACCGGCTGAGCACCCTGCTGGCAAACGCACGCCACGCCTATAACTGATGCGGCAACCACGATTGCTGCCAGGGAAATCACAGCGTCGAGGGCGCGATGCCCTCACCGCACCAGATAGCTGGCTGGTAGTTTTTTGAAGAACCAGGACGCCACATCAGAGCGCTGATAGTTGCCTGATTGAAAGCTCTGCACACCGCCCAACTTGACTGGTCCTTGCCCGCCCACCGTCGCGGGACCTTGAGCGGCATGGATCCCGCGCCAGAGCCTCCATGGACGGATTCACGGCGTGTCCCGCGATGGTGGGCGGGCAAGGGCCCTGCAGCAAGGGCCCCGCAGCAAGGGCCCTGCAGCAAACGCACAGCAGCCATGCGCGGCACCCTCACAGCACCAGTAGGCATATGCGTCTGGTCAGCCGCTCTTAAAGATTTCGCTTTGCCGCCGATATCAAGGCGACGCCGGGACAACCCGTCCGGCGCCTTCCCGCTTCCACTGTGCTTGTGCCCATGTCCCAAGGCGATACCTCAGAGCTGGACCACGACGCCGATCACCTTGCCGAAGGTGACGAGCGCTATCTGCTGCGCAACAAGCGGCAGATCCGTGGATTGCTGCGCCAGCTGCTCGACCAACGCGCCATCGTGACCATGCATGTGGCCGGCCGCGACATGGCCGTGCCCACCGCCGTGCTGGAAATCGACGAAGACGACGACTGCGTGATCCTGGACGGCAGCCATAGCGATGCCTCCAACCGCGCCATCGAAGGCGCCAAGTACCTGCTGTGCTACGCCCAACTGGAGCGGGTCAACATCCGTTTCCGCCTGGAAAAGGCCGAGCGCCTGGAGCGCGACATCCACGTCGCCTTCCGCGCCGATCTGCCTAACGCCATGTACCACATGCAGCGGCGCGAATCGTACCGGCTGGAAACCCCGATCACCGACTCGCCCATCTGCACCATCCGTCAGGAAGAAGCACAGGGCGGCGTACTCAACCTGCAGCTGCGCGTCATCGACATCAGCAGCGGCGGCCTGGCGGTAGCGCTCACCGACGGCATGCCCTTGCTCGAACCGCAACACACCTACCGCAATTGCACCCTGCAACTGCCCGACACCGCACCCATCACGCTGCCGCTCACCGTGTGCAGCCAGTACAAGCAGACCCTGCCCAACGGCAGCGAAGGCCTTCGCGTCGGCATGCAATTCAGCGACCTGCCACGCGGCGCCGACGAAACCATCCAGCGCTACATTTTCCGCGTCGACCGCCAGCGCAACGCGCGCAAGAGCGGCGCCTTCTGAACCCCCCCGCACCACGCGGGGCCGGCGCCTAAAGTTGCTGCCCACCCCGCCGATGTTGCTAGAGCAACCCGCATCCGTCTCTGCTGCCGCAGTCCTGCCGCAACCTGACATTTAGCCGCAACGCCCGGAGTTTCCATGAACGATAAAAGCACTGCCACCGGCACCGGTGGTGAATTCCTCAGCTTCGCCTTGGGCGAAGAACACTACGGCGTGGACATCCTGAAGGTGCAGGAAATCCGCGGCTACGACTCGGTCACCCGCCTGCCCGACGCGCCCGACTACATCAAGGGTGTGATCAACCTGCGCGGCACCATCGTGCCGGTGATCGACCTGCGCCTGAAGCTGCGACTGAAAGAAGCGCGCTACGACGCCTTCACCGTGATGATCGTGCTCAACGTCGAAGACCGCGTGGTTGGCATCGTGGTGGACAGCGTCTCGGACGTGATCCCGCTCAACGACGACCAGATCCGCCCCACGCCCGAATTCGGCGCTGCGGTCGACACCCGTTTCATCTCCGGTATCGGTACCCAGGACGATCGTATGCTGATCCTGCTGGATATCGAAACCCTGCTGGACAGCACCGAGCTGGGTCAGCAACTGGTCGAAGAAGCCGCCTGATTCAAACGGCTGACCTGCCTCGCCCGCGGTCGTCGGAGAGGTGTGGAGGATGTGCAAGCAATGCTGTGTACGACACGTACATGGCAACGCCGGCACCCACCGCACCGCTCCGACGGCCGCAGCGGTTTCAGGCAAATGGTTATACGACCATCGCGTGTCGGGAGACTCCCGACACGCGACGCACCACTATTTTAAAGTGAGACAGCAGTCACGCTTTTCCACTTCAAGTTGAACGGCAGCTAGCCGATAGCTGAATAGAAGCCCGCATCCACACAAGCGGGTCACCGTTCGACTTTTGATTCTGGAGAATCCCTATGAAGTTCCTGCTCTCGCTCCTCCCCGTCGCTGCTCTCGTGATCGTCGCTCCCACGCTGTCGGCTCAGTCGCAGGAAATGATTCCGCCGGAGATGGCCACCCGCTTCGTCGGCAAGGACGGTATGGTGTGCGGCAAGGTCGAAAAGGCCAAGTACGCGCAGAGCTCGGAAGGCGAACCCACCTTCCTGTACATGGGCGGCATGTTCCCGCGCCACACCTTCTCGGCGCGCATCGACGGCGCCAACCGCGGCAAGTTCAGCTTCGCCCCGGAATCGCTCGAAGGGAAGGACGTCTGCGTCCTCGGCAAGATCCAGCGCGACAGTTCGCGTGCCGAAATCGAAGTCAGCTCCCCGGCCGGCCTGAAGCTCGCCACCATCAAGTAATCGCATCGCACATCGCCACGCCCATGCGTGGCGATGTGCTGTCTGGATTATGCGGACTGACTTTCACGGGGGAATCGTGTCAATGCAATGGATCAATAATCTGAAACTGATGCCGCGTCTGATGCTGGCGTTCGCCATCGTGCTGCTGATCATGCTGTTGCAGGGAATCATCGCGTATTCGGGCCTGGCCTCGCTCAATAACGTCACCCGCGACCTTGCCGGCAACACCATGTCCAGCGTGCGCGAGGCCGGCGATCTGCGCGGCATGCTGGGCGAATATAGGAATGCGTCTTATCAAAATCTGGTGCGCGCCAGTGATGCGGTCAAGCAGGACGCCAAAGTCCACGCCAAGAAGCTCAACGGCGAAATCGAAACGACGATCAAAGGCTATCCCCGCCTGATCGAAACCCCGCGGCAGAAGAAGTTGTTCGACGTCTTCGTGGCGGACTGGAAGAAGGCATCGGCCTCCTACGCCAGCGTCAGTGAAATGATCGAGCTGAATCTGCCCGACGATGCCATCGACACCTTCGTTGGCGAGACCCGCACCCTGCACAGCAAGGCCCAGGATTCGCTGGCCGCGTTGATCGCCGAAGACAATCTGTTGGCGCAGGCTGCAAAGAGCAAGGCCGAGACAGTCCACGCCACTTCCGTTTCGCTGACCGTGATGGTGCTGCTGATCGGCATCGTCGGTGGCCTGGGTCTGGCGTTTCTGTTCGCCCGTTCCATCGTCAAGAACATGCGCGGCGCGGTCTCGACTGCCACCGAAATCGCCGGCGGCAAGCTGGATGGCCAGATCAATGTGCAAGGCCAGGACGAAGTGGGCGAACTGATGCGCTCCATGCAGCGCATGCAGCGCGATCTGAGGGAGCGCATCGAACGCGACCAGAAGATTGCCGACGAAAACCTGCGCATCCGCACCGCGCTGGACAAGTCCTCCACCGCCACCTTCATTACCGATACCGATCGCACCATCATCTACGCCAACGAAGCGTTCACCAAGCTCGTCGCGCACTACCAAGGCAGCATCCGTCTGGCATCGTCGGATTTTGAAGCCGGCCAGATCATCGGCCAGCACATCAGTTATCTCGGCCTGCCCGAGGCGACCGTGCGCAAGGCAATTGCTGCGTTGGAACGCGATGGCATCACTAACTTCGAAGAGCGCTACGGCGAGTTCGTGATGATGCAGACCGTCACCGTCATCAAGAACGAGCAGGGCGAGAGCACCGGCGAAGTCTGCGAATGGCGCGATCGCACCATCGAAGTGCAGGTCGAAGAAGAAGTCGCCCGCATCGTGCGCGCCGCTGCCAGCGGCGACATGAGCGGCCGCGTGGAAACCGACGGCAAGCACGGCTTCTTCCTGCAACTGGCGCAGCAGCTCAACGGCTTGCTGGATGCCAACGCCGCCAGCCTGGAGCAGATTTCCTCGCTGCTCTCGGCGCTCTCGCGTGGTGACCTGACCGTGCGCATGCATGGCGAGTTCAGCGGCGTGTTTGCGCAGATGCGTGACGATGCCAATGCCACCGCCGAGCAGCTGGCCGACATCGTCGGGCGCATCAAGGTCTCCTCCACCGCCATCAACTCGGCGGCTGGCGAAATCGCCTCGGGCAATAGCGACCTGTCGCACCGCACCGAACAGCAGGCCGCCAACCTGGAAGAAACCGCTGCCTCGATGGAAGAGCTCACCTCCACCGTCAAACAGAACGCCGAAAGCGCGCGTCAGGCCAATCAACTGGCCATCGGCGCCACCGGTGTGGCCTCGCAGGGTGGCGAGGTGGTCTCGCAGGTGGTCACCACCATGTCCGGCATCGAAGCCTCGTCCAAGAAGATCGCCGACATCATCGCCGTCATCGACGGCATCGCGTTCCAGACCAACATCCTGGCGCTGAACGCCGCAGTGGAAGCGGCACGTGCCGGCGAACAGGGCCGCGGCTTTGCGGTGGTCGCTTCCGAAGTGCGCACGCTCGCACAGCGTTCGGCCGGTGCGGCCAAGGAGATCAAGGGTTTGATCGACGACTCCGTGCACAAGGTGGCCGAAGGCTCGGCGCTGGTGCGCAAGGCCGGCGCCACCATGGCCGACATCGTCGCCAGCGTGCAGCGCGTCACCGACATCATGGGCGAGATTTCTGCCGCTTCGCAGGAGCAGTCGGCCGGCATCGAGCAGGTCAATCAGACCATCACCCAGATGGACGAAACCACCCAGCAGAATGCTGCGCTGGTGGAAGAAGCCACCGCCGCCGCCCGCTCGATGGAAGAGCAGGCCGGGCATCTGGCCGAAGCGGTATCGGTGTTCAAGCTGGACGACACCGCCGCGCATGTGGCGCAGACCGCACGGATCCGCCCGATCGCCTCGCGCCCGGTTGCAGTGAAAAGCCCTGCCAAGCCGGCAGCACGCGCAGCGGCAAGCGGGTCGCGGCCCGGCCAAACCCAGGCCGCGCTGGCCGACGGTAACTGGCAAGAGTTCTGATCCACCGCCTCACCCACAACGCCCCGGCACTGCCGGGGCGTTGTGCATCTGGGGTGTGCATCTGCGCTGACCACTGCGCGCCCGCTGCCGCGGATTGCACGACTTGCGGCTTGCGGCTTCCAGCTCGCAGCGCCCGAAAAACGCGCAGCCCGGCCAACTCACACGGCCTACCGAGCACAACCGCGTGCAATCCACGTATTGGCGCTTCAGTTGCGCGGCTCCGTGGCCGATATCCAGTTATAGCTCACGACGCGTATGGATATGACGACCACGACTTCCGCTTCAGACACACGCGAATTTGATTTCGGCGACCGCGACTTCAAGCGCGTCTGCGATTTGATCTACCAGCGTGTCGGCATCTCCCTGGCTCCGGCCAAGCGCGACATGGTGTATGGCCGCCTGTCGCGTCGTCTGCGCGCGCTCGGTCTGCGCTCGTTCCGCGAGTACATCGACCAACTCGAAGCCGGCAACGACGAAGAAGAATGGCAGGCGTTCACCAACGCGCTGACCACCAACCTGACCTCGTTCTTCCGCGAGCCGCACCATTTCGACAAGCTGCGCGAAGAACTGCAAAAACGCGCCTCGCAGGCACCGCTGAAGATCTGGTCGTGCGCTGCATCCACCGGTGAGGAGCCCTACTCCATCGCCATCACTGCCTGCGAAGCCTTCGGCACGCTGACCCCACCGGTGAGCATCGTTGCCACCGATGTCGACACCCAGGTGCTGGAAACCGCCTCGCGCGGCGTCTACGCCATCGACCGCGTCGCCTCGCTGGATGCGGCGATCAAGCGCAAGTATTTCCAGCGCGGCAGCGGCCCCAACGAGGGCAAATGCCGGGTCATTCCGGCGCTGCGCCAGCTCATCGAATACAAGCAGTTGAACCTGCTGACACCGCGCTACGACGTCGGCGGCCCGTATGCGGCGCTGTTCTGCCGCAACGTGATGATCTATTTCGACAAGCCCACCCAGCGCGGCATCCTCTCGCGCCTGGTCAGCCACATGGGCGACGACGGCCTGCTCTATACCGGCCACTCGGAGAACTACCTGCACGCGGCCGACCTGATCCAGCCGTGCGGGCGCACGCTGTATCGGCGCGCACCGCGCGCAGGAGCCTCTGCATGAGTACGGCCGTGCAAGTCGACGATGTCATGCGTTACCGCGATTCGCGGTTCCAGACCATCGCCGCCAAACTGCTGCCCACCCAGTATCTGGTGGTGGACGACGACACCGCGTTGACGACCACCTTGGGATCGTGCGTTGCGGCCTGCCTGCGCGACCCAGTGCTCAAGATCGGCGGCATGAACCACTTTCTGTTGCCGGAAGGCCAGGTCGGCGACGGCGCACCCGCACGCTACGGCAGTTATGCGATGGAGTTGCTGATCAACGACATGCTCAAGCGCGGCGCGCATCGCAAACGCATCGAAGCCAAGGTGTTCGGTGGCGCCAACGTGCTCAAGGGCTTCACCAGCAACCCGGTGGGCACGCGCAACGCCGAGTTCGTGCGCCAGTACCTGCAGGCCGAACACATTCCCATCATTGCCGAAGATCTGTGCGGCATCCATCCGCGCAAGGTGTGGTTCTTCGCGACGACCGGCCGCGTCGTTGTGCAGCGTCTGCCGCATGCACACGAAGCCGAAGTCGCCGCCACCGAATCGGCCGTGCGCGCCCGTCTGTCCAAAGCACCGGTTACCGGTGGAGTGGAGTTGTTCGAATGACGCTGGAAACCCCTGTACGCGTACTCATCGTCGACGACTCGGCAGTGGTGCGTCAGATGCTCACCGAAATCCTGTCGCGCGACCCCGGCATCGAAGTGATCGGCTCGGCTGCCGACCCGATCCTGGCGCGCGAAAAGATCAAACGCCTCAATCCGGACGTGATCACGCTGGACGTGGAAATGCCGCGTATGGACGGCCTGGTGTTTCTGGAAAACCTGATGCGCCTGCGCCCCACCCCGGTGGTGATGATTTCATCGCTGACCGAGCGCGGTGCCGACACCACCTTGCAGGCCCTGTCGCTGGGCGCGGTGGACTTCGTGTCCAAGCCCAAGATCGACGTCGCCCGTGGGCTGGAAGGTTATGCCGAAGAGATCGTCAGCAAGGTCAAGATGGCTGCCAGGGCCAAGGTCAGCGCACTCAATCGCCCGAGCGCGCCCAAGGTCACCCTGGACATGCAGTCCGCACCGGTGCCGGGCAGCGCACTGCGCTTTCGCACCACCGACCGTCTGATCGCCATCGGCGCCTCGGCCGGCGGCACCGAAGCGCTGCGCGTGGTGCTGGAACACATGCCCGCCGATGCACCGGCGGTGGTGATGACCCAGCATCTGCCCGCCAGCTTCAGCACCGCCTTTGCCGAGCGCCTCAATCGTCACTCGGCCATGTCGGTGCGCGAAGCCAGCGATGGCGAAGCGATCCTGCCCGGCCACGCCTATCTGCCGCCGGGCGGCCAGCATCTGCGCATCATCCGCGACGGTGCGCGCTGGCGCTGCCGTATCGATGACGGCCCGCCGGTCAATCGCCACAAGCCTGCGGTGGACGTGCTGTTTCGCTCGGTTGCCGCCAACGCCGGCCCGAACGCGGTCGGCGCCATCCTCACCGGCATGGGCGACGACGGCGCACGCGGCCTGCTGGAAATGCTGCAGGCCGGTGCGCCCACCCTGGTGCAGGACGAAGCCAGCAGCGTGGTCTGGGGCATGCCCGGCGCCGCCTACAAGCTCGGTGCCGCGCAGGAAGTGGTGCCGCTGGACCGCGTGGCCGAGCGCTTGATCGCGCTGTCGGCGCAGGCGCGCTGATCCCGCATGACCGCCCCTCCCCCACATCCGACTGACCCAACCGAGCAGCCCGGCACCCCGGGTAGCTCAGTCGGCGTTGCCCTGGATGCGGCGGCAGACCGCGCGCTGGCGACCCCACAGCCGCCACACACCGACGCCATCGGCACCGCTGCGATCAGGCACGGCCCGATCACCGCCGGCATGGCCAAGGCCGGCGAGCAGCCCGAGCAGCGCCGTTCGCGCCTGCTTGCCGAAGCGCTGGATGGCAGCAGCAGCGCCATCCTCATCTGCGATCTGCAATCGCGCCTGTTGTATGCCAACGACGGCTTCCAGCGCATGTTCGGCTACACCGAAGCCGAGCTGGTCGGTCAGCGTCCCTCCGACGTGCTGACCCGCGCACAAAGCGACCAGAGCGAAGTTGCGCGCATCCGCGACCGCGCCGATGCGTTGCAGCAGACCCGGGCCGACCTACTGGTCTATCGCAAGGACGGCACGCCGCTCTGGATTTCGCTCAACTTCAATCCGATCTACGACGCCAGGCACAATCCCTCGCATTACGTGGCGGTGCTGACCGACATCACCGACACCAAGATGCACGAGGTACTGCAGCATCGCGTGCTGGAAGCGCTGGTGCAGGAGCGCCCGCTGATCGAAGTGATGACGCTGATCTGCACCGAGGTCGAACGCATCGCACCGGACGTGCTGGCCACGGTGATGAGCGCGGACAATCAAGGCTGCCTGCACTCGCTGGCAGCGCCCAGCCTGCCGCCCGACTATGCCGATGCGGTCAACGGCTTGAAGATCGGCCCGGGCGCCGGCGCCTGCGGCACCGCTGCATGGCGCGGTCGCGCGGTGATGGTGGAAGACATCACCACCGACCCGCTGTTCGCAGCGTATCGCGACCTGCTGCTGCCCATGGGCTTGCACGCCTGCTGGAGCACGCCGATCCGCTCCAATAGCTCGCGCGTGCTCGGCACCTTCGCGCTGTATTACCGCAAGCCGCAACGTGCCGATGCCTGGCATGTGCGGCTCACCGATCTGTGCCAACAGTTGTGCACGCTGGCGCTGGAACGCGAACAGATCCGCCAACGCGTGCATCAACTGGCCTTCTACGACACGCTCACCGGTCTGCCGAATCGCATCATGTTCAGCGCGCGTGCCGAGCAAGCACTGACGCAGGCCGAATACGCCGGCGAACCGGCCGCGTTGATGTTCATCAACATCGACCGCTTCAAGCTCATCAACGATAGCCAGGGTCACGCTGCAGGCGATGGCCTGTTGCGCGACATCGCATTGCGCATCAACGACCAGCTCACCGCCACTGCGATGCTGGCGCGCCTGGCCGGCGACGAATTCGCACTCGCGCTGCCGCAATGCAGCGCAGAGCAGGCCAGCGCCGCGGCCGAGCGTCTGCTGGTCAGCATCGCCGGCCCGCTGCCGGTCGGCCACATGACCGTGCATCCGTCGGCCAGCATCGGCGTGGCGATGTTTCCCGAGGACGGCCGCGAGATCAACATCCTGTTGCGCCACGCCGATCTGGCAATGAACCGCGCCAAGCAGGAAGGCGGCGGGCGTTTCCGCTTTTTCAGCTCCGACATGAATCGCATGGCGCAGGAGCGCGTTGCGCTGGAAGCGGAGCTGCGTCAGGCCATCGGCCGCGATCAGTTGCAACTGCATTATCAACCGCAGATGCATAGCGCCGCACCGCACGCGCTGTATGGCGTGGAAGCGCTGCTGCGCTGGAATCACCCGCAACTCGGCGCGGTGTCGCCGGCGCGGTTTCTGCCTGTGGCCGAAGAGCAAGGCATGATGCCGCAGATCAACGACTGGGTATTGCGCAGTGCCTGCCGGCAGATCGCCGACTGGCGCCAGCGCGGCGTACCGGTGGCGCGCGTCTCGGTGAATCTGTCGGCCAGCGGCTTCGAAAGCCCGCGCATGCTGCCCGACCTGCTGCGACTGATTGCCGACACCGGTGTGCAACCCTCCGACCTGACCCTGGAACTGACCGAGAGCGTGATGCTCTCCGGGCAAGCGGGCGTGCTCGAAAACCTGCACGCCATTCGCGAAGCCGGTATTTCGCTGTCGCTGGACGATTTCGGCACCGGCTATTCCAGCCTGAGCCATCTGCATCGCCTGCCGATCGACGAACTCAAACTGGACATGAGCTTCGTGCGCGACATCGAACACAGCGAAGACGCGCGCGCGCTCACCACCTCGGTGCTGCGCATCGGCGAGCACCTACGCAAGCACGTGGTCGCCGAAGGCGTGGAAAACGAAGCGCAGCGGTTGTTTCTCGCCGACCTGGGGTGCGAAGTGCTGCAGGGCTATCTGTTCTCTCGCCCACTGCCGGCTGTAGCACTGGAAGCCTGGTTGGGCGCGCAGCCTTAGCGGATTGCCGCCCGGGCGGCTGGTGGTACTGGAGTCACCCGTACCCTCATCCGGCGCTTCGCGCCACCTTCTCCCAATGGGAGAAGGAAGAGCCGCGCGACCGTCAATTACTCAAGCATCACCGCAACTTCCCCTCAATCACTGCACCGTCCGCTTCAACCACCCCAGCAATTGCGCATTGACGAACGCCGGATTCTCCAGCGATGCGATATGCCCGGCGTCGGGCACCAGTTCGTAGTCGCAGCCGATCACCTTGGCCATCATCCACAACTCTTCCGGCGGACGCGGAATGTCGTATTCGCCGCCGAGCAAAAACGTGTTTGCAGGATTGAGCGCAGCCAAGTTTTCGAGCCGATCGTCGCGCCCGAAGATCAAACGGCCCAGCGGCACGATCGACGCACGCAGCTGCTCGGCCGACATCGCCGCCAGACGCTGCGCGAACGCTGCCGGCAACGCCGAATGCAGATCGATACCGGAACGGAAAAAGATCGGCACGATCGCCTCGACCAACGCCGGGGTCACCTGCCCTGCCGCATCGATCGCATCGAGCAACCCGAAGTACCGCGCGCGGGTGACCTGCGGTTCGGCACCCAGAAACGTGTCCATCAATACCAGGCTACGCACGCGCTCCGGCGCACGCATTGCAAGCTCCGCACCCCACATGCCACCCACCGACAGGCCGACCACTGCGCATTGCGGCAATTCCAACCCATCCAGCAGCGTCAGCATCTGCTCGGCGAGATCGCCCAGCGACTGCGTGCCTGCCGGCAACGCGCCCGATTGCCCATGCCCCCAGAGTTCGGGAACGATGACCCGGTACTGTTGCGACAAGGCCTGGATCTGCGGCTCCCACATCGCAGCGTCCCAGAGATAACTGTGGCCAAGCAAGACGGGAAAACCTTGGCCGTGTTGTGTGTAGTGCAGCGTTTGACCAGAGATCGTGCAAGTGGGCATGGGCATTAAACGTGGAGTGGTGGATCGGTGAAACTCTAGACCTGCGCGCCTCGGATTTTTGTTGCAATGCCGCAACTCAGTCAGCTGATAGTTGCTTTAACCCCTGGGATCGGGACGACAATACGAAGCCATCTCCCGAAAAGCGAACTGCCCGGCAGTGCCGGGCAGTTCGGGACAACACAAACCAGCGACTGGAATCAGGCCGCGACGGTATCCGCCACGTCCTGATATTCCTGGATCTGATCGAAGTTCATGTAGCGGTAGATCTGGTCGCCACTGGTCTTGATCACGCCCACATCGGCCATGTACTCCTCCTTGGTCGGGATGCGACCCAGACGCGAGCAGATCGCCGCCAGTTCCGCCGACCCCAGGTACACATTGGTGTTGCGGCCCAGACGGTTGGGGAAGTTACGCGTGGAGGTGGAGAACACCGTGGCGCCCTCGCGAGCCTGCGCCTGGTTGCCCATGCACAGCGAGCAGCCGGGCATTTCCATGCGTGCGCCGGCCGCGCCGAAGGTGCCGTAATGGCCTTCCTTGGTGAGCTCGGAGGCGTCCATCTTGGTGGGCGGTGCCACCCACAACCGGGTCGGGATATCGCGCTTGCCTTCCAGCAACTTGGCGGCGGCACGGAAGTGACCGATGTTGGTCATGCACGAACCGATGAACACTTCGTCGATCTTGGCCCCGGCCACTTCGGACAGCGTCTTGACGTCGTCCGGGTCGTTCGGGCACGCCACGATCGGCTCATGGATATCGGCCAGATCGATCTCGATGACTGCGGCGTATTCGGCATCGGCATCGGGCTGCAGCAGCTGCGGGTCGGCCAGCCACTCTTCCATCTTCTTGATGCGGCGGCCCAGGGTGCGCGCATCGGCATAGCCTTCGGCAATCATCCAGCGCAGCAGGGTGATGTTGCTGGTCAGGTATTCGATGATCGGCGCCTTGTCCAGGTGCACGGTGCAACCGGCCGCCGAACGCTCGGCCGAGGCATCGGACAGTTCGAATGCCTGCTCCACCTTCAGGTTCGGCAAGCCTTCGATTTCCAGGATGCGGCCGGAGAAGATGTTCTTCTTGCCCTGCTTGGCCACGGTCAGCAGACCGTCCTTGATCGCGTACAGCGGGATGGCGTTGACCAGGTCGCGCAGGGTCACGCCCGGCTGCATCTCACCCTTGAAGCGCACCAGCACGCTCTCGGGCATGTCCAGCGGCATCACCCCGGTGGCGGCGGCAAACGCCACCAGGCCGGAGCCGGCCGGGAACGAAATACCGATCGGGAAACGGGTATGCGAATCGCCGCCGGTGCCGACGGTGTCAGGCAGCAGCATGCGGTTGAGCCAGCTGTGGATCACGCCGTCGCCCGGACGCAGCGACACGCCGCCGCGGGTGGAGATGAATTCCGGCAGCGTGTGGTGGGTCTTGACGTCCACCGGCTTCGGGTAGGCGGCGGTGTGGCAGAACGACTGCATCACCAGGTCGGCCGAGAAGCCCAGGCAGGCCAGGTCCTTCAGCTCGTCGCGGGTCATCGGGCCGGTGGTGTCCTGCGAGCCCACCGAGGTCATCTTCGGTTCGCAATAGGTGCCCGGGCGCATGCCCTGGCCTTCCGGCAGGCCACAGGCGCGGCCGACCATCTTCTGCGCCAGCGAGAAGCCCTTGCCGGTGTCCGGCGGGTCCATCGGCAGACGGAACAGGTCCGACGCCGGCAGGCCCAGGAATTCGCGCGCCTTGGCGGTGAGGCCACGGCCCACGATCAGCGGAATGCGGCCACCGGCGCGTACTTCGTCGAACAGCACGTCCGACTTCATCGCGAACTCGGCAATCACCTGGCCGTTCTTCAATGCCTTGCCGTCATACGGACGCAGCTCGACCACATCGCCGTGCTCCATCTGCGACACGTCCAGCTCGATCGGCAATGCGCCGGCGTCTTCCATGGTGTTGTAGAAGATCGGGGCGATCTTGCTACCCAGGCACACGCCGCCGAAGCGCTTGTTCGGAATGAACGGAATGTCCTCGCCGGTCCACCACAGCACCGAGTTGGTCGCCGACTTGCGCGAAGAACCGGTACCGACCACATCGCCCACATAGGCGACCAGATGGCCCTTGTCCTTGAGGTCGGCAATGGCCTGGATCGGGCCGCGCTTGCCGTCTTCTTCTGGCACGAACGCCGCGCCTTCGCGCGCATTCTTCAGCATGGCGAGCGCGTGCAGCGGGATGTCCGGGCGGGTGGTCGCATCCGGCGCCGGCGACAGGTCGTCGGTGTTGGTCTCGCCCGGCACCTTGAACACGGTGACGGTCATGCTCTGCGGCACTTCCGGCTTGCTGGTGAACCACTCGGCATCGGCCCAGCTTTGCAGCACGGCCTTGGCGTGCGCGTTGCCGGCTTCGGCCTTTTCCTGCACGTCGTGGAAGGCGTCGAACACCAGCAAGGTGTGCTTGAGCGCTTCGGCGGCAGTGGCGCCCAGCTCGGCGTTGTCCAGCAGGTCGATCAACGGCTGGATGTTGTAGCCGCCCAGCATGGTGCCGAGCAGCTCGGTGGCGCGCGTGGGGCTGATCAGCGCAGTTTTTTCGGTGCCGAAGG
Source organism: Xanthomonas nasturtii (assembly GCF_001660815.1). GTDB lineage: Bacteria > Pseudomonadota > Gammaproteobacteria > Xanthomonadales > Xanthomonadaceae > Xanthomonas > Xanthomonas nasturtii. The sequence goes on from NZ_LYMI01000078.1 coordinate 92,529, forward strand.
CAACCGCGGCCAGGTACGAGGCCTTGACCTTGGCGGCGTCGTCGACGCCGGCCGGCACGCGCTGGCTGAGCAGTTCGACCAGGAACTCATCTTCGCCCGCCGGCGGTGCCTTCAACAGCTCGATGACTTCGGCGGTCTGCTGCGCGGTCAGCGGCAGCGGCGGGATACCGAGCGCGGCGCGCTCTGCAACGTGGTGGCGGTAGGCTTCCAACATGCGGGTTCTCCAAAAGGACAGCAGTGAATGTGTAAAAACGTCAGACGTGAATCAGAAGACGTGGATCAGGCAACAGGTTTGGGCACGGTGATCTTCAAACCCTTGAAGTAATCGCGGAAAAACCCCTCGTCGCGGGTAATCAAGCCGTCGCACTGGAGCATCGCGTGGGCGCCGATCAAAAAATCCGCCACCACCCGCTCGCGTTTGCCGCCGCGCGCGCGAAACCGCTTGTTCATGTGGCCGGCGCGCACCGCCGCCGCTTCCTGGGTGGCTTCGTAACGCACCCCGATCGAGGCCAGGGTTTCCATCAGGTCGACCTGGGTGTCGAGCATGGCCAGCACTTCGGCCACCACCGCATCGCAGACCACGACCTCGTCGCGCGCCAGCGCATCGCCGATGCAGATCTCCGACACCTCGCCGTAGACCGGGTCGCCGATCAAAATATCGAGCAGCACCGAGGAATCCAGGGCGATCATGGGTCGAACGGGTCCCCGGGGGCGCGGCCACGGATGGCGCGCATGGCCTCGTCGGTGCTGGTCAGGCCATCGACCAGCTTGAATTTGCCGCGCACCTTGCGCAGCGCCTCGCTGACGTCCTTGCGCAGGATGATGCGCCCGCCGTCGAGCTCGATCTTCAGCGTGGTGCCCTTGGTCAGGCCCAGGGCGTCGCGCACGGCCTTGGGCAGGGTGATCTGTCCGCGTTCGGCAACGGTGGCTTCCATGAGCATGCTCCAGAAAGTATGCGTATATCATACGTACTTGCGCTGTCGTACTCAAGTTGGCAGATCGCTTCGGACACACCGTGCGTACACACTGAATCGCTCAGAATGGGCGCCTACCTAAAGCCTTCGACGCCATAGGAGTGACGCATGAGCGATTCCTTTTCCACTCGCACCTCGCTTGAGGTCCACGGCAAACGCTACGAGTACTACAGCCTGCCGAAGCTGGGCGAGCGCTTCGACATCGGCCACCTGCCCTACTCGATGAAGATCCTGCTGGAGAATTTGCTCCGGCACGAAGACGGCGGTGTGACCGTCGGCAAGGACCATATCGAAGCCGTCGCCAAGTGGGACCCCAAGGCGGAACCCGATATCGAAATCGCCTTCATGCCCGCGCGCGTGGTGCTGCAGGACTTCACCGGCGTGCCCTGCGTGGTCGACCTGGCCGCAATGCGCGACGCGGTGGTCAAGCTGGGCGGCAACGCCGACCAGATCAACCCGCAGATTCCCTCCGAACTGGTCATCGACCACTCCGTGCAGGTGGACGTGTTCGGCAAGCCCGACGCGCTCGACCTCAACGGCAAGATCGAATTCCAGCGCAACCAGGAACGCTATGGCTTCCTGCGCTGGGGCCAGAAAGCCTTCGAAAACTTCAAGGTGGTGCCGCCCAATACCGGCATCGTCCATCAGGTCAATCTGGAAAATCTCGCGCGTGTGGTGATGAGCGCGGACAAGGACGGCACCCGGATCGCCTATCCCGACACCGTGTTCGGCACCGACAGCCACACCACCATGATCAATGGCATCGGCGTGCTGGGCTGGGGCGTGGGCGGCATCGAGGCCGAGGCCGCAATGCTGGGCCAGCCGTCGTCGATGCTGATTCCGCAAGTGGTTGGCTTCAAGCTCAGCGGCAAGCTGCCCGAAGGCGCCACCGCCACCGACCTGGTGCTCACCGTCACCCAGATGCTGCGCAAGGCCGGGGTGGTGGGCAAATTTGTCGAGTTCTACGGCGAAGGCCTGCAGCACCTGCCGCTGGCCGACCGCGCCACCATCGGCAATATGGCACCGGAATACGGCGCCACCTGCGGCATCTTCCCGGTCGACGATGAATCGCTGACCTATCTACGCCTGTCCGGCCGCAGCGAGGAGCAGATTGCGCTGGTGGAAGCCTATGCCAAGGCGCAAGGCTTGTGGCACGACGCCAACACCCCGCCCGCCCAGTACAGCGCCACGCTGGAACTGGACATGGGCGAGGTCAAGCCGTCGCTGGCTGGCCCCAAGCGCCCGCAGGACCGCGTGCTGCTGCAAGACATGCAGGCCAACTACCGCGAAAGCCTCAAGCCGTTCGCCGAGGCGCGCAGCAAGAAGCTGACCGATCTCAAGCAGGAAGACCGCCTGAAGAACGAAGGCGGTGGCGGCACCGCTGTCGGCGCCAAGGCCTCGCACGCCGAAGCGTCCAACGACAGCGGCGCCGGTTGGCAACTGCGCGACGGCTCGGTGGTCATCGCCGCGATTACCTCCTGCACCAACACTTCCAACCCGGCAGTGATGCTGGGTGCCGGCCTGCTGGCACGTAACGCAGCAGCCAAGGGCTTGAAGGCACAGCCGTGGGTGAAGACTTCGCTTGGGCCTGGCTCGCGCGTGGTCACCGATTATCTGAGCAAGGCCGGCGTGCTCGCCGATCTGGAAACACTCGGCTTCTACGTGGTCGGCTATGGCTGCACCACCTGCATCGGCAACTCCGGCCCGCTGCCGGAAGATGTGTCCGCAGCGATCGCCAAGGACGATCTGGTGGTGGCCTCGGTGTTGTCGGGCAACCGCAACTTCGAAGGCCGCGTGCATCCCGAAGTCAAAATGAATTACCTGGCCTCGCCCCCGCTGGTGGTGGCCTACGCGATCGCCGGCACCACCGATATCAATCTCACCACCGAGCCGCTGGGCACCGGCAGCGACGGGCAGCCGGTGTATCTGCGCGACATCTGGCCGAGCAACAAGGAAATCGGCGACACCATCGCTGCCACCGTCGGCCCGGAGATGTTCAAGCAGAACTACGCCGACGTGTTCAAGGGCGACACGCGCTGGAACACCATCGCTTCACCCGACGGCGCACTGTACGAGTGGGACGAAGCCTCGACCTACATCAAGAACCCGCCCTACTTCGACGGCATGACCATGCAGGTGGGCCACGTCGACGATGTGCATGGCGCGCGCATCATGGGTCTGTTCGGCGACTCGATCACCACCGACCACATCTCCCCGGCCGGCAACATCAAGAAGGATTCGCCGGCGGGTCGCTTCCTGCAGGAACGTGGCGTGCAGCCGGCCGACTTCAATAGCTACGGCAGCCGCCGCGGCAACGACGATGTGATGGTGCGCGGCACCTTCGCCAATATCCGCATCAAGAACCTGATGTTCGGCGGCGAAGAAGGCGGCAACACGCTGTACTACCCCACCGATGGTGGCCGGCCGGAAAAGCTGGCGATCTACGATGCGGCAGTGAAGTACAAGGCCGACGGCGTGCCGCTGGTGGTGCTGGCCGGCAAGGAATACGGCACCGGCTCCTCGCGCGACTGGGCGGCCAAGGGCACCAACCTGCTCGGGGTCAAGGCAGTGATCGCCGAGAGCTTCGAGCGCATCCATCGCTCCAACCTGGTCGGCATGGGCGTGCTGCCATTGCAGTTCCTGGAAAACGAGAACGCCCAGACGCTTGGCCTGGATGGTTCGGAAGTGCTCGACATCACCGGCCTGCAGGACGGCGCCAGCCGCCGTGCCACCGTAGATGCGAAAAAGTCCGACGGCAGCGTCAAGCAGTTCCAGGTCAAGGTGCTGCTGCTGACGCCCAAGGAAGTGGAGTACTTCAAGCACGGCGGGCTGCTGCAATACGTGTTGCGCCAGCTGGCCGCACGCAAGGCCGCCTGACCGTAGCGCACAGTGCGCTCTCTCGATGCAACGCCACTCCCGCCGCTTGGCGGGAGTGGCGTTTCAGGCCATTGCGCATCGCGGCGGACCCGACATGCTGGGCAGCCGTCGGGTGATCGCGCACAGCGTGCGGTGAGCCGCACTGCATGCGCATTCCTTGCGCGCAAGGCCCACCGCGTCGGCGTTGCCGCAGGCGCGGAGTGATGTCGTCCGGACGCGCGACTGGGCCAAGCATGCGTTGGCGCGGCTACCGGCAGCGCCAACCCCTGCATGCGCACAGCGCTCCCGATAGACGCGTTCAGCCCCCTGTCGGCGCCCACTGCGCGTGATACAGCTGCCAGTCGCCGTCGCGCAATCGCCAACCGGTGGTGACCTGGTAGGTTTGCGCCTGATCGGGTACCCAGCGACCGCTGCCGCCGGTCAATAACGCAGTAAAACGCAGCGTGGCGGTCTCGCCGCGCAGTTCCACTTCGACCGGCCCCATGGTCACGCCGATCTGTTGGTTGCCCAGCATCTGCAGCTGCATCAGGCGCCGCAAGCCGGCCGCGTCGAGCCCGTTTTCGCCGACGAAATCGTCGGCCACCGGCGCCATTGCGTCGCCGATCTCGCGTGCTTCGATCGCCTGGTGCATCTGCTCCAGCGTTGCGCGTAGCCGCTGTTCCGGCGCGGCACGCGTACACCCAAGCAAGGCCAGCACGCAAAACCCCATCCCCCACTCACGCCAGCGCACTTGAATGCTGCTCTGCATCACGCTTCGCCTTTTCCAGTCATGACGGTATGCTGCCAGCTGTTGTAACGCCGTGGAACACACTGCGGCGCGTCAAGAACACCCTGGAGGGGGGCAGATGAATCAGGCACGTCCTTGGTTGCAAAGTTATCCGGCCGGCGTAGCTGCCGAGATCGATCTGGAGCAGTTCCGCACGGTGGCCGAGGTATTCGCCACCTCCGTCGCGCGCTTTGCCGATCGTCCTGCGTATCACAGCTTCGGCAAGACCATCACCTACCGGCAAGCCGATGAACTGGTCGACCAGTTCGCCGCCTACCTGCTGGGCGAGCTGCAGTTGAAGAAAGGCGACCGCGTCGCCCTGATGATGCCCAACTGCCTGCAGTACCCGATCGCCACCTTCGGCATCCTGCGTGCCGGCCTGACCGTGGTGAACGTCAATCCGCTCTACACCCCGCGCGAGTTGAAGCATCAGCTGATCGACTCCGGCGCCAGCGTGCTGGTGGTCATCGACAACTTCGGCACCACCGTGCAGCAGGTCATCGCCGACACGCCGGTCAAGCAGGTGATCACCACCGGTCTGGGCGACATGCTCGGCTTCCCGAAAGCGACGCTGGTCAACTTCGTCGTCAAATACGTCAAGAAGCTGGTGCCGGAATACCGCATCAATGGTGCGATCAGGTTCCGCGAGGCGCTGGCGCTGGGCCGTAAGCACACCCTGCCCACCCTGCAGATCGAACCGGACGACATCGCGTTCCTGCAATACACCGGCGGCACCACCGGCGTGGCCAAGGGCGCGATGCTGACCCACCGCAATCTGGTCGCCAACATGCAGCAGGCACACCAGTGGCTCACCGGCACCGGCAAGCTGGAAGAAGGCAACGAGGTGGTGATCACCGCGTTGCCGCTGTATCACATCTTCGCACTGACGGCCAACGGGCTGGTCTTCATGAAGATCGGCGGCTGCAATCACCTCATCAGCAATCCGCGCGACATGCCCGGTTTCGTCAAGGAGTTGAAGAAGACCCGTTTTACCGCATTTACCGGCGTCAACACACTGTTCAATGGCCTGCTCAACACGCCCGGTTTCGACCAGATCGATTTTTCCTCGCTCAAGATGACCCTGGGCGGCGGCATGGCCGTGCAACGCTCGGTCGCCGAACGCTGGAAGAAGGTCACCGGCCTGACCCTGGTCGAGGCCTACGGCCTGACCGAGACCTCGCCGGCTGCCTGTATCAACCCGATGGATCTGAAGGACTACAACGGCTCGATCGGCCTGCCGATTCCGTCCACCGATGCCTGCATCAAGGACGACGCCGGCGCCGTGCTGCCGCAGGGCGAGATCGGCGAGCTGTGCATCCAGGGCCCGCAGGTGATGAAGGGCTATTGGAAGAAACCCGAAGAAACCGCCAAGGTCATGGACGCCGAGGGCTGGCTACATACCGGCGACATCGCCCGCATGGACGAACACGGCTTCGTCTACATCGTGGATCGCAAGAAGGACATGATTCTGGTCTCCGGCTTCAACGTCTACCCGAACGAGATCGAGGACGTGATCGCCGAAATGCCCGGCGTGCTGGAAGTGGCCGCAGTGGGCGTGCCGGACGAGAAGTCCGGCGAGATCGTCAAGGCCGTCATCGTGAAGAAGGACCCCGCCCTGACCGCCGACGATGTGAAGGCGCATTGCCGCGCCAACCTCACCGGCTACAAGCAGCCGCGCGTGATCGAATTCCGCAAGGAACTGCCCAAGACCAACGTCGGCAAGATCCTGCGTCGCGAATTGCGGGATGCGCCCAAGCAGTAATCCACCTCGCCAGCGCAGATCGACGGCCATCCGGCCGTCACTCGACGCCCGCAATGCCGCAAGGCCTTGCGGGCGTTCGCTTTTGCACGCATAGAATCCGGTGTCGGCGCATGCTTAGGCGTTCACCCCTTTCTCCGTCCGCAAGGCGGCCGGCCGGACGGTCTTCACGGAGAACCACCATGTCTGCAGTTCAACCTTTCATTTGCACCAACATCGGCTCGACCCTCCGCATCATCGAAGAACCGCAGCGTGACGTGTACTGGATCCATATGCATGCCGACCTGGCCATCAATCCGGGGCGTGCGTGCTTCTCCACGCGCCTGGTCGACGACATCACCGGCTACCAGACCAACCTGGGGCAACGCTTGAACACCGCCGGGGTACTGGCACCGCACGTGGTACTGGCCTCGGACAGCGACGTGTTCAATCTCGGCGGCGACCTGGCGCTGTTCTGCCAGCTGATCCGCGAGGGCGACCGCGCCCGCCTGCTGGATTACGCGCAGCGCTGCGTGCGTGGCGTGCATGCATTCCACGTCGGCCTGGGCGCGCGTGCGCACAGCATTGCGCTGGTGCAGGGCAACGCGCTCGGCGGCGGCTTCGAAGCAGCACTGAGCTGCCACACCATCATTGCCGAGGAAGGCGTGATGATGGGGCTGCCCGAAGTGCTGTTCGACCTGTTCCCGGGCATGGGCGCCTACTCTTTCATGTGCCAGCGTGTCAGCGCACAGCTCGCGCAGAAGATCATGCTCGAAGGCAATCTGTATTCGGCCGAACAACTGCTCGGCATGGGGCTGATCGATCGCGTAGTGCCGCGCGGTCAGGGCGTGGCGGCAGTGGAACAGGTAATCCGCGAAAGCAAGCGCACCCCGCATGCGTGGGCGGCCATGCAGCAGGTCCGCGAAATGACCACCGCCGTGCCGTTGGAGGAAATGATGCGCATCACCGAGATCTGGGTGGATACGGCCATGCAGCTGGGTGAAAAATCGCTGCGCACCATGGACCGTCTGGTGCGCGCGCAGTCGCGTCGCTCAGGGCTCGACGCCGGCTGATGCGCCGGTGGTCTATTCGCTACTACGGGGGGAGCACTCGTCGTCCTTGACGCCTTGCAGGCGTGCGTCGAGTGCATCCTTTCCGGCGGCCAATTGTGCGTGCAGCGCAGACAGCCGCTTGCGCCACTCTGCCTGCAACTGCCAGTCGGCCATGCGCATCAGTTCACCGCCGTTGGTGGCCACCTGCGCCAGACCCAGGTTACTGGCCACACCACGTAACGCATGCGCGCTTTCGCGTAGCTGCTCCCAATCCGAACGCGTGCCATCGCGTTCGATCGCGCCCACGCAGTTCTGCGCATCTTCCAGACACTGGCGCACGAACTGACGCTCGAATTCCTCGCCCATGCCCAGCGCGGCCAGCTCGTCGAGCACGCTGGAATCGAGCACGCCTTCGAAGTTTGCCGGAATCTGCACGCTGGTTGCCGGGATTGCCAGCGGGCGTGTGCTGACCGCCAGATCGGCGAGCGTGTCCAGCAGCTTGGCGGCAACCACCGGCTTGGCCAGGAATGCACGCGCGCCGGCCTGCTCGCAACTGCGGATGGCCTCGGGCGTGACGTCGGCGCTGAGCACCACCACCGGGGTGTAACGCGTGCCGCTGGCTTGCATCACGCGCAGCTGCTTGAGCATGTCCAGGCCATTCATGCCAGGCATGTGCAGATCCACGATCACCGCATCGAAATCCTCTTCGGCCATCGCATCCAGCACCTGCTCGGCGCCGTTGACGCACAGCGCGCGGTGGCCGGCCTTTTCCAACAGGCGCTGCAACACCATGCGATTGGCTTCATGGTCGTCGGCCACCAACATGCGCATGCTGCGCACGCGTGCGCGATGGCGCAGGAACGGGTTGGAGAATGCAATGACGTTGGAGGCTTCCAGCGCGTCGGGCGTGTCCGCCAGCGCACCGGCCTGCACCCGGGCCGGCGCAGTCTGCACGACCTCGCCAATGGTCATCGGCAATTCGAACCAGAACACGCTGCCGCCGGACGGGTTCGGCTTGAAGCCAATCGCCCCGCCCATCGCCTCGACCAGGCCCTTGGCAATCGTGGTGCCCAGGCCGGTGCCCTCGTAGCGACGCGACAGGCCGACGTCGGCTTGTTCGAAGGCTTCGAACAGGCGTGGGCGCATGTCCAACGGCACGCCAATGCCGCTGTCTTCGACATCGAAGCGCAGCCGCACCGCATCTTCGCCGGCGCCGGAAATGCGCGTCACCCGCAGCAACACATGTCCGTGCTCGGTGAACTTGACCGCGTTGCCGAGCAGGTTGAGCAGTACCTGGCGCAAGTGACCGGTGTCGCCCTTGAGCAGGTCCGGCACATTGGTAGCCACTTCGGTGCCGTAATCCAGTCCGCGGCCCCGCGCCTGCGGCTGCAGGATCATGTTGACCGAGCCGATCAGATCACGCAGCGAAAAATCGCGGCGATCGATGCGGATCTTGCCGGCCTCGATCGCGGAGATGTCCAGCACCTCTTCCACCAGCGACAACAGGCTGCGCGCCGACGCCTGGATGGTGTTGAGGCATTCCTTCTGCTCGGCGTCCAGACGCGTGGTCGCCAGCACTTCAGTCATGCCCGACAACCCGTTGAGGGGGGTGCGGAACTCGTGGCTCATATTGGCCAGGAAACGGCTCTTGGCCTGATTGGCATGCCGCGCCTCGCGCACCGCCCGTGTCATCGCACGCAGCAGCGAATCGAAGTACAGCGGCACGGCGATCAGGCCCAGCAACAAGCCCCAGCTCAGGTATGGATTGGCTTTCCAATAGGGTGAAATCAGGATGGCGCTGAGGAAACACAGGCTACCCATTGCCGTAGCGGCGCGCAGATAGTTGCTGCCATAGCGCAGACCGTTGCCGATGGTCACCCACATGCACACTGCATACAACGGTGAGGCAGGCTCGCCCTGGATCGCCATGATGGCACCGGTGCAGGTGTAATCCAGCAGCATGCCGATCAGGCGCCGCGTGTGGGACACCTGCGGTCGCAGCAGGATCGCCACCATCAGGCCAAGCGACACCACCAGCTCGCCCACCAGGATCAACCAAGTGGCCACCAGCGTGTCGCCATGCGTATGTTGGTAGCGCCAGCCCAGGTAAGAAATGAACAGGGTGGTGATGATGATACGGACCAGATTTTGCGCGTGCTCCGTGTCCGCCCGTCCTGACAGACGTTGCTTCAACCATGGCAATGGAAACTTCATAGACGCCTCAGACGCGCGTTGGCGTCGATGGGGTTGGGATCCTTCCGTACTGCGTCGCAGCGTCGATACCTGCAGCGGGCGGCGTCTCAATGATCGCCTGGTCGTGCTCGCGCAGCGTACGCAACAATGACATAGGAATGACGATCAACGCACCCAGCAGCGCGATCGCCAGGCCAAGCCGACCCTGCCAATAGCTACTGTTGGCCAGCGTTGTGCCGAAGCTGAGCGTGGTCATGGCCATGGCCACTGCGTTGTGCAGAGCCTCGCTCCCGAACCGCAGCCCATTGCCGATCGTTAACCAAAGCAACACGACATACAAGAATGCCATCGGCGCCCCCATCCAGGTCATCGCCAACCCGATCAAGCCGTAATCGGACAGCATCCCTAGCGTGCGACGCAGATGCGAGCGCCGTGGGTCTGCAACAATCCAGCCAAAGAGCACCAGCGCGATCCCCTGACCGATTGCGATCAGGCAGAACAGCTGCTGCAGCTGGTACCTGGAGACCTGCCACTGCTGAGCGAAAGTCAGCGCATAGACCAGAATCAGCAGAATCAACACGATGCGCACCAGCGCCTGGCCATGCTCGCTGTCGGGACGCCGAGCGAGTCGGTCACGCAGCTGGCCAAGCGACGACCTCACCTCACACCCCGGGTCGTGCCGATGCGGTCGAGAACTCGCCGCAGATCTGATCCAGCTGCGCGCGACCACGCAGCAACGCATCCACGCAGCGCGGGTCGAACAGGCGGCCACGTTGGGCGTACAGATAGGCCAGCGCAGCGTCCATGGTCCAGGCTTCCTTGTACGGGCGCTGCGACAGCAGCGCGTCGAAGACGTCGGCCACCGCCACGATGCGCGCTTCCAGCGGAATCGCCTCTCCCACCAGTCCGTCCGGGTAGCCGGTGCCGTCGTAGCGTTCGTGGTGACGCAGCGCGATCAGCGCGCCGACCTGGATGAAGCGGTTCTGGCTGCCGCTGAGCAGCTCGTAGCCGATGCGCGGATGGCGCTTCATGATGCTCATCTCGTCGTCGGTGAGCTTGCCCGGCTTGAGCAGCACCGCATCGGGAATGGCGATCTTGCCCATGTCGTGCAGCGGTGCGGCCATCTCGATGATGCGCACCTCTTCTTCCGAGAGGCCCAGTTGCTCGGCAATCAGCCCGGCCACGTGCGACATGCGCTCCAGGAATGCGCTGGTGCCCGAATCGCGATACTCGATGGCGCGCGCCAGCCGCGACAAGGTTTCGCGTTCGCGCTCTTCGACCTCGTTCATGCTGGCCAGCAGGCGTTGTTCCAGCGACAACGCGCGTTGCTTGACGCTTTCGCTCTGCTGACGCAGCTGCAGCAAATTGGAGCAGCGCGCGCGCAATTCGCGCGGGCGGATCGGCTTGACCAGGAAATCGATCACCCCGGCTTCCAGTGCTGCCTGACGAATCGGTTCGTCGCCGACGATGGTGATCAGGATGATCGGAATATCGCGGTGACTGGGCAGCCGACGTAGCCGACGCGCGAATTCCAGACCGTCCATGCCGGGCATGCGGTAATCGAGCAGCAACAGATCCACGCGCCCGGCTTCGCACCAGGCCAGGGCGTCGAGCGGATCGCCGAAATCGTAGACCTTCAGTTCCGGCGCGATGTCTTCGATGACATGGCGCAGCATCGTCCGCGCGGACATCTGGTCATCGACAATGACGATGTTCAATCCCAGATCCGCCTTTTCCGCCCAGCTACCCCATGTATCCGTCGACACCATGCCGCCCGGACTCCCTAAAACATCCTGCATAGCCGTTGCTCCTCTATCTCGAGAACGGAAAAGCGATGACGCCGGCCGCTGGCCGACTCCCCCGAACGATACGCTGTTCGAGGCTCCGCCCTAGCATATGCAGTATCTGTGCCGTCGGCGCACCGACGGCACAAAAAATCAGGCTTCCGGACGCATATACGGGAACAGCAGGACGTCGCGGATCGAGGTGCTGCCGGTCAGCAGCATCACCAGACGATCGATCCCGATGCCCAGGCCGCCGGTCGGCGCCATCCCGTACTCCAACGCACGGATGTAGTCGGCGTCGAAATGCATGGCTTCGTCGTCGCCGCCGTCCTTGGCCTGCACCTGCGCCTGGAAGCGTGCGGCCTGGTCTTCGGGGTCATTGAGCTCGGAGAAGCCGTTGGCCAGCTCCTTGCCATTGATGAAAAGCTCGAAGCGATCGGTGTAACCCGGGTCGGTGTCGCTGGCACGCGCTAGCGGCGACACCTCGACCGGATGGTCGGTAATGAAGGTCGGCTGCACCAGGGTGTGTTCCACCGTGGCTTCGAAAATTTCCAGCAGCAGCTTGCCCCAGCCGTAAGACGGCTTGACGCGGATCTTCAAGCGCTCGCAGTGCCGCAGCAGCGCAGCGCGGTCGGTGCAATCGGCCGCGCTGATTTCCGGATTGTGGTGACGAACGGCCTCATCCATGCGCCAGCGCCGGAAAGCCGGCGCCAAATCGATGTCGGCCCCGTCCCAGCTGACCTGGGTGGTGCCCAACACGGTCTGCGCGGTGTCGCGGATGACCTGCTCGGTCAGGTCCATGATCTCGTGGTACGTGGCATAGGCCTCGTAGAGCTCGAGCATGGTGAATTCGGGGTTGTGCCGGGTCGACACGCCTTCGTTGCGGAAATTGCGGTTGATCTCGTAGACGCGCTCCAGGCCACCGACCACCAGGCGCTTGAGATACAGCTCCGGGGCCACGCGCAGGTACAGATCCAGATCCAGCGCGTTGTGGTGGGTGGTAAACGGCTTGGCGGTGGCACCGCCGGGGATGTAATGCATCATCGGCGTTTCCACTTCCAGGAAACGGCGCGCGTCCAGCCAGGCGCGCATGGCGCGGATGATCTTGGAGCGCTTGATGAAGACCTCGCGCGCTTCCGGGGTGACGATCAGGTCGACGTAACGCTGGCGGTAGCGCTGCTCCACGTCCGACAGGCCGTGCCACTTGTCCGGCAGCGGGCGCAGCGACTTGGTCAGCAGGCGCAACGCGGTAGCCTTGACCGACAGCTCGCCGGTCTTGGTGCGGGTGAGCCCGCCCTCCACCGCCACGATGTCGCCGACATCCCAGCCCTTGAACGCGGTGTAGGCATCGCCGAGCACATTGCCCTGCAGGAACAGCTGCACGCGCCCGGATTCGTCCTGGATCTGCGCAAAGCTGGCCTTGCCCATCACCCGCTTGGCCATCAGGCGGCCTGCCATTTTGACCGTGCGCCCGCTGGCCTCCAGCGCTTCGGAGCTCCAGGTCTGCGCATCGGCGAATTCGGCCTGCAGATCGCCGGCGAAGTGCTCGCGTACGAAGTCGTTCGGGTAGGCGATGCCCTGGCCGCGCAACGCGCCCAGTTTCGCGCGACGCTCGGCGATGAGGCTGTTCTCGTCGGCGGGGATCTGCGGCGCGGGGGTCTGTTCGGTCATGGCGGGAATCGGTCTGCGATAGGTCGGGCGCGTGCCCGGTAGGGAGTGAGAGACCGGCAGCGCCGGACTCTCTTACATTGACGGTGTCGCGCGTAAGCCGCCCGAGCTCGTCCTGCTGCCACAACGCGAGCCGGCGCTTCGGTGCGTGGCTAGCGTGGTGCGAGGCCGTCGCATCCGCTGCGACCTCGCCCTGCGGTCAAGCATCCAGGCGTTTGGAGCCTGCCGCCAGACCCGCCTTCAGGCTGGCCTGGACGAATTCGTCCAGATCGCCATCCAGCACTTTTTGCGTGTCGCTGCGTTCGATGCCGGTGCGCAGATCCTTGATGCGGCTTTGATCGAGCACGTAATTGCGGATCTGGCTGCCCCAGCCGATGTCGGACTTGGTGGCTTCCAGTGCGTCGCGCTCGACATTGCGCTTCTGCACTTCCAGCTCGTACAACTTGGCGGCCAGCATCTTCATCGCGTTGTCGCGGTTCTGGTGCTGGCTGCGGCCGGTCTGGCAGGCGACCACGGTGTTGGTCGGGATGTGGGTGATACGCACCGCCGATTCGGTCTTGTTGACGTGCTGACCACCGGCACCCGAGGAGCGATACACGTCGGTGCGCAGATCGGCCGGGTTGATGTCGATCTCGATGTTGTCGTCCACTTCCGGCGACACGAACACCGAGGTGAAGCTGGTATGCCGGCGGTTGTCCGAGTCGAACGGCGACTTGCGCACCAGCCGGTGCACGCCGATCTCGGTCTTCAACCAGCCGTAGGCGTACTCGCCTTCGATACGGATGGTGGCCGACTTGATCCCCGCGACTTCGCCGCCGGACACTTCCATCAACTCGGTTTTCCAGCCGCGCGATTCGGCCCAGCGCAGATACATGCGCAGCAGGATTTCGGCCCAGTCCTGCGCCTCGGTGCCGCCGGCGCCTGCCTGGATGTCCACGAACGCGTTGGCGCCGTCCATCTGGCCGGAGAACATGCGCTGGAATTCCAGCTTTTCGACATGGGCCTGGTACTTGTCCAGATCGGCGATCACCGCCACCGCGGTGTCTTCGTCCTGTTCGCTCTCGGCCAGCTCCAGCAGATCGCCGGCATCGGCCAGGCCGGCCAGCACATCGGCGATGCCGATGACGGTCTTTTCCAGCATCGAACGCTCGCGGCCCAGGGCCTGCGCGCGCTCGGCGTCGTTCCACACATCGGGATTTTCAAGCTCCCGGGTGACTTCTTCTAGGCGCTCTCTCTTGACGTCGTAGTCAAAGATACCCCCTGAGCGAGAGCACGCGATCGCTGAGATCGGTGATGCGCTGGCGGATCGGATTTGTTTCGATCATGACGGACTTCCGGCAAACAAGCTGGCTAGTTTAGCAAGCGGGCCGCATGCGCGGAACGCGCGCGGGGAAGACCCGGGACTGGCAATGACCAGCGCTGCGACAGCGCTGCCGGTGGAACCGGCCGGTATCCAGCCAGGGCTCCGAAAAGCCCTGTACCAAGACCCGGCCGCGGGCAGAGCCCGATGCTTCCAACCGCGCCCCGCAAGCATCAGGTGCAACAGCATTTCTGCTCACTGTTGTCATTTAGTAAAGCCCGCTCCAGCCTGAATCACCAGCGGCGGGATCGCCTGGACGGACATGATTTCGCAAGGCAAGGACGGCGACGATAAATGCCCCGTGCATCGAACTGAACGGCTCCAGACGTCTGCTGGAAAGCAGTGCGAAACCAGGTAGACGGAGTTGGAAACGAACGCTCAAGATAGCGTCTCGATACCCCCTGGAAGATCAAAAATGCGCATCAAACTTATCGCCGCCGCACTGATACTCTCGCCTGGCGCGGCGCTTGCCGCAGCCTCCGCAGGCGGTGTCGAGTTCAGTCACAAGGACTGGACGATCGCCTGCGACAACACCCGTACCTGCCGTGCCGCCGGCTACCAGCCAGAGGAAACCGAACCGGCAGTTTCGGTGCTGCTGACCCGCAAGGCAGGAGCAGCGCAACCGGTGACGGCGCAACTCAAACTCGGTCAGCTCAAACAGGCTGCTGCTCCCTCCACCCTGACATTGTCCATCGGCACACGCGATCTCGGCCGCCTGAATCTGCAAGGCACGACAGGCAGCGCCACGCTGAGCGCTGCCCAGACCAGCGCACTGCTGGCTGCACTGACCGGTAAGAGCGTAGCGATCGCGGCGGTCGGTAACGACGGTCGCCGTTGGCAGCTCTCCGATCAGGGCGCCAGCGCCGTGCTGCTCAAGATGGATGAGTTTCAGGGTCGCCTGGGCACCCGCGGCGCTCTGATCCGCAAAGGCAATGGCAATGAATCGGCCGTCTTGCCGGCGCTTGCGGCTCCACAGGTACAGGTGGCTAAGCTCGCTGCCGCGCAGCCCGGCGATGCCAAGCTGGCGCGTCTGCCGGCGCTGTATGCCGCGCTGAAAACCGCTCTTCCCGCCAATGAGCAGTGCCAGGCGCTGGAGCAAGGCGGTGCGCAGGAGCCGCTGAACATCACGCGCCTCAGCAACGACAAGCTGCTGGTCTCGGCCGCCTGCACGCTGGGCGCCTACAACCTCGGCATGGGGTATTGGGTAGTCAACGCGCGCGCGCCCTTCGCACCTGTGCTGGTGACCATGGAGGGCACCGAGTTGAGCGGGTCGACCATCCGCTCGTCGCAGAAGGGACGTGGCCTGGGAGATTGCTCGGTTGATGCCAGCTGGAGCTGGACAGGACAGCGCTTCGTGCAGACCGCCAAGTCCAATTCCGGCCTGTGCCGCGAGATCGCCGCCGGCGGTGCCTGGCAGCTACCCACGCTGGTGACGGCAGTCAAGAAGTAACAGAGCGATTACTGGACAACTGCGGGCACCACTGTGCGCCCGCAGCCATTTGCACCAACGGAACGGATCAGCGCCGGCAAGCCGGTCGCCGCACGTTCAACTCAGGCCGCATCCATCGCCGGCTCGCAATGCTCGACGATCAGCTGCACCGCCGTGCCGCCGCGATAGTCGTCGGCGACCAGGCGATAGGCCAACCGCACCATCCGGCCGGGCTCGCTGCCGTGCCAGCCGTTGAAGTGGATGGCATTGAGCGGCTCGGCGCGTCCGGCGCACCGCAAGGTCAGCTTGAGATGGCGCTCCTTGAGCACGCGGTACTGCAACACTTCGAACTGACCGTCGAACAGCGGCTCGGGAAAACCCTGCCCCCACGGCCCGGCCACGCGTAGCGCTTCGGCGTGCACGTGGTCGAGTTCGTGCGCGGCCAGTTCGCCGTCGCTGTGCAATTCGGCATGCAGCAGCGAGGCGTCCACCATCGCCGTCACCTGCGCCTGGAAGGCCTGCTCGAACGTGGCCAACGCCGCGTGATCGATGCTCAAGCCGGCGGCCATCGCATGCCCACCGAATTTCTGGATCAAGCCGGGATGGCGCGCGTCCACCGCCGCCAGCACATCGCGGATATGCAGGCCTGGAATCGAGCGCGCCGAGCCGCGCAACAGGGTGCTACCCGGCTCCGCGGGCGCCAGCGCGATCACCGGACGGTGCAGGCGGTCCTTGAGTTTGGAGGCGACCAGACCGATCACGCCCGGGTGCCATTCGGCATCGAACAGGCAGGCAGCCATCGGCAAGGCGCCATCGGCATCCAGCACCACCTTGGTCACGGCTTGCTCGGCATCGTCGGTCATCAACTGCTGCACCGCGCGGCGCTCGGCATTGATCTCTTCCAGCGTGCCGGCAATCTCGCGCGCCTGGCTCCAGTCTTCGCTGAGCAACAACTCGATGCCCAGTGCCATGTCCTCGAGCCGACCGGCCGCATTGAGACGTGGCCCGAGCGCAAACCCGATATCGCTGGCGCTCAGCCGCGCCACATCGCGGCCGCTGGCATCGATCAGGGCGCGCAAGCCGATACAGCCCTTGCCCTCACGCAGGCGGCGCAAGCCGGCCGACACCAGCGCACGGTTGTTGGTATCCAGCGGCACCAGATCGGCGACGGTGCCGACCGCGACCAGATCCAGCAACACCGACAGATCCGGCTCGGCGCGCTCGGCAAAGGCGCCGCGTGCGCGCAACACGCCACGCAACGCCAGCAACACGTAGAAGATCACGCCAACCCCGGCCAGCGTCTTGCTGGGGAACGTGTCCTGGGCCAGATTCGGGTCGACGATCGCATCGGCCGGCGGCAGCACCTCGCCCGGCAGGTGGTGGTCGGTGACCAGTACGGTCCAGCCACGCGCCTTGGCTGCGGCCACACCGGCATGGCAGGCGATGCCGTGATCGACGGTGACCAGCACATCCGGCTGCAACGCCGCCAGTTCGTCGACCAATGCGGGCGACAGGCCATAGCCATGCACCATGCGATTGGGCACGGCGTGGTGCACATCCAGCGCGCCGAGCATGCGCAAGCCGCGCACACCCACCGCGCAGGCGGTGGCGCCATCGCAGTCGAAATCGCCCACCACCAGGATGCGCCGTTGCTGGGCGATCGCATCGGCCAGTAGCTCGGCGGCCACACCGCTGTTGTGCAGCAGTTCCGGTGACAACAACTGGCCCAGCCGCGGTTGCGCGCCTTGCGCATCGGTGACCCCGCGCGCGGCATAGATCCGGCGCAGCAGCGGCAACATGGTATCGGGCCAACTGCCGGCCTGCCCGGAAGGGCGCCGGACGATCCGCGGAGGCGAACTCATTGCGCCAGCTGTACCCGTGGCTTGCGCCAGAAACGCCAGCGTTGCGCATGCGTGAGCGACACGCTGTCGCCGTCCTGGAAATCCAGCACCAGCCGATCCAGCTCGCCGCGCGCCATTGCCGCCAGCAACGGCGCCACCGCGTCCTCGCTGAACTGCTGCAATGAACGCAGATGGCGCAGGTCCACCAGCGCATCCACGCGCTGTTCGCCCTGCGCGTCGGCACCTGCCGCCAGCGCCAGCGCACGCAGCAGCGATTCGCGGCTGCGCACCTGGCGATGCGGCGATGTCACCGCATGCGGCAACACGCCGCCACCCCAGAACCACACCGAATTGATCGCCGGTTTACCGCTGGCCACGCGGCCTTCGTTCCAGGGATGTTGATGCAGCAGCACCTGCGCTTCGGTCAGCAAGGCACGCCAGCGGCGGCCACTGTCGCCGGCCGGCAAATGCTCGAACAGATCGTCGCCAATGGCGACATCCGGCGGCGCAAACTCCGGCAACTTCGCATCCGGCGACAAACGCAGATACCAGCGCGCTGGCGTGGGCGCATCCAGCAGGAATCCTGCATCGCCGAACATCGGCTTGAGGATCGGCAGCAGTACCGCCAGATCCTCGGCGGTGGGGCCAAGCGCCTCGCCGTAGCCCATCAGCCGCGCGCCCTGCATGTCCGGCACCACATAGGCCGGGTCGGCACGCACCCAGGTCGCGCCAGCGGCATCGCCGGCATCCAGCTGCCGGGTCAACGCGGCCACCGGCCAGTGCGTCGGCGTCAGGCTGAAATGGCGCTGCAATTGCGCCACTTCGCCCGCCTCGGCGGGGTGCTGGTCGGCGCGTGCGAGCGCACGCGCCACCGCCGTGTCGCCCAGGGTTCCGGGCAGACGGCGTTTTTCCGGCAGCAGCAGCGTGGCGGTGGTCATCGCGCGGTGGTGCCGGTCAATCCAGGTAGGCCACGCTGACGACTTCGTACTCGCGCTGGCCGGCCGGCGCGTCGATGGTGACCGAGTCGCCTTCCAGCTTGCCGATCAGCGCACGCGCCAGCGGCGAAGAAATCGCGATCAGGCCCATCTTGATGTCCGCTTCCAGATCGCCAACGATCTGGTAGCGCTTCTCTTCGTCGGTCTCGGTGTCTGCCAGCGTCACCGTGGCGCCGAACACGATCTTGGTGCCGGCCGACAGCTTGGTGATGTCGATGATCTCGGCATGCGAGAGCTCGCCTTCCAGCTGCTTGATGCGGCCTTCGATGAAGCTCTGCTGCTCGCGCGCGGCGTGATACTCGGCGTTTTCCTTCAGGTCGCCGTGCGCACGCGCTTCGGCAATCGCATTGATCACCTCCGGACGCTTGACCGACTTCAGCTGGTCCAGCTCTTCGCGCAGGCGCAGCGCGCCCTTGGATGTCATGGGTGCTCTCATGCTTGAAGCTCCTTGTGCAGTTCCTGCAGCGACCACACGGGGCCGGTGCCGCGGAATTCCAGCGAATGCACCAGCGCCCTGGCGCCGGCGACAGTGGTCGAATAGGTCACGCGATGCTGCAACGCTTCACGCCGGATCGAGAACGAATCAGAGATGGCGGCGCGACCTTCGGTGGTGTTGACGATATAGACGATCTCGCCGTTCTTGATCGAATCGACGATATGCGGGCGGCCTTCGGCCACCTTGTTGACGATTTCGCAGGTCAGGCCGTTCTGCTGCAGCCAGGCACCGGTGCCGCGCGTGGCGACCAGCGTATAGCCACGCTCCACCAACGCCTGTGCAACCGGCAGCACGCGCTGCTTGTCCGGGTCGCGCACCGACACGAACGCCTTGCCCACCGGCGGGGCCTTGATGCCGCCGGCTTCCTGCGCGCGTGCGAAGGCGGCACTGAAGCTGCGGCCCACGCCCATCACCTCACCGGTGGAGCGCATCTCCGGCCCGAGGATCGGGTCCACGCCCTGGAACTTGGCGAACGGGAAGATCGCCTCTTTCACCGAGTAGTAGTCCGGCACGATTTCCTTGGTGGCGCCCTGCTCGGCCAGCGTCTTGCCGGCCATGCAGCGTGCGGCGATCTTGGCCAGCGGGATGCCGATGGCCTTGGACACGAACGGCACGGTGCGCGAAGCACGCGGGTTCACTTCCAGCAGGAACACCACATCGTCGCCGGCTTCATCGACCTGCACCGCGAACTGGGTGTTCATCAGGCCGACCACGTTCAAGCCTTCGGCCAGCATCACCACCTGGCGACGCAGCTCGGCCTGGGTCTTGGGCGAGAGCGAATACGGCGGCAGCGAGCACGACGAATCGCCCGAATGCACGCCGGCTTCTTCGATGTGCTCCATCAAGCCGCCGATCAGCACGTTGCCGTCCTTGTCGGCAATGATGTCCACGTCCACTTCCACCGCATTGTCGAGGAAGCGGTCCAGCAGCACCGGCGAATCGTTGGAGACCTTCACTGCATCGCGCACGTAACGCGCCAGATCGGATTCGCCGTACACGATTTCCATCGCGCGGCCGCCCAGCACATAGCTCGGGCGCACCACCAGCGGGTAGCCGATTTCGCGCGCCAGCACCAAGGCTTCTTCGGCATTGCGCGCGATGCGGTTCGGCGGTTGCTTCAGGCCCAGCTTATCGACCAACTGCTGGAAACGCTCGCGGTCTTCGGCCAGATCGATCGAATCCGGCGAGGTGCCGATCACCGGCACGCCGTTGGCTTCCAGCGCACGCGCCAGCTTCAGCGGGGTCTGCCCGCCGTACTGCACGATCACGCCCTTGGGCTGTTCCAGCTCGACGATTTCCAGCACGTCTTCCAGCGTCAGCGGCTCGAAGTACAGACGGTCGGAGGTGTCGTAGTCGGTGGAGACGGTTTCCGGGTTGCAGTTGACCATGATGGTCTCGTAGCCGTCATCGCGCAGCGCCAGCGCCGCATGCACGCAGCAGTAGTCGAACTCGATGCCCTGGCCGATGCGGTTGGGGCCACCACCCAGGATCATGATCTTGTCGCGGTCGGTCGGCAGCGCTTCGCATTCGTCCTCGTAGGTCGAATACAGGTACGCGGTGCTGGTGGAGAATTCCGCCGCGCACGAGTCAACGCGCTTGTAGACCGGGCGAACTTTGAGCGCGCGGCGCAGCGTGCGCACCGATTCTTCGTTGCTGCCGATCAGCTGGGCCAGGCGCGCATCGGAAAAACCGGCGCGCTTGAGCATGCGCAGACGCGGCGCATCCAATGCGGCCATGCCATCGTCGGCCAGCTGCTGCTCATGGCTGATGAGCTCTTCGATCTGATCCAGGAACCAGGGGTCGATGAACGACAGCGCATACACCTCGTCCACGGTCATGCCGGCGCGGAATGCATCGGCGACATAGAACAGACGCTCCGGGCCCGGCGCCTTGAGCTCGCGCTTGAGCGCGGCGATGTCGTCTTCGCTGCTCAGATCCAGACCGGTCGGGTCCAGGCCGATCTTGCCGGTTTCCAGGCCGCGCAGCGCTTTCTGCAGCGACTCCTGGAAGGTGCGGCCCATCGCCATCACCTCGCCCACCGACTTCATCTGCGTGGTCAGGCGTGCGTCGGCCTGCGGGAACTTCTCGAAGGCGAAGCGCGGAATCTTGGTGACCACATAATCGATCGACGGTTCGAACGACGCCGGGGTCAGGCCGCCGGTGATTTCGTTCTTCAATTCGTCCAGCGTGTAGCCCACCGCCAGCTTGGCGGCGACCTTGGCGATCGGGAAGCCGGTGGCCTTGGAGGCCAGCGCCGACGAACGCGACACGCGCGGGTTCATTTCGATGACGACAACGCGGCCATTGGTCGGGCTGATGCCGAACTGCACGTTGGAGCCGCCGGTGTCCACACCGATCTTGCGCAGCACCGCGATCGAGGCATCGCGCAGGCGCTGATATTCCTTGTCGGTGAGCGTCTGCGCCGGCGCCACGGTGATCGAGTCGCCGGTGTGCACGCCCATCGGGTCGAGGTTTTCGATGGCGCACACGATGATGCAGTTGTCCGCGGTATCGCGCACCACTTCCATCTCGAATTCCTTCCAGCCCAGCACCGACTCTTCCACCAGCACTTCGGTGGTCGGCGACAGCTCCAGGCCGCGCCCGACGATCTCGATCAGCTCTTCGCGGTTGTAGGCGATGCCGCCGCCGCTGCCGCCCAGGGTGAAGCTGGGGCGGATGATGGTCGGGTAGCCGACGCGGGTCTGGATATCCAGCGCTTCTTCCAGCGTGTGCGCCACTTCGGCGCGAGGGCAATCCAGGCCGATCTCGCCCATCGCCACGCGGAACAGCTCGCGGTCTTCGGCCATGCGGATCGCTTCGCGCTTGGCGCCGATCAGTTCGACGTTGTAGTTCTCCAGCACGCCGTGATCGGCCAGATCCAGCGCGCAATTCAGAGCGGTCTGCCCGCCCATGGTCGGCAGCAGGGCGTCGGGCTTTTCCTTGGCGATGATCTTTTCGACCGTCTGCCAGTTGATCGGCTCGATGTACACGGCGTCGGCCATGTTCGGGTCGGTCATGATGGTGGCCGGATTGCTGTTGACCAGCACCACGCGGTAGCCCTCGTCGCGCAGCGCCTTGCACGCCTGCGCGCCTGAGTAATCGAACTCGCAGGCCTGGCCGATGACGATCGGGCCAGCGCCGATGATGAGGATGGTTTTAAGGTCTGTACGCTTTGGCATTTCAGCTCCGGGACCGGGGACCGGGGAACGGGGACCCGGACTCCAACTTCTGATTGAGTGAGTAGTGCAACTTGTGCAGCATTTTGCTGACACGCTCGGCGACATCCAGGACGATTTCGACCTGATGCGGCTCAGCCAGCGCGAGCTCTGAAGCAAGTGTCAACTGTGTTTGTAATTCTGCAACCGAACCACGCGCGATCGAAATAAATCGCGCATAGTCCTTGGTCGAACCGCGAGCATTTCCTTCGGCGATGTTGGAAGGCACCGAGACTGCAGCGCGCTGCAGCTGCGACGAAAGTCCATAACGTTCTTCACGCGGAAACGCGCCAGTCAGTTCGTAGACCATCTTCGCCAGCGTCATTGCAAGACGCCAGACTTCCAGTTCGCGGAAATGCGAAGGGCTCAAGCATTGCCACCCGGGTCCCTGGTCCCCGGTCCCCGGTCCCGCATCAGCGCGGTGAACCGATCAAACAACGGCCCCACGTCGCGCGGGCCCGGCGAGGCTTCCGGGTGGCCCTGGAACGAGAACGCCGGTGCGTCGGTCAGTGCGATGCCCTGGTTGGTGCCATCGAACAGCGAACGATGGGTCACCCGCACATTGGCCGGCAGCGTGGTCTCGTCCACCGCAAAGCCGTGATTTTGCGAAGTAATCATCACCCGCCCGCCGTCCAGATCCTGCACGGGATGGTTGGCACCATGGTGACCGGTGGCCATCTTCACCGTCTTCGCGCCAGCGGCCAGCGCCAGCAACTGATGGCCCAGACAGATGCCGAAGGTCGGCACCTGCTTGGCGATCAATTCCTTGATCGCGTCAATGGCGTAATCGCAGGGTTCCGGATCGCCCGGGCCGTTGGACAGGAACACGCCGTCGGGCTGCATCGCCAGCACTTCGGCCACCGGCGTGCGGGCCGGCACCACGGTGACGTCGCAACCACGATCGGCCAGCATGCGCAGGATGTTGAGTTTCACGCCATAGTCATACGCCACGACTTTGTGCTTCAACTCGGCGCGTACGAAGGTGTCGGAATTGAGATCCAGCGAGCCTTCCTGCCAGCTGTAGTTGCTCTCGGTCGAGACCACCTTGGCCAGATCCATGCCCTTCAGGCCGGGGAAGTTGCGCGCGGCTTCCAGCGCCTTGTCGACATCGATCTCGCCGGCCATCAGCGCACCGTTCTGAGCGCCCTTCTGGCGCAGCAGGCGGGTCAGCTTGCGGGTGTCGATGCCGGAAATGGCGACGACACCGCGGGCCTGCAGCCATTCCGGCAAGGCCACCTGGCTGCGCCAGTTGCTGGGACGACGCGGCACATCGCGCACGATCAGGCCGGCGGCCCAGATCTTGCGGGCTTCGTCGTCCTGGTCGGTAAAGCCGGTGTTGCCGATATGCGGATAGGTCAGCGTGACCATCTGGCGGGCGTAGGAGGGATCGGTCAGGACTTCCTGATAGCCGGTCATGGCGGTGTTGAACACCACTTCACCGACGGAAAGCCCGTTGGCGCCTACGGATTCGCCCTCGAACACGGTGCCGTCTTCGAGGACAAGGATTGCGGGTTGGGTCACGTGGGGTCTCGCTCTGGCTGCCTGGGACTCCGATGCGCTTCCGGCCAAATTCCGGTTGCAGCAAAGCGCGGACGCGGTGCTGGGGACCGGTCCGACGCTGGTTCGGGCAAGCGAGAATTGTAAAGGCAAGTGCCCCGGCATGCCAGCCTGAAGAGCATGCGAAGCAGCACGGGTGTCGGCGCCGCGGCATGAATAGGCAGGCCACTGCGGCTGCCGTTCATGCGCGGTTGCGCGCCGGCTTACAACACCAGATCGCGCACGCGGTAGCTGCCGGCCGGCTTGCCGATCAGTCGTTTGGCCGCATGCAATGCGCCGCGCGCGAAGATGTCGCGATTGGTGGCGCGATGCACCAGCTCGACCCGCTCGCCCAGCCCGGTGAATTGCACGGTGTGTTCGCCGACGATGTCGCCGGCGCGCAGGCTGGCATAGCGCGGCTGCGCGCCACTGCCGGTGGCCGCCTCGCCTAGCGTCAACGCGGTGCCGGAAGGCGCGTCCTGCTTGTGCACGTGATGCGCTTCGATGATGTCGCAATCCCAACCCGGCAACGTGCCGGCGGCACGCTCCACCAGCTCGGTCAACACCGCAACACCGAGACTGAAGTTGGACGCCCACACCAATGGAATCTGCTGCGCGGCATCGCGCAGTGCTACGCGCTGCGCCTCGTCCAGCCCGGTGGTGCCGGACACCAGCGGCTTGCCGCGCTGCGCGCACAACGCCAGGATCGGTGCAAAGCCCTGCGGCAGGCTGAAGTCGATGGCCACATCGAACGCGGGCGCACCGCCGAGTTCGCTGGCGGCAAAGAACGGCACACCGTCGACCACCCGCTGCGAGGGCGAGCGGCCCACCACGGCGCCGACCACCTGCACGGCCTCGTCTTCGGCAGCCAATCGCAGCAACGCCTTGCCCATCCGCCCGGAGGCGCCGTGGATCAGAACTTTCACAGCAGAGGTTGTCATGGCGGCAGGCTGGCTTGGCGATGTGGGTGGTACACGATAGCCGGGATTGGGATTTGGGATTGGCGATTCGTCACTGCGGTGCCGCACTGCGCGCGTTGCACGGCAATGCGACTGCTCGCTTTCGAGGCTGGCGACGGGGCGTAGCGAACGGTTCTTGAAGAGGTAGCGACGAGCGGAGAGCAGCAGAAGCGATCGGCCGCTCTACGCGTGGCGATCGCAATGCAGCGTGCAGTCTTCACGCCAGCGTGAGCTGCGCCCGGCGCAAGCGCAGACACGTGCCGTACCAACCGACGTACGCAGCGAACACATCCGCCTGGCATTGCGCAGTAATTTTGTCAGCCGCGCTTAATCGCCGATACCGTCCAGGCGCTTGCTCCAGCTTTCCACTTCGCTGCGCTGCAGGCGGCGTTCGAACAGCGTGCGCCACGACGGCACCAGCGGCAGCTGCAAAACCGCAGTGACTGCTGCAACATCGACCTTGCGCGCGTACAACAGCTGTTGCAGGCGCGACAGCGTCCATTGCGGATGCGGTCGCGCCTGCAGGGTCAGCAGATCGCCGGCCGCAACGCTGCCCGGCTGCAGCACCCGGTAGTACCAGCCGGTGCGGCCGGTTTCCTGCACGCGCCGCGCCAGCTCACGCACACCGAACCTGTCCGACAGTTTCCAGCACGGTTGGCGCACCTGCGACACCTCCACCACTGCCGTGCCCAGGGCGAAGCGATCGCCCAGACAGACCTCGGCTTCGGTCAGGCCGACACTGCTGAGGTTTTCGCCAAAGGCGCCGGCAGCATCCAGCAACCCATGCGCGCCAAGTTCATCGCGCCAGGCTGCATAGTGATCGCGCGGGTAATGATGGATGGCCTTGTCCGGCCCGCCGTGCACGCGTCGGTCGCCCTGCGCGTCGCCTTGCAGGCCTTCCATGCCCACCTGCACCGCACCTTGCACTGCACGTTTGTCGATCGCGCTATGGCTACCTGGGCGGGTGAAACCGCGCACGCTGCCGATCGCCACGCTGTCGATCCTTACCGCAATCGGTGCGCCCTGTCCCGCCGTTGCCACTGTCACGCGCCCTGCCCCGGCAGCTCGGCCAGCGCCTCACGCAGCAGCTCGCCCAGGACCTGGATGCCTGCATCAATCTTCTCTGCGGGCACGGTGACGAACGACAGGCGTAGCGTATTGGTCTGCGGCAAGGTGGCAAAGAACGGCGCACCCGGCACGAACGCGACATTGCGTGCAATGGCCCGCGCCAGCAACGCGGTGCCGTCCAGCCCGGGCGGCAGGCTCACCCACAGGAACATCCCGCCTTCAGGACGGTTCCATTGCACCTGTTCTGGGAAATGCAGGTCCAGTGCCTCCAGCATCAGGCTGCACTGGCGTGCGTACAGAGCGCGGATCTGCGGAATATGGGTGTCGAGAAAGTCGTC
The DNA here is from genome assembly GCF_001660815.1 of Xanthomonas nasturtii. Lineage (GTDB taxonomy): Bacteria > Pseudomonadota > Gammaproteobacteria > Xanthomonadales > Xanthomonadaceae > Xanthomonas > Xanthomonas nasturtii. The sequence continues at coordinate 118,818 of NZ_LYMI01000078.1, forward strand.
CTGCAGCGTCTGGTACACCACGCGCTGGGTGAACGATGGGGTGTGCAGATCGGCGGCCTGCTTGGCCTGGATCAGTTTGCCCAGCACCGCTTCGGGCGCCACCACATAGCCCAGCCGCAGGCCGGGTGCGAGCACCTTGGAAAACGAGCCCATGTAGATGACGCCTTCCGGGTTCATCGACAGCAGGCTCGGTAGCGGCTGGCCGCTGTAGTACAGCTCGCCGTACGGGTCGTCTTCGACGATCGGCACACCCGCCTCGGCCGCGCGCGCCACCAACGCCTGGCGACGCGCCAGCGGCAGGCGCCGGCCGGTGGGGTTCTGGAAATTCGGCAGGCAGTACAGAAACCGCGCATCGGCCAGCAGTGACGGATCCAGCGCGTCCACCACCACGCCGTCCTCGTCCGACGGCATGCCGACGAATGCCGGCTGGAATAACGAAAACGCCTGGAGTGCACCCAGATAGCTCGGCGTTTCCACCAGCACCTTGCTGCCTTCGTCGATGAAGACCTTGCCGAGCAGGTCCAGGCCCTGTTGCGAGCCGGTGGTGATCAGCACCTGGCTGGGCCGGATGCTGGCGCCATCGCGGCTCAAGCGCGCGGCCACCCAGTCGCGCAGCGGCGCATAGCCTTCGGTGGGGCCGTATTGCAAGGCCGCCTGTGGCGCGTCGCGCAGCACCTGGTCGCTGGCCGCGCGCATGCGCTCCACCGGAAAGGTCGCTGGCGAGGGCAGACCGCCGGCGAAGGAAATGACCTCCGGCCGCTCGGTCACCTTGAGGATTTCGCGAATCGCCGAACTTGTCAGCGCCTGCGCACGTCGGGAGATCTGGAAGGAGGTCGTCATGCCGCAAGCATAGCGAACGCCAGTGGCGGTGGCGCTGTGCACTGCAACGACAGACCGCTCGCCACTTGCCGAGAGCGGCGAACAAAATGGAGCGAGCCGTCGCCAGGCGGGTGTGGACGGCGCGCTCAGAAGCGGCGTGTACGAGTGATACGTGCCACCTCAAGCATCGGCCGCGCCCGCCTGACGTGAGCGCAGTCGCTTTGTTCACCGCTCTTGGCGCGACGCCCGCCTACTGATACGCCGGGCCGACCCAGGCAGTGCCTTCGCTGCGTTCGATCAAGGTCTTCCAGCGTTTGCGGATCACCTTGTCGCGTGTGCGGAAGGTCATGCGCAGCCCGGGCAGACCGAGCGTGGCGCGTGTTTCGACCATCGCCGACTGCTCGTCTGCGGCAATGTCGATCTTGGTGATCGAATGCTTGTAGTCGATCAACTCTTCCGGATTGGCCACATGGCGCATCTGCCGCAGCACCTGCGCCCATTCGCCGTTGGACTTGCAATAGTTCTCGCGGGTGGTGGTCTGCCGCTGCTGATGCGAATCCATGCGGTACAGCACCACCATTTCGAAGTCGGGCGCGGTCATCGCGCAGAGCGCATCGCCATCCTGGCCCAGCATCGCCTTGTCGTGCGCGGCGTAGAAGTCGCGCACCTGCTTCTCGTCGAGCGCATTGCCACCGTAGTTATAGAAACCCGCAATGGCGGCCAACACCGCCAACAACACCAGCAAACGCATCACTGCCCCCTGTTTAGCCGCGTCCTGCGGCCGCGCAAGTGTAGCCGACGCTGCCGGGGTCAGTGGCGACGCGGCGGTGGCGGGCCGCAGCTGTCGCAACCGCCACACGCCGATGCGTTTTGTGTCGCCGGTGGTGCCACGCGACGCCCCAGCGCCTGCATCCATGCAGGCCGCCCGGTGCGCAGCAGCGCAAGCGCAAGCGCACCGCGTAAGTGGCGCAGGCTGCCGGGGAATTGTTTCTTCATCACCACCCACAGGCTGACCAGCACCGCGATGGCGATCACCAGGTATTGCAGCGTGAGCGAAAGCGTCACCTCAGCCGGCTCCCAGCAGCACGCCCACTTGGTAGGTCACCAGCGAGGCCAGGTAGGCCAGCGCGAACAGGTACACCGCGCTGATGGTCATCTGCTTCCACGAGTTGGTTTCGCGCTTGATCGTGGCCAGCGTGGAGATGCACATCGGTGCGTAGATGTACCAGACCAGCAGCGACAACGCGGTGGCCAGCGACCAGCCATCGCTGATCAGCGGCGACAACGCCTGCGCTGCCGCATCGTCGTCGGCAGCCGACAGCGCGTACACGGTTGCCAGCGAGGCCACCGCCACTTCGCGTGCGGCCAGGCCCGGAATCAGCGCGATGCAGATCTGCCAGTTGAAGCCCAGCGGCGCGAAGAATATCGCCAGCGCATGGCCGATGCGTCCGGCGAAGCTGTAGTCGATCGCCGGCAAGGTCGCATTGGCCGGCGCTTCGGGAAACGACAGCAGGAACCACAGCAGGATGGTCAGCGCCAGAATGATGCCGCCCACGCGCTTGAGGAAGATCACCGCACGCTCCCACAGGCCAAGCGCCAGGTCGCGCACCTGCGGCACGCGGTAGGACGGCAGCTCCAGCATCAGCGGATGCTCGCTCTTGTCGCGACGCCACTTCTTCATGGTCCACGACACCAGCAGCGCGCTGACGATGGCCGCGGCATACAGCGCGAACAGGATCAGCCCTTGCTGGTTGAAGATTCCCCACACGGTCTTCTGCGGAATGAAGGCACCGATCAGCAGCGCATACACCGGCAGCCGCGCCGAACACGTCATCAGCGGCGCCACCATGATGGTGGCGAGCCGGTCGCGCGGGTCCTGGATGCTGCGCGTGGACATGATGCCCGGCACCGCACACGCGAAGCTCGACAGCAACGGAATGAACGAACGCCCCGACAAGCCGGCCGCGGCCATCATGCGATCCAGCAAAAATGCCGCGCGCGGCAGATACCCGGATTCTTCCAGCGCCAGGATGAAGGCGAACAGGATCAGGATCTGCGGCAGGAAGATGATCACCCCGCCCAGGCCGGCAATGATGCCGTCCTTGAGCAAGCTGTTGAGCGGTCCTTCCGGCAGCGTGGCACCCACCCACTCGCCCAGCATCGCGGTGCCGGCATCGATCAGGTCCATCACCGGCGTGGCCCAGGCATACACCGCCTGGAAGATCAAAAACATCACCACCGCCAGCGTGACCAGACCCCAGACCGGATGCAGCAGCCAGCGGTCCAGCGCATCGTCCACGCGCGAGGTACGCGTGGGCATGGTCACTGCCGCACTCAGGATCTGCCGCACCTGCGCGTGGTAGTTGCCGTCGGCCGGCGGGCTGGTGGCCGGCGCGGCCAGGCTGGCCGCCTGCGCATCCAGGCGTTCGACCAGGACCTTTGCACCGCCGCGCCGCACTGCCACGGTTTCGACCACCGGCACGCCAAGCGCCTGCTCCAGCGCTGGCAGATCGATGACGATGCCGCGGCGTTGCGCGGCGTCCATCATGTTCAGTGCCACGATCATCGGCCGGCCGAGCTCGCGCAACTCCAGCGCAAAGCGCAGGTGCAGGCGCAGATTGGTTGCGTCCATCACGTAGACCAGCACGTCCGGTGCCGGCTCGCCCGGGTAGAAGCCACGGCACAGGTCGCGGGTGATTGCCTCGTCCAGGCTGGCCGGTTGCAGGCTGTAGGCGCCGGGAAGATCGAGCACCGCAAAGTCGCGCCCGGATGGCGCACGAAAATGCCCTTCCTTCCGCTCGACGGTAACGCCGGTGTAGTTGGCCACCTTCTGGCGGCTGCCGGTCAGCTGGTTGAACAACGCGGTCTTGCCGCTGTTGGGATTGCCCACCAATGCCAGACGCAACGGCACGGCCGCCGCATTCATGCCGATGCTCCGTCTTGCCGCACCTGCACGCGCGCGGCCTCGCTACGGCGCAACGCAAACCGCGTGTAACCGACCTGCACCAGCAATGGCTCGCGACCGACCGGCCCGGTGGCCAGCACGGTGACTTCTTCGCCTGCGACAAACCCCAACTCCCGCAGGCGCCGCGCGATCGTGTCGTTGGGGAGGCGATCCTCCACGGAGTCCACAATGGCGGCGCGATGCAAAGGCATGTCGGACAGCGTCACAAAGACGGCCTGAGTGTTAGGAATGGTTCTCAATTCTAGCATCGACGCACCGCATCATGGCTCCGGCGACCCGGCCCGCTATCATGGTTCGCATCCCATTCATGGACGTTGACGCAATGCAGGACACCGGCTTGATCGTGGAGGACCAGGGAGCGGTCCGCACCGTGCGACTGCACCGCCCGGCGGTACACAACGCGTTCGACGCGACCTTGATCGCCGCGCTTACCGACGCGTTGCGCCTGGCTGGGCAAGCGCCCCAGATCCGCGTGGTCGTGCTCACCGGTGCCGGCGCAGCCTTTTCTGCCGGCGCAGACCTGCACTGGATGCGCGGCATGGCAACCGCCAGCGAGGCCGAGAACGCTGCCGACGCACTGGCGCTGGCGCAGCTGATGCGCACCCTGGACGAACTGCCCAAACCGACCATTGCGCGCGTCAATGGCGCCGCGTTCGGTGGCGGGGTCGGTTTGGTGGCGTGTTGCGATATCGCCATCGGCTGCACCGAAGCGCGCTTCGGCCTGACCGAGAGCAAGCTGGGCCTGCTGCCGGCGGTCATTTCGCCGTATGTGGTTGCGGCGATCGGCGCGCGCCAGGCGCGGCGCTGGTTCGCCACCGCCGAAATCTTCGATGCCGGCACCGCGCAGTTGCTGGGGCTGCTGCATCAGTTGGTGGCCGCCGACCAGTTGGATACCGCCGTGGAGCGGCAGGTGCGTCTGCTGCTGGCTGCCGCCCCGCTGGCTGCCGCCAACGCCAAGTCGCTGGTGCGCTCGGTGCTGCCGGCAGCCGACCGCGATGCCATCGACGCCGCCAACGCCGCCTTGATCGCACGGTTGCGCGTGTCGCCCGAAGGCCAGGAAGGCCTGGGCGCGTTTCTCGACAAACGCAGCGCCGCCTGGGTGCCGGAGAGCATGGCATGAGCACCCTGGAGGTTGTCCGCACCGCTGCAGGCAGCGGGGCTCGGACATGAGCGACTTCGTGCGCATTGTCGAGGTCGGCCCGCGCGACGGGCTGCAGAACGAGGCGCAACCGATCGCCACCGCGGACAAGATCGCCTTGATCGATCAACTCTCGGCGACCGGCCTGCGCACCATCGAGGCGACCAGCTTCGTCAGCCCGCGCTGGGTGCCGCAGCTGGCCGACGCGTCCGAGGTCTTTGCCGGCATCGCGCAGGCGCCCGGCATCGCCTATCCGGTGCTGGTGCCGAATCTGCAGGGCTACGCGCGCGCGCGCGCCGCCGGCGCGCAGGAAGTGGCGGTGTTCACCGCGGCGTCGGAGGCGTTCAATCGCACCAACACCAACGCCGGCATCGACGAATCGATCGAGCGGTTTCGGCCGATCCTGCAGCAGGCCGCGCTGGATGGCGTGCGCGTGCGCGGCTACGTGTCCACCGTCCTCGGTTGCCCGTATCAGGGCGAGGTGCCAGTGGCCGATGTGGTGGATGTCGCACAGCGACTGTCTGCGCTGGGCTGCTATGAAATCTCGCTGGGCGACACCATTGGTGTTGGCACGCCGGTCAAGGCGCGCCAGATGCTGGCCGCGGTGGCGCAAGAAGTGCCGATGCACGCACTGGCCGTGCATTTCCACGACACCTACGGGCAGGCGCTGGCCAATATCGCGGCGTGCCTGGAGCAAGGCGTGCGCGTGGTGGATGCGGCCGTGTCCGGTGCGGGCGGCTGCCCGTACGCCAAGGGCGCCAGCGGCAACGTGGCCAGCGAAGACGTGGTGTATCTGCTGCACGGGCTGGGCATGTCCACCGGCATCGAGTTGCCCGCCCTCGCCCGCACCGGGCGCTGGCTGGCGCAGCTGCTCGGTCGCGACACCGGCAGCAAGGTCGGCAAGGCGCTGGCGGCCGCCGGCTGAAGCATCACTGCCGCAGCAATCCTGCATCACCCACCACCGCGATCACGCGGGGGCTTCGGCTAGAATTGCCGACCGCTTCGCCGATCGTTCGCTCGCCGGTCTGCACCGGCCTTCAGCGCTACTCAGGGAACCACCGTATGCAGCCATCTTCTGTCCTTGCCATCGTCACCGGCGGCGTGTCCGGCCTCGGCCTGGCAGTGGCGCAGCGTCTTGTTGCCGACGGCGGCAAGGTCGCGCTGTTCGACGTCAATGCCGACAAGGCCGAGGCGGCGCTGGCGCTGCTCGGCGCCGGCAACGCACATTATTTCGCCACCGATGTCACCGACGAAGCCCAGGTTGTCGCCAATGTGGCGCAGGCTGCGCAGGCGCTGGGCGGGCTCAACCTGGTGGTCAATTGCGCCGGCATCCTGGGTGCTGGCCGCGTGCTCGGCAAGGACGCGCCGATGCCGCTGGCAACCTTCCGCAACACCGTGCTGGTCAATCTGGTCGGCAGCTTCAATGTCGCCAAGGCCGCGGCCGATGTGATGCAACACAATGCCGCCGGCGACGACGGCGAGCGCGGCGTGATCGTCAACACCGCCTCGGTGGCCGCGTTCGAGGGCCAGATCGGCCAGGCAGCCTACGCGGCCAGCAAGGGCGGCGTGGTCGGCATGACCTTGCCAATGGCACGCGAGCTGGCGCGCTTCGGCATACGCGTGATGACGATCGCACCGGGCGTGTTCTGGACCCCGATGGTCGACGGCATGCCCGAGGCCGTGCAGCAATCGCTGTCCGCCTCGATTCCGTTCCCCTCGCGCCTGGGCCAACCCGACGAGTACGCCGACACCGTCGCCTTCATCCTGCGCAACCGCTACCTCAACGGCGAAACGATTCGCCTGGACGGTGGCGTGCGGTTGGCACCCAAGTAGCGGGGAATGGGGGATCGGGAATGGGGAATCGTAACGACGCCCTACTCTCAGTGCCCCGGCCCCGGCTTTTTCGATTCCCTATTCCCAACTCCCGATTCCCATGAAAGCTAACGACATCAAGAAAGGCAACGTCGTCGAATACAACGGCGGCATTTACCAGATCCGCGACATCGAACGCAGCTCGCCGCAGGGCCGCGGCGGCAACGTGCGCTTCCGCTTCATCATGTACAGCGTGCCGGGCGGAGTGAAAACCGACGCCAGCTTCGATGCCGACGACAACCTGCCGGAAGTGGAGCTGCTGCGTCGTCTGTCCACGTTTTCGTACAAGGACGGCGAGGCGTTCGTGTTCATGGACGACGAGGACTTCACCCCGTACACGCTGGACGCGGATGTGATCGGCACCGATGCCGGCTACATCACCGACGGGCTGACCGGCATCTACGTGCAGGTGATCGACGACCAGCCGGTGGCCGTGCAGCTGCCGCAGACGGTGACGCTGGAAGTGGTGGAAACTCCGCCGGAATTGAAGGGCGGTACCGCCACCAAGCGGCCCAAGCCAGCCAAGCTCGACACCGGCATGGAAATCATGGTGCCCGAGTACATCACCAACGGCGAACGCGTGCTGGTCAATACCACCACCGGCGAATTTGCCGGCCGCGCCGACTGATGCGTTGGTGTGCCGTTGCCATGACCTTGGGCGCTCTGGCTGCCTGCACCGCGCCACCGGCACCGACACCGGCCGCAACGGCCGCACCGGTGGCCTGCACCGATCCCAAGGTGGAAGACGAATGGCTGCAGCATCCGGCAGGCCTGTGCGGCATGCCGGAGGATGTGCGCAAACTGGTGGACGACTACGACACCTGCGAGCACTTCGCCGGCGAAGAACCGTACGACGCCGACCGCCACCATGAAATCGAAGTCGCCGTGGCGCAATTGTGCACACCGGCGCCGGCACGGCTTGCCAAGTTGATGCAGCAGTACCGCAACGACGCGCATATCAGCGAATGGCTGCGCCAGTATTCGGCACAAGCGGATCTGCAACCAGCCGGCTGAGGTATCTTTTCTCCCCTCGGGACATTGTCCTCCTCATGGGAGAGAAGCTGCTCTGCAGGGGCGGATGAGGGGCTCGGACTGCTTACTTAGGTGTGCCGGTGCATCCCTTCTCCCCCCCCCCCCCGGGACATTGTCCTCCTTTATGGGGGAGAAGGTGGCGCGCAGCGCCGGATGAGGGGCGCCGCAGGGAATTGGCAGTGGCCGCGATGATAAACGCGTCGCCACGCGTCGTCAGAGGTGAATCACCGACGGCTTCACGCACTATACGCACCTCCGCGCCCCGGCCCGCGCTTGCGACGCGGGCGCTCCACGGCACGCGCGCCACTGGCGCGCGTGCCGTGCCTTCCCGCCCCGGGGAGAGGGGCTCGTACTGCGCACCCCTTCACGTAGCCCACTTCGCTATTGCACTTGAAAAGGGGCATCCATCTCCGACTGCGCTTGGTCGACGGCCGCATCGCCGCGCGCAAGCACACGCAGGCGCGCACGCAAACGTGCCACGTTCGCTTCGCCCTGCTCCAATCCATCGCGCAGGTTAGCCGGCAATTGCCGGCGTCCAGCCAGCTGCAGCTGTTTCCAGCCACCGACCAGCACCTCGCTGTCCTGCGCCACGCGCGCGCTCAATTGCTGCTGCTCACCTGCCTGCGGCAAGCCGTATCCAGTGCTCCCCAACAGGATGGCCGGATGACTGAGTTGCGCTTCGCGCGCGAACAGCGACTGCAGCTGCCCCTGCACTGTTTCGCGCCCGGCCATGCCCGCCTGCAGCAGGCGTTTGAGTGCATCGCGCGCCAGTAACTCCTGACGGCGCAATGCCGCCTGTTCCAGCAACAAGGCTGCTGCGGTTTCGCGCAGACCACCACGTTCCAGCCACTGTGCGCGTGCGCCAGGCGCAGCATCCAGCCACTGCGCGAGACTTGTTTGCGGCACCGGGACGCCGCGCCGAAGCACATCGAACATCGCCTGGTAATGCGCAGCGGCCGATTCGAAGTAATAGCCCTGCCGGATCGCCTGTGCAGGATCGTCCAGCACCTGCGTGTTGGCGATGCCAGCGCGCTGCAGGCGCTGGCGCACGCCGCGCGGCGTGATCGAGGAGAGATTGGCCGCAGCCAGGCGTGGTACGCCGTCATGCAGCAGCTTGTAGGTTTCCACCGCGCAGTTGTTGCCGATGAAGTAATAGCGCCCGTCGTAACTCCAGTGCACTTGCGCGGCACGCGTCAGCAGCCCGGCGATCTCGTCAGGCGTCAGGGTCAGCGGCACCGACGACAAGGCGCGCAGTTCCACCTTGGTGTATTCGTCCACGACCTGATTCAACGGCAACACGAACAAGCGCGACGGGTACGAGCCGGTGAGCCCACGCCAGCTGGAAATCTGCACATCGCCGACGAAGGCACGAAACGAGAGCACGCGGTGGTACTGCAGATCCAGCCGGCATGCGGGCCCGGGCACGCGGCCGGGGGCGCAGATCACCAGCCGCAACATGCTGTGGCCCCAGCGGCTCATCGGCTGCTGATTGCCCTCGGCAAGCAGATAGTCCACCGCGTACACGCGCGCCGGGTCCAGACGCAACAACGACATCGCACCGGCATCGTTGTCGGCTTGCAGATACGGCAGCGTGTTTTCGCACGGCACAACACCGTGCGGCTTACCAATGCGCTGCGCAAACCAGGCCGCCAGCGCGGGGCGCCGGCAAGCGTAGTCGGCGTCCAGGACGTAATGCTCGAGATTGACCGCCACGAACTCGGCCGGGCTGCGGCGCTCGTAGTCGTCCGGGCTGCGGTCGCTGAACTGATTTGCGCCACGCCCCACCCGCCACGGCCGCACCTGCCAGCCGGCAAGATCGCGCAGGCGTGGATCGCGCGACAACGCGCTGTTTGCGCTGCGATCGAGCACATGCGCCAGTTCGTGTATCAGCGCGGCCATCGCCGCACGCGTGGCCGGCGCATTGCTGTCGCCACGTGCTTCTTCGGGCTGCGCGCTCCATGCCTGCAGCAAGGCGCGATCGAGCAGGATGCGATTGCCGATGGCACGGCCATGCACCTGCGCCGGCAGATCGCTGCGCCATTGCAGCTGGATCGGTGCGCCAAGCCGCTGCGTCCAGCCCTGCGGCAGCCGCTGTGCCACGTGCTGCACCAGGGCATTGCTTGCTTCCATCTGCGCCGGCGGCAAGTCCGACGGAACAAGGTCGACCAGCAATTCGGCCTGCGCCTGCGGTGCGATCGAGGCGGCCAGCAACAGCCAACCGCACCGCCGGCGCAGACTCACTGGGCCAGGATGGACTGCGCCAATTCCAGGTCGCTGGACAGCCGCGCCGCATCGCTACGGCTACGCAACTGCAGCAATGCCGCTTCCAGGCGCGCGCCGCGGATGACGCCATCGCTGGCAACGAAACCGGCCGCATCTTCGCGCGCGTCGGCCACCACCTTGTCGTCGCCGGAACTGCTGCCGGAGGAATTGGACGAACCAGCCGACGAGGCACCGGCCGAGGTGCCAGCCAGGCTGGAGGCAAACGCTGCCAGCGGCAGCAGCGTCAAGGCGCAAAACACGAGGGAGCGCATCATGGGTTGATCTATTCCGTGTGAAGGTGATGGAAGACTAACCGGCAGGCGTGGCAACAGGCGCGTCTCCCATCTCGAACAGCTTGCCGGGATTCAGCAAAAGATGAGGATCGAGCACATGTTTGATGCCGCGCATCAAGGCGATTTCCTCGGCAGAGCGCGTACTCCACAAGTAAGCCTTCTTGACCAGACCGATGCCGTGTTCGGCGGAAATACTGCCGTCGAAACGCTGCAGGGCCTGCGCCAGCAATTTGGTGACCTGATCGCAGGCCGCAACGAAATCGGCCTGGCTGGTGGCGTCGGGTTTGAGCACGTTGATGTGCAGATTGCCGTCGCCGATATGCCCGAACCACACCACATCGAAGTGTGGATACGCGGCGCTGAGCAAGGCCTGGGTTTCGGCCAGAAACGCCGGCATCGCCGAAATGCGCACCGACACATCGTTCTTGTACGGCGTGTAGCGCGCCAGCGCTTCGGTGATGCCTTCGCGCAACCGCCACAGCTGCGCGGCCTGCGCATCGCTCTGGCTGATCACGCCATCGCTGACCCAGCCCTGCTCCATGCAGGTTTCGAAGGCGGCCATCGCCGCGGCCTCCTGCGCCTGGTCGCCTGCGGCAAATTCGGTGACCACGTAATACGGGTGAACCTCGGCGAATGGCGCCTGCGCGCCATGCGCAAGCACGTGTTCCAGCGCGCGATCGGTGAAGAATTCGAACGCTTCCAGGCGCAGCTGCGCGCGAAACGCGGCGAATACCTGCATCAACACCTCGAACGAGGGCAGCGCCAGCAGCATCACATTGCTGGGCGGCGGCGGGTCGGTCAACCGCAGCGTGGCTTCGACGACGATGCCAAGCGTGCCCTCGGAGCCGATCATCAGATGACGGAAGTCGTAGCCGCTGGAATTTTTCACCAGCGCATTGTTGAGTTCGAGCAGCTCGCCGCCGCCGCTGACCACCTTCAACCCGGCCACCCATTCGCGCGTATTGCCGTAGCGGATCACCCGGATGCCGCCGGCGTTGGTGGCGATATTGCCGCCGATCGAGCACGACCCACGTGCCGCGAAATCCACCGGATACACCAAGCCATGCTCGCGCGCGGCGTTATGCACCGCTTCCAGCGGCATGCCGGCCTGCACGGTGAGCGTGCGATCCACCGCGTTGAACGCCAGCGGCTTGTTCAACCGCTCCAGGCTCAGCACCAGCTCGCCGTTGGCGGCCACTGCGCCGCCGGACAAGCCGGTGCGCCCGCCCGACGGCACCACCGCCACGCCCTGCGCGTTTGCCCAACGCATGACCGCCTGCACTTCCTCCGCCGTGCCGGGCAAGGCGATCGCGAGCGGATTCGGCGTCCAGCGCCGCGTCCAGTCGCGGCCGTAATGCTCCAGGTCGGCCGGCTCGGTCTTCAAACGCAACGCAGGCACGGCCTGTTGCAACGAAAGGATGCGGGGATCGGTCATGGCACGCGGCGTTGCAGTAGGAACCGCACAGCGTGCCAGCGCCAGCCTGCCCCGTCCAGCCGCCGCACGCGCTGCCGAGGTAGCGTTGGATTCAGCTGAAACCGTTACGCCGCAAGGGCTTCGCCGGCGCAAACACAGCGTTGCGGCCACCCAATCGCACACCCCATCTGGCATAGTTGCCGACCCGATTGCTGCATTGCGCTCCCCATGTCGCCGAAGAAAACCTCGTTTCCCAAGCAGGACATCCGCGTCCTGCTGCTGGAAGGCATCAGCCAGACCGCCGTGGATGTATTCCGCGCTGCCGGTTATTCGCAGATCGAGCTGCACGCCAAATCGCTGCCGGAAGAAGAACTCAAGGCGCGCATCGCCGAGGCGCATATCGTGGGCATCCGCTCGCGCAGCCAGTTGAGCGCCGAGGTACTGGCGCACGCCAAGCGCCTGATCGCGGTGGGTTGCTTCTGCATCGGCACCAACCAGGTGGATCTGGACGCGGCAGAACTGGCCGGCATCCCGGTGTTCAATGCGCCCTACTCCAACACCCGCAGCGTGGCCGAACTGGTCATTGCCGAGGCGATCCTGCTCCTGCGCGGCATCCCGCAGAAGAATGCGCAATGCCACCGCGGCGGCTGGTCCAAATCGGCCACCGGCAGCCACGAAACGCGCGGCAAGGTGCTGGGCATCGTCGGCTACGGGCATATCGGCACCCAGGTCGGCGTGCTGGCCGAATCGCTGGGCATGCAGGTGATCTTCCACGACATCGAAACCAAGCTGTCGCTGGGCAATGCACGCGCGGCGATCGATCTGGACGACCTGCTGGCGCGCGCGGACGTGGTGACCTTGCACGTACCGGAAACACCGTCCACCAAGGACATGATCGGTGCGGCGGAAATCGCCCGCATGAAACCCGGCGCGCATCTGATCAACGCTTCGCGCGGCACAGTCATCGATATCGATGCGCTGGATGCAGCGCTCACCTCCGGCCACATCGGCGGTGCGGCGGTGGACGTGTTCCCGATCGAGCCCAAGGGCAATGGTGATGCATTCGAATCGCCGCTGACCGCGCACGACAACGTGATCCTCACCCCGCACGTGGGCGGCAGCACGCTGGAAGCGCAGGACAATATCGGCATTGAAGTCGCTGCAAAACTGGTGCGCTACAGCGACAACGGCAGCACCTTGTCGGCAGTGAACTTCCCGGAAGTCACCCTGCCCGAGCATCCCGACAGCCTGCGCCTGCTGCATATTCACCGCAACGTGCCGGGCGTGCTGTCCAAGATCAACCAGCTGTTCTCGCGCCACAACGTCAACATCGACGGCCAGTTCCTGCGCACCGACCCCAAGGTGGGCTATGTGGTGATCGATGTCAGCGCCAGCGAGCCGCAGGCCACCGCACTGAAGGAAGGCCTGGCGTTGATCGAAGGGACATTGCGCACGCGGATTTTGTATTGAGTCGATTCCTTCTCCCGTCTCCTTTATGGGGGAGAAGGTGGCGCGCAGCGCCGGATGAGGGTATGGGCGAAGCGTATTGAAGTTTAGGTACACGTAGGCTTCGCCCCGTACCCTCACCCCAACCCCTCTCCCTACGGGAGAGGGGCTTTATGAGCAACGCACTCACTTTAGCTGCGCGAAGCGCCCAGGAAATCTGGCCTTTTCATCAACTCAACTGCGCCATCCACTTCTTCGCCATCCGCCGCAGCGACGGATCGAGGTCGGGCTCGGCCAGCAGTTCGCCGACCGGGCGCCACGCCAGCGCCAGCGATTCTTCGCTGACTTCGAACGCCTCGTCCGCACCGGCCACCACCACGTAACGCGCATCAAAGTGCCAATGCCCGGCCACGTCGCCGCGCGCCGGAATCCAGTGACGGTCCAGATCGAACAGCGCCGCATCCGCCAGCCGCAAGCCGCTGAGCCCGGACTCCTCCTCCGCCTCGCGTAACGCCACCTGCGCCAGGTCGCGGTCGCCGTCGGCGTGCCCACCCAGCTGCAGCCAGCGCTGCAGCTTGCGGTGATGGGTCAGCAGTGTGCGTGTGCCGTCAGCGCTGACCACCCAGGCAGAGCCGGTGAAATGACCTTCGACACGCTCGCGCACGAACGCATCGGTGGCATCGTCCAGCAGTTGCGCGAACTGCTCGGCTACTTCGGCCTCGTTCGGCCAGCGTGCGCGATAGGCAGCCAGTTGCTGCCGCAGGGTTGCATCCACCATGTTTTGTTTCCGGTCGCCCTTCGGCCAAGCGGCCATTATCGCCATTCATGCTGCGTACGTGCTTGTCGTGAGCGTGTAGCTTTGGCAAGGTAGGCCGCTTGCCTGTCCCATCGGGATGCGGCGCACCACCTTCGCCCAGGCGCGCGCGCCTTAGCTTTGCCACTTAGGGATGTACCGAATGCTGAAGTCTCTGTTGAGGGTCAAACCGATCGAGCCCGCTGGCCATGTCGATGCCGGCGAACCGGTCGAAGGTGGCCTGCAAGGCGAAGCCACGCTGCAACGGACCCTCACCGCCAAGCACCTGATCATGCTCGGCATCGGCGCGGTGATCGGCGCCGGCATCTTCGTGATGACCGGCCAGGCGGCTGCCAACCATGCTGGGCCAGCGGTGATGCTGTCTTTCGTCTTCGCAGGCATCGCCTGTACGTTTGCCGGCCTGTGCTACGCCGAATTCGCGGCGATGATGCCGGTCTCTGGAAGCGCTTACTCGTATTCCTACGCCACACTTGGCGAGGGCATCGCCTGGTTCATTGGCTGGTGCCTGGTACTTGAGTATCTGTTTGCAGGGTCAAGCGTCGCGGTGGCCTGGTCGGCCTATCTGATCAGCTTCATCACCGGAACGCTGGGCCTTCCATTCCCGACAGAGCTGACCAACGCCCCGCTCGCCTGGATCAATGGCGAATTTATCGCCTCTGGCAACATCCTCAACCTGCCTGCGGTCCTCATTGTGGCTGCAGTGAGCGGGCTGTGCTACGTCGGCATTACCCAGTCAGCCTTCATCAACGCGATTGTGGTTGCGATCAAGATCGCAGTCATTTGCCTGTTTGTCGGCTTCGGCGCGGCATACGTTGACCCGGCTAACTGGCATCCTTTCATCCCCGAAAATACCGCCCCCGGCGTCTTTGGCTGGAGTGGCGTGTTCCGTGCCGCCTCAATCGTGTTCTTCGCCTACATCGGCTTCGATGCGGTATCGACCTCGGCTGGCGAGACTAAGGATCCGCAGCGCAACATGCCAATTGGCATCCTCGGCTCGCTGGCGGTGTGCACCATCATCTACATCATCGTCTGTGCAGTGTTGACTGGATTGATGCCCTACACCCAGCTGGGCACCGCCAAGCCGGTGGCCACGGCGCTGGAAGCGCATCCGCAACTGACCTGGCTGAAGACTGCGGTGGAGATCGGTGCGATCGCTGGCCTGTCCTCTGTGGTGCTGGTGATGCTGATGGCCCAGCCACGCATCTTCTACACCATGGCCAAGGATGGGCTGATGCCCAAACTGTTTGGCAAGGTACATCCGAAGTTCCATACGCCGTATGTCGGCACTGTGATCGTCGGCGTGGTCGCCGCATCACTCGCCGGGTTGATTCCGCTCAGCGTGTTGGGCGAACTGGTGTCGATGGGCACCCTGCTCGCATTCGCCACCGTGTGCGCCGGCGTGATGGTGCTGCGTTTCACCAAACCCGAGCTGGAGCGCCCGTTCCGGGTACCACTGGCGATGGTAATTTGCCCCTTGGGTACGCTTGCGTGTCTGGCCCTGTTCTTCCAGGCCTTCCAGGAGCACTGGAAGGTGTTCGTGGGTTGGACCGTGATCGGTCTGTTTATCTATTTCGGTTACGGCATTCGCCACAGCCGGCTGGCCCGCAAGGCCTGACCCTCTCAAGACCGGCGCCCCGCGCCGGTCTTCTCGTTCAATGATCGCGCGTAGCGCCAAGCCGGAACCGCTTCATGTTCAAACAACTTTGGGCCACCAAACACCCACACGCCAGCCATGAGGCGGCCGACGGACTGGGCCTGCAACGCGCGCTCGGCCCCTGGGGGCTGACCGCCCTGGGGATCGGCGCAGTGATCGGCGGCGGCATCTTCGTCATCACCGGCCAGGCTGCGGCCGACCATGCCGGCCCAGCGATCATGCTCTCGTTCGTGCTCGCGGCAGTGTGCTGCGCGTTCTGCGCGATGGCCTACGCCGAATTCGCCTCGATGGTGCCGGTCTCCGGCAGCGCCTACACCTATACTTATGCCACCTTCGGCGAGCTGGCGGCGTGGTTCATCGGCTGGATGCTGGTGCTGGAATACGGCGTGTCCGCCTCGGCGGTAGCGGTCAGCTGGACCGGCTATTTCTTGAGCCTGCTCGAACACTTCGGCATCCACTTGCCGGCCGCGTTCGTCAGCGCGCCGCTGGACGGCAAGCTGCAACCCACAGGCGCAATCGCCAACCTGCCGGCAGCCGGCATCGTGCTGCTGCTCACCTGGCTCTGCTATGTCGGCATCCGCAAGTCCTCGGCCATGAACATGGCCATGGTGATCCTCAAGACCGGCCTGATCCTGCTGGTAATCGCAGTGGGCTGGAAATACGTGGACACCGCCAACTGGCACCCGTTCATTCCGGCCAACGAAGGCCCCGGCAAGTACGGCATGGAAGGCGTGCTACGCGGTGCGGCGATGGTGTTCTTCGCCTACATCGGCTTCGAAGCGGTGTCGGTGGCGGCGCAGGAATCGCACCGCCCGCAGCGCGATCTGCCGATCGGCATGATCCTGTCGCTGGTGATCTGCACCGTGCTCTACATCGCCATGGCGGCGGTGATGACCGGGCTGGTGCCGTACACCTTGCTCGGCACCGACGAGCCGGTGGTGACCGCGGTGGCGGCGCATCCGCAGCTGGCCTGGTTGCGCATGATCGTGGAAGTGGGCGCGTTGATCGGGCTATCGTCGGTGGTGCTGGTGATGATCATCGGGCAGCCGCGCATCTTCATGATCATCGCCCGCGACGGCTTGCTGCCGTCCATCTTTACCCGCATCCATCCCAAGTACCGTACGCCGCACATCAATACCGTGATTACCGGTGTCGGCATTGCGCTGCTGGCAGCGGTGTTCCCGCTGGATGTGCTGGGCGAGCTGACCTCGATGGGCACCCTGATCGCCTTCGCAGCGGTCTGCGCCGGCGTGCTGATCCTGCGCCGCACCCACCCGGAACTGCCGCGTCCGTTCCGCATGCCGGCTGCCTGGCTGATCTGCACCGCCGGCGTGTTGAGCTGCCTTGCGCTGCTGTCGGCGATGACCCTGCACAACTGGATGCTGATGGGCCTGTGGACGCTGGTCGGGCTGGTGATCTACTTCGGCTACGGCTATCGCCACAGCCGCCTGCGCGACGGCCGCTGAGTACCCGCGTGGGCTGAAAGCGGTTGGGAAAACGATTGCGCGCCGTTCATGGCAGAGGGGATGATCCGGGCCTTCGCTGTAGGGCGGATGGTCTGCTGCCTGGCTGCAGGGCCCTTGCCCGCCCACCATCGCAGGACGCGCCGCAAGTACGTCCATGTAGGCATTGACGCGGCATCCATGCCGCTCAAGGTCCCGCGACGGTGAGCGGGCAAGGACCGGTGGAGATGGTCGGTGTATCAGTGCAGGCGACAGGCGACGTTCGCTGGTTGTATGACTGGGCGCGGCCAGCTTGTAGCACCCAGACGCGAAGCCGCACCGCCTTCGCATCACAAGCCGCTTTGATAGAACCGCCGGCCAACGCTCTGGTGCGGTCCCTCACCGGTTGCGGGACCGTTGGCGGCATGGATGCCGCCACCGAGCCTCCAGGGACGGATTCACGGCGTGTCATGCAAGCGGTGAGGGCACCGCGCGCTCGACCAACCTGGCTTTGACTGAAACCAACAAGATGTTGCACTCACCACTTGGCCGGCCGCTCGCAGCGACTTGCCTGCCGCCCCCGGCCAGGCGTGGCAGCAACACACCCTGCGGCGCTGCACCTGACCGTAATCCGGTGGGGCAGTAGAATAGCTGCATGAATGCGACCACTGCCCCCCTGCCCTATAGCGCCGCACGTCTGCACGAGCTGGCGCAGTTGTTGATCGCCAATATCCGCGAGCTGGCGCATGCCGGCTGGACGCCCGCGACCAGCAGCAACTTCTCCCATCGTCTGGACGAACAGCACGCCGCCATCACCGTCTCCGGCCGCGACAAGGGCCGCCTGGTCGAAGAAGACATCATGGTGGTGGATTTCGATGGCCTGGCCGTTGGCCGCCCGTTGCGCCCGTCTGCCGAAACCCTGCTGCACACCCAGCTGTATCGCCGGTTTCCGGAGATCGGCTGCGTGCTGCATACGCACTCGCCGGTGCAGACGATTGCCTCGCGCCTCTACGCCGGCACCGGCGTGATCCGCCTGGAAGGCTACGAACTGCTCAAGGCTTTCGAAGGCAACACCACCCACGAAACCGCGGTGGACGTGCCGGTGTTCGCCAACACCCAGGACATGCAGGTGCTGGCCGCGCAAGTGGACGCCTTGCTGGACAAACAGAGCATGTGGGGGTATCTCATCGAAGGACACGGCCTGTATGCCTGGGGCCGCAACATGGCCGAGGCACGCCGTCATCTGGAAGCGTTCGAATTCCTGCTGCATTGCGAACTCGAACTGCTGAAATTGCGCGGCACGCGCTGAGCACCGCCCGTCCCCCATTCGTGAGCCAGACCGCCATGAGCCGACTGCGTATCTTTGCCGACACCAACCCGACCACCCCGGAATTCGACAGCCGCGACGGCGATGCGATCGCCGCCGAGCTGGTCAAGATCGGCGTCACCTTCGAGCGCTGGCACGCCAGCCAGCCGGTCGAACCGGGCGCAACCACCGAACAGGTGATGGCCGCCTACCGCGCCGATATCGACCGCATCAGCGCCGAGCGCGGCTTCAAGACCGTGGACGTGGTGAGCATCGCCCCGGACAACCCCAAGCGCGAAGAAATGCGCGCCAAGTTCCTGGACGAGCATTTCCACAAGGAAGACGAAGTACGCTTCTTCGTCGCAGGCTCGGGCCTGTTCACGCTGCACGTGGACGCCAAGGTCTATGAGATCGAGTGTGTCAAGGACGACCTGATTGCCGTGCCCGACAGCACCTTGCATTGGTTCGACATGGGGCCGGAGCCGCACTTCGTGGCAATCCGCTTCTTCACCGAGCCGGACGGCTGGGTCGGCCATTTCACCGGCACCGAAATCGCCAAACAATTCCCCCGCTACGCCCCCGAGACACCTCACAAGGCCAGCTGACGATGACACGACCGCAAGCGATCCTCACCGATATCGAAGGTACGACCAGCAGCATTTCGTTCGTCAAGGACGTCTTGTTCCCGTATGCGCGCCGCGCCATGCCCGCCTTCGTGCGCGAGCACGGCAATCATCCGCAGGTGCGCCACTGGCTCAACCAGGTGGCCGATGAAATCGGCGAGGACGTGCCGGACGAGGTCCTGATCACCACGCTGCAGACCTGGATCGACGAGGACCGCAAGCACACCGCGCTCAAGGCCTTGCAGGGCCTGATCTG
Organism: Xanthomonas nasturtii; assembly: GCF_001660815.1. Taxonomy (GTDB): domain Bacteria; phylum Pseudomonadota; class Gammaproteobacteria; order Xanthomonadales; family Xanthomonadaceae; genus Xanthomonas; species Xanthomonas nasturtii. The sequence goes on from NZ_LYMI01000078.1 coordinate 138,154, forward strand.
GGGCGATGGCTACAAGACTGCCGACTTCACCGCACACATCTATGCCGATGCGGCGATCCAGCTCAAGGCCTGGCACGCGGCGGGCATTCCGCTGTACGTGTACTCCTCCGGCTCGGTGCCGGCACAGAAGCTGTTTTTCGCGCATAGCGATGCTGGCGACTTGAGCGGGCTGGTGACCGACTGGTTCGATACCGAAGTCGGCCCCAAGCGCGAAAGCGGCAGCTATCGCCGCATTGCCGAGCGCATCGGCGTGCCGGCACCGGAGATCCTGTTCCTGTCGGACGTGATCGAAGAGCTCCATGCCGCCAAGCGCGCCGGCATGCGCACCGCGCTGCTGGACCGCCTGGAGGACTACCCCACGCCGCGTTCGGCCGACGATGTCGGCAGCCACCAGCGTGTGGAAAGTTTCAGCCAACTGGTGTTTTAAGCACGCTCGGTTGACCGACCGCGCGCACCGTCGGGTGCGCGCGGTCGATCTGTGGCGCTGCGTGAGCCGCTGGTACGTTAGCGCCTCGGACGTGGCATCTATCTGCTGGGATGGTGGTCTGTGCTGCGATCGCTGCGCTCGGACGCTGCTCTGCCACTGTCTCTCCTGGACCTCGGCATTCTTCATGTCGCTGCATTTCCCTCCTGGATCAAATGCCTTGCTGCGAGGCCTCACGCTACTGATTGTCGTGGTTGCGCTAGTGGCCGGCTGCCATCCGGATGCCGGAGCTGCGTTGCCGGCTCAGGCAGCAGCTCGCCAGGACGAGGTAGATCCGGTCGATCAGGCCGCGCTTGCGCAAGCATTGAAAGCGCTGCAGCCGCAGCGCCCCGGCGTCACCGATCTGTATGTGGTCGGCTTTGCCGGCGATGCCAGCGACGATGTGTTCCGCAACGAAACGCTCTACCTCAAGCAGTTGTTCGAGCAACGCTTCGCTGCGCGTGGGCACGTGGTCACCCTGGTCAACAACCCGGACAATCTGGGCGACCACCCGTACGCACCGCTGGCAACCTACGACAATCTGTACGACACGCTTGCCGCGATCGGCAAGCGCATGGATCGCAAGGAAGACGCGCTGCTGTTGTTCGTCACCACGCATGGCACCGAAGACCACAGCCTGTACGTGCAGGTGGACCAGAACGAAGAGGACTTCATCAGCCCGCAGGACCTGCGCGCGGCACTGGACGATGCCGGCATCGACAATCGCATCATCGTGTTGTCGACCTGCTATTCGGGAGGCTTCATTCCCGCGTTGCGCTCGCCTCAGACGCTGATCCTCACCGCTGCGCGTGCCGACCGGCCCTCGTATTGCCAAGGCCGCCATCACCGCACGCGAGAAACAGGAAGGCGAGTTGCCGTCGTTGCCGCAGCAGTCGCTGGGCAAACGCATCGCGCCGGTACTGGCACGTTGGCGCGCCGGCCTGCATGCAGGGCCCGCGGTTGCGTATCCGTATCCCCCGCTGGAGACGGATGCCCAGACGCAGCCGGACGCCGGTTCAACCACCAGTCCCGGCGACCCAGCGTTGGATAAGACGCCACGCTCACAGGCAGCCGCAGCCGCCGATGCATCGTCCAAGCCGCCGCTTGGGGCTGCGGCATCCAGTCGGTAACCGCAGCGAATTGCTGAGACTAATTCTCATTTCGTCAGCGCTGGCGCGGCATCGCTACACTCGCCCGGCCAGCCAGCACTTGCCAGCCAGCACCGATCTTCGCCAGCGCGCCAACGCCTGCCAGCCCGGATCCCAAAACGCCTCCCATGTGGAGGCGTTTGTGTGTATGGCAGTCAGGATGATGCTTTGCAGCCGACGCGGCGCCTCAAGACGGCGATACCGCAGCCGCGGGTGCCGGGTATCAACAAGACAACAGGTCACTGCCGTTGCTTCAAGGTTCGGCAGTTTGCAGGCGATACACGGTGCTGGCGCTGTACTGCCCGGTCGGCAGATTTGCGCGGACCTCGACCGTGTGTTCGCCCGCCTCCAGCGTGGTCGGCAATGCGCCGCGCCAGAGATGCGTGGACGGCGTGGCCTCCGGCGAGCGGTCGTAACCGCGTAGTGCATCGGCCGCATCGTCGCGCACGTTCTCTGCCAGCACGCGCGGATCGGCGCGCTCTACCCGCTTCATCGGCTGCCAGGCGCCGTTGTCGATGCGCATCTCCACCACGGTGTCGTCCCGGCCCATGAACACATTGGCGTAGATGCCCCACGCCGCATACGCGCCCTTACGCAGTACCTTGGGCGCCTGCAGCAGCAACTGCGCATCGTCGGCCGCGCGCGCGGCGTGATAGGCCAGCGTGTAGTCGCCGCTGGGTGCCACCTGCAGCACCGCATAGCCATTGGGGGTGCCGTCGCTCATGGTCGCATCGGGAATGCCGTCGGCATCCTTGACGCCCGACCAGAACGCACCGCAGGCCGCGCCCACGTTGTATTCATGCAACGGTTTGGCGCCCTGCCAGCCTTGGTCGGCCCCGTGATCGACCTGACGCTGGGTATGGCTGTGCCCGCTGAGCACCAGTACATGCGGAAACTCCTTCAACAGCGCAAACAAGCGACTGCGATCGGCATGCCGGAAGGTTTCCTGTCCTGGCGCTGCATCGAACAATGGAATATGCATACCCAGCACCAGCAGGCGCTCGCGCGGCAACTGCGCAAGATACGCCAGCAGGAACACGAATTGATCTTCGCGCAGTCCGCCCACATACGCCGGCTTAGCGCCGGGCGTATAGATCACATCGTCCAGAAACACGAAGCTGGCGTTGGCCTCTTCCACGGCATAGGTGTCCGGGCCGTAGACCGCACGCCAGCTGTCCAGCGACTGCGCATCGCCGCCGGCATCAAAGTTGAGATCGTGATTGCCCGGCACATGGAACCACGGCACGCCCAACTGCGTGGTGACCTTGTTCAACGCCGGGTACAGGCTCAGATCGTCGCTGACGATATCGCCCAGCGTGGTACCCAGCCTGGCGGCGGTCTTGCCGACGATCGGTGCGACGATGTCGCGCTGATAGTAGCCAACGTCGGCAAGGCTGGCGGTCTGGCTGTCGGCAAACACCAGCATCTGGAAGCCGTCGGCCGCGGCACTGGCGCGCGGGGTCAGCGCGAAATCCCAGTTGCGCGTGTTGCGGCCGGTTGCGGCGATACCCCCGTATTTGTGCTTGGCAGAGCCGCTCGGTGCGTAGTGGCGCCAGAACGCGGGCAAGCCGTCCGCAGCCGGCACGAAGCGGCGGTCGCCCGGCTTGATCACGAATACGGTCTGCCCATCGCGCACCGGCAAGCGGTAGCGGCCTTGCGCATCGGTGCGCACCAGCTGCTCACCATCGGAGACGGTGACCTCTGCAATGCCCGGCTCATCGGCGCTGCGCCCGGCACGCCCATCGCGCTCTTCGTAGACGATGCCATCGACGATGGCGTCAGCCGCTTGCGCGGTTCCGGCAATCAGGCCCAGGGCGAATAAAGCAAAGCGAAACTGCATGGGTGTTCCCGCGCGAAGATCAGCGAAGTGTACCCGTGGTGGCGTAGCACACGATGCAGGTTCGAGCGCCGAGAGACACACAACGACAAATCCCTGTAGGAGCGCCCTGGGGCGCGATGCGGCATTCCCGCTAACGCCGCATCGCGCGCCAGGGCGCTCCTACAAAGCCACTTTACTTGTGCCGCGATTCCAGCAAGGCCGTCGCATCGCCAAGGCCCAGCCCGCGTGCGTGCAACAGCACGATCAGGTGATACAGCAGATCGGCCGATTCGCCGAGCAACTCCGCGTCGCCCTGCACCACGCCGGCCAGCGCGGTTTCCACGCCCTCCTCGCCCACTTTCTGCGCGATGCGGCGGATGCCGTCCTCGAACAGCTTGGTGGTGTAGCTGCCGAGCGGGCGTTCGCGCTCGCGCTCGGCCACCAGTGCATCCAGGCTGCCCAAAAACTGCCCCGGCGCAGTGGGGAAGCAGCTGGTGCGGCCCAGGTGGCAGGTCGGGCCATGGGGGCGTGCCTGCACCAGCAGCGTGTCGGCATCGCAATCGGTCTCGATCGACACCACGCGCAGCACGTTCCCCGAGCTCTCGCCCTTGGTCCACAAGCGCTGCTTGCTGCGACTGAAGAAGGTGACTTCGCCGCGCTGCTGCGTGACCGCCAGCGCTTCGGCATTCATGTAGCCCAGCATCAACACGCGCAGGTTGTCGGCGTCCTGCACGATCACCGGCAACAGACCGTCGCCCTTGCTCCAGTCCAGCGCTGCGAGCGCATCGCCGCCTGCCACCTCGTTACTGCCCATCGCGTACCTCGATCTGTTGCGCGCGCAAGAATTGCTTGAGTTGCGGAATTGGAATCGCACCGCTGTGAAACACGCTGGCCGCCAGCGCGCCATCCACATCGGCCTGGTCGAACACGTCGGCAAAATGCTGCATCTCGCCGGCGCCACCGGAGGCGATCAACGGCACCCGGCATAGCGCGCGCACCTGACGCAGCTGCGCAATGTCGTAGCCGCGGCGCACGCCGTCGTTGTCCATGCAATTGAGCACGATTTCGCCCGCGCCCAGACGCTGCGCTTCGGCCACCCAGTCCAGCGTGCGCATCGGCAGCGCCTGGGTCTTGCTCGGGTCGCCGGTGTAGCGGCGCACGCGCCACTGGCCGTCTTGTTCGCGGATGGAATCGATGCCCACCACCACGCATTGCACGCCGAAGGCATCGGCCAGCTCGGAAATCAATTGCGGGCGACCTAACGCAGGCGAGTTGATCGAAATCTTGTCGGCACCGGCGTGCAGCACCGCACGCGCCGTTTCCACATCGCCAATACCGCCAGCAACGCAGAACGGGATATCGATCAGCCGCGCCACGCGTTCCACCCAGGTGTAGTCGACCGAGCGCCCTTCCGGGCTGGCACCGATATCGTAGAACACCAGCTCGTCGGCACCTTGTGCGCGATAGCGCAACGCCAGCTCGACGATGTCGCCCATATCGATATGGTCGCGGAACTTGACGCCCTTGACCACGCGACCATCGCGCACGTCCAGGCACGGAATGATGCGGCGGCTCAGCATGCCAGTGCCTCTTTCAACGCAAGATGTCCTTCCAGCAAGGCCTTGCCGAGTACGATGCCGGCGCAACCCGCGGCCTTGGCGGCAGCGACATCGGCCAGATTGCGCGCGCCGCCGGAGACCTGCACCTGCAACTGCGGGGTCAATGTGCGCAGATGCGCGTACAGCGCCATGTTAGGACCAGACAACATGCCGTCGCGGGCGATATCGGTACAGAGCAGATGCTGCAGGCCGGCCTGCGCGTAACGCACGGCCAGCTGATCCAAGGTAGCGTCGGCGGATTCGGTCCAGCCGTGCACCGGCAGTTGCCAAACACCCGCTGCGTCCTGGCGCGTGTCCAGCGCGATGGTCAGGCGATCGGCACCGAATTCCTGCAGCCAGGCAATGACGGTCGCGCTCTCGCGCACTGCCAGCGACCCAATCACCACGCGTGCAGCGCCCGCATCGAGGATGCGCGCCACATCGTCGCGTGAGCGTACGCCGCCGCCGGTCTGCACGTGCAGACCTGTGGCACACGCGATCTCGTCAAGCGTGGCAGCCAGGGTGTAGCCGCCCGCCTTTGCCGCATCCAGATCGACCAGATGCATCCACTGCGCGCCGGCTTCGGCAAATGCCTGTGCGCGCGGCAGCACATCGTCGCCGTACTGCGTTTCACGCGCGTAATCGCCTTGCAGCAACCGCACCACGCGGCCGTTGCGGATATCCAGCGCCGGGTAAACGGTGAAACTCATGGGAAACTCATCTCAAGAAAATTGCGCAGGATGCGTGCACCGGTGTCGGCCGAACGCTCGGGGTGGAACTGCGCGCCGCAGCGCAGGCCGTGCTGCACCACTGCGGTAAACAGCCCGCCGTGATCGCAGGCGGCCACGGTGTCGGCCGTTACCGGCGCAGCGTAGCCATGCACGAAATAGGCACTCGCACGTTCGGGTAGGCCGGCCAGCAGCGCGGATTCGCGCATCGGCACCAGCTGATTCCAGCCCATGTGCGGCACGCGAATCCCAAGCGCGGGCGTCATGTGGCGCACGATGCCCGGCAGCAGGCCGAGGCAATCGACATCGCCTTCTTCGGAATGTTCGAACAGCAATTGCATGCCCAGGCAGATGCCGATCAACGGCACCTGCAGTTGCCGCAATGGTTCGACCAGGCCCTGCGCGCGCAGGCGCGACATCGCCTCGGGCGCGGCGCCGACCCCGGGCAGGATCACCCGCTGCGCGCTTTGCAGCCCTGCTGCATCGCGCACCACGCGCGCTTCCACGCCCAGCCTTTCCAACGCGTAACGCACCGAGCCCAGATTGGCGCCGCCGGCATCGATCAACGCAACATCGGTCATAGCGCGCCCTTGGTGGTTGGCAAGGCGGTGCCTTCGCGACGGATCGCCTGACGCAGCGCACGCGCCAAGGCCTTGAAACAGGCTTCGACCTTGTGGTGATCGTTTTCGCCGCGCACGCTCAGGTGCAGGTTCAAGCCCGATGCATCGCAGATCGAACGGAAGAAGTGCGGCACCAGTTCGGTGGGCATGTCGCCCACGCGCTCGCGCTTGAACTCGCCGTCGAACACGAAGTACGGCCGGCCGCTGAAATCCAGCGCAGCACTGGCGATGGTTTCGTCCATCGGCAGCGTAAAGCCGTGCTGCGCGGTGTCGCCAGCCACGCGCCACGGGCTGCTTTCGGGATCAAAACCATAGCGGCCGATGCCGCGCTTGTCGCCCAGGGCTTCGCGCAGGGCCTGGCCAAGGGCAAGGCCGGTGTCTTCGATGGTGTGGTGCTCATCGATCTGCAGATCGCCTTCGGCGCGGATGTCCAGCGCAAAGCCGCCGTGCTTGCCGATCTGTTCCAGCATATGGTCGAAGAACGGCAGCCCGGTGGCGGTTTTTGGTTCGGCCACGCGATCCAGATCCAGCTCGACGCGGATTTTGGTTTCCTTGGTATTGCGCTGGACCACCGCACGGCGCGGTGCATCGGCCAGTTCGTGCGCGATGCCGGACCAATCCCACTCACCACCGAACTCATCGGTGCGCAGCTGGAAACCACGAATATTGAGGTTCTGCGCGAACTGGATGTCGGTGATACGGTCGCCCACCATCGCCGAGCGCGCCCAGTCGATCGTGCGGTCCTGCAGATACGGCACCATCAGGCCGACGCCGGGTTTGCGCGTGGGTGCGTTGTCGGCCGGCCAGCTGCAATCGATCAGCACTTCGCGGAACTCGATGCCCTGGCTGGCGAAGACCTGCAGCATCAAATTGTTGGGGCCGTCGAACGAGGCTTGTGGATAGCTTTCGCTGCCCAGACCATCCTGATTGCTGACGATGACGAATTGATAGCCGGCATCGCGCAACTTGAGCATCGCCGGAATCACATTGTCGACGAAGCGCAGTTTTTCGTAGGCGTCGATCTGGTAATCGGCCGGCTCGGTGATCAGCGTGCCGTCGCGGTCGACGAAAAGAATCGGAGTCATGCGGCGGCCTCCTGCGTGCGCTGCAGCGCGCTCAGCACGCGCGCGTTCTGTTCGTGCGTGCCCAAGGTGATGCGCAGTGCATCGGATAGTTGCGGCACCGCGCGTTGGTCGCGCACCACCACTCCGGCCTCCAGCAGCGCCTGGAACGCGGCTTCGGCATCGTGGAAACGTACCAGCAGGAAGTTGCCCTGCGAGGGATACACCTGCCGCACGCCGCGCAGTTGTGCCAGCGCGTTGTGCATGCGCTCGCGTTCGGTGCGGATCTCGGCGATGCGGCGCTGGGTGACTTCCAGCGCTGGCGCGGACAAGGCCTGCTCGGCCATTGCCGCGCATGGCGTCGGCACCGGATACGGCGCCTGGCAGCGGCGCAGCAACGCGATCAACTCGGCATTGGCGATCAGCGTGCCGATACGCGCAGCCGCCAGCGCGTGCGCCTTGGAGAGCGTACGCAGCACAGCGAGATTGTCGTAACGCGCAAGCAAGCTCACTGCCGACGGCACATCGGAGAACTCGCCGTAGGCTTCATCGACCACCACCAGAGCCTTGCCTTGCAAGGCCTGCAAGGCGGTTTCGATGTCTTCGAGGCTGATCGCCGAACCGGCCGGGTTGGAAGGCGAACACAGGAACACCAACTTGGCACGCGAGGCCAAAGCTGCCTCCACGATTGCCGGGATATCCGCATGGAAACCGTCGGGCCCATCGACCAGCGGCACTTCTAGCAACGGCGCGTTCTGCAGGCGTGCGCACACGGCATACATGCCGAACACCGGCGGCGTCACCACCACCGCATCGCGCTCCGGCACGCACAGCCCACGCACCAGCAGATCGATCGCCTCGTCGCTGCCGCGGCCGATCAGCAGCTGCTCTGGCGCGCAGCCGTACACGCTCGCCAACGCGCTGCGCAAACCCTTGGGCTGCGGATCCGGATAGCGCCGCGTGCTGGCGCCCGGGTCGGCCGGATTTCCCCACGCGGACTCGTTGGCGTTGAGCCAGACATCCCCCTGCAACGCGCTGGTACGCGCCGACGAATATCCCGCAAATGCGCGCAGATCTTCGCGCACCAACTCCAGAACCGATGCGGTGCTCATGCTGCCACTCCCATCCGCAGTGCCACGGCATTGGCGTGCGCATCCAGGCCTTCGGCGCGCGCCAGAATCAAGGCGCATTCGCCGATGCCGTCGATACCGGCCTTGCTGGCGGCCTGCACGCTCACCATGTTCTGGAAGCTGGCCACGCTCACGCCGCTGTACGCGCGCGCCGCGCCGCTGGTCGGCAACACATGGTTGGTGCCGCTGCAGTAATCGCCGAGCGCTTCGGGCGTGTAATCGCCAAGAAATACCGAGCCCGCCGCTTCCACCTGAGCCAGACACGCGCGCGGTTCGCGCAACGCCAGAATCAGATGCTCGGGTGCATAGCGGTTGCTGATCGCAAAGGCGTCGTCCAGCGATTGCACCTTGATCAGCCGCGATTGCGCCAAGGCCTGGCGTGCGATGTCGGCTCGCGAAAGTTGCGCCAACTGCACGTCCAACTGCGCTTTGACAGCGGCAATCAACGCGTCGCTGTCCGATAACAGCAACACTTGCGAATCCGGGCCGTGTTCGGCCTGCGACAACAGGTCGGCAGCAACGAAGGCCGGCTGCGCGCCGGCATCGGCAATCACCAGCACTTCGGAGGGGCCGGCCGGCATGTCGATCGCGGCTGCGCCGGATTGGGCCACCTGCTGCTTGGCTTCGGTCACAAAGCTGTTGCCCGGGCCGAACAGTTTGTCGCAGCTCGGCACCGACTCGGTGCCATACGCCATCGCTGCAATCGCCTGCGCGCCGCCCAACTTGAACACGCGGCGCACGCCGGTGAGCTGCGCGGCCACCAGCACCGCCGGATCCACGCTGCCGTCCTTGCGCGGTGGCGTGCATAGCACCACCTCGCGGCAACCGGCCAAACGCGCTGGCACACCGAGCATCAGCGCCGTCGACGGCAACGGTGCGCTGCCTGCAGGCACATATAACCCGACCCGCCCGATCGGGCGCACGATCTTTTCGCAGACCACGCCCGGCGCAGTTTCTACGGCGTAGCCGGCGCTCATGCCGGCGCGGTGAAAGGTGTCGATCCGCGCCACCGCGTCCTGCATGGCCTGGCGCAGTTCGGGTGCAACTGCGGCCTCGGCAGCCGCAAATTCGGCCTCGCTGACAATGAAACTCTCCAGCGACACACCATCGAAACGTGCGGTGATCTCGCGCAACGCGGCATCGCCACGTGCGCGCACATCGGTAATCAATGCAGCCACCGCATCGCGCGTCTGCGTGGCCACGGTCTGCACCGGGCGCGTCAACGCGTCGGTGCGTGCGGCGCTGTCGAGTTGGGACCAATCGAGAATGTTCATGCCAGCGAGCGCTCCACCGTCAACACCATCAAGCCTTGCGCACCTGCGCGTTCGAGTTCTTCCAAGCGTTGCCAGGTCACCGCGCCGTGGCACATGGTCTGCAGCCGCAGTGCGCCGTTGCCGTCGTCGGGCAACTGCACCAGCGGCTCGGCATCGGGCAGCAGGCGACGCAGCGCATCCACATGCGCCTGCTCGGCGCGGAACATCAGCAACTTGCTGTCGCGCAACTTGAGCACGCCGTCCATGCGCCGCAGTAGCATCGCCAACAGCGCTGCGCGTGCGTCAGCCGGATCGCGCACCGCGCCAGCCAGTACCGCTTCGCTTTCCATCACCAGTTCGACCGGCTTGAGCTGGTTGGCGGCCAGGGTGGCACCACTGGAGACCAGATCGCAGATCAGATCGGCCGTACCCAGACGCGGGGCGATTTCCACGGAGCCGGAGAGCTCCACCACCGCCGCATCGATGCCCTGGCGCTCCAGCCAGTCGGCCAGGATCGCCGGGTAGCTGGTGGCGATGCGCTTGCCGGCCAGTTGCGCCACGCCCTGCCACTCCCATTCTTCCGGCACGGCCAGCATCAACCGGCATTGGCCGAAACCGACCCCGCGCACGGCGTGGTAGGCGGCCGGCAAGCCGTTGCGGCGGCGCTCGGCGGCCTGCTCTTCCAGTTCGTTCTGGCCGACGATGCCTAAGTCGCAGACGCCATCGGCGATCAGGCCGGGGATATCGTCGTCGCGCACCAGCAGCAGGTCCACCGGCAGCGATTCGCCGTAGCAGAACAGCTTGTCGCGGCTCTGCCGCCAGCTCAGCCCGCACGCCGCCAGCAGGCTGCGTGCAGGTTCGGCCAGACGGCCGCTTTTCTGGATGGCGATACGCAACCGGTCACGTGCCGGCGCTGCCGTGGAAGCACTCATCTTGTTCTCTCAGTGGGATTCGACAGGGCGCGACGACTGCTCGCGCAGGGCCTCGGCATAGCCGCCGGCGCCATGATCCAGCGTGCGTGCAACGCGCCCGATGGTGGTCACGCTGACCTGGGTCAGCTCGTGGATTTCGCGATACGGCACGCCCTTGACCAGCAAGGGCACCACCCGCCAGCGGTCGGCCATGGCTTCCAGTTCGGCGGGCGTGCACAGATCACGCAGAAAGGCCTCGACTGCGCCGGGCTCGCTCAGGCAGGCCAGCGCATCGGCCAGCATCTTGAGCGAGGCGGCGACATCGGTACTTTCGCGGGGGGCAGGTCGTTGTTTCATTGCGTTAATGTAATAGCGTGTTAGTACATTAACGCAAACGGCATCGATTGGACAAGCCTGGAGCCGTCGAAGCGTTCAGTGAACCCGTGCACGTAACGATGCCGAAAATGAAAACCCACCGACGCCAGGGCGTCAGTGGGCTTTCGGTTGTGCTGCATGGACTACCGCGATCTCGACCGCCGGACGGCTGCCCGCCGTCCACACCGGTCGGCTCACCCGCCCTTGGCGCCCCCAGCCACCAGCATCGCCTTGGCCTGCTCCAGCTCCACCTGCAAGGTGCTCGCCAGCTCGTCGCGGGCAACGTCGAACTGCTGCTCGCGCACCAGGTCCTTCACCGCCACCACGCCGCGCGCCAGCTCGTCGTCGCCGGCCAGCACCACGAAGCGGATGCCTGCGCGGGCGGCGTACTGGAACTGCTTGCCGACCTTCTTCGGCTCCATCTGCACTTCGGTGTTGATGCCACCGATGCGCAGCCGGCGCGCGATGTCCAGCGCGTCCTCCAGACGGGTTTCGTCCATCAGCGCGACCATCGCCTGCACGCTGCTTTCGGCGATGCCCTGGATCAGGCCGGCTTCGCGCAACTGCCAGAACAGGCGGGTCAGGCCGATCGAAATACCCACGCCGGGCAATTTGGACTTGGTGTAGTGGCTGGCCAGGCTTTCGTAACGGCCGCCCGAGCAGATCGAGCCAATCTGCGGGTGATCGGTGAGCGTGGTCTCGTAGACGGTGCCGGTGTAGTAGTCCAGCCCGCGCGCGATGGAGAAATTCAGGCAGTACGCGCTCTCCGGCACGCCCAGCGCCTTGACCAGCTCGAGCACTTCGCGCAATTCGGCAATGCCCTCGCCCAGCGTCGCACTGGCGCCGACCGAGGCTTCCAGCGCCTGCAACTGCGCCAGCGCATCGGCGTGCCCTGCCGAACGCACCGCCACGAACGCAAGAATCTTGGCAACCTGCTCGGCCGCAATGCCGAAGCCCTCGCCCACCAGCGTGTCGCGCACATAATCGGCACCACGCTTGTCGATCTTGTCGACCTCGCGCAGCACCGCCAGCTGCAGCTCGCCTTCGGCCACGCCCAGGCTTTCGAAGAAGCCGCGCAGCAGCTTGCGGTTGTTCAACTGCACCTTGAAGTCGCCGATGCCCAACTCGGCGAACACCGCATGGATCACCGCCAGCACTTCGGCGTCGTAGCGGATGCTCAGCGCGTCCTTGCCGATCACGTCGATGTCGCACTGGTAGAACTCGCGGAAGCGCCCGCGCTGCGCACGCTCGCCGCGATACACGCGCTGCATCTGGTAGCGGCGGAACGGGAAGCTCAGGTCGTGTTCGTGCTCGGCCACATACCGCGCCAGCGGCACGGTCAGGTCGAAGCGCAGTGCAAGCTCGGGCAGGCCAGCGGTCTCGGCACCCTCGTCGGCCGCGGCGGCGGCATTGGCCAGCGCACCGGTGGACTGCACGAAATACACCTGGCGCTCGGTCTCGCCGCCGGATTTGGTCAGCAACACATCGGACAGCTCGAACACCGGGGTTTCGACCGGCAGGAACCCGAACCGCTCGTAGTTGCGGCGGATGACGTCCAGCATGCGCTGGAACGCGATCTGCTCGCGCGGCAGCAATTCCATGATGCCGGGCGGCGTACGGGGCTTGATCACGAGCGAAACTCCTGCAGGACGAATGTGGCGAACGCACAATTCTACCGGCAGCCGGCCGTGCTGACCGCATGGCGTATCATTCAATGCGTCCCAGGCAGTGCGTGGTCCATGTACCGGCAGCTTTCAGACCCCAGCGTGACCTGCCCGGCGCCCGGCACGGCATCTGCCAGCGGCGCGCCAGGGTCGGACTGCGCGCTGTGCGCAGTACGTGGCCGGGCCATTTGCGCAGCGCTGTCGCCGCAGGAAATGGACGCGCTGGATCAGGTGACCCACGCGGCGGCCCATGCGCCTGGCAGCACCTTGGTGCGTGCCGGCGAGACCCGGCACAACGTCTATACGGTGACCTCCGGCGCGCTGCGCATGGTGCGCACGCTGGCCGACGGGCGCCGCCAGATCACCGGCTTCGTGCTGCCCGGCGACTACGTCGGGCTCACCGAAACCGCGCAGCACCGCCACGATATCGAAGCCATCGTCGACAGCCACGTGTGCAGCACCCCGATGGCGCAGATGCGCCAGCTGCGCGAGCGCTACCCGCAGCTGGAGCGCAAGCTGCTGCAGCGCACCAGCATGGAACTGGCCGCCGCACAGGACACCGGCCTGCTGCTGGCGCGTCTGCAGCCCAGCGAACGGCTCGCGCATTTCCTGTTGCGGCTAGCCGCCCGCTCCACCCTGCCCGGCGCCAGCGGCGACAGCGTGGCGCTGCCGATGAGCCGCAGCGACATCGCCGACCACCTCGGGCTGACCATGGAAACGGTGAGCCGCACCTTCACCAAGCTGCGGCAGCAGCAGCTGATCGCCCTGCCGCAACTGCACCTGGTGCAGATCCTCGATTACGCGGCACTGCGCAGCCTGGCCGGCGATACGGTGTGAGGGGTGATGGCGGATGGGTCGGTTTGATCGATGCGCCAGTATGCGTTTGCCCAAGCAGTCGGCCGGGTCGTTCGCATACAACCACTCAGCGGCCGGCCACCGTACCCGCTCCCGCCCCGCCGCAGCCGCCGCTCAGTAGTTGCGACTGACGCAGCCAGGCGCGGTCCGGGTAATAGGCGAACACGAAGGCGCCTTCGCGCAAGGTATCGATCAACTGCCTGGCCACCGCCGGCCGCACGGCCGGGCAGCCCAGGCTGCGGCCGAGCCGGCCCTGGGTGCGGATGATGGCTTCGCTGACATACGGCGCGCCATGGATGACGATGGCGCGGTCGCGCGCGTGGTCGTTGAACCCCGGCTCCAGGCCCTTGAGCCGTAACGAGTAGCCGTTATGGCCGGTATACGACTCCTGCGCGGTGAAGGCGCCCAGGCTGGACTGGAAGCTGCCGTCGTTGTTGGAAAACTTCGCCGCCAGGTTCTCGCCGGTATTGCGCCCATGCGCGACCCACTCCTGGAACAACAAGCGCTGCTTGTCCAGATCGAACACCCACAGCCGGCGCTCGGTGGAGGGGCGGCTGTAATCGATGACGCTGAGCACCCGCTCGGCGCCCACCTGTTGGCGGCGGCGGGCGCATTGCAGCGCTTCGGTGGCCAGGGCCAGCACCTGGCGATCCAGCGACGGCGCCTGACGCGCCAGTGCCTCGACCAGGCCGACGCGCGGCGCGCCCAGTGGCGACAGCGGAGAAACAGCTACGGCATCGGCCGCCCTGGCCGTACCAGCGGTAGCCCATCCGCATAACGCGGCGGCAACGGCGATCAATCGATAAGACATGCAACAACCCACAGCGGACGCGGCACCACAGCGGGGCCGCACCCTCCTACAAATAGCCCCATGCGGGCCAGTTTCAAGCCCGGCTGGCTGAACGCATTGGGTCAGGCGGCATCGGCAAGCAGACGCTGCCGGAAAGCCGCGTAGTCCGGCGCCAGTGCTTCGGCGTGGGCCGGGCGCTGTAACAATGCGGCCAGCGCCGGCGGAACCTCCACCGCCCGGCCGATCAACGGCTCCACCACGCCCTCGAACTTGGCCGGATGCGCGGTGGCTGCCACTGCCCAGTCGCCTGTGCCGCCCTCCGCCCCTTCGGCGCGCAGCTGCTCGAGTACATGCACTGCGGTGGCGGTATGCGGGCAATGCACCTCGCCGTAGCGCGCAAAGCGCTGCTGCACGGTGTGGCGAATCGCCGCATCGTCCACCGACAGGGCCCGGAACTCCTCGCGCAAGGCAGCATCGTCGCCGTGGTAGAGCCAACGCAAGCGTTCGAAATTGCTGGGTGCACCGACGTCCATCGCATTGGCCAGCGTGGCCACGCTGGGTTGTGGCGCGTAGGCATCGCCGGCGAAATAGTCCGGCAGCACATGATTGGCGTTGGATGCCAGTGCGATGCGGCCCAGCGGTACCCCGAGCGCGCGCGCAATGATCGCCGCCAGCCCGTTGCCCAGGTTGCCGGTTGGCACCACCAGATTGAGCACACTGCCCAAGGCTGCATGGTGCTGCAGGGCGGCATGCGCGTAATAACTCATCTGCGGCAGCAGCCGGCCCAGGCTGATGCTGTTGGCCGAACTCAGCGGCACCTGCGCCTGCAACGCCGCATCGTTCAAGGCTTGCTTGACCATCGCCTGGCAATCGTCGAACGAACCAGCCACACGCAAGGCCTGGATGTTGTCGCCGAAACAGCCCAGCTGGTGCGCCTGCCGTGGCGACACGCGGCCATCCGGATACAGCACCACCACGCGCAGGCCGGGTTGGCGATGGAACGCGGCGGCCACCGCTGCGCCGGTGTCGCCCGAGGTGGCCACCAGGATGGTGAGCGGGCGGTCTTCGCTACGGCGCAGGCGGGTCAGGCAGGCGGCCAGAAAGCGCGCGCCGAAATCCTTGAACGCAGCGGTGGGCCCGTGAAACAGCTCCAGCGCGTAATCGCCCGGCGTGCCCAGCGCCACCAACGGCGCCGGGAAATCGAAAGCTTCAGCGCAGATGGCCGGCAGCTCGGCCGCCAGCGCGTCGCCTTCGAAAAACGGCTGCAGCAGCGTGGTGGCGGTGTCGGCCAGATCTGCGCCTGCATCGAGCGCGCGCGCGGGCGGAAGGGTCTGCGGCACGTACAGGCCGCCATCGGGCGCCAGGCCGGCGGCAATGGCCTGGCTCAGACTTGCGGCGGGCGCACCGCCACGGGTGGAGATGAAGTTCATGGTGACTCCAGACAAAGCGAGAACGAGGTGGGCAACGCGGCATTGCCCGAGAACGCGGAGACCGGGATGGGCGGTTGGGCCGATGTCGGTGCCCTGGCCGCACCCGGCCAGATGGTCATCCACCGCCGGCGCCACGGCGCTATGCTGCGGGCACCTTTCCGTGGAGCAGGCAGATGATCAAGGTCAGCGTGATGTACCCGTACCGCGACGGCGCCCGCTTCGACCACGCCTACTACCGCGACACCCACATGCCGCTGGTGAGCGCACGGATGGGCGCGGCCTGCCTGAGCTACACGGTGGATAAAGGCATCAGTAGTGGCGAGCCGGGCAGCACCCCGCCCTACATCGGCATGTGCCACATCTTTTGCGAATCGGTGGAGGCCTTCGGCGCCAGTTTCGGGCCGCATGCTGGCGAAATCCTGGGCGATATCGCCAATTACACCGACCTGACCCCGGTGATGCAGATCAGCGAAGTGGTGGTCGACTAAGTCGCAGGTCGCGCGCAGCAGGCCAGACCTGTTGTAAGCGTTCTGCGGCCTGTTGTCATTGCGGGCATGCTGCTTCATTCGAGCAACCGCGCTGCCGGGCTTGCGATCGGCGACACCCAGGCCTGGCTAGCGAAACCTGCTGCAGCAAACCCGGCCTGCACGGCCGGTGCCGCAGCGTCTGCAGCGGCGCGCGATTCGAACCAGGCAAACACGCTTGGCCCGGCGCCGGAAATGCTGGCACCCAACGCGCCGTGTTCCAGCGCTGCCTGCTTGGCGTCCGCGAAGCCGGCGATCAATGGTGCGCGACGCGGTTCGATCAGCACATCGCGCAGGCCTGCGCGTACCAGGCCCGCATCGCCGGCATGGCAACCGGCCAGCACCAGCGCCAGATTGGTGCTCTGCGCGACGAACTCGCGCAGCTGATACGCGCCGGCCAGGGCTTCGCGCGCGCGCCGCGTTTCCAGCGCTGCATCAGGATGCACCAGCAAGCTATGCCAGGCTGCCGGCACTGCGATCGGCACCAGGCGCTCCAGCGTGCACAACACCAGCCCGCCTAAAAACAGCGGCCCCAGGTTGTCGCCGTGGCGGCTACCGCTGGCCACTGCTTCACCATCGAGCGCGTACTGGTAGAGCTGGTGGTGGTCCAGCGGCGAGGCCAGCAGCGCGTTTGCCGCAACCAACGCCGCCACGCACGACGCAGCAGAGCCGCCCATACCCGAGCTCAGCGCAATGCCCTTGTCGATCTCGATTTCAAACCCGTAAGGCAGCTGCAATGCGGCACGCAGCGACATCAACGCAGCGCCTGCGGTATTGCGTTCGGCGTCGAGCGGCAGCGCCACGGTCGTGCCGCGAATCGCCGCGATGCGCACTGCAGGTTCTTCGATGCGGCGCACGGTGACGGTATCGCCGACGCCATCGATCGGGTAACCGAGCAGGTCGAATCCCACCGCCACGTTCGCAACCGATGCCGGCGCGAAGGCACGCGCTTCGTGCAGCCCGTGCTTGCCGACAGAAGCGCCATCACTATTGTGCGCACGCGCCACCGTTGCTTGGCTCTCGCCGGTCTGGCCGACAACTACCTGCGTCACAGCCGCGCGCCCTCGCCCGCCGCCACGCGCAACAGATCGGCGAATACGCCGGCTGCGGTCACTTCCGGACCGGCGCCCGGGCCCTGCACCACCAACGGGTTCTCGCAATAGCGCCGCGTGGTGAACTGCACCACGTTGTCGGTCAGACGCAGGTTGGCGAATGCGTGATCGGCAGGCAGCTCGACCAGGCCCACGCTGGGCGCGCGGTCCGGCGGCAGTTGCGCCACATAGCGCAGCACATTGCCGCGTGCACGCGCGTCGGCCAGACGCTGCGCAAAGGCCGCATCCACCTCGGGCAAGCGCGCGATGAAGTCGTCCACGCTGGCCTGGCGCAATGCTTCCGGCACCAGGCTTTCCACCTGCACGTCTTCCAGGCTGATCGCACGCCCTGCTTCGCGCGCCAGGATCACCAGCTTGCGCGCCACATCCACGCCGGACAGATCATCGCGCGGGTCCGGTTCGGTATAGCCCATGCCGCGCGCCTGCGTCACCAGTTCGGCGAACGGCACGCTGCCGTCGTATTTGTTGAACAGCCACGCCAGCGTGCCGGAGAAGATGCCTTCGATCGAGGTCACCGCATCGCCGGTATCGACCAGATCGCGCAGCGTGGTGATCACCGGCAAACCCGCGCCGACGGTCGCCTCGTAACGGAAGCGCGCGCCGCTGGCGTCGGCCGCTGCGCGGATGGCCTCGTAGCGCGCCAGCGGGCCGGAACCGGCCTGTTTATTCGGCGTCACCACATGGATGCCGGCCGCCAGCCAACCCGCGTAGCGGTCGGCCACTTCGGCGCTGCCGCTGCAATCGATGATCACCGTGTGCGGCAAATGCGCGGACAGCAGATGCGTGGTGAAGCGCTCCAGGTCGGTCGGCGTAGCGGCCGATGCGAACGCATCGCGCCAATCGCCGACCAGTCCACGTTCGTCCAGCAGCATGCGACCGCGCGACACCACAGCGCGCAGGCGTAGATCCAGGTTGGCCTTGCCCAGCAACTGCGGTTGCGCAATGCGCAGCTGATCCAGCAACGCAGCGCCGACATTGCCGGGCCCGATCACGCCCACCGAAAAGGTCTGCGGCGACAACCAGAAACCGGCGTGCGCCGCGCGCAAGGCCTTGGTCGCATGCGCCGCATCGATGGCTACCGAGATGTTGCGTTCCGACGAGCCCTGCGCAATCGCCAGGATATTGACCTGCGCGCGCCCCAACGATTCAAACAGGCGCGCCGCAACGCCAGGCTGCCCGGCCATGCCATCGCCCACCGCCGCCAGCACGCTGATGCCGGTGGTGAGCTGCACGCGCTGCACCTGGCCGACCGTGAGTTCATGCGCAAATGCCTGCAGCAGCGCATTGCGCGCACGCTCGGATTCGTGCTGTTTGACCACGCAACAGATCGAATGCTCCGACGAGCCTTGCGAGATCATCACCACCGAGACCTGCGCCGTGCGCAGCGCTGCAAACACGCGCTCGGCCGTACCCGGCACGCCGATCAGGCCGGTCCCTTCCAGATTGAGCACCGCCAGATCCGGGCTCAGCGTCAGCCCCTTGATCGGCCCACTCACCGCGCTGCTGGCGGTGATGCGTGTGCCAGGATGTTCGGGCTGGAAGGTGTTGCGGATGATGATCGGCAAGCCGCGCTCGATGGCCGGCGACATCGTCTGCGGGTGCACTACCTTCGCACCGAAATAGGCCAGCTCGCACGCCTCGTCGTAGCTCAGCGTTTCCAGCTGCACCGCTTCAGGCACCACGCGCGGGTCAGCCGAGAGCACGCCATCCACGTCGGTCCAGATATGCAGCTCGTCGGCATTGAACAGCGCCGCAAAGATCGCACCCGAGTAATCGCTGCCGTTGCGCCCCAGCGTGGTGATGCGGTCGGCACGATCGCGCGCCACAAACCCGGTCACCACCACCCGCGTTTGCGGATGCGCCTGCCGCCACGTGGCAAGGCGCTGCGCACTGACGTCCCAATCCACATCCACGCCAAGCTCGCCGCGATTGACCACCAGCACGTCGCGCGCGTCCAGCACCGCGCAGTCTTCGCCGATGGCGCGGAAGTGGTCGCCCAGCAACTGCGCCGAATACACCTCGCCCAGACCCTGCACGCGGTCCAGTACCTCACGCGGCAACTCGCCGATCACCGCCAATGCACCCAGGATCTGCGACAGATGTTCGAAGCGCTCGTCCAGCCATTCCACCGTTGGCCCGGAATGCTCGCCAAGCAAGGCCACCGCTGCACCGCGATGGCGCGCGCGGGTTTCATGCCAGCGCTCGCGCCACTCGGGGCGATCTTTTGCGGCCAGTTCGGCCAGCTCGATCAAGGCATCGGTGACGCCCTTCATCGCCGACACCACGGTGACCTGCACCGTCTCGTCGCGGGCGAGCAACAACTGCGCCACATGCCGATACCGCTCGGCATCGGCCACGGAGGTGCCGCCGAACTTGTGCACCAAGGTGCGGTGGGATGGCGCCGGCGCGGCGGCAGGGTCGAGCGAAACAGCAAGCGATGACATCGACAGACCTCGTTAGGGAGGCCCCGTCCGCTTCAGGTGAGAGGGAGGCCCCCGCATCCTGATCCGGGTGCGGGGCCGTTGTTTTCGGAAGTTACGCGAAGACGACGGACCGCACCGGGCAAATGGTGACGGTGGTAATGATGGTGGTAATACCGGCCACGCCCGTGCCCGCCCGCAGCAGCGGCTGGCAAGGAAGCGAAACGGTGGCGGAGGCGTTACCCATGCCTGCAAAAGACATCACCGGGCCGAGGCCTGTCAAGCAGTCCGTCAATGGGCGTGCGCCTGCTGCCACAGCCCTGAGCAGAAAACCTTGCGGCTCAAAGATTTAAGCAACGCGCTCGCAAGCAATTGATTGCTATGGAAACTTTTCGAGCCGCCTCAGCAGGCGGCGCTGCGCAGGTTTCGAACATGGATGGACGCTGTCGTGCAACCCGGCCAATGCGATGCAGCTGACGGATCACTTACGCGCGAATGCATCGGATCGTTGCCGGTGCCACTGCACGTCCAGCAGCAGGTCACTTCGCCTCAGGTGACAGACCGTCGCCATCGCTGTGCCAGTCGGTGCAAATCAGCAAGGTCGGCACAGAGATCAGCCAAGCATCTGCGGATTGAGTTGCCAGACCGAATAATTGAGCGCGGCCGCAAAGCTCACCCATGCCAAGTAGGGCACCAACAACCACGCGGCCACTGAGTTCCGCTTCGCAAATACGCCGATCGTTGCCGCAAGCGTCAACCACAGCAGCACGATATCGGCGAAGGCCCATGCACCCATGTGCCACGCAAAGAACAACCAGCTCCATAGTCCGTTGAGCGCCAGCTGCAAGATGAACATGCCCAGCGCCAAACGCGCCCCGGCCCAGCCCCCGCGCCGCCATACCAACCAGACCGCCACCGCCATCATCCCGTACAGCGCAGTCCAGACCGGCCCGAACAACCACCCCGGCGGCGCCCATGCTGGACGCTGCAACTCGGCATAGAAGCTGGCCGCCTGGATCGACGCCAACGCGCCCAATCCGGCGACGGCGTAACACAGCGCCAGCCAGCCCAATAGTCCAAACCATCGAGATTTTTTTCGAGATGTCCTGCGTCATGACCGTGATGGGTTGAGATCGACAGCAACTAGCGTGGCAGACCACTTGTGCAAGCGACGCGTAAGAAGGGCGGCCACTCGTAGCTTCCCGCATCAAGAAACAACCTTGGACTCTTGGTAGCCATCCACCAGCTCCCTAGGCACGCTTATCAGAGACCCACTTTGCCGGATTAATTCAACAGCACAGCTTCATTGGTCCAGCTGCTCCGTCAACCTCTCGCGCAGCGCGAGACGCTGATGAGACGTTCGCCGATGGAACCCGGTTTCACCATGGTTAGAAAGCTCGCACGCTTTGCCGGAAGCTGTACGGGCGCCAATGACGCTGCTGCTTTGAAACCTGTGAAATCACAGGGTAAAGCTGACCCGTTAATTGCACCTGACCCCGTTCTTTAGGCGCCGATCGGACGTTCGCCGATGGCCTGTCTCACCATGGTTAGAAGGCTTGCATACTCTGCCGGAAGCTGCATGGGCGCAAATGACGCTGCTGCTTTAAAACGTGGGAAATCTCAGGGTAAAGCTGACCCGCTAATTGGTCGCCCCTGAAAAACCCCCAAACCACATCCATTGCAGGGCGTCCCCCGCGTTTTCGGCGTGCTGGAACTGCCAGTTTTCGTTAATGTACGCACTGGTTTCTGGCAGTTTTCGCCCATGCGCACACGCCGTCCCGCTGCCGATCACTTACCTGCCGATGAGTTGTTTCGTTCGCGTCTGGAAAACCAGATCGACCTGCGCCATCCACTGGTTCAACTAAGCCATCGGCTGCCGTGGAGTGCGTTGGAGCAGGCGCTATCGCCACGATTGCCGGCCA
>NZ_LYMI01000079.1 GCF_001660815.1 Xanthomonas nasturtii
AGAGCTTCTTCGGCCTACTCAAACGCGAGCGGATCAGGCGACGGGTCTATCCCACAAAGGACGCCGCACGCGCCGAGGTGTTCGACTACATCGAGATGTTCTACAACCCCAAACGCCGTCATGGTTCAACCGGCGACCTGTCCCCTGTAGAGTTTGAACGGCGCTACGCGCAACGAGGGTCTTGAGTGTCTACGGAACCCTGGGCGTATCAGACCGTCAATTGACCACAAGTCAAGCCCGGGCAGAAGGCCATCCTGCTCAAACAAGAAGGCACCGTAAGTATGGCCTTGATCATTGAGCCATTGATAGTCCGACAGAGCGCGCATTGCGAAATGCTCTGGACGGCGGCTTCTGATCGAAAAATCAATGCTCGCACAGCCACACCCGCAAAGGCGGACCACGCGAGCACTCTTTAGTTGTTCTAGAAAACCGGAGTTGTCTCCGTCTCCATGCTCCAAGAGCCAACGGACAACAGCGTGCTCTTCGCAGGTCAGCGCTCTGTCAATCTCAACATGCGATGGAGTGTGGATCACGGACCTAATACCTGAGTTGAGCCGACGCGCGAAGCGGCTTCGGCTTGAATAAATTGTTAGGCCGCATGCTGAGGCTCGGCCCGACGATATGCAACATGCGCCGATGGCTGCAAAGCGGTAGATGCGTTTACCTCAACATGCTGCTCGTCAAGTTGCCACGGGGCAGGAAAGTCGGCAATGACTTCAGTGGCTGCGCAGGAACAACTCTCCCTTGCCGCATCCGAAGGAGTGCCGTCGTACTCAAAACGGAGCCGAACTGTTTGCACAGTCTGTTCTGCTTCGATTGAGGCCTGAAGCAGCTCGGGATGCACCTCGCCAAGGAGAGATCTTTGCATTGAGAGCAAGAGAGCTGAAGCGCTACAGACGTCGCTCATGCGGCCTAACGATTGAATGAAGCCGAGTTGCGAAGCAGCTTCGGCTTGAATGAGTGTTAAGCAGTGAGTAGCCGCATTGGTGGGATGTTGCAACCATGCTCCACAGCACTGCCGCTTGCGCCGAGTTTGCCATAGCTTGCGGGATACAGCTTGCTCCGTAATGCGAGGGGTGCGATGGCGCTGAAGCGACATCAATAGCGCAGCGCGGCTACAAACGATGGCAAAGCCATGGCTGTCCGATGCCGGTAGCGGTCGGAATCACTAGCTGGAGCCAGCCTTCTAAGCGCCAAGCGGCTATGCGAGGATGAATCCCGGTGTTGCTGCTCCACCACAGCCTAACGCCGGAGTTAAATCGCACCAGGAAGCGGCAGCGGCTTGGACGAATTGTCATGCCCCGCCGGTGAGCTCCACCGACTGAGCCAGTATCCAGCCATCAAAGCCGTAGCTTGATTCCAAGTCAAAGCCACGGAGACCCTGATCATTGCAGTAGGCCCGGGCTTTTTCGAGCGAATCCGCCCAGGCGCCAGGCCAGCCGGTGAGGCGGGTGCCCTGCTGGAAGTTCTCCCACTCGCGACCAAGTAGTTCTTCAGCCGGAATCTCCTCAACGCCGAACACCCACGAGGGCATAAGCGGATACTCGAACCGATGCGCCACAGCGCCGGAGAAGACTAGGGCCTGTTAACACTAATGATCTGAGCGGTTAAACTATTGCGCATGGAAATCACACCCGCACAATTTTCTCTCATCGAACAGTGTCTGCCGAGGCAGCGCGGCAATGTCGGCATGACCAACCTGCAAGTG
>NZ_LYMI01000080.1 GCF_001660815.1 Xanthomonas nasturtii
TCCGCCGCCGCAAGCGCAAGAAAGTGCCAGTGGGCGAGCGTCAGCCGCTGCTGCGGCCATCGCAGGCCAACCAGGTGTGGTCGATGGACTTTGTGTTCGACCGCACCGCCGACGGCCGGGCGATCAAGTGCCTGGTGATCGTGGACGACGCCACACACGAAGCGGTCGCCATCGAGGTGGAGCGTGCAATCTCGGGCCATGGCGTGACGCGTGTGCTGGATCGGCTCGCCATCAGCCGCGGCTTGCCGCAGGTGATCCGCACCGACAACGGCAAGGAGTTCTGCGGCAAGGCGATGGTCGCTTGGGCGCATGCGCATGGGGTGCAGCTGCGGCTGATCCAACCCGGCAAGCCGAATCAGAACGCCTATGTCGAATCGTTCAACGGCCGGCTGCGCGATGAATGCCTCAACGAGCACTGGTTCCCGACACTGCTGCACGCACGCACCGAGATCGAGCGCTGGCGACGCGAATACAACCAGGAGAGACCCAAGCAAGCAATTGGCGGCATGACCCCGTCCGCGTATGCCCAACAGCTGGCCAACACCGATATCATCAACCCCGGACTCTAGACCCGGCCGCTACTCAGGATGGGGGGACGTCGGTTTGCCTACGGATCGTGGCTGGACACTCCCGGACGATGTATGGGCCATTCCAGCTGGCGAGCGATCGGACAAAGCCAAGTTCAACAGCGATCTCTGCCAGCTAGGCAACCGCTTCTTCATCCGCTGCCTTCTCAAGCTCCCCTTCAACGAGCAACCTGATTACTACGGCTGGGGTGTCTGGGTAGAGGTTGCAGAGCCTGACTTCTACAGCTATGTCGAGCTGTATGACAAGGATGGGAGTACTGAGCCCCCAGTTTCTGGCACCATCGCGAATGCAATACCAAGCTATCCATCCACTCTTGGCCTGCGAGTGTTCGTGCAGTTTCAAGCCAGCACCAGCCGGCCCAGTGTTGCTATATCGGACAGCGGCCATCCTATGGCTATCGAGCAGTCCAATGGCATAGACAGTCGGCGCTATCACGAGATACTCGTAGCCACGGGGTCGCTGGATGGGCCCTAACAATCTATTCAATCCGAATCCGCTTTACGGGTCGGCTTAATTCAGGCGTTCGGCCCTATGAGAAAGATCGTTGCAGCTCTGGCTTTTCTCCTCTTAGCATCAGGCACAGCCTGCTCGGCATCCACTCCGCCGATTGACGTCTCTGGCCTCTCCGAAGCTTCCATGAACTTCGATCAGGATGGGGTTGGACCATTCCTGCATGAGTTGTCTAGCTCTGTCAGTACCAATCTGGACGCCGACGCACTCACACAAGCAATCGATTCGTTGCCGGTTGAGACAAGCGGCAACTGGGAGTTCTCGGTCAACTTAAATGGCAAGCCCGAGCGCTTGGTGGTGGTTGCGTTCAAGGACGACGTGGACGCTCCTGACCTTGCGTTCTATGCGTCACCGGAACTAGATCCTGTTAACACTAATGATCTGAGCGGTTAAACTATTGCGCATGGAAATCACACCCGCACAATTTTCTCTCATCGAACAGTGTCTGCCGAGGCAGCGCGGCAATGTCGGCATGACCAACCTGCAAGTG
>NZ_LYMI01000081.1 GCF_001660815.1 Xanthomonas nasturtii
CCTGCGCTGGGCAGGCGCACGATCGCCGCACAGCACGCCTATGTCGAAAGCGCATCCGAACTACCCGCCGAATCCAAAGCCTACTATCGCAAGCAATTGGGAATGTTCCAGAAGATCCTCGGCCTGGGCTCGTCGATCCTGTGGTCCCCGCTGCTGCTCCTGGTTACGGCACTACGTCCCAGCCTGTCGTTGCTGCCCATCGGCCACCCAGGTAGCCGCCACTGGGCAGCGCGCAATGCCATCTTCGCTGCGCAGACACTGATGCTCGCCGCTGCCGCGAAAGGCATCGACTCCTGCCCGATGGAGGGGTTCTCGGCCAGCCAGGTCGCCAGGCTGTTGGGACTACCCAGAGGCGCAGTCATCCCCCTGGTCATTGCGCTGGGCTACCGTGCGGACGATGCAAGAATCGAACACCGCTGGCGACTTGCCGCAAGCGACTCGGTGATTCTGCATTAAGGAAGGTCTGAACAACTCCATCTGATACTGCCACAATGGATCAACGAACCGAGCGGACGATCTCGATGCAGCTGAGCTTTGGCGACGCGGAGTACAACGGCAAGCGCAAGCAGACACGGCGCGAGGTGTTTTTGTCGGAGATGGAGCAGGTGGTGCCGTGGAAGGGTCTGCTGGTGCTGATCGCGCCGCACTATCCGACGTCTGGGCAGCCGGGCCGGCAGCCCTACCCGCTGGAGACGATGCTGCGCATCCACTTTCTGCAGCAGTGGTACGCACTGAGCGACCCAGCGGCGGAAGAGGCGCTGTACGACACGGTGTCGATGCGCCGTTTCGCCAAGATCGGCGGGCTGGATGAGGTGCCGGACGAGACGACGATTCTCAACTTCCGTCATTTGTTGGAGCGGCACGATTTGGCGCGCAAGCTGTTCAATCGGGTCAACGCGCACCTGTCGCGCAAGGGGCAGAGCTTGCGCGGCGGGACGATCGTGGACGCCACCATCATCGCTGCGCCCAGTTCGACCAAGAACAAGGAAGGCGAGCGCGATCCTGAAATGCATCAGACCAAGAAGGGCAACCAGTACTACTTCGGGATGAAGGCGCACATCGGGGTGGACGAGGACTCCGGGCTGGTGCACCACGTGGAATGCACGGCGGGCAACGTAGCCGATATCACGCAAGCGCACAAACTGCTGCACGGCAAGGAGGACACGGTGTGCGGGGACAGCGGCTACACCGGGCTGGAGAAGCGCGAAGAACTGAAGCGCAAGCGCAAGTTGCGCTACCTGATCGCGGAGAAACCCTCGAAGCTGAAGCAGATCAAGAACAAACGCGAACTGAAGTTGGCCAAGCGCTGGGAGCACACCAAGGCCAGCCTGCGTGCGAAGGTGGAACACCCGTTTCGGGTGATCAAGCGTCAGTTTGGCTACGTCAAGGTGCGCTATCGCGGCTTGGCGAAGAATACCGCGCAGGTGCTGACGCTGTTTGCGCTGTCGAATCTGTGGCTGAAGCGAAAGCAGTTGATGCCTGTCGTGGGGACGGTGTGCCTGTAACCCGGGCAACACCCCGCAAACGCGGC
>NZ_LYMI01000082.1 GCF_001660815.1 Xanthomonas nasturtii
CATCGGTGCCGGACTGAGCATGTTGGGCAATGCCAGCGACAGCTCAAGCAGCACGACCAAGAGCGATATCGCGGCTGGCACGATCCAAATCCGCAATGACGACGAGTCTGCGCTGGCAGGGTTGGATCGCAGTGCCACCGAGTTGCAGCAGTCTGGGCTGAAGGAGATTTTCGATCAGAAGAAGATCGAAGATCAAAAAGAGCTGATGGGGCTTGCTGGAGAGATTGGATTTCGGATAGCGGGTGATGTTGCCTCGGCTATGTATCAGAAAGCCCAGCTTGATTTGGCCAGCGCACCGGATGAAGCGTCGAAAGCTCAGGCACTGGCACGTCTGGACGCATGGAGCGATGGGGGTACGAACAAGATTTTGCTGCATGGCCTGACAGGTGCGGCGATTGCGGCACTCGGCGGCGAAAACGTTCTGCAAACAGCAGCTGGTGCAGCGGGTGCTGAAGCAGCCAAGGTTGCGATGTCGGATTATTTGGTCAAGAACGGCGTTACCGACCCAGCCACTTACAACGCACTCATGGAGCTAGGAAGTGCGTCGCTTGGTGGTATTGCGGGTGGGCAGGTTGGCGCAACAACCGCGCTGGCGGGAGATCAGTTCAATCGGCAGCTGCATCCTGATGAAGTGACATGGATTCGCCAGAACGCCGAAGCTTTCGCATTGCAGGAAGGCATTAGTGTCATTGAAGCGAAGCAGCGCCTGACTGTGGAAGCTGCGGCGCAAGTGGATGCAGTGATCGCAAAGAAGGTCGGTATCGCAAATATCGACACAGAAGCTCTTGCGTTTCTGAATTCAAATCAAAATCAATACAAGTGGGGTCAGGCCTTCAAGGCAACTGATGACGAGTATGCCAACTTTCACCAATATGGAAATATTCTTGCGAATAATCCTGATCAATTTCGCGGGGTATATAACGCTCTCGGCGCATCTGGAATAACAAAAGACTCCTTGCAGCAGGTATATCAGAGCGAGCTGTTGGCTTGGTCTACTGCGACGCGTGGGTCGGACGGTGTGGCCATGCTCGAGACGTTTACCGGTGATGTGGGGACGGCGGCAGGCATCATCCGTAATATTGCACAAGGCGACACCCAGGCTGCCGGTACGAGCATCGCTCTTGCGGCGATGCCGACAATTGTAGGCAAAACAGTTGGTCCCCTGTTGCGCCCACTGGCGAAGGCGGCTGACGAAACGCTTTGGCTAAATGGTCAGGTCATTAGTAGTACTTGGATGAATGCCAAGAATGAGCTGACTTGGATCAATCCACTGACTGGTGTAAAGGAAGCAGTGCCTGCAACGGCTAAAATTCATGTGGATCACGTTCTGCCACAAAATGCTATTCGGCAAACTGAAGGTTTTGATTATTTGCCAAAAAGCGTTCAGAATGAGATTCTGAAAGACCCTGCGAATCTGCA
>NZ_LYMI01000083.1 GCF_001660815.1 Xanthomonas nasturtii
CTGATGTATCCCCACATTTCTTCCTGCAAGATCAAGCACTTGGTGTGCCAGGATGTGGAAGAAAGTGCGCGCATGGGGCACGCTTCAAGGTGACTAAGCCAAAGAAGAGTGCCGACCATGCGCGCCAGCGAAGTATTACAGAAGTGCTTGTCTAACTCACTCTCC
Organism: Xanthomonas nasturtii; assembly: GCF_001660815.1. Taxonomy (GTDB): domain Bacteria; phylum Pseudomonadota; class Gammaproteobacteria; order Xanthomonadales; family Xanthomonadaceae; genus Xanthomonas; species Xanthomonas nasturtii. The sequence goes on from NZ_LYMI01000083.1 coordinate 166, forward strand.
GGGATGCATGCATTACGCCAACGCAGCTTGCTGCGCGCGGTTGAAGCGCTGGTGCATGGAGGCCGGCTGACGTTGATCGACATCGCACGCGCGTGGCCAGGCGCGACGCGGGTACGTGCGCCCCTCAAGGCATGCGACCGCCTGCTGTGCAATCGCGCGTTGTACGCCGAGCGGTCCGTGATCGAGCGGGACATGGCGCATTGGCTGTTGCGCGGTACGCAGCCGACGATCGTGATCGATTGGAGCGATCTGAAGCCGGACAAATCGTGGTGCCTGCTGCGTGCAGCCGTCCCGATCGGTGGGCGCACGCTCACCTTGCTGGACATGGTGGTTCCGGGAAAGCAACAAGGCTCTCCTGGCGCGGAGAAGCGTTTCTTGCAGCAACTGCGCGCATTGATTCCAGACGATGTGCGTCCGATCCTGGTCACTGATGCCGGCTTCCGCACGCCATGGTTTCGTGCGGTGTCGGCGATGGGCTGGGATTGGGTCGGGCGACTGCGCGGACACACGCAGGTCAAGCCGCAAGCCGTGCCCGATGATGTAACGCAATGGATCGATAGCCGGAACCTGCATGCATTGGCTTCCAACCGTGCAAACGAATTACCACCGATGCAGATCAATCGTAGCGATCCACTCAATTGCCGCCTTGTGCTCTATGCCAAAGCACGAAAAGGGCGTCAGCAACGCAACCGGCGCTCACCTGCCAACGTCTCGCGTGCATCATCGAGCCTGAAAGCAGCAGCGCGTGAGCGCGAGCCGTGGTTGATCGTTGCATCACCCCAGTTGCACGCACCCAGCGCAACGCAGCTGGTCAACCTGTACGCACGGCGGATGCAGATCGAGCTGGCATTTCGTGATCTGAAATCGCACCGCTACGGCCAGGCAATGGAAGACAGTTTGACCCGGCGCGGTGAGCGCCTGCAGATCCTGTTGTTACTCCACACGCTGGCCACCTTCGCCAGTTGGCTGGCAGGACTCGGCTGCGAAGCCACCGGCATCGCGCAGTGGCTGTCGCCGCGCAACAGCACCCGCAAGCTCTATTCGACACTGCGTGTCGGCCGCGAGGCCTTAGTCAGGCGCTGGCCGATGGAACCGGTCTCACGCTGGCTAGAACGCTTACGCACACTGCCCGACGCAGTGTGCGAGCAGATGACGTTGGTGCTGTAAAACGTGGGGATACCTCAG
>NZ_LYMI01000084.1 GCF_001660815.1 Xanthomonas nasturtii
GCGGCGCACTGGCAGTTACACGAATGGTGGGCTGCACCGGACTGCCGCGCCGCGCTGGCGTTCTACCCTCACCCCGCCGCGTGAGGCGCCGCGCCATACGGCAGGATCGGCTGCCGGAACTGCGCCACGCCGTCGAGATCGCGCAAGGTCACCGTCAGCACGCCGCTGGCGCCGTCGATCTCCACCTCGCCGAAGAACTGATAGCCGGCTAGCTGTGTAAACCCACCACGTTGTTCATTGGAATTGGAATTCGGGAGATGGGGGGTTTGTAGCCGAGGCTGGCGTGTGGCCGATGCCAGTTGTAGTGATGCAGCCAGCCCTGGAAGGCGTTGGCGCGTTGCGTGGAGTCGGTATAGGAGCGCGCATAGGCCCATTCTCGCAGGCTGGTCTGCACCAGCCGTTCGGCCTTGCCATTGGTGCGCGGCGTGTAGGGTCGGGTTCGCAGATGGCGCAGGCCGAGCCGTCGGACAAGGCGTCGGAAGCGTCGTGATTTGTAGCAGGCGCCGTTGTCGGTCAACACGCGCTCCAAGCGCACGCCCAGGCTGCGGTAGTAGCGAACCGCCTGCATCAGGGCCCTGCAGGCGCTGATGCCGCGTTCATCGGGCTCGATGGTGCCGAAGGCCACGCGGGAGTGATCGTCGATGGCCAGGTGGACGTACTCCCAGCCAATGCCGCGGGAGGTGACCGTCCGATCATCGGTCACGCGGTGGCCTGGCTGGCGGAAACGGGCCAGCTTCTTGATGTCCAGATGCAGCAGTTGGCCGGGTTGGGCGTACTCATAGCGATTGTGCGGCAGCGCCGGCTCCAACTCCGCCAGTCGGTACAGGCCGGCGCGGCGCAGCAACCGCGCGATGGTGCTCGGCGCCACAGGCAACTGCTGGGCGATCTGCCGATACGTATGGCGTGCACGGCGCTGCGCGATGACCTGATCCACAACGTGCTTAGGCGTGGCATGGGGGCACTTGTGAGGCCGGGAGGTACGGTCAGTCAACCCTTCTTCCCCCTCTTCCTTAAAGCGCTTGAGCCATTTGTAGGCCGTTCGGACGCTGACACCGGCCGCATGCGCTGCTTCTTCCACGCGCAACCCATGAACAAGGATGCGATCCACAAGCAGGGCTCGACCGCGAGGGCTCAAGCGGGCATGTTTATGCAGGTTCATCCGAGGCTCCTGGGGGCTGGGTTGGCTTGATAACCCCCATCTTCCAGAGATGCCCCGGATGAACAACCTACTGAGAGATCACAACTAGCCGCACGCAGCCCGGCGCTGCTGGCCGATATCGATGTGCTGCTACGGGCCTATGGCGCGCTGCATCCGGGCCTGTACTACCAG
>NZ_LYMI01000085.1 GCF_001660815.1 Xanthomonas nasturtii
ACGATGGCGGCAAGCAGGCGCTGGAGGCGGTGCAGCGGCTGTTGCCGGTGCTGTGCGAGCAACATGGCCTGACCCCGGCCCAGGTGGTGGCCATCGCCAGCAATAAGGGCGGCAAGCAGGCGCTGGAAAGCATTTTTGATCAGTTATCTCGCCCTGATCAGGCGTTGGCCGCGTTGACCAACGACCGCCTCATCGCCTTGGCCTGCCTCGGCGGGCGTCCTGCGCTGGAGGCAGTGAAAAAGGGATTGCCGCACGCGCCGACCTTGATCAAAAGAACCAATCGCCGTCTTCCCGAACGCACGTCCCATCGCGTTGCCGACCACGCGCAAGTGGCTCGTGTGCTGGTTTTTTTCCAGTGCCACTCCCGCCCGGCGCAAGCATTCGATGAAGCCATGACGCAGTTCGAGATGAGCAGGCACGGGTTGTTACAGCTATTTCGCAGAGTGGGCGTCACCGAACTCGAGGCCCGCAGTGGAACGCTCCCCCCAGCCTCGCAGCGTTGGCGCCGTATCCTCAAGGCATCAGGGATGAAAAGGGCCGAACCGTCCCGTGCTTCGGCTCAAACGCCGGACCAGGCGTCTTTGCATGCATTCGCCGATGCGCTGGAGCGTGAGCTGGATGCGCCCAGCCCGATAGACCGGGCGGGCCAGGCGCTGGCAAGCAGCAGCCGTAAACGGTCCCGATCGGAGAGTTCTGTCACCGGCTCCTTCGCACAGCAATTCGCACAGCAAGCGGTCGAGGTGCGCGTTCCCGAACAGCGCGATGCGCTGCATTCCCCCCCCCTCAGCTGGGGTGTAAAACGCCCGCGTACCAAGATCGGGGGCGGCCTCCCGGATCCTGGTACACCCATGGATGCCGATCTGGCAGCGTCCAGCACCATGATCTGGGAACAAGATGCGGCCCCCTTCGCAGGGGCGGCGGATGATTTCCCGGCATTCGACGAAGAGGATATGGCATGGTTGATGGAGCTATTTCCTCAATGAGGCTCAGTCGGGGGATTACCTGAGCGTTTGGAGTAACGGTGTCAGGTTCTTAGGTATCCCCACGTTTTACAGCACCAACGTCATCTGCTCGCGCACTGCGTCGGGCAGTGTGCGTAAGCGTTCTAGCCAGCGGGAGACCGGTTCCATCGGCCAGCGCCTGACCAACGCCTCGCGGCCGACACGCAGTGTCGAATAGAGCTTGCGGGTGCTGTTGCGCGGCGACAGCCACTGCGCGATGCCGGTGGCTTCGCAGCCCAGTC
>NZ_LYMI01000086.1 GCF_001660815.1 Xanthomonas nasturtii
GAGACCGGTTCCATCGGCCAGCGCCTGACCAACGCCTCGCGGCCGACACGCAGTGTCGAATAGAGCTTGCGGGTGCTGTTGCGCGGCGACAGCCACTGCGCGATGCCGGTGGCTTCGCAGCCCAGTCCTGCCAGCCAGCTGGCGAAGGTGGCCAGCGTATGGAGTAACAACAGGATCTGCAGGCGCTCACCGCGCCGGGTCAAGCTGTCTTCCATTGCCTGGCCGTAGCGGTGCGATTTCAGATCACGAAATGCCAGCTCGATCTGCATCCGCCGTGCGTACAGGTTGACCAGCTGCGTTGCGCTGGGTGCGTGCAACTGCGGTGATGCAACGATCAACCACGGCTCGCGCTCACGCGCTGCTGCTTTCAGGCTCGATGATGCACGCGAGACGTTGGCAGGTGAGCGCCGGTTGCGGTGCTGACGCCCTTTTCGTGCTTTGGCATAGAGCACAAGGCGGCAATTGAGTGGATCGCTGCGATTGATCTGCATCGGTGGCAATTCGTTTGCACGATTGGAAGCCAATGCATGCAGGTTCCGGCTATCGATCCATTGCGTTACATCATCGGGCACGGCTTGCGGCTTGACCTGCGTGTGTCCGCGCAGTCGCCCAACCCAATCCCAGCCCATCGCCGACACCGCACGAAACCATGGCGTGCGGAAGCCGGCATCAGTGACCAGGATCGGACGCACATCGTCTGGAATCAATGCGCGCAGTTGCTGCAAGAAACGCTTCTCCGCGCCAGGAGAGCCTTGTTGCTTTCCCGGAACCACCATGTCCAGCAAGGTGAGCGTGCGCCCACCGATCGGGACGGCTGCACGCAGCAGGCACCACGATTTGTCCGGCTTCAGATCGCTCCAGTCGATCACGATCACTGGCTGCGTGCCGCGCAACAGCCAATGCGCCATGTCCCGCTCGATCACGGACCGCTCGGCGTACAACGCGCGATTGCACAGCAGGCGGTCGCATGCCTTGAGGGGCGCACGTACCCGCGTCGCGCCTGGCCACGCGCGTGCGAGAGCGATCAACGTCAGCCGGCCTCCATGCACTAGCGCTTCAACCGCGCGCAGCAAGCTGCGTTGGCGTAATGCATGCATCCCGGAGAGTGAGTTAGACAAGCATTTCTGCAATACTTCGCTGGCGCGCATGGTCGG
>NZ_LYMI01000087.1 GCF_001660815.1 Xanthomonas nasturtii
GTTTTCAGTCACCTGAACCTAATAAAGCCTATGGCTACAATGAAACCCACCGCCGCCAACTGCCGGAGCAGCTATATCCGAGTTGCTTGACAGATACCGAGTGGGCACTGGTCGCCGACCTGTTTGAAAGCCAGGGCGGACGAGGAGTGCCACCGCTTCACTCTCGGCGCACGTTGCTGGAAGCCTGTTGCTATGTCGTACGCACGGGGTGCTCATGGCGAATGCTACCCCGCGATTTTCCTCATTGGGACAATGTCTACAAAACGTTCCGCCGGTGGAGCGCTCAAGGCAAGTTCGAGCAAATGCATGATCGCTTGCGAGCTCAATGGCGTGAGCGGGAAGAACGCGCTGACAGCCCGTCAGCAGCGATCCTGGATTCACAGTCGACCCGCAGTTCTCCTCAAGGCGGTGACAGCGGCTACGACGCAGGCAAAAAAGTGAAGGGGCGTAAACGAAGTCTGATTGTCGATACATTGGGCCTGCTGCTGGCTGTCAGTATCAGTGCTGCAAGCGTGCAGGATCGTGACGCGGCGGATGATGCGGTGGCGTACTCGAAGGAAAAATATCCGTCACTGAGCACGCTTTTTGTTGATAGTGCGTACGCAGGAAAATGGGCACAGCGCACCCATCAACTGCACGCTATCGATGTTCAAGTGATCCGTGGCCCGAATAACAGAAGAACAGGGCAATGGCACTCTGAACAAGGCGATCTATTTTCCGTGGAGCCTGTTCAGACTGGATTTGTGGTCATGCCCAAGCGATGGGTAGTGGAGCGAACTCATGCCTGGAATGAGAGAGCTCGGCGACTGATCATGCATCATGATCGCCTTTTTGCGGTAAGCGAGGCATGGGTTTGGTTGGCCGAGGCTCGAATACTCGCGCGCCGACTCACTACATGATTTTGTCTACACCCTCTTAGTGGTAGTAACCTCTTATTCGGTTCCGCTCTGTCATGATTGAACCGCCCCGGGTTTCTCGGAGACTCCAACCTTTGAGAGGATGGAGCGATGAAAAAACTACCGAAGTACTCCCCAGAGGTCCGTGAGCGGGCCATC
>NZ_LYMI01000088.1 GCF_001660815.1 Xanthomonas nasturtii
TGACGATCCAACAGCGTGCTGAATTGGAGGCGGTGATGCGCAAGCGTCACGGCAACGCCGCTTTGGTGCGCCGCGCGCGGTGTGTTGTGCTTTGGAGCGATGGAGAACGTCGAGTCCACATACGCACTAAGCTTGCCTGCAACGACGCATTCGTCTCGAAGTGGACGGCGGCGTTTGAGGCGCAAGGACTGGCCGGGCTGGTGTCGGTGCATCCTGGGCGTGCGCCGAAGATACCGACGGCCAAGCTGGAAGCGCGTGTGCTCAACCGCACGCTCAAGCACAAGCCCAAAGACGGTTCGACGCACTGGAGCAGTCGCAAGCTGGCTGCCGAGCTGGGCAATGTGTCGTTCTCGGCCGTCCAGCGCATTTGGCGCAAACACGGCGTGCGTCCGCATCGGTTGGACACCCACATGGTCTCCAACGACCCGGAGTTTGAGACCAAGGCCGCAGACGTGATCGGCCTGTACCTGGACCCGCCTGCGCACGCGGTGGTCTTCTGCGTGGACGAAAAGACCGCGATCCAGGCGCTGGACCGCAAGGACCGGATGCTTGCATTGGCACCCGGACGCGCGCAAAGCCACGGATTCGAATACAAGCGTAATGGCACACTGAGCCTGTTCGCCGCGCTCAATACGGGCACTGGCGAAGTGCTGGGCAAAACGGCAGCTCGTCACACCAGCGAGCAGTTCGTGACCTTCCTCGAAGAGGTTGTCGCCAGTCAGTCCAACGGCCGGGACATCCATGTCATCTGCGATAACGTCAGCAGCCACAAGACGCCGCTCGTGCATGCGTTCCTGGCCGAGTACCCCCGCGTTCATATGCACTACACCCCCACCTACTCGTCATGGCTGAACCAGGTCGAGAACTGGTTCGCCCGCATCCAGCGTGATGTCATCACACGCGGGGTTTTCTCCTCAGTCAAAGACCTCGATAAGAAGCTCATGCGCTACATCCGCCAGTACAACAAAAACCCAAAACCGCTGAAATGGACCTTCGCTGATCCAACTCGACGCATCACATCCGATTCCTCGGATTCAGTGCACTAG
>NZ_LYMI01000089.1 GCF_001660815.1 Xanthomonas nasturtii
TACATCAGGTACTACAACGAAGACCGGATCAAGTTGAAATTGAACGGCCTGAGCCCGGTAAAGTACCGGCAACAGGCCGAGCTAGCTGTCTGATCGCCCAACTGTCCAGCTTTTGGGGGTCACTTCACCATGGGGGCTCGGTGGCGGCATCCATGCCGCCAACGGTCCCGCAAGCGGCGAGGGCACCGCACCAGACAGTTGGCTGGTGGTTTATTGAAGAAAAGGGGGCGCCGCGCCAGACCGCTACTGGGCGCATGTTGAAAACGTTGCGCGCCGACCCACGTGACTGGTCCTTGCCCGCTCACCGTCGCGGGACCTTGAGCGGCATGGATGCCGCGCCAGAGCCTCCAGGGACGGATTCACGGCGTGTCCTGCGATGGTGGGCGGGCAAGGGCCCTGCAGCCAAGTCGCAGCTCAGCAGCTCTGCAATAGAACAACGTGAAGTAGTTTGGTCAGCCGCTCTTACTCGGCAGCAGGCGCGGCGTCGGTCTTGGTGTCCAGGTAATACGCGGCCACCTCGCCCTTGATCTTCATTGTCATCGGGTTGCCGCGACGGTCGCGCGCCTTGCCGACCTGCACCTTGATCCAGCCTTCGCTGACCGAGTATTCCTCGACGTTGTCGCGTTCGACACCGTTGAAACGCACGCCAACGCCGCGGCTGAGGGCATCTGCATTGTGGAACGGGCTGCGCGCGTCGATGGCCAGGTGATCGGGAGGGGTATCGCTCATGGGAAAGGCGTCATGGCGGCCAGGATGGCCGTCTTCGGCCGCACAGGATACGGGCCTGCGCCGGGAAGACCAGCCCCGGCGATGCAGGCGCAGGCGCCGAGCGGTTTGCTTGCGCGGCCGCAGGCCTCACACTTTCGCCCTGCAATCCTTGAAGTGAGACCGTGATGCCCGACAACAGTGCCGACTACGAAGACGACGAAGGCCTGCAGCCCGAAAGCGACGAGGACGATGTCGACGACCACCCGGCGCGGGTGTGGAATCTGCTGGTGCTGATCAATCCCGGCGACGAAGACACCGCGCTGGCCCAGTTCGACGCATGGCGCGAAGCGCAGGCCGATGCCGACGACGACGAAGGCGACGACACCTGGTTGTGGACGCTGAAGGACGTCATCGACTGGCGCTCGGGTTTCTTCGTGGACTGGAAGGACACCGATTCGTTCATCGCCGCCATCGACGAACTCAGCGCGCGCTGGAACCTGCGCATCGATTGGGGCGGCGACCTGGACGACGAAGACTTCGCCCGCAACCTCGACGTGCCCGATCTGATGGCAGTGGCGTTCGACCGCCTGCGCGAACACGGCTACTCGCTGTGGAACTGGAACACCGGCGGCGATGCCTATGCCGGCTGGATTGCGCTCAGCCGCGACGATGACGCCCTGCTGGCGCTGACCTCGTTGCTGGGCGTGGAAGTCCGGCTGGGGAACGAGGCGTTCTGAGGGCGGGAAGTGGGGAATCGGGAATCGCAAGAGCCGGTTTCCGAGCCTTGGAGCCTCTGCCTGTCGTCATCGGTCTTTCTCGGGGCGGCGCATCGCAAGCAAGTTCGCTCCCGAACAGGCCGCAGCTCACGACAACCCCACTTTTCCGATTCCCGATTCCCCATTCACGGCGACTGACCCCGCGCTTGCGCGCGCGCATTGGCGATCAGCGCCTTGAGCAAGGCCCGATCGGTATGGCGGGAGATCGCGATGGCACCGAGCGCGATCGCCTCGATGCGCAGCGGTGCGGGCACGTCGTAGTGCGCGCCGCTGAGTTTGTTCTGGAAGGCGCGGCGGGGAATGCCCAGCCGCGCCGCCATTGCATGCAGCTCGTCCAGCGTATCGCCGAGCAGGTGCGCCCAGCGCTGATCGCGCCACAGATGCACCGCATCGTCGACGTAGACGGCCACCCGCAGGCCTCAGGCCTTCTTGGACTTCTTCGGCTTCTTGCCGGTGCTATCGCCGTCGGCGTCGTCCGCGACCGCGTCGGAGGCGTCGTCGCTGGCTTTTGCGGCACTGTCCTCGTCGCTGGCGGTGTCGTCCTCGGCAGCAGCGTCTTCAGCGGCAGCTTCGGTGCCGGCGTCTTCTGCTGCGTCTTCTGCGTCGGCGTCGCCGTCTTCATCCGCATCGGCGTTCTGGAACTCGGACACCAGCGTGGTCAGGTATTCCTCGGCGGTCTGGCCTTCGTCGGCGGCCAGGTCGTCGATCATCTGCTGCAGCTGGGTCGAATATTCCAGCGAGATGGTCTTGCCTTCGGCTTCCTGCAGGTTGGCCAGGTGCTTGAGCATGGCCAGCATCGGCACCGGGTTGTCGGCGCTGCCCATGGTCTGGCCGCCGATGGACAGCATCCACTCGCTGCCACCTTGCAGGCCGATCGCGGCCACGACGCGGCCGTCGGCATCCTGCAGTACGGCATGGTTGGTGACCTGGGGCGCCTGGCCCAGACGGACGATGGGGCGCTTGGGTTGCTGCTTCTTGCGCTTGTCGCGCTTGGCCTTGGAATTACGGGACACGGTCTTCTCGACGCTGGGAATGGCCGGCCATTCTAGAGCGTGCGCTGCACGATGCGATGAGCAGCGGGAATTGATGGGAGTTTCGGGCCAGGTAACACCAACACCGCAAGCGCGCGCACCTGGCGACTGCGGATCGCAACGCCCCGGCTGCCTAGCGAATCCCTAATCCCGAATCGCCAATCATTGCTCCTCCACCGCCACCCGCGGCACAGCCACCGCCGCTTCGGCTGCTTTGGCAAGTGCGGTGGCCGAAGCCACCTGTGCGCTGGACGACACCCGCGGTGCGGCCGGGCGTGCAGCAGCCGAGCCGGCCGGCGGCGGGGTCGCCCCCGCGGCGCCTGTCCCGGCCGCGGGCGGCATCGCAGCCGCTGCACGCCCAGCACCGGTCACCGGCGCGCCCACGCTGGCCGTGCCGGTGGCAGCGGCGCTCAGGTCCGGCACCTGGGTGTCGGCATCGCGCAGCGATTTGCCCAGCGCCACGCCCTGGCCGGCGCCGGCCAGCGCGGTCTGCTCGGCATCCTGGGTCATCACCACGATGCTGATGCGGCGGTTGATCGGGTTCTGTGGGTTGGTCTTGTCGAACAGTACCGACGAGGACAGCCCCACCACACGCGTCACCTTGGTATCGGCCATGCCGCCGCCGACCAGCGCACGGCGTGCGGCATTGGCACGGTCGGCGCTGAGTTCCCAGTTGGTGTAGCCGGTATCGTTGCTGTAGGCGGTGGTGTCGGTATGGCCGGTGATGCTGATGTGGTTGGGCACTTGCGTGATGAACGACGCCAGCTCGCGCAGGATATCCACGGTGTAGGGCTTGAGCTGGTCGCGGCCGATGTCGAACATCGGGCGGTTCTGCTTGTCCACGATCTGGATGCGCAGACCGTCGGGCGTCAGGTCCAGCAGCAACTGGTCCTTGAACGGCTCCAGCGCCTGGCTCTTGTCCATGGCTTCCTTGAGGTCCTGCATCAGCGCTTCCAGGCGCTTCTTGTCCTTGGCACGGCTGTCTTCGGTGGTATCTGCCGCGTTGTCGCGCTTGCGGCCCATTTCGTCCTTCTGCCCCTTGGCCATGTCGGCGGTGCCGCCGAGCTTGATCATCGAGGTACTGGCGCCGCCAGGGCCATTCATGCCCGGCGAGGGGGCAGGCGACTTGCCCGACAACGGGCTGGGATTGCGGAAATATTCGGAGATCGCCGCCCGCTGTTCCTTGGTGGTGGCGGCCATCAGCCACAGCACCAGGAAGAAGGCCATCATCGCGGTCACGAAGTCGGCAAACGCCACTTTCCAGGCGCCGCCATGATGGCCGCCGCCCTGCACCTTCTTGACCCGTCGGATGACGACGGTGGATTTGCCCTCGGCCATGACCGCGGCCCTACTTGATCGTCTTCAGGTGCGTTTCGAAATCGCCGAAGCTCGGACGCACGTTGGACGGCAGCGTCTTGCGCGCAAATTCCAGCGCAATCTTCGGGTTGTAGCCACGCAGGCATGCCAGCAGCGCGGTCTTGACCGCTTCGTACATGCGTCCGTCCTGATCGGCACGCGCTTCCATCGCCGCCGACAGCGGCGCCACGAAGCCATAGGCCAGCAAAATGCCCAGGAAGGTGCCCACCAGCGCGGCACCGACGTGATGGCCGATCTCTTCGATCGGCCCGCCGATCGAGCCCATGGTGATCACGATGCCGAGCACCGCCGCCACGATGCCGAAGCCGGGAAGCCCGTCGGACACCTTGCTCAAGGCATGCGAGGGCGCCATTGCCTCGTGGTGATGCTTTTCCAGCTCCAGTTCGAGCAGCGGTTCCAGTTCGTGCGGTTCGATATTGCTGCCGATCATCAGACGCAGGCAGTCGGTGATGAAGTCCAGCAGGTGATGGTCGGCCACCACCTTGGGGTAGGTGCCGAAGATGGTGCTGTCCTGCGGTTTTTCGACATGGTCTTCCAGTGCCATGAAGCCGTCGCGACGCGCCTTGTTCAGCAGCTCGTAGATCAGGCTCAAGGTGTCCTTGTAGTCGTCGGACTTGTACCGCGGACCCTTGAACACGCCCAGCACGTCGGCGATCGTCTCCTTGACGATCTTGGCCGGCGTACTGACCAGAAACGCGCCCAATGCGGCGCCACCGATGATCATCAGCTCATACGGCTGCCACAACGCGCCCAGCTTTCCGTGCGACAGCACATAGCCGCCGAGGACGCTGACGATGACGACGATGAAGCCAACGATGATGAGCATGGCGAAGCCGGAAGCAAGCTGGGAGTGCTAGTTGTTTCGGCTTGCGCGGCGGATTCTTGAAGCGGGCGGCGTGAAGATGTGCGCTGTAACTGAACGATCAGCCGATTGTCGTTGCGGCCTCATGCACGCATTTGACCGCATCGCCGCCTGCCAGCGACAACGTCGCCTCGCCGGCATGTTCCCGGAACTGGTTGCCGTGGGCGTCGGCCAAGCGCGTACCGGAGGCGGCCTGGGTACCGAGCAAGGTCAGCGTGCGGCCGTCGAGGGTCAGGTGCACGGCATCGGTGGCCGGGTCGAGGCGGGTGGTGACGACGCGTTCGCCGCAGTGCCAGGCCACGGCATCCGGGGGCATTGCAGGGGCGGCGTCTGGCGACGCCGGGTTGGGGGCACGGGGCAGCGGTCCGGTCACGCTGGCGTCCGTCGCGATGTGCGGGGGTCTATCGCGTCCGCTCGCGGTTGTGGCGGGCTGGGGACTTGTCGTGGGCGCTGGTGCGGCAGGCGGGCTGTCGCCTGCGTCACACCCGGCCAGGGTGGCGGCCAGCAGGCCGACGAGCATCAGGGTCGAGGACGTGTGCATCTGCGGACTCCTGCCTGGATCGGGCCGTCGCCGGCGCGGCGACGGTTGGGACATGGTGTGGCCGACGATGAAGGTCTGGCGCCGCACAGGGTGCCTTGCGGCGTCCGTCGGTGCCAGATCGGCGGCGCGCGTGAGCACCACCGCCGCCGGCCGGGATGCTGTCTGGCCTCAGGCCGGCTGCGCCTCGGCGCCATCGCGGTGCAACGGGTTGGGCAGTGCCTGGCCGTTTTCGGCAAAGCCCAGCGAGACCGAGTTGAGGCAGTGGCGCTCGCCGGTCGGCGGCGGGCCATCCGGGAACACATGGCCCAGGTGGCTGTCGCAGCGTGCGCAGACGATTTCGGTGCGGATCATGCCGTAGCTGATATCGCGGATCTCGCGCACGTGGGCAGGGTCGTACGGCGCGAAGAAGCTTGGCCAACCGGTGCCGGACTCGAACTTGGCGCTGGAACGGAACAGTGGCAGACCGCACAGCCGGCAGGTGTAGACCCCGTCCAGCTTGTTGTCCAGAAACACCCCGCAGAACGGCGCCTCGGTACCGTGGTGCAGCAGTACGCGCTGTTCCTCTTCGCTGAGCCCGGCGATCAGGGCATCGCGCTGGGCGGGGGAGGGAGGGGTCAGATCGAACTGGCTCATAGGGCTCTCGCATACGCGCGCTGGCGGCGTGCCGGCGTCTGCTCCAGTGATGTGGGCACTGCGCGGGTGGTTCAACCGGCTGACGTGTTCACGAAGTCACGCGTGCGCTGGGCAGCCCGAGGCTTCGCACGTACCCTCATCCGGCGCTGCGCGCCACCTTCTCCCCCATGAAGGAGGACAATGTCCCGGCGGGAGAAGGGAATCCAGCCTGCGGGGAGATTGGCGTCTTCGCACTGCAACGACGTAACGAAAGCGTTCATCCCCTGGCGGGTGGCACGCATTGCCGCAACGTATCTGCGCCCCCATCGACTAACCACTCCCGATCAATCACGGTGACTGTCATGGCGATCCATTCTTCAATGCGCGGCGTGCTGTTCTGCGGTCTGCTGGCGATGGCCGGCGCGGCGGTGGCGCAGTCGGCCACCACTACGCGCTCGTCCAATACGCTGCAGCCCATCACCACGCCGACACCGGTTCAGCCCACTGTGACGCCGCCGCGCGCGGTGCAGCCGGCTCCCGCCGCTGCGCCAGTGCCTTCGCAATTGGGTCAACGTCCGGTTGCCCCGACCATTCCTACCCGGGGGCCGGCACAGACACCGGTGGCGCCTGCCGGCAGCCAGGTGTCGCCGATCACGCCGATGGTCTACGACCGCAATGGCCGCTTGCTGCAGGGCATGCAACCGGCCGGCGCCAACCGGGTGCTGGATACCAAGACCGGCCGCTATTACGACGCGGTGCCGGCGGGCGATGGCATGCGCGTGGTGCGCTGACGATAGCGTGCGTGTTGTAGATCACCTGCACATATCGCCCATCACAACCGGCTTGCCACCCAGCTCCCGTGCTTTTGAAAATTGCCTGCCACGCAGCAGGCGATATTTTTGCAGCCCGCACACCCGCACACCCGCACACCCGCACACCCGCACACCCGCACATTCCCAATCCCCAATCCCCAATCCCCAATCCCCGATTCAATCGGCAATCGGCAACGCCAGCGTCTCCTTGACCTCTTCCATCACGATGTAGCTCTTGGATTCGCGCACATGCGGCATGGTCAGCAAGGTGCTGCCGAGCAGCTTGCGGTAGGAGGCCATCTCGCTGATGCGCGCCTTGAGCAGGTAGTCGAAATCGCCGGACACCAGATGGCACTCCAGCACGTTGGGCAGCTTCAGCGCGGCGCGGCGGAATTCTTCGAAGATGTCGCCGGATTTGTAGGCCAGGCTGATCTCCACGAACACCAGCAGGCTGGCCTTGAGGTAGTGCGGGTCCAGCCGCGCGTAGTAGCCGGTGATGGCGCCGTCGCGCTCCAGCCGGCGCACGCGCTCGGTGCACGGTGTGGTGGACAGGCCCACTCGCTCGCCCAGTTCAGTGAACGAAATCCGCCCCTCCTGCTGCAGGATGCGCAGGATCTTGCGGTCGATCTTGTCCAGCTCGCGGGCGCGGGTGGTCATGGGGTCTGTCTCGGCGAGGTTTGGCAGGAAGTTTCACTGCAAAGGCGTGCCGATTCCAGAAATGGCACTGCCTGGCTCGCAATATACTGCGGCTAACTATCCCCCTCAGCGTCTTGTTGTGGGGGAATGCCCTTTTCAGGAGAACGACATGCGGGTGCTCATTCTCGGTAGCGGCGTCATCGGCACGACCACTGCGTGGTATCTGGCGCAGGCCGGTTGCGACGTGACCGTGGTCGACCGCCAGCCGGCGGCGGCGCTGGAGACCAGCTACGCCAACGCCGGCCAGCTGTCGTTCGGCTACACCTCGCCGTGGGCCGCGCCCGGCGTACCAGGCAAGGCAATGAAGTGGCTGTTCGAGCAGCATGCGCCGCTGTCGATCCGCCCCACCCGCGACCTGCGCCAGCTGGCCTGGCTGAGCCAGATGCTGCGCAATTGCACCGCCGAGCGCTATGCGGTGAACAAGGCGCGCATGGTGCGCATGTCCGACTACAGCCGCGATTGCCTCAACGCATTGCGCGCCGAGACGGGGATCGAATACGAAGGCCGCCAGCTCGGCACCACGCAGCTGTTCCGCACCCAGCAGCAACTGGATGCCGCCGCCCAGGACATCGAAGTGCTGGCCCAGTATGGGGTGCCGTACGAGTTGCTGAGCCCGGCCCAGGTTGCGCAATTCGAACCCGGTCTGGCCGGTGGCGGGGCGCAGATGGCCGGCGCGTTGCATCTGCCCGAAGACCAGACCGGCGATTGCCGCCTGTTCACCCAGCGCCTGGCCGAACTGGCTGCGCAGGCGGGCGTGACGTTCCGCTACGGGCAGCAGATCGAGCACCTGGAGCATGCTGGCGGCCAGGTCACCGGCGTGCAGATCGACGGCCGCATCGAAACCGCCGACCGCTACGTGCTGGCGCTGGGCAGCTATTCGGCCGATCTGCTGCTCTCGCTCGGCCTGCATCTGCCGGTGTACCCGCTCAAGGGCTATTCGCTGACCATCCCGATCGTCGATGCGCAGCGCGCGCCGACCTCCACGGTGCTGGACGAAAGCTACAAGATCGCGCTCACCCGCTTCGACGACCGCATCCGCGTCGGCGGCATGGCCGAGGTGGCCGGCTTCGATCTGTCATTGAACCCGCGCCGTCGCGCCACGCTGGAAATGGTGGTCAACGACCTGTTCCCCGGCAGCGGCGATCTGGCCCAGGCCGAGTTCTGGACCGGCCTGCGCCCGGCCACCCCGGACGGCACCCCGGTGGTGGGTGCCACGCCGTACGCCAACCTGTTCCTCAACACCGGCCACGGCACCCTGGGCTGGACCATGGCCTGCGGCTCCGGGCGCTACCTGGCCGACCTGATGCAGGGCCGCACGCCGGAGATCGATACCGAAGGCCTGGACGTGTTCCGGTACCTGTCGCCGCGCAGCGCACGCCCGCAGCGGGAGGCCGCGTAGTGCGTCCTGCGCGAGCGTTGATCGATCTGGATGCACTGCGCCACAACTACCGCCTGGCCAAACAGCTGGGCGCCAGCAAGGCGCTGGCGGTGGTCAAGGCCGATGCCTACGGGCACGGCGCGGTACGTTGCGCGCAGGCGCTGGAACCGGAAGCGGACGGCTTTGCGGTGGCGTGCATCGAAGAAGCGCTGGAACTGCGCCAGGCCGGTATCCGCGCACCGATCCTGTTGCTGGAAGGCTTCTTCGAACACGACGAGTTGCGCCTGATCGCCGAGCACGACCTGTGGACGGTGGTGGCTACCCCGCAGCAGGTCGGCGCGCTGGCCGAGTTCCAGAGCCCGCGGCCGTTGCGGGTGTGGTTGAAGCTGGACAGCGGCATGCACCGGCTGGGCCTGTCGCCGGAGGATTTCCGCGCCGCGTGGCTGCGTTTGCGCGGGCTGCCGCAGATTGCCTCGCTGGTATTGATGACGCATCT
Source organism: Xanthomonas nasturtii (assembly GCF_001660815.1). GTDB lineage: Bacteria > Pseudomonadota > Gammaproteobacteria > Xanthomonadales > Xanthomonadaceae > Xanthomonas > Xanthomonas nasturtii. The sequence goes on from NZ_LYMI01000089.1 coordinate 9,290, forward strand.
GGCGCGCGCCGACGAACTGGACTGCAGCCGCACCGACGAACAGGCGGTGGCCTTCGCGCTCACCGCCGGCGGCATGCGCGCGGAAACCAGCCTGCGCAACTCGCCCGGCCTGCTCGGCTGGCCGGCGCTGCGCAACGACTGGTCGCGCCCGGGCCTGATGTTGTACGGCGCCAACCCGTTCGCGCAGGACACCGCCAGCACCGCGCAACTGCGCCCGGTGATGACGCTGCGCTCGCGCATCATTTCGGTGCGCGAGCTGCCCGCTGGCGAACCGGTAGGGTATGGCGCGCGCTTCGTCGCCGAACGGCCGACACGCGTGGGCGTGGTCGCGATGGGCTATGCCGACGGCTACCCGCAATTCGCGCCCAACGGCACCCCGGTGCTGGTCGACGGCCAGGTCTGCCCGTTGATCGGTCGCGTCTCGATGGACATGTTGACGGTGGACCTCACCGACCATCCGCAGGCCGGGATCGGCGCGCCGGTGCAGCTATGGGGCGATGCGCCGCAGGTGAGCCCGCTTGCCACCCAGTGCAATGTCAGCGCGTATCAGCTGCTGTGTGGACTCAAGCGCGTGCCAAGGACGTATGTGGGTGAGGCGGCAGTGGGTGATGAAGTGGCCCGGTAAGTTGCATCCCTTCTCCCATCGGGAGAAGGTGGCGCGCAGCGCCGGATGAGGGTGCGCCTCAGGCACCTGCAAGTGCCTGGAGTGGCAAACGCGTCGCCACGCGCCTTCAGAAGTGACACTCCGCTTGCCCATGGCTCACCCCAACCCCCGCTCCGCGCCCCGGCCTGCGCCAGCGGCGCAGGCGCACCAAGGCGCGCGCGCCAGTGGCGCGCAAGCCGTGCCTTCTCGCCGCAGCGGGAGAGGGGCTTGATCGGTAGCTCACAACCCAGCGGTACTGCGATCGCCGCGGAATTGCTTGCGCACCCAGTCGTCGATCATGGCTTTCTCGAAGCGCAGCGGGTCGCTGTCGGTCAGCCGCGGGCCGCTCATCAGGAAGGCCGAATCCACCAGCTTGCGTTCGCCCTGGTCGATCACCCGGCCATCGGCACCGGTCAACGTGTAGGTAAAGCTCAGGCGGGGCGGGTAGATGTCCTTGACCACGCGCACGTCCTGCATGCGCGGCCCGTGCCAGGGCTCGTACTGGCCGGCGCGGCGAATGTCGGTGATGGTCACGCTCAGGTGCTGGCCGTCGGGCAGTTGGCGCGCTGCGCTCTGCTGAAAGTGGGTTGCCAGCTGGGTCACCCAATCGCCGCGCTGCGCTTCCCAGCGGTTGCCGCTGAAGCGCACTTCCGAAAACTGCGCCGGGTCGGTCCAGCGCACGTCCACCTTGCCATCGTTGCTGAGCGCGCGCGGTGCTTCGGGATCGGTGACGTTGCGGACCCGGGCCTGCACACCGGTTGCCGCGAGCAGGCCGGCCAGCAACAGGCTGGCGCCGGAAAGACTGGAAAGTTTCATCGAAAGCCTCCAAGCGGAAGGGACGTTGCGTCCCGGGCGTTCCAGCGATGTGGGGGTGCGTCCAGACGCCCGCAACGCAGTGCGCGTCCGGGCTCGCAACCACGTTGCCGCGCGGTTAATCCGCCGCCCTTGGGCCATGACGGCGGGTTCACCACGCCTGCGCCCGCGCTTCACGGCACAGCCGGGAAGATCGCCAACATGGACACCCACTCTTTCCGCACAAAATCAGCGTCTTCGGCGCCGGCACACATGCCGTCGGACGTGCGCCTGCAGTTTATCGACTGGGCCAAGCAGCACGGTCACAACCCCGCAACCGGCGCGGCTGCCTTCGTCGCTCTGCAAGGCGAAGTGGATCTGGATCTGGCCACGCGCACGTTGCGCCTGGAGCCGGGCACCAACCCGCGCGACGCGTTGCGCGAGCATCTGGCTGCGCTGGCGCGCCAGGTGGATGTGGCGGTGCAGTTCCCGCCGGTCTACACCTACACCGCGGTCAATGGGCTGGACTACCGTTATTCGTTGATGCTGGTCATTGCCGAAGACTGCGTCGAATGGACCGGGCGGGTCTGGCAGGACCTGGATTACCAGGGAATGCTCACCGGCCGGGGCCAGGGTCCGCGCGCCAACTACACCCAACTGGCGCGCATGGCGCTGGAACACGAGCTTGATCAGGAGCGCCCCCGTTATGTCCAGGCATGAACTCGAATTGCAGTTGCCGCTGGGTGCACAGATCGCCAGTGGCGAAGACGGTTTCAGCCAGTGCTGCCGTGACGAATGCGTCGAACTCGGCTTGTCGCGGGTACGCCTGTTGCTGCTGGATGCCGATGACGCGCGTTCCACCGTCTGGCGCGAGGAAGCGCAGCGCTGGATGGACGAACAGCTGCGCTGCGAAGGTGAATGGGTGTTACGTGGCGTCATCGCCGGCATCGTCGTGCTGGCAGCCTGCATTGGCCTGGCTGCCGCCACCTTGTGGTGAGCCTGGTGGTTGGCAATGGAAGCGTGCACTCCGGCGGCCTGCCGTGCACCCGCTGACGACATCGGGCATGGTTTCATCTGCCCGTCATCCGCTCCGGCAGCATCCGTGGTCTCCGATTTGAGCACTCCCACTCCCAGCCCGTCATTGGCCGCCCCCCTGCTGGCCGCGATCGCCGAGCCGTTTCTCGATCCGGCGATGTATCACGAGATCTTCCACAACATCGATGCGGGCTTCTGCGTCATCGACATGGTGTTCGAGGGCGATCAGGCAGTCGACTATATGATCCGCGCCACCAATGGCGCGTTCGAGCGCTATACCGGTCTGTCCAACGCGCTGAACGTGTCCATCCGCAGCATGCTCCCCGAGCACGAGCAGGAATGGTTCGACCGCTATGGGCAGGTTGCCCGCACCGGCAATCGCATCCATTTCGAGATGCAGTCCAAAGCGCTCAAACGCTGGTATTCGGTGGATGCGTTTCGGGTCGGGCAGCCGGAGCAGGCGCGGGTCGCAGTGCTGTTCATGGACATCACCGAGCGCAAACGCGTCGAGCGCGAACTGGCAGAGAGCGAGGCGCGTTTCAGCGCGCTGGCCGACGGGCTACCGATGCCGGTGTGGGTGCTGGACGCGCAGGGCGTGGTGCGCTTCGTCAACAGCGCCTATGGCGAGTTCTTCGGCCTGGATATTTCCAGTGGCACGGTGTCGGCATGGAGCGAGCTGCTGCATCCGGACGACTTGTCGATCTTCCAGTTCGAACTGGCGGCATCGCTGGAAGAACAGCGCGGCCTGCACGCGCTGGTGCGTGCCCGCCGCCACGATGGGCAGTGGCGCTGGATCGAAATGACCGCCACACCGCGCTATTCGGCCGATGGCCGCTTCATCGGCCTGGCCGGCAGCAGCCCCGACGTGACCGAGCAGCGCGAGATCGAACTGGCGCGCGAACAGCTGCTTGAATCCGAGCGCAGCGCGCGCAACGAAGCCGAAAGCATGGCGCGGCTGAAGGACGAGTTCCTGGCCACGCTCTCGCACGAGCTGCGCACACCGCTGACCACCATCCTGGGCTGGAGCGAATTGCTGCTGCAGCGGGTGGAAGAAAGTCACCCCAATTACAAGGGCCTGTCGGTGATTGCCAGCAGCGCACGTGCGCAGAAGCGGCTGATTTCCGACATGCTCGATCTGAGCAGCATGTTGCTGGGCAAGGTGCAGCTGGAGGTCGAATCGCTGGATCTGGTCGAGCAGGTACGCGAAGCCCTGAACACCCAGGAACTGGCCGCCCAGGGCAAGGACCAGGTGCTGGAGCTGCACGTGCCGGCCACACCGTGCCTGGTGCTTGGCGATGCCACGCGCTTGCAGCAGGTGTTGTGGAATTTGCTGTCCAACGCGATCAAGTTCACCCCGGCGCATGGCCGCATCGACGTCACTGTCGAGCGCGACGACGGGCATCTGCTGGTGTCGGTCTGCGATTCCGGCGACGGCATCGCAGCCGAATTCCTGCCGCATCTGTTCGGCCGTTTCCGTCAGGCCGATGGCACCACCACGCGTCAGCATGGTGGCCTGGGGCTGGGCCTTGCCATCGTGCAGCAGCTGGTGGAAATGCATGGCGGCCAGGTTGGTGCGACCAGCGGCGGCCGCGGCAAGGGGGCGACCTTTACCGTACGCCTGCCGGAACATGTGCCCGACCAGGCCAAGCGCCCGCGCCGCGAATTGCGGCGGCGGCTGATGTCCGAGCAGATCGTCGAAGCGCGCGCGCTCAACGGTCTGCGTCTGCTTGCGGTCGAAGACCAACCGGACATGCTCGATTATCTGCGGCGCTTGCTCGAAGAACAGGGCGCCGAAGTGGTTACCGCCGGCAGCGCCACCGATGCATTGGCGTTGATCGATCATCGCGGTCACGCACGCTTCGACCTGATGCTGACCGATATCGGCATGCCGGGCATGGACGGCTACGGGTTGATCCGCACCGTGCGCGAAAACCTCGGGCTGGATGCAAGCGCGCTGCCGGCCGTGGCGGTGACCGCACTGGCGCGCGACGACGACCGCAAGCGCGCGTTGGACTCCGGGTTTCAGGAGCATCTGGCCAAGCCGTACAGCGTGGCGCAATTGGTCACCGCCGTGCGTGCCGCGCGCGAAGCGGTGGAGTGACACGCGCGCGGCGTCACCGCCGTGCGTAGATGGATTGGTCAATGGCGAGCGCAGTTGCCTACGCTGCGGTGGCGTGCAGAAGGTCGTCCAGATCGAGCGTGTTGAGGCGCCACAGCCACAGCCAACGTTGCGCTGAAAGAATCGGCCGTCCTGCGACGGCCGTTTTTAATGCTTTTTCGCTGCAACTGCCGGTTCAACGGATGTGCTGCGAGCAAGAACGCTTGCAGCCGCAAGCGCAATGCTGTGCAAGTACAGGTCACTGGAAAACGCCGTATTTTCTGCCTTTTTCACGCGTGCTGGCCTAGCGTGATGCGCTCTGCTCATGGAGATCGCGCAATGCCCAAATACGCCCCGCATGTGTATTCCGAACAGGTCCAGATCGCCACACTCGAACATTGGGTGTCCCTGCTCGATGGTCAGGAGCGCGTGCGGATCGAACTCGACGATGGCAGCATGCTCAGCGGCACGGTTGCCGTGCGCCCCAGTCTTCAGACCTATCTCGACGAACACGACAACGAAGGCGTGAACGGGCAGCTGCGGCTGGATCAGCTGGATGCCTCGCAAGAGCCGCAATGGATCTGGATGGACCGGATCGTGGCGGTCCACCCGCTGCCGCTGGGCGCCGACCCGCAAGTCCTGCCGTAATGGCCGCGTGTTGACGGTCTGTTTACTTCTCACTGTCGTGTTGACGGCATCATGACCGACTGTCGCAACCGTTCAGGATTCTTCCGCAATGAATGCACCCCTGTTGAAGTTCGCTCGCTGGCCGCTGTCGTTGATGGCGGTTGCCGTTCTCGCTGCGTGCGGTGACACCGCCACGCTGGCCATCGAACAGGGAACCGGGCCGAATCCACAATTGCCCGAGCCGGTGAAGCGTCTGATTCCCACCGTCAAGGTGGCGCCGGTCAAGCGTTGGGCAGCCAACGCCAAACCCGTGGCTGCCGACGACCTGCAGGTGGCTGCGTTTGCGCGCGATCTGGATCACCCGCGCTGGCTCTACGTACTGCCTAACGGCGATGTGCTGGTGGCCGAAACGGCCGAGCCGCCCAAGCCCGAAGACGCCGAAACCGGCGGTGGGCTGCGCAAGAAGGTGCAGGGCGCGATGATGAAGAAGGCCGGCGCCGCGGTGCCCAGCGCCAATCGCATCACGTTGCTGCGCGATGCCGATGGCGACGGCGTGGCGGAAGTGCGCACGCAGTTCGTCAGCGGCCTGTTTTCGCCCTTCGGCATGGCCCTGGTGGGCGACCGTTTCTATGTCGCCAATGCCGATGCGCTGGTGAGTTTTCCGTACAAACCAGGCGACACGCATATCACCGCCAAGCCGACCTTCGTCGCCAATCTGCCCGGCGGCATCAACCACCACTGGACCAAGTCGCTGCTGGCCAGCCCGGACGGCAGCAAGCTGTACGTGGGCGTCGGTTCCAACAGCAACGTGGCCGAAAACGGCATGGAGGCCGAGCTGAACCGTGCGGCGATCCTGGAGATCGACCCGGCTACCGGCAGCAGCCGCGTGTTCGCCAGCGGCCTGCGCAACCCGGTGGGCACGGCCTGGGAGCCGCAGAGCAAATCGCTGTGGGTGGTGGTCAACGAGCGCGATGAAATCGGCAGCGACCTGGTGCCGGATTACCTGACCTCGGTGCGCGACGGCGGCTTCTACGGTTGGCCGTACAGCTACTACGGCCAGCATGTGGACGAGCGGGTCAAACCGCAGAACGCCGAGCTGGTGGCCAAGGCCATCAAGCCCGATTACGCACTCGGGCCGCACACTGCCTCGCTCGGCCTGACCTTCGCCAGCGGCAACCTGCTGCCCGAGCGTTTCCGCCAGGGCGCCTTCATCGGCCAGCACGGCTCATGGAATCGCGACCCGCCCAGCGGCTACAAGGTGCTGTTCGTCCCATTCGCCGACGGCAAGCCCAGCGGCACGCCGATCACGGTGCTGGACGGGTTCCTGGACGCCGAAGGCAATGCGCAGGGCCGCCCGGTCGGTGTGGCGCCCGACAACAGCGGCGCGCTGCTGGTGGCCGACGATGTGGGCAATGTGATCTGGCGGGTGACGCCGAAGGCGCGGTAAGCGCGCCGGCGGCTTCGCGCGCGTAGTTTCAGGCGCGCCACTAAAGCTGCAGTGATACAACTCCTTCTCCCGTCGGGAGAAGGTGCCCGCAGGGGCGGATGAGGGTACGTGCGCAGTGGACAATTGATGGCAGGTAATACGCCACCCATTGCTTAACCTTGCGACGCACGCCCTATTTCGAACGACACCCCCCCGCCACCTCGAACGACGCATTCGATCGTCATTTCTGCGAATCGAGTCTGTGGAAATCGAGCAAGGCACTCTGTGTTCGCCCAAGACTTATCGCGCGATACAAGACTTCTCGCGCGATAAATGCAAACAGCCGAGCCAAGGCCCGGTTCGCGTCTGCGCAGCGTGCCGGCAATCGGCAGGACACGCTGCAGTGGAATTCGCTCGATGGATGTTGCCGCAACATGCTTTAACTGAAGACGGTCAACCGCCTCTCACCACGCAGTGACTTTATTTATCGCGGCGCTTCCGGCGACGCGCTGAAGCGTCGTGCATAACCGCGCTCTTCAGTGATGCGGCTGATGTCGTCGTCGGCCATTTCCGGGGCGCCGTATACCGCATAGGCCACCGTGCCATCGTCGCGCTCGCCTACCTGGTGAAGGCGGTAGCGGGGCCGGCCGGCGCCGGTATTTTCGGGGTAATGCATGGGTGGCGGGGTGTCATCCAGATCCATTTCGCTGTTGTCGACAACGCCTCCTACAAACAGGGCTCGCATCGCGTTTCTCCGGTGTGGGCTTGGATTCCAGCCTAGGCGGGCGGATGTTGCGTGCGCATCAATAGTCCGTATAGACATTGGAAGGCGCGCGGCGGGCAATCGGCACAGGTCCCTTACAATGGCGGCCTGTTCCCGACCCGATGATCCGATGGCTGGCCCGCACGATGCCCCGCTTCAAGCCCTGTTCCTGCCCTTCGCCCAAGGCGTGCTGCCGTGGCCGGAAGGGCCGGTGTTGTTCCTGCGCGCGCGCGATGGCTTCCCGCTGCGCGAGCAGGCGGCGGCCGAGACGCTGACCTGCGAGCAGAGCTTCCGCCCCTTCGCCGAAGCGCTGGAGCGCAACGGGTGGAAGGTGCGCGAAGAAGGCGAGATCGAGGCCGACAGCACGCGCTATGCGTTGGTGCTGGTGCTGCCGCCGCGGCAGCGCGACGAAGCGCGTGCGCTGTTCGCGCGTGCGGTGGCGTTGGCCGCGCCGGGTGGCCGCGTGGTTGCCTGTCAGTCCAACAACGAGGGCGCACGCTCGGGCGAAGCCGATTTGCGCCAGCTCACCGGGCTGGCCGGCAGCCTGACCAAGCATCACTGCCGCACCTACTGGAGCGCGCCGCTGCCGGCCGACACCGATGCCGCGCTGCAGGCGCGCTGGGCGGCGCTGGATGCGCCACGCAAGATTTTGGACGGCCGCTTCGTCAGCCGCCCCGGCGTGTTCGCCTGGGATCGCATCGACCCGGCGTCCGCGCTGCTGGTCGCGCATCTGCCCACCACGCTGGCCGGACATGGCGCCGATCTGGGTGCGGGCTTTGGCTATCTGTCGGCCGAAGTGCTGGCCCGTTGCCCCAAGGTCACCGCGCTGGACCTGTACGAAGCCGAAGCGCGCGCGCTCACCCTGGCGCAGCGCAATCTGCAGGACATCACGCATCCGGCGCAACTGCACTACCACTGGCGCGATGTCACCGCCGGGCTGGTGGCGCAATACGATTTCATCGTCAGCAACCCGCCGTTCCACACGCCCTCGCGCGCCGATCGCCCGGATATCGGGCAGCGCTTCATTGCGGTCGCTGCGCAGGCGCTGCGACCGGGCGGGCAACTGTTGCTGGTAGCCAACCGACATCTGCCTTACGAACAGGTGCTCAACGACAGTTTCGGGCAGGTGCACGTGGCTGCAGAGCGCGATGGCTTCAAGCTGATCTCGGCCATCCGCGGCCGTGGAGCGCGTGCATGAAGCTGGTCAAACACATCGCCAATCTCGGTTATGGCAGCCGCAAGCAGGTGACCCAGTTGTTCCGGCAGGGCGCGGTCACCGATGCGCAGGGCGAGGTGCTGTATGCCGACGACCAGGTGGAACACGACGCCATTCGCATCGATGGCGAGCCGCTCGATCCGCCCCCGGGTTTCAGCCTGTTGCTGCATAAACCCAGCGGTTACACCTGCTCGACCAAGGACACCGGCCGGCTGATCTACGAGCTGTTGCCGCCACGCTTCCGCTCGCGTGCGCCGGTGCTGGCGCCGGTGGGGCGGCTGGATCGCGAGACCAGTGGCCTGTTGCTGATGACCGACGACGGCGCGCTGCTGCACCGGATCATTTCGCCCAAATCCGCACTCGACAAGGTGTACGACATCACCCTGGCCGAGGACCTGCGAGGCGACGAAGCCGCCCTGTTTGCCAGTGGCACCTTGCTGCTGGAAGGCGAAACCAAGCCATTGCTGCCGGCCGAACTGGAGGTGTTTGGCCCACGCCAGGCGCGGCTGACCCTGCACGAAGGCCGCTATCACCAGGTGCGGCGCATGTTCGCTGCCGCCGGCAACCACGTGGTCGCCCTGCATCGCAGCCGCATCGGCGGCCTGTCGCTGGAGGCATTGCAGCCCGGGCAATGGCGCGCGCTGGAAGCGAGCGATCTCGAGGTGTTGTTCGGCCGCGGCGCTGCAGCATGACGCAGATCGCGGCGCTGCCGTTTCGCCCGCAGGCGGTGATCTTCGACATGGATGGCTTGATGCTCGACAGCGAGCGCGCCATCACCGCCTGCCTGGCGCAGGCCGCCGACGAACAGGGCCTGCACATCGAGCCGGCGTTCTGGCTGCGCATGGTGGGCACCGGCGATGCGGCCTGCCGCCGGTTGCTGGGCGAACGCATCGGCGACGCCGCTGCCGACAGCATGCTGGCGCATGCGCAACAGCTATACGCCGCTGCGGTCGAACGCGGCATCCCGCATCGGCCCGGCATCATCACGTTGCTGGACTACCTGGCCGCGCAAGGCATGCCGCGTGCGGTGGCCACCTCCACCCAGCGCCCGCTGGCGCTGCGCAAGCTGGAAGCGGCCGACCTGCTGTGGCGCTTCGGTGCGGTGTGCACGGCCAGCGATGTGGTCCACCCCAAGCCGGCGCCGGACATCTACCTGCTGGCCGCACGCACGCTGGCCGTGGACCCCGCGCACTGCCTGGTACTGGAAGACTCGCCCACCGGCGTGCGCGCGGCATTGGCGGCCGGCATGACCCCGATCCAGATTCCAGACCTGCTCGAACTCGATGCCGCCGTGCGTGCGCTCGGCCATCGCATCCTGCCCTCGCTAGGCGATGCGCAGCAGTTGCTGGAAGCCCGTTTGGCGCGTTGATGGGTTGGGGTGGCGCTGCGCATCGGGGCCACGCCGCATCGCCAGCCAGCCTCTGATCGCCAGGTGCGATAGCCAGGTTCGATGCATGCGATCAACCAGAGCCCGCTTGTCGCGTGACATCACTGAACGACGGTGTGCGCCAACGTGCGCGCGCGTTGAAGCATGTGCTTCTGAAAAACCTGCGTATTCCACTCGCACCTGCGCAAGGCAAAGCTCATGCTGACAGCGACGTGGATGGGTGGCATGCACGCGTTCGCAGCATCGTCCACTCGTGTCGTGCATCCGCACTCCAACCCGGACTTACAGGTATTGCATCTTGCGCGACATGCCACCGTCGACGATGAAATCCTGCCCGGTGACGAAGCCGGACAGCTGCGGCGCAAGCAGATACACCGCCAGCTGCGCGATGTCTTCCGGCGTGCCCACGCGTCCGGCCGGATGCTGCGCATGATCGCGACGCGCTAGTTTTGGCGCACGTCGACGCTGCGGCGCACGCCACGCATCGGTGCTGATCCAGCCCGGGCTGATGCTGTTGACGCGCACCTGCGGCCCTTCGCTCAGTGCCAGCGCATGGGTAAACGCCACCAATCCTCCCTTGGCAGCCGCATAGGCTTCGCTATGCGGCTCCGATTGCCAGGCGCGGGTGGAGGCGATGTTGACGATCGCACCGCCACCGGGCGCCTGCGTCAGCGCGGGCAGCGCGTGCTTGCTGCACAGGAAGGCGCCATGCAGGCTGGACAGGCGGCGGTTCCAGTCGTCCCAGTCCAGGTGCGGCAGCGCAGCGATATGCGGGTCGGGCACGCCGGCGTTGTTGACCAGGCCGTCGATGCGACCGAAACGCCTGAGCGCGGTGGCAATCAATCGCGTGGCCTGCACTTCACGCGCCGCATCGCAACGGACGAAGGCACTCCGGCGCGGGAGCGCCCATTCCTGCAGGCAGGCCTTGCCGGCCACCGCGTCCAGGTCGCCGATGACCACGCTGCCGCCGGCACCCAGCACCGCCTGCGCAATGCCGCGGCCGATGCCTTGCGCACCACCCGTGATGACCACGACGCGGTCCTGCAGTGGAGCGGGGTTCCATGCGGAAATTGCCGGAATCAGGGCCATGGTGTGCGATGCATCGGTAGAGGTGGCCGCACTGTAGCGTGCGGGCTGTCGTCGTCGCAGCAACACCGTGCACGCAGGCAAGGGCAGCGACTGCGCGCATCGCACACGATGCCGCGCCGCTCGCTCATCCCTATCCAAGTTGGGTCGGTGGGAGTCCGCGCTCGCCCTTCCGAAGACCTAGTTGCGGTCGCCCGCAATCGCGCGCGGCCGGCGCATCACTCAGTGCTCGGCCCCGTTCAACACGCGCTCCCAGCCATCGCGGCCCAGGCGTTGGAGCGTTTCGATATTGCGTTCGACGATCACGTCCGGATCCGGGAACGCCGCCACCGCGCGCTCCACGCTGTCTTCGCGCAGCAGGTGCAGGGTGGGGAAGGGCGAGCGGTTGGTGAAGTTGGCGACATCGTCCGGCGCGGCGCCTGCGAACTGGTAATCCGGATGGAAACTGGCCACCTGCAGCACGCCTTGCAGATCCAGCGCTTCCACCGCCGCATCGGCGTTGTCGAGGAAGTCGTTGTAGTCCAGGAAATCGGTCAGCACGTCGGGGTGCACGATCAGCGTGGTGTCGATCTGTTCGGCCGGCGTATCGCGCAACAGCACCAGTTCTTCGGCCAGTTGTTCCAGCAGTGCTTCGGGCGTGCTGGCATCGCTGAGCACCAAGCGCACCTGCTCCTTGACGTACACCGCCTTGGCGAACGGGCACAGGTTCAACCCGATGACCGCGCGCTCGATCCATTTGCGGGTGGCGGCGATCGGATCGGGCGTGGCAGGCGTGGTGGTCATCGTGGCGGCAGCGGGATGGTGCGCCAGTGTATGCGATCGCTGCGCAGCGGGGCCGCGTGCGCAGGTGCGTGCTGCAGCAACACGCGCTAGCGGCGCGCGTTCGCCACGCTGCGAGCGCTGCGGTTGGCTGCTGCGCTCACGCGTTGCCGCCGGGCAGTGCAGCGCCGAGCTGCGCCTGCAAGAACGCGATGGAGGCCTGCGCAACGGCGCCCGCCAGCGGTGTCTTGTGCGGCGAGCCGATCGCATGCGCGCCACTGTCGAAGGCGACCGCACGCGTGTGTGCAGGCGCAGTGCCCAGTGCGGCGAACATGTGCAGCATCGCCGGCACCGATGCGGTCGGATCCTCGCGGCCATCGTCGGCGCGGTAATAGCCCAGAAACACCGGGCAGCGCACGCGCGGCCATGGCGGGTCGTCGGCAATGGCTTGAAACAGGCTGCGCAATGCGCGAAATCCGTCCGGGTGGATGGTCTCCGACCAGAAGGCGCGCGTAGCTGGCGTGCGCGGGCGTGGGTCGGTCAGCGGCGCCTGCGCGGCGCACACCTGGTCGAGCAATGCCGGGTCGGCGGGCTGGATGCCGGGCGACCAGGCGACCACCGCTGCCACCGCGTCCGGGTGCTGTGCGGCCAGCCACAAGCCCAGCGTGGCACCCATCGACGAACCGACAATTGCCACCCGCTGTCCCATGCGTTGCGCCTGGGCCAGCGCCTCCAGCGCCGAGGCTTGCAACACCGCCGGGGTCAGTGCCTGCATTGCATCGGCGGCGCCGAGCCCGTGCCCGGGCCAGCGATGCACATAACCATTGGCGGCCAGCGCATCGGCCATCTGCTCGGGCAGCGCGCCAGCTTCGCCTGGGCTGGCACTGAAGCCGTGCAGGTACAGCAAAGCCAGCGGCGTGCGGATTTCCGCCGCATGTTGCCAGTGGCAGCGCGCGGCATTGCCGGGTTTGAGCTCAGGGGCGTGCATGCGTGGCGTGCCGGGCAAGCAATGCCAGCAACTCGTGCGCGTTGATCGGTTTGGACAGATAGCCGGCAACACCGGCCGCGCTGGCATCGCGCATTGAATCGGTACGCGTGTCGGCGGTCAGCACGATGATCGGCGGCAGCGCCGACATCGCATCGCGCGCGTCGCGCAGTGCGTCCCAGCCGGAGGTGCCGGGCATGTGCAGATCCAGAAACACCAGATCCGGCGCTGCTTCGCGGATGCGCCGTACCGCATCGGTACCATCGATCTGGAAGCTCACCCGATGCCCGGCGCGGGTCAGCAGATTACCGATCACCAGCCGGTTGGTGTCCAGGTCCTCGAATACCAGGCAATGCAGCGAGGGCACCTGTTGTGCGTGCTGCGCCAGCGCATCGCGCAACGCCAGCGTGCTGCTGCCGGCTGCGGCGCCGGGCAGTTCGAAGATCCAGCGGAAGATGCTGCCGCCGGCGGGGTTGTCGCTCACGGTCAGGCTGCTGCCCATTGCATCGTAGACCGATAGCGCGATGTACAGGCCCAGGCCCACGCCGCCTTCGACGCGACTGAAGCCGGTGCTGAGCTGGGTGAACGGGGTGAAGATGTAGGCCTTCTGGTCGTCGGGCACACCGATGCCGGTGTCGGTGACGGTGACCTCGATGCTCCAGCGCTCGTGCACCTGGGTCGCTTCGATCAGCAGATCCACCGTGCCACCGGCCGGGGTGAACTTGATCGCGTTGATCACCAGGTTGCTGATCACCTGTTCGATGCGGCCTTCGTCACCCATCACGTGCGGTGTTTGCGGGCTATCCACACGCACGTCGAGGGTGACGCCCTTGCTGGACGCTGCGGTGGCGCAGACCGCTTTCACTGTGGTGACCACGTCCAGCAGGTTCAGCGGTTTGCTGTGCAGCTGCAGGCGTCCGCCGTCGATGCTGGCCACGTCCAGCACCTCGTTGACGCGATGGCGTAGCGCAGTTGCATTGACCGTTACCGCCTGCAGCAGCTCGCGCTGTTGCGCCGGCATCTGCTCGGTGTCGATCAATTGCGCGCAGTTGATCACCGCATTCAACGGCGTGCGCAATTCGTGATTCATGGTGCTGATGAAGCGGCTCCGCGCATCGCGCGAGGCCAGCGCCTGCAGCGCCACTTCCTGCATCGCAAGCACGATGCGCGCCACCAGCAACGGCAACACCATGCTGAGCGCCACCGCATAGACGAAATACGCCGGCCGCGACAGCCAGTAGCCTGACGGCGCGGTCAACAGCATCAACACGAAGGTGCTGAGCAACACCGGGAATGTCGCGCGTTGCCCGTAGCGTGCTACCGCCGCGATGGTAATGAACGGCAAAAACGCGTTCAACGACATCAGCAGGATGAAGGCCAGGGTGGTCTGGATGCCGATGAACAGCAGGTTCATTGCAAAGCCCATCGCGTCCAGCCATTCGCTGGGCGGAATGAGGCGACGGCGCACCAGCAGCATCCACACCACCGACAGCACCCACAGGCTCACCGCAGTGGGAAAGACGTGGTGCGCGTCCTTGACCAGCACCGGCTGCGGACCGTACAGCCAGCCCAGGCACCACGCGGTCACCATGGTCTGCACGATCACGCGGCCGACGCAGGCGCGGTATTCCAGGAACGACTCGAACAGCCGCACCAGTCTGTCGTTGCGCAACTGCCTGGCGGCCAGGATCAGGCCGGGCGCTGCGCGGTTGGGAGTGCTACGCATGAGGGTCCGCGTCGTCGGAGGGGAGGCTACGCCGGTAATGCTTGACCAGTAGACCAGCAGCGTTCGCCACCGCAATGAAGCGCTGCGCAAGCGTGTCGCCCAGCGCGTCGCAGCTCGCCGCGTCGCGCAATTGGTCGCAGGCTTTCAGCAGCTGCTGCGAGCCGGTCAGTGAAATGGTGTTCTTCAGCGCATGGATCTGCTGCAGCGCCTGCGCCGGGGGCGTGCCGGCATCGCCGAGCGTGCAGGTGGCGATGGCATGGTCGATCTCCACCACGAAGGCGTCGGCAAATGCCGCAGCTGCCACCGGGTCGAGGCCGGCCATGGTGTGCAACGTCGAGCCGACTTCGATCCGCGGTTGCGCGTAGGCGGCACTGTTGCCGGCGGCAGTGCCCGACGCGTTTGCCGGACGCTGCATGCGCAGGGGTTGCAACAGGCTGGCGAACAGGCTGCGCATGGTCGCAGGCTATGGGTGCACAGCGATGCGACCGCCGCGCACGTAGTGCACAGGCCACCTGGGCTGGCACCGTTCACCCCATTGCAGCGCCGGCAGACACACGCCCGCGCCGATGGTTGCAATCACACAGCCGCGCTCAGTCGCGGAAGTTGTCGAACTGCAGCGGCAGTTCGAAGTCGGCCTTTTTCAGCAACGCGATCGCGTCCTGCAGGTCGTCGCGCTTCTTGCCGGTGATGCGCAGCTTGTCGCCATTGATCTGCGCTTCGACCTTGAGCTTGGCTTCCTTCAACTTGGCCACCAGCTGCTTGGCCTGCTTCTGCTCGATGCCCTGCTTGACGGTCACCTTCTGCCGCGCGCCGGCCAGGTTGGTTTCCACATCGCCGAACTCCAGGCAGCGCACGTCGATGCCGCGCGCCAGCAGCCGCGCACGCAGGATGTCGGTCATCTGCTTGACCTGGAAATCGCTGGGGGCGGACTGGTTGATCACCTTGCCATCTTCCAGTTCGAACTTGGCCTCGACGCCCTTGAAGTCGAACCGCGTGTCCAGCTCGCGGTTGGCCTGGTCCACAGCGTTGGTGAGTTCGTGCTTGTCCACTTCGGAGATGACGTCGAACGACGGCATGGCAATTCCCTGATCAAAATTCGTCCGCCAGTCTAAAGCGCCGGCTGTGTGCGATGACAGGGGCACGGTCACGGAAGCCACGCAGCGGGCCCGGCGCCACGGCGCTCGGCGATAATGCGTGCATGCGAAACCCCCGTTCTCCGCTTCCCGCCATCGCCTGGATGGTGGCCGCCGTGGCCTGTTTCTCGCTGATGGATGCGGGAATGAAGCTGCTCTCGGCGCATTACACGCCGCTGCAGGTCACCTTGCTGCGCGGCGCCGCCTCGCTGCCGTTCGTGCTGGTGTGGGTGTTCGCCACCGCCGGGCCGCGCGCGATCGTGCCGGTGCGCTGGGGCCTGCATCTGCTGCGCGGGGTGCTGGGCATGGTGATGATCGGCTGCTTCGTGTACGGCTTGAAGCGCATGCCGCTGTCGACGGCCTACACGCTGTATTTCGTCGCCCCATTGCTGGTGGCCGCGCTATCGGTACCGCTGCTGGGCGAACACGTCGGCCCGCGCCGCTGGACCGCCATTGGCATTGGCCTGCTCGGGGTGATCGTGGTGCTGCGCCCGGGCGTGGACGGGCTGATCTCGTTGCCCGGCCTGATGGTGCTGCTGGCAGCCACGGCCTACGCGGTCGCGGCGATCACCGTGAGCCTGCTGACCCGCACCGACACCCCGCAGGCGATGGTGGTGTGGTTTCTGCTGTTCATGGCGATCGGCGCCGGGCTGCTGGCCATCCCCGGCTGGGTACCGCTGCAGGCCGGGCACGTCGGGTTGATCGCCGGCATGGGCCTGGCCGGTGCGCTGGGTCAGGTCGCGCTGACCCAGGCCTTCATGCGCGGCGAGGCCTCGATGATCGCGCCGCTGGAATACACCGGCCTGGTCTGGGTGATCGGCTGGGACTGGCTGCTGTGGCAGACCCTGCCCGACAGCTGGACCTGGACCGGCGCCGGCATCATCGTGGCCAGCGGGCTGTATTTGTTGCGGCGGGAGCGGATTCGCAAGGCTGACAGGCCGTTGCCGCTCGAGCGGCCGTGATTCGGGATTCGGGATTGGGATTGGGATTGGGGATTGGGGATTCGGCAAAGCAGGGCGCGCGCGCTCCGATGCGTCACAGAGCTAGCGCTTGGCAGCGCGAGATAGCGGGCGCTTGGGATTCGCAACGGCGAGGGCCGCCGCCTTTGCGACTCCCCAATCCCGACTCCCGAATCCCCGCCCGTTAGAACCGAATGGAATGACGGCCCTAAACATTGACTGTTAGGCTTCACGACCCCCCAATCGGCCACGCGCGGTGATCCAGTTTCAGCGCCTGCACAAGTCCTATTCCGTTGACGGTCGCCAGATCGTGGCGCTGCACCCGCTCGATCTGCGGATCGGCCCCGGCGAGGTGTTCGGCATCATCGGCCATTCCGGTGCCGGCAAATCGACCCTGATCCGGCTGATCAACCGGCTCGAAGAGCCCAGCGGCGGCCGCCTGCTGATCGGCGACGAGGACGTCACCGCGCTGGACAGCCAGGGCCTGCGCGCCTTGCGTCGCCGGATCGGCATGATCTTCCAGCACTTCAACCTGCTGTCCTCGCGCACCGTGGCCGGCAACGTGGCCTTCCCGCTGGAACTGGCCGGCACCCCGCGCGCCGAAATCGATGCGCGTGTGGCCGAGCTGCTGGCCCGGGTCGGGCTGGAGCAGCATGCCAGCAAGTATCCGGCGCAGCTGTCCGGCGGGCAGAAGCAGCGCGTGGGCATTGCGCGCGCGCTGGCCACCCGGCCACAGATCCTGCTGTGCGACGAGGCCACCAGCGCGCTGGACCCGCAGACCACCGCCTCGGTGCTGCAGCTGCTGGCGCAGATCAACCGCGAGCTCGGCCTGACCATCGTGTTGATCACCCACGAAATGGACGTGATCCGCCGCGTCTGCGACCGCGTCGCGGTGCTGGACGCCGGCAAGCTGGTGGAAACCGGCCCGGTCACCGAGGTGTTCCTGCATCCCAAACACGCCACCACGCGGCGCTTCGTGTCCGAAGCCGAGCACGTGGACGAGGCCGAACTGCACCGCGATTTCGCCGCCGTCGGCGGGCGCATCGTGCGGCTGACCTTCCTGGGCAACGGCACCTACGAACCGGTGCTGGGGCGCATCGCGCGCGAGACCGGGGTGGACTACAACATCCTGTCCGGGCGCGTGGACCGCATCAAGGACACGCCATATGGCCAGCTCATCGTCGCGCTGACCGGCGGCGACCATAATGCTGCGCGCGCAGGCTTTGTCGCCGCCGGCGTGCATCTGGAGGATCTGCGCGTATGAACCCGATCATTGCCGCCGCCGGCGGTTTCTTCCGCAATCTCGATGCCGCCAAGTGGGGCGACATCGGCCAGGCGACCCTGGACACCTTGCTGATGCTGGCCGGCGCGCTGCCGTTGACGCTGCTGATCGGCCTGCCGCTGGGTGTTGCCCTGTTCCTGTGCGGTGCTCCGCAATTGCGCCGCCGGCCGGTGCTGTACGGCGCGCTGGCGGCGCTGATCAACCTGCTGCGCTCGGTGCCTTTCATCATTTTGATGATCGCGATGATTCCGCTCACGCTGATGCTGATGGGTACCTCGCTCGGCGTGCGCGGCGCGATCCTGCCGCTGGTGGTCGGCGCCGCGCCGTTCTACGCGCGCCTGGTGGAAACCGCGCTGCGCGAGGTCGACCGCGGGATCATCGAAGCCAGCCAGGCGATGGGCGCCACCACCCGGCAACTGGTGCTGCGGGTGCTGTTGCCCGAAGCGCGCCCCGGCCTGATCGCCGGCGCCACCGTCACCACCATCGCGCTGATCGGTTTCACCGCGATGGGCGGTGCGATCGGCTCCGGCGGCCTGGGCGATGTGGCCTACCGCGAAGGCTACCTGCGCTCGCATTCGGACGTGGCGCTGATCACCGTCATCGCCTTGTTGGTGCTGGTGCAGCTGCTGCAGATGCTGGGCGACCGCCTGGTGGCGCATTACAGCCGGCGGTGAGCGGGGCGCACTGGATGCATCGCTGCCACACGCCGCGTCTGCTAGGTTGACTGCCTGCGGCAGCGCCGCATTCCTCCTCCCACGGATCCCTACATGAGCACATTCGCGTTTCGTTCCCTCCTGGCCGCGGCCACGCTGGCATTGGCGTCCTGTGGCGGCGGTGGCAGCAGCGGCGGCGACACCCTGACCGTGGCCGCCACGGCCGTGCCGCATGCCGAGATCCTGGAAGTGGTCGAACCGTTGCTGGCCAAGCAGGGCGTCAAGCTCGATGTGCGCGTGTTCAACGACTACGTGCAGCCCAACGACCAGGTCGTGCAGAAGCAGATCGACGTCAACTATTTCCAGACCGAGCCTTATCTGGACGCCTACAACCGCGACCGCAAGAGCCAGCTGGTGACCGTGGTCGGCGTGCATATCGAGCCATTCGGTGCCTATTCGCGCCGCTTCAAGACGCTGGCCGAGCTGCCCACCGGCGCCGATGTGGTGATTCCCAACGACCCCAGCAACAACAGCCGCGCGCTGATCCTGCTCGACAAGGCCGGGGTGATCAAACTCAAGGACCCGAGCAATGCGCTGTCCAGCCAGCGCGACATCGTCGACAACCCCAAGCAGCTGAAATTCCGCGAGCTCGATTCGGCGATGTTGCCGCGCGTACTGGACCAGGTCGACCTGGCGTTGATCAACACCAACTACGCGCTCGATGCCGGGCTCAACCCCACCCGCGATGCACTGGCGATCGAAAGCAAGGATTCGCCCTACGTCAACTTCCTGGTGGCGCGCGCCGACAACAAGGACGATGCGCGCGTGCAGAAACTGGCCAAGGCCCTGACCAGCCCGGAAGTGAAGGCCTTTATCGAACAGAAGTACAAAGGCGCAGTGCTGCCCGCTTTTTAAGAGCGGCTGACACAAGGCGTACGCAGTCGCAAGGTAAGCGCGGTTGCGATGCCGGAACTGCGGCGTCGACAGCGCCGAACACGCGCAGCTGCGTGCTTGCGTAGTAGCGTTGTCGGCCATCTTTTCCCGGCCACGTCCCGATGCCCTTGCTGCTCGCCATTCCGCTGGCCGTGATCATTGCCCTGGCAGTGTTCGCGGTGCTGTTCCCGTTGTCGCTGCTGCAGCGGTTTCGCGTGGGCACTGCGCGTCGGCAGGCACGTGGCTGGCTGCTGCTGATCAACCTGGTCTCGGCCGGCATCTCCAGCGTGCTGTTTGTGATCTTCACCTTGATCGCGGCGGCGTTCTGGCCCGGTGCGATCAGCCATGCGGCGGTCGGCTGGGCCTGCGGGTTGGTGCTGGGAGTGCTGGCGCTGCAGTTGACCCGTTTCGAACGCACCACCCAGGGCCTGTTTTACCGGCCGAACCTGTGGCTGGTGCTGGCCTTGACCGCGCTGGTGGTGGTGCGGGTGATCGCCGGGATGGTGCAGGGCTGGCGCAGCGCCTGGCAGGGCGTGGCCTGGCCAACCGATGGCTGGCTCAGTCACGCCAGTCTGCTCGGCGCTGCCGGCGTGCTGCTCGGTTATGCGCTGGCGTATGCCAGCTTGCTGTGGTGGCGCTGGCGCAGCGCGCGTCTGCGCGGCAGTGTTTATTGGCGTTGAATGCGGGTAGGCATGGCGGCGGAGTGGCGATGCGTCACTCACGTGCATATGTACGCATTGACATTCGCGCGCGTACGCAGCTGAAAGATGGATCGACAGGCTGACTGATAAACAGGATGTCGGGAAGACGCACTGCTTGCCGCAATCAGATGCGCTCGGGCGGTCCCGCATCCCAGAGCTTCCCTCCTAGCAGCGTTGCAATCTCGACACCGCACAATCCACGCACAAAAAAACGGGCCTCGCGGCCCGTTTTTGTTCAACTCAAACCCTGGCTGGCAGGTGCGTGCTTAGAAGCGCGCACCGACGCCGAAGCCGACGGTCCACGGATCCAGTTCCAGCTCGCTGCCGGTGCCCTGGCCGCCCACGCGCAGTTCCGGACGCGAACGCATGTAGCGGGCGTCGGCGCGTGCGAACCAGGTGGAGTTGATGTTCATGTCAACACCAACGGTGCCGATCACGCCCTTGGCGGTATCCACGCCGACGTGCTGGCCGGTGGCCGATGCCGCATCGATCTTCTCGTTGCTGAAGTTCGACTCGTAGTAGCCCACGCCCACGAACGGACGGAACACATTGTCGGCCTGGCCGAAGTGGTACTGGCCGCTGATGGCGATCGGCTGCTGCTCGACGGTGCCCAGCTTGCCCACGCCATCGGCGTTGACGCGGTGGTTGAACTTGTCGGCTGCGCCCCAGATTTCAACGGCCCAGTTGTCGTTGATGTAGTAGCTGGCGCTCAGCGTCGGCGCCGGGCCACCATCGACGTCCAGGCCCGGGGCCGGGTCATTCTTCGGCTTGATCAGGGCGACACCGCCGACCACTGCCCAACGCTTGCCGGAAGCGCTATCGGCGCTGGTGGAAGTCGAGGAGGTATCGCTGGTGTAGGTCGTGTCCTGCGCGAACGCGGACGGTGCAATCGCAAGAGCGGATACAGCAGCCAGGCTCAGGATGGAAATGGCACGCATTGGAGGTCTCCTCGCATAATTTTTGTTAGGCCCGTGGAGTGGGCCGCGCCAAAGCTATTCCTGAAAATCTGAATACACGCCCACCCGTGGCTCGCTAAAATTTCGTTTGTTCAGCAAGTTTCCTAAGAAGGCCGTGGTTGCGACATGCAAGCTGAAAACGACATTCACGCAAATGCGATCGCCGTGACGAAAAACAGTGTGTTGCAAGGCCTGCCAGCGCACGTTCGCAGCGATTGCCGGGTGTTGCTGCTTGGTTCGATGCCCGGTGTGGCGTCGTTGGAGGCGGCCCGCTACTACGCACATCCGCGCAATCGTTTCTGGCCCTTGATGCATGCCTTGTTGGGCATCGATACAGCCGCAAGTTATGCCTCGCGCTTGGACGCGTTGCTCGACCACCGTGTGGGCTTGTGGGATGTGATCGGCCAATGCGAGCGGCGCGGCAGCCTGGATACGGCGATCGTGGCGGACAGCATCGTCGTCAACCCGTTGCCCGCATTGCTGGTCACGTTGCCGCAGCTGCGCATGGTGGCCTGTAATGGCGCCGCGGCTGCGCAGGCCTGGCGCCGGCATGTGCAGCCGCTGCTGTCGTCCGAACTGCGCGCGGTGCCGGTCGTGGCCTTGCCGTCCACCAGCCCGGCCAATGCCGCCTGGTCGCTGCCGCGCCTGGCCGCGGCGTGGCAACCGCTGCGCGAGGCGGTGCGCCAGCGGGAGTGATCGGTGCTGACGCCATCGGCCAGAAGTCATGCCAGCGTCCGGCACGGGCCTGCATAGCGCAGCGGCGGGCATGCTGCCGATACCGCATCACGGAGTAGCGATATGTCGATCAAGCACGCAATCACGATGGCAACAGCTGTGCTGTTCGGTCTGCTGGGCGCTGCAGGGGCTGCTGCTGCCGAGGACCTGCACTGCGAGGTCAGCAGTGATTACGACCTTACGCTCAACGCACGCAGCCTGATCCTGATCCGTGAATCGGGCACGCCGCAGCGGCTGGTGATGCGCCAGGGCGCCTTGTTCGTCGACGACCGCTGGGTGGCGTTGAACGCAGACGATCGCGCTCGCCTGATCCAGTTCGAGCGCCAGGCCCGCGATGTGGTGCCGCTGGCGCAGGCCGTTGGGCGTGAAGCGGCCGATATCGCCGTCACGGCACTGGGAGAGGTGGCGGCCGGCTTCAGCCGTAGCCCGGCCGCCACGCGCGCCCAGCTGGCAAACGTGCGCGAAAAGATCGACGTGCGCTTGAGGCAGAGTTTCAGCAAGAGCCAGCTGACCCCGATCAACATCGACGACGACATCGGCGCGCTGGTCGCCGAGCTGCTGCCGCAGCTGATCGGCGATGTGGTGGCCGGTGCGGTGCAGTCCGCGCTCACCGGAAATGACGCGCAGCTGCGTTCGCTCGATGGCGTGGAAGCGCGCATCGAGCGCCTGATCGAGCCGCAGGCGCGTGCCCTGCGGCCGCGCGCGCAGCAGCTGTGCGCACGCCTGGAAGCCCTCGATGGGCTGGACAATGCGCTGGCGTATCGTTTGCCGTCGGGCGAGCCACTGCAACTGTTGCGGGTCGATCGACGCGCGACGAAATGATCTGTGCACGCACATATGCGGACGCTGCATCCCGCCGGGCGTGCGATTTTTTCCACGGCAATGGTTGGCGCTGCGGCCCGCAGCCGGCCACAATAGGGGTTTCCCCATTCTGTTGCCGGAGTTCCCCGTATGGCCGAAATCAAGGAAGCACTTGTCCCCGATATCGGTGACTACAGCGACGTCCCGGTAATCGAGGTGCTGGTGTCGGTCGGCGATACGGTCAGCAAGGACCAGAGCCTGGTCACGCTGGAATCGGACAAGGCCACCATGGAAGTGCCTTCGTCGGTGTCCGGCGTGGTCAAGGAGATCAAGGTCAAGGTTGGCGATTCGCTCTCGCAGGGCGCGTTGGTGGCGTTGATCGAAGTGGCCGATGCCGGCGCCGATTCCGCCAAGCCCTCACCTGCTGCCGCGCCTGCCGCACCGGCCAAGGCCGCTCCGGCGGCTGCCCCGGCACCCGCTGCCAAGGCCGACGCTGCTGCGCCTGCCGCCGCCTCGGAAGGCGGCCTGATCGAAGCGCGCGTGCCCGACATCGGCGACTACACCGACATCCCGGTGATCGAAGTGCTGGTGGCCGTGGGCGACACCGTTGCCAAGGACCAGAGCCTGGTCACGCTGGAATCGGACAAGGCCACGATGGAAGTACCGTCCTCGGCCGCTGGCGTCGTCAAGGAGCTCAAGGTCAAGGTCGGCGACACCCTGTCGCAGGGCAATGTAGTGGCGATCATCGCCGCCAGCGATGGCGGCGCCGGTGCGGCGCAGTCCCCGGCCAAGCCCACCACCGACGCCGCCGAGACCGCGGGCAAGGTCGAGCCGGTCGCTGTGTCGGCCGAGCCGGACAAGCTGGCCCAGCGCGAGATTGCGCAGGTGCAGGGTGCGCGCTCCGGTGCGGGTGCGCAGGCAGCGCAGGGTGGCCAGCCGTCGGCCGGCAACCCGAGCAGCCCGCCGGTAACCTTCGACGCCGACAGCGTGCTGCCGTCCAAGGTGCCGTATGCCAGCCCGGTGGTGCGCGTATTTGCGCGCGAACTCGGCGTGGACCTGGGCCAGATCAAGGGCAGCGAAAAGGGCGGCCGCATCACCCGTGAGGACGTGCAGCGCTTCGTCAAGGCCGCACTCAGCGGCGGCGCACCTGCTGCAGCCGGCGCTGCACCGGCCGGTGGCGGCAACGGCCTGAACCTGCTGGCCTGGCCGAAGGTGGACTTCAGCAAGTTCGGCGACACCGAAACCCAGCCGCTGTCGCGCATCAAGAAGATTTCCGGCGCCAACCTGGCGCGCAACTGGGCCATGATTCCGCACGTCACCCAGTTCGAATCGGCCGACATCACCGACCTGGAAGCGCTGCGCGTGGCGCTGAACAAGGAAAACGAGAAGGCCGGCATCAAGCTCACCATGCTTGCCTTCCTGGTCAAGGCCAGCGCCGCGGCGCTGAAGAAATTCCCCGAGTTCAACGCCTCGCTCGATGCGGCCGGTGAAAACCTCACGCTGAAGAAGTACATCAACATCGGTTTTGCCGCCGATACGCCGAACGGCCTGGTGGTGCCGGTGATCCGCGACGTGGACAAGAAGGGCGTGCTGCAGATCGCCCAGGAAAGCGGCGAGCTGGCCAAGAAGGCGCGCGACGGCAAGCTGGGCCCGGCCGACATGAGCGGCGGCTGCTTCTCGATCAGCTCGCTCGGCGGCATCGGCGGCACCGCGTTCACGCCCATCATCAATGCACCGGAAGTGGCGATCCTGGGCGTGTCCAAGTCGGCGATGCAGCCGGTCTGGAACGGCAAGGATTTCTCGCCCAAGCTGATGCTGCCGTTGTCGCTGAGCTACGACCACCGCGTCATCGACGGCGCGCTGGCGGCCCGCTTCACCACCTACCTCAGCCAGGTGCTGGCCGACATGCGACGCGTCCTGCTGTGAAGCCTGCGCTGCTGACGATCGCCCTGCTGGGTGTGCTGCCGTGGACATCCGCGGCGGCACGCCAGTGCGAGAGCACGCTTGGGCGCGGCTGGCCGCCGGCAGTGGGAAACTACGGCACCGCGGTGACCACGCTGCTCGATGGCGCCGGCAAGCCGGCCTTGTCGTTGCTGACCCTGCCCACACGTGGGGTGGAGAGCGGCGTGTCGCTGGTGCCGGGCAAGGATGGCGCCGACTGGACCCTGCGGCATAGCCGCGCCGACGAGCGCGTCTACAGCTGGGTCAGCCAGGCCGATCGCGGCAGTGTGCAGTTCCGTACCGAACAGACCCCGGAAGCGGTGGAAATTCCGATTCCGGCGGCGTTGGCACAACGCCTGGTCAGCAACTGGACCACCGCATTGACCCAGCTTGCACCGACCGGTCGCACCGCGCCGGTGAGCGAAGGCGAGGTGCTGTCGTTCCAGGTCGAGGGCGTGCGCTACAGCGGCACGCGCCCGAGCTGCGGTGCCGGCGAACTGCTGCTGCAACAGGCCGCGCTGCTGATCGAAGCCAGCGAAGGCAAGCAAAAGAAGCGCGACAAGCGCTGGACCCAAATCGAATCGTCGCTGGATGAACTCCAGCAGACGCTTGCCGGCACGGCCGGTTGAGCCATCAGGAGAAGCAAATGGCGGTCATTGAAATCAAGGTTCCCGACATCGGCGATTACAGCGATGTCCCCGTCATCGAAGTGCTGGTCGCCGTGGGCGACAGCGTGGCCAAGGACCAGGGCCTGGTAACGCTGGAGTCGGACAAGGCCACGCTGGAAGTGCCGTCCTCGGCTGCCGGTGTGGTCAAGGAACTCAAGGTCAAGGTGGGCGACACACTTTCCGAAGGCGCATTGGTGTTGCTGCTCGAGACCGAAGGCGAGGCCGCTGCGCCGGCGGCGCCTGCCAAGGCTGATACCAAGGCGACCCCGGCCGCTGCAGCGCCTGCCGCCGCCCCCGGCAGCAAGCCGCCGGTGACGCCGTCGCATCGCGCCCCGGCCGAACCGGCGCCGTCCAAGCCGGCACTGGCCAGCGGCAAGCCGGCCGACATCGAATGCAAGATGGTGGTACTCGGCGCCGGCCCCGGTGGCTACACGGCCGCGTTCCGCGCCGCCGACCTGGGCCTGGACACGGTGCTGATCGAGCGCTATGCCAGCCTCGGCGGCGTCTGCCTCAACGTGGGCTGCATCCCGTCCAAGGCATTGCTGCATGCGGCCGCGGTAATTGATGAAGTGGCGCATGCCGGCGATTTCGGCGTGGACTTCGGCCAGCCCAGGATCACCCTGGACAAGCTGCGCGAGTACAAGGAAAAAGTGGTCGGCAAGCTCACCGGCGGTCTGGCCAGCATGGCCAAGCAGCGCAAGGTGCGCACCGTCACCGGTGTGGCCAGCTTCGTCTCGCCCAACGAGCTGGAGATCGTCGGCGACGACGGCACCACCCAGCTGCTGCGTTTCGAGCACTGCATCATCGCGGCCGGCTCGCAGGCGGTGAAGCTGCCCAACTTCCCCTGGGACGACAAGCGCGTGATGGACTCCACCGACGCGCTGGAGCTGCACGACATTCCCAAGACCCTGCTGGTGGTCGGTGGCGGCATCATCGGCCTGGAAATGGCCACGGTGTACAGCGCGCTCGGCAGCAAGGTCACCGTGGTCGAGTTCATGGACCAGCTGATGCCCGGCGCCGACAAGGACCTGGTCAAGCCGCTGGCCGATCGCCTGAAGAAGCAGGGCGTGGAGGTCCATCTCAAGACCAAGGCCACCGACGTCACCGCCGACGCCAGCGGCATCACGGTGTCGTTTGAAGCCGCGAACGAAGGCGAAAAGCCGGGTCTGCAGGCCACCGCCTACGATCGCGTGCTGGTCGCTGTAGGCCGCACGCCCAACGGCAAGAAGATCGGCGCCGACAAGGCCGGCGTCACCGTCACCGAGCGCGGCTTCATCCCGGCCGATCGGCAGATGCGTACCAACGTGCCGCATATCTTCGCCATCGGCGACATCGTCGGTAACCCGATGCTGGCGCATAAGGCCACCCACGAAGGCAAGCTGGCCGCCGAAGTGGCTGCCGGCGAGGGCGTTCCTGGCAAAGGCCGGGAATGGGTGGCGCGGGTGATTCCGTCGGTCGCCTACACCAACCCGGAAATCGCCTGGGTCGGCGTCACCGAAACCGAAGCCAAGGCCAAGGGCCTGAAGGTTGGCGTGGCCAAGTTCCCGTGGGCTGCCAGTGGCCGCGCAATCGGCATTGGCCGCACCGAAGGCTTCACCAAGCTGATCTTCGACGAAGAAACGCATCGCGTGATCGGTGGCGCCATCGTCGGCGTGCATGCCGGTGATCTGCTGGCCGAGATCGGCCTGGCCATCGAGATGGGCGCCGAAGCCGAAGACATCGGCCACACCATCCACGCGCATCCGACCCTGAGCGAATCGGTCGGCATGGCGGCCGAGGTCTACGACGGCACCATCACCGACCTGTATATCCCGAAGAAGAAGTAAGCGCCGTTCCGCACGGCCGTGCCGCTACGTGTGGTGCGGTCGCCGCGGTGGCGAGTCGACGCATGGAGCTCGTCATGGGGCTGGGCAATCTGTGTCCTGAACTGCAGGCGCTGCTGCAGCGCGAACTGGCCTGTGACAACCGTATCGCCGAGCCGCCGCAGCGAACCGACTGGCCACATCCGGGCTCGGTGTTCGTCTCGCTGAAGCGCGACTTGCGCAGCGACGTGGCGTCGCTGCCGGCAACGGTGCAGCATGCAATCTGCACCGATCCGCACTACGGTTGGCACGACGAGTGCTACTGCAACACGCACCAGCATCTGTTGGTCGCGGGTGCGACCAAGCCGCCCTGAGCTGTGTCCGCTGCTGCCATGGGCTGCAGCCGCGTCGGCTACTTGCCATGCATCCGTAAAACGACAGAACCCCGCATCGCTGCGGGGTTCTGCATAAGGCTGCTTTTTCGGGTCACGGGTCCCGGAAGAATCAGAACGCTAACGTCACGCCTGCCACCGGGCCCTTGAACTCCTGCTTCAGGCCGATCAGGCCATCGCTGCCGCGCTGGTCGACGTCGAGCTTGAACCAGTCGTAGCCGGCGAACAAGCCGAAGTTCTTGGTCAAGCGGTATTCGGCAATTGCGTTGGCACGGCTCAGGTCGCCGTCGTAATCGTCGAAGTTGCCCCAGCTGGTATTGAGGTACTGGCCCTGCACGTTGAACAGCCAATGCTCACTCGGACGTGCGGTGAAGCGGATACCGACCACCGGCGCCACGCCGTCGGCCTTCTCGTCCAGCACGTCGCCACTGAACACACTGCCCAGGTCGGCATACGCATTGGCTTCGACCTTGGCGTACTCGGCACCGATCTGCAGGCCCAGGCTGAATTCCGGCGAATCGATCACCGAGTAGTCGTACACCAGGGTGGCAACCTGGTACTTCAGCTCACCCTTGATGAAGCTGCCGGTCGGCACGGTCACGCCGCCGCCGCTCAGATCCTGGGTCAGGGTCTCACGGCGATCCTTGTCGTACTTGAAGTAATCGAAGATCAGGCGCTGACGGGTGCTGATGCGAAACACGCCATCGATACGCGGCTCCCATTCCTTGCCGCCGAGCTTGAAGTCTTCATTGACCGAAACGTTGTTGCCGGCCACCAGCGTGTTGCCACGGATGGTGTTGTCGTTGTCGACGTTCATCGCGCCGAGACGGAGCTGGAAACGGTCATCGGTATCTTCGGCATGCGCGGGCGCGGCGTAGGCGGCAGCCAGGACGCACGGAATGGCCAGTGCGAGAAGGTGTTTCATGGGGAGCTCCGAATTCTCAAGAATGGTCAGGCAGTTCGGCCTGTGCGGCTCATGATCGATAAGATAGCGTCGTTCAAAAGTGAAGGAGCTGTCGAATGCCTGTGAAGGCCGGCATAGCAATCGGACAAAACGGTCCACTTTGCTGCTGCTCTAGTCCTTTGGTCGAATCATGCGCATTCAGGGCGCGCCAGACGAAGTGGCGAAACCTCCCGCAAGTCGCGAGGGCGGCGATTGGACCGCCGATGGGAAGGTCGCAGGGTGCGACAAAGTGCTTAAAAAGCAGGAGCCCCGGTCTCCCAGGGCTCCCAGACGCAGCCTGCGGCGGTACCTTTCGACGAGGATTTGCAGGCCTCGTACGCTATGACCGCCGGTTTGTGGCAAAGTTCCCTTCGCTGCGACAGCAGCGACGTGGTGCATTGCAACAAGTGATGGTCTCTGCCGGTTGTCTCGCAATTTGTCCCATTGCTATAATTCCGCGGCTCGACGAGGCGCAACTGCGCTTCCCACTCATTCACACGTAAGGTAACCGTAGTGCTGAACTCCGTTGACGCGGGTCGGCGGTTGATGCTGCGCGCTGCGGTATATCCGCTTGCCGCTGTAGCTATAACCAGTCTGGGGTTGCTGTTGGTCGGGCCCCGTTACTCTGCCGGTCTGGCACTGACCGGGTTTGCGACGGTGCTGGGTGGTTGGGTCGCGGCACGTACCGCCCTGGGGGGCGGTATCCAGGCAGCGGGCATCGCCATGGTGCGGCTGATCCTGGCGATGGTGTTGAAGTGGGTGTTGGTATTTGCGGCGTTGTCGTTGGGCTTTGCCCTGTGGCGGCTGCCTCCTCTGGCTCTGTTGGCGGGTATCGCCATCGGGTTGATTTTTCAGGTTCTGGCTCTGGCCAGGCGTTGATTCGAACTTAAAGGGCTCCAGACACATGGCGGGCGAGGCAGCAACCCCTACCTCCTACATCCAGCATCACTTGCAGAACCTGGTCGTTCCGGTTCGCGATGGTGGCGGTACGTTTTGGACCATTCACGTCGACACCCTGGTCATGGCCGTGTTGATGGGCCTGGTCATGGTGCTGGCGTTCTGGACCGCGACCCGCAATGCCACGGCCGGCGTGCCGGGCAAGTGGCAGGCATTCGTGGAAATCTGCCTGGAGTTCGTCGACCGCCAGGCCAAGGACACCTATCACGGCAGCAGCAAGCTGGTGACGCCGATCGCGATCACCATCTTCTTCTGGATCCTGTTGATGAACCTCATCAAGATGATCCCGGCCGACTTCATCGCCATTCCGCTGGGCTGGGCCGGTATCCACGCCTGGAAGCCGGTGCCGACCGCCGACGTCAACGCCACCTTGGGCATGTCGATCAGCGTGTTCTTCCTGATGATCGTGTTCTCGCTGCGCTCCAAGGGCGTGGGCGGCATGACCAAGGAATTCCTCACGGCGCCGTTCGGCAAGTGGATGATGCCGTTCAACCTGCTTCTGAACATCGTCGAGTGGCTGAGCAAGCCGATTTCGTTGGCGATGCGACTGTTCGGCAACATGTTCGGCGGCGAGATCGTCTTTCTGCTGATCTGGGTGCTGGGCGGTGCGGGCATCGCCGGCATGGTCGCTGGCGGCGTATTCGGCCTCGGCTGGATGCTGTTCCACCTGCTGGTGATTCCGCTGCAGGCCTTCATCTTCATGATGCTGTCGATCGTGTATCTGAGCCTGGCCGAAGACAGTCACTGAGTTTGCGTCACCCTTCATCTGCTTCATTCCGCTTCATCCATCACCCTTAGAAACTTTCGTTCGGAGATCACCATGTACCTCGCCGTCCTGACCAACCTCGCTCAAGTCCAGAGCTCCACCGTCCTCGCCGTCGGCATCATGATCGGCCTGGCCGCGCTGGGTGCCGGCCTCGGTCTGGCCATCATGGCTGGCAAGTTCCTGGAATCGGCCGCGCGCCAGCCGGAACTGATCCCGGTGCTGCAGGTCCGCATGTTCATCACCGCCGGCCTGATCGACGCCGCGTTCATCATCAGCGTCGCGGTCGGCCTGCTGTTCGCCTTCGCCAACCCGCTGGCCCAGGTGTTCATCGAGCGTCTGTCGCAGGCTGCCGGCTGATCCAGCGGTAGCAGGATGTGGATGCAGCCCCTGGCGGTTGCATCCGCGGATGAAGGCCGGAAAGCGTCGCCACTGCGGCGGCGCTTTCACCCCTAAACAGCGATTGAGCGACCCATGGATATCACTCTTACCATCTTTGCCCAGGCGTTGGCCTTCGCCGGTCTGATCTGGATCGTCGCGACCAAAATCTGGCCGCCGCTGCTGCAGGCGATCGAAGAGCGTCAGCAAAAGATCGCTGAAGGTCTGGCTGCCGCCGATCGCAGTCAGAAGGATCTGGCGCAGGCGCAGGAAAAGGTCAACGAAGCATTGAAAGACGCACGCACCAAGGCCAACGAGATCATCGACCAGGCCCATGCGCGCGCCAACCAGATCATCGAAGCGGCCAAGCACGAGGCGATTGCCGAAGCCAACCGTCAGAAGGATCTGGCCCAGACCGAAATCGACGCATCTGCCACCCGTGCACGTGAAGAACTGCGCAAGCAGGTCTCGGTGCTGGCGGTCAGTGGCGCCGAAAAGCTGCTCAAGCGCGAAATCGATGCCAACGCCCACAAGGCGCTGCTCGACGAGCTGGCGGCGGAGATTTAAGCGATGAGCCAGGCCCTCACACTTGCCCGTCCGTACGGCCGCGCCGCGTTTGCGATCGCGCGTGAGGGCGGTAGCTTCGCGCCCTGGTCCGATGCGCTGGCGTTTTCGGCGCAGGTGGCCGGCGACCCGCGCGTGGCCGCATTGCTGCTCAACCCGGCCTTGCGCCAGGAACAGGCGGTGACGTTGCTGGCGCCGCCGCAGGCAGGCGAGGACTACCTGCGTTTCCTCGGCGTGCTTGCCGGTGCGCAGCGGCTGTCGCTGCTGCCGGAAGTTGCAGGCCTGTACGAACAACTGCGCGCCGATGCCGAACACGTCGTCAAGGCGACGGTGACCTCGGCCGCTGCAATGAGCCAGACCGAACTGGACACGATCGCTGCTGCGCTGAAGAAGCGCTTCGGCCGCGAAGTGGACATCACCACGGCAGTCGATGCGTCGCTGATCGGCGGCGCGGTGATCGACACCGGCGACGTGGTCATCGACGGCTCGCTGAAGGGCAAGCTCGCGCGTCTGCAAAGCTCGCTCGCCCACTGAATTCACATAAACGCATGGCCCTCGCGGCCGGCACCTAGGACTGAACGATGGCAACCACGCTCAACCCCTCCGAAATCAGCGACCTGATCAAGACCCGCATCGAAGCGGTCAAGCTGTCCGCAGAGTCGCGCAACGAAGGCTCCGTGACCAGCGTGTCCGACGGCATCGTGCGCATCTTCGGCCTGGCCGACGTGATGCAGGGCGAAATGATCGAACTGCCGAACAACACGTTCGCGCTTGCACTGAACCTGGAGCGCGATTCGGTCGGCGCCGTGGTGCTGGGCGATTACGAAAACCTGCGCGAAGGCGACGTGGCCAAGACCACCGGCCGCATCCTGGAAGTGCCGGTGGGTCCGGAGCTGCTGGGTCGCGTGGTCAACGCACTGGGCGAGCCGATCGACGGCAAGGGCCCGCTGGGCGCCACCCAGACCGCACCCGTGGAGCGCGTTGCGCCCGGCGTGATCTGGCGCAAGTCGGTCGACCAGCCGGTGCAGACCGGTTACAAGTCGGTCGATGCGATGATCCCGATCGGCCGTGGCCAGCGCGAGCTGGTCATCGGCGACCGTCAGACCGGCAAGACCGCGCTGGCGATCGATGCGGTGATCAACCAGAAGGGCACCGGCATCAAGTGCGTGTACGTGGCGATCGGCCAGAAGGCCTCGACCGTTGCCAACATCGTGCGCAAGCTCGAAGAAAACGGCGCGCTGGCGCACACCGTGGTGGTGGCTGCGACCGCGTCCGAATCGGCCGCGATGCAGTACATCAGCCCGTATGCCGGCTGCACCATGGGCGAGTACTTCATGGACCGCGGCGAAGACGCCCTGATCGTGTACGACGATCTGTCCAAGCAGGCCGTGGCCTATCGCCAGATCTCGCTGCTGCTCAAGCGCCCGCCGGGCCGCGAGGCCTATCCGGGCGACGTGTTCTATCTGCACTCCCGCCTGCTCGAGCGCGCTGCACGCGTGTCCGAGGAATACGTGGAAAAGTTCACCAACGGTGCGGTGACCGGCAAGACCGGCTCGCTGACCGCGCTGCCGATCATCGAAACGCAGGCCGGCGACGTCTCTGCCTTCGTGCCGACCAATGTGATCTCGATCACCGACGGCCAGATCTTCCTGGAAACCGACCTGTTCAATGCCGGTATCCGTCCGGCCGTGAACGCCGGTATCTCGGTGTCGCGCGTCGGTGGTGCAGCCCAGACCAAGATCATCAAGAAGCTGTCCGGCGGCATCCGTATCTCGCTGGCGCAGTACCGTGAGCTGGCCGCGTTCGCGCAGTTCGCCTCGGACCTGGACGAAGCCACCCGCAAGCAGCTCGAGCGCGGCCAGCGCGTCACCGAGCTGATGAAGCAGAAGCAGTACGCGCCGATGTCCATCGCCAACCAGGCGCTGTCGATCTACGCCGTCAACGAGGGTTACCTCGATGACGTGCCGGTCAACAAGCTGCTGGCGTTCGAAGAAGGCCTGCACGCCCACTTCGCCAACACCCAGGGTGAGTTGGTCAGCAAGATCAACAGCACCGGCAGTTGGGACAACGACATCGAAGCCAGCTTCAAGAAGGGCATCGAAGAGTTCAAGACCACGGGTAGCTGGTAAGAGCCGGGACCCGGGACCGGGGACCGGGGACCCGCGCAAGCGGAGTCCTCAGGTCCACCGACCCAGGTGCCAGGAAACAACAACGACGCGTGATTGCGGTGCCCTTCCGGGTCCCGGGTCCCGGGTCCCGAGTCCCGAGAAGAGATAATGGCAGGCGGACGCGAAATCAAAACCAAGATCAAGAGCGTGCAGAACACCCGCAAGGTGACGCGCGCGCTCGAAATGGTCTCGGCCTCCAAGATCCGCAAGGCGCAAGAGCGCATGAAGACCTCGCGTCCGTATGCGCAGGCCATGAAGCAGGTGATCGGGCATCTGGCACAGGCCAGCACCGATTTCCAGCATCCGTTCCTGGTCGAGCGTGAGCAGGTCAAGCGGGTCGGTTACATCGTGATCTCTTCCGACCGCGGCCTGGCCGGCGGCCTGAACAACAACCTGTTCCGCAAGATGCTGGGCGAAGTGCGCCCGTGGCAGGACACCGGCGCCGAGATCGACGTGGTGACCATCGGGCAGAAGGCCTCGGCGTTCTTCCGTCGCATCAAGGTCAACATGGTCGGCAGCGTGACCCACCTGGGCGACAGCCCGCAGGTGGAACAGCTGATCGGCGTGATCAAGGTGATGATCGATGCCTTCATCGAGGGCAAGGTGGACCGTGTGTATCTGGTCTACAACCGCTTCGTGAACACGATGACGCAGAAGGCCAGCTTCGACCAACTGCTGCCGCTGCCGGCCGCCGAGCACAAGGTGGCCCACCACGATTGGGACTACCTGTACGAACCCGATGCCGCGACCGTGCTGGAGCATGTGATGACGCGTTACATCGAGTCGCTGGTGTACCAGGCCGTGCTGGAAAACGTGGCCTCCGAACATGCCGCGCGCATGGTGGCGATGAAGGCCGCCAGCGACAACGCCAACAAGATGATCGGCACCCTGCAACTGGTCTATAACAAGGCACGTCAGGCGGCGATCACCCAGGAAATTTCGGAAATCGTCAGCGGCGCGGCCGCCGTCTAAGTACCGCCGGGATTGGGGATTCGGGATTGGTTGGAGCGCAGCGAATCGCGCCCTTGCGAATCCCCAATCACGAATCCCAAATCACAAAATTCCACGAGATGGCATCGGCCACTCGGACAGAACAAAGCTAACCGGAGCAGCAAAATGAGTCAGGGCAAGATCGTTCAGATCATCGGCGCGGTCGTCGACGTCGAATTCCAGCGCCATGAAGTGCCGAAGGTCTATCACGCGTTGAAGGTCGAAGGCACCGAAATCACCCTGGAAGTGCAGCAGCAGCTCGGCGATGGCGTGGTGCGCACGATTGCGCTCGGCTCCACCGACGGCCTGAAGCGCAACCTGCTGGCCACCAACACCGAGCGCGCGATTTCGGTGCCGGTCGGCGCCGGGACGCTGGGCCGCATCATGGACGTGCTGGGTCGCCCGATCGACGAAGCCGGCGACGTGCAGGCATCGGACCATTGGGAAATCCACCGCGCCGCGCCGTCGTATGAAGACCAGTCCTCCAGCACCGAACTGCTGGAAACCGGCATCAAGGTCATCGACCTGATGTGCCCGTTCGCCAAGGGCGGCAAGGTGGGCCTGTTCGGCGGCGCCGGCGTCGGCAAGACCGTCAACATGATGGAACTGATCAACAACATCGCCAAGGCGCACAGCGGCTTGTCCGTGTTTGCCGGCGTGGGCGAGCGTACCCGTGAGGGCAACGACTTCTACCACGAGATGAAAGACTCCAACGTGCTGGACAAGGTCGCGATGGTGTACGGCCAGATGAACGAGCCGCCGGGCAACCGTCTGCGCGTCGCCCTGACCGGTCTGACCATGGCCGAGTATTTCCGCGACGAGAAGGACGAAAACGGCAAGGGCAAGGACGTGCTGCTGTTCGTGGACAACATCTACCGCTACACGCTGGCCGGTACCGAAGTGTCCGCGCTGCTCGGCCGTATGCCGTCGGCCGTGGGTTACCAGCCGACCCTGGCCGAAGAAATGGGCGTGCTGCAGGAGCGCATCACCTCGACCAAGAGCGGTTCGATCACCTCGATCCAGGCCGTGTACGTGCCTGCGGACGACCTGACCGACCCGTCGCCGGCGACCACCTTCGCCCACCTGGATTCGACCGTCACGCTGAGCCGTAACATCGCCTCGCTGGGTATCTACCCGGCCGTGGATCCGCTGGATTCCACCAGCCGCCAGATGGACCCGCTGGTGATCGGCCACGAGCATTACGACACCGCCCAGCGCGTGCAGCAGACCTTGCAGAAGTACAAGGAACTGAAGGACATCATCGCGATCCTGGGCATGGACGAGCTGAGCGAAGAAGACAAGCAGTCGGTGTCGCGCGCACGCAAGATCGAGCGCTTCTTCAGCCAGCCCTTCCACGTGGCCGAAGTGTTCACCGGCTCGCCGGGCAAGTACGTCTCGCTGAAGGACACCATCCGCGGCTTCAAGGCGATCTGCGACGGCGAATACGACCACCTGCCGGAGCAGGCGTTCTACATGGTCGGCAGCATCGAAGAAGCGGTCGAAAAAGCCAACAAGATGAGCGCCAAGGCGTAACAGCCGGGATTTGGCATTCGGGATTAGGTACGGCGGGTGAGCTGGGTGCGGGAACGAGGTGAGTGGTCACAGCGAAAGCTGCGGTTGCTAATCCCGAATCCCGAATCCCCAATCCCCGCCTCACAACGTGAGGCAGCATGAGCACTATCCGTTGCGACATCGTCAGCGCCGAGAAGGAAATCTTCCACGGTGAGGCGACGCTGGTCGTGGCCACCGGCGAGTTGGGCGAGCTGGGCATTGCGCCCAAGCACGCGCCGCTGATCACGCGCCTGAAGCCGGGCAAGGTGGTGGTGACCACCGCCAGCGGCGAACAGCTGGACTTCGCCATTTCCGGGGGCATCCTGGAAGTGCAGCCGCAGGTGGTGACCATCCTGGTCGACACCGCGGTGCGTGCGCAGGACATCGACGAGGCGGCCGTGCGCAAGGTCAAGGAAGAAGCCGAGCGGCTGCTGGCCAACCGTGGCGACACGGTGGACGTGGCCCAGGCACAGCGTCAGCTGGCCGAGGCGACGGTTCAGCTGCAGGCGCTGGAGCGCTTGCGTCGTAACCTCAAGCACTGAGCGATTGCCTGTCGATTGCGCAGCCTGTTGATGGGGCGCGCACCGCAAGCAGCTGCAAGATCACTTGCAGATAAAGAACGTCGAAACGCCGACCCTGTGTCGGCGTTTTCGTTTTTGGAGATTCGCCGGCGGCTCCGCGAATTGGCCGCAGCGCGCGGCAGGCACACTGCGTGGCTTGGCGCACATGCCCGGCGGTGGGGCGTGGCAAGCTTGCCCAGGCACGTTGAGGAACACGGTATGACCCGTTCGATCGATGGCATTCGCGCTTACATGGTGACCGGCCTGCTGGCCGCCGCGCTGCTGGGCTGTGCACTTCCGGCACGTAGCCAGCCGCCGCTGGAGCGGTTACTGGATCGCATCGTGCAGCGCAACGCCATTGGCGATGCGGTTGCGTTGAGCAAGTGGGACAGCGGCAAGCCGGTGCTGGATCAGGCGCGCGAGGCGGCGGTGCTGCAAAGCGTGCGCGACCAGGCGCCGGCGCGTGGGCTGGATGCCGACGATGCGGCGCGTTTTTTTGGTGCGCAGATCGAAGCCAACAAATCGGTGCAGTACGCGT
The DNA here is from genome assembly GCF_001660815.1 of Xanthomonas nasturtii. GTDB lineage: Bacteria > Pseudomonadota > Gammaproteobacteria > Xanthomonadales > Xanthomonadaceae > Xanthomonas > Xanthomonas nasturtii. The sequence goes on from NZ_LYMI01000089.1 coordinate 46,201, forward strand.
TGCTGCACCACTGGCACGAACGCGGGCGCGCGCCAGACACCGCCCGTCCGGATCTCACCGCGCTGCGCACACGCCTGGATCAACTGCAGGGCGAACTGCTCGATGCGCTGGCCGAGGTTGCGTCAGCGCGCAGCGCGCCCGACTGCCCGGCCAGTACCGCGCGTGCAGCGGCGCATTACGCCACGCAATGGCAGCTGGACGCGTTGCATCGCGCGGCGCTGCTACGCAGCCTGGGCGACTTTTGCCACTGATCTGCTGCAGTGGGTGTGGTCTGCGATGCCCCGCTCGCTGTCGTGAGCTAGAGCGCGGCTGACCAACCGTAGCGAGCGCTTGCCTGGTGGTGAGTGCGGCGGTGCTGTCGGCCGCGTCTTGGTGGACGTCGTCAGGCGTCCAGGTCGAACACTGAGTGTGTGAGGGATCGCGGCCTGCGCATGCCTTGCTCAGCGATACACCACATGCCGGCCGAGGAAGAACGACACCAACGCCAGCCCGCCTTCGACCAGTGGTTTCGCCAGCCAGGCCTGACGCAGGCCGAGCAGATCCACCGTGGTCGACAGCAGCCAGGTGCTGATCAGCGTGAGCGCCAGCCACATCAGCGCAAAGCGGCGGAAGCGTTGCCAGCCCAGCCGCGCATCGCCTTGCTGGGCGAAGGTGTAGCGGCCATTGAGCCAGAAGCCGAGCATGGCGCCGCTGATGCGTCCAAGCAGATTGGCGGGCACCGCAGGCATGCCTGCGGCAGTGGCGGCAATGAAGATGCCGCAATCCACGGCCAGCTGCAGGGCGCCAATCATCATGAACTGGCTGCCTTGGCGGAACAGACTCATGGGTGTGTGAGCGAAGAAGGGGCGCCCATCCTAGCCGCACTGAGCGCAGCCAACCAAACAACCGCGTTCGCTGCCAGGCAGGTGCGGCCGGTGATCGGTGCGGCATGTACCACGCGCACACGCCGGTGATGAGCACGCCGTCCACGCCCGCCTGAACACTGCTCGCCAGGTGTTGTCAGCCGCAGTGACGCGCAAACGCTGCCGTCGCAGACGAACGCTGCATCAGGGCAACGACGCGACGGAGGCGCAGCGACTAGAATTTAGCCATCTATCCGTCTGGAATCTCTTGATGACCCTGCCCCTGCACGTTGTGATCCTGGCCGCGGGCGAGGGCAAGCGCATGCGCTCGTCCCTGCCCAAGGTGCTGCAACCGCTGGCGGGCCAGCCGATGCTGGCGCATGTGATCGCCACGGCGCGTCAGCTGCAGCCGGCAGCGATCCATATCGTGTACGGGCATGGCGGCGATCAGGTGCAGGCAGCATTCGCCGGTCAAGGCGATCTGCAGTGGGCCGAGCAGCGCGACCAGCTGGGCACCGGGCATGCGGTGCAGCAGGCGATGCCTGCGATTCCCGACGCGGCGACGGTGCTGGTGTTGTATGGCGATGTTCCGCTGATCCGCAGCGAGAGCTTGCTGCAGTTGCTGCATGCACCGGGCCGGATGGCGGTGCTGGTGGCCGAACTGGCCAACCCCAGCGGCTACGGGCGGATCCTGCGCGATGCCGAAGGCAAGGTTGCCGCCATCGTCGAACAGAAGGACGCCAACGACGAACAGCGCCGTGTTCGCACCATCAATACCGGCATCCTCACCGCCGAATCGACCGCGCTGCGCCGCTGGCTGGCTGGCCTGTCCAACAACAATGCGCAGGGCGAGTTCTATCTGACCGATGTATTTGCCAGCGCCGCCGCCGATTTCACTCCGGCCGACATGGTGCACGTGGCCGACCCGCAGGACGTGGAAGGTGCCAACGACCCGTGGCAACTCGCCCAGCTCGAACGTGCTTGGCAGCTGCGCGCTGCGCGTGCGCTGTGCCTGCAGGGCGTGCGCATGGCTGACCCGGCGCGGGTGGAGCAGCGCGGCAGCGTGCAGGTGGGACGCGATGTGCAGCTGGATATCGATGTGATTCTGGAAGGCGATGTGACGCTGGGCGACGGCGTGGTGATCGGCCCGTTCGTACGGCTGCGCGATGTGACCCTGGGTGCCGGCACGCAGGTGCGCGCGCACTGCGATCTGGAAGGCGTGATCACCGAAGGCGCGGTGCAGATCGGCCCGTTCGCGCGCTTGCGCCCCGGCACCGTGTTGGCCGATGGCGTGCATATCGGCAACTTCGTGGAGACCAAGAAGGTCACGATGGGCGTGGGCAGCAAGGCCAACCACCTCACCTACCTGGGCGATGCGGTGATCGGCAGCAAGGTGAACATCGGCGCCGGCACCATCACCTGCAACTACGACGGGGTGAACAAGTCGCAGACCACCATTGGCGACGGCGCGTTCGTCGGCTCCAACAGCGCACTGGTGGCGCCGATCGCCGTCGGTGCCAAGGCCACCATCGGTGCGGGCTCGGTGATCACCCGCGATGCGCCGGCGGGCCAGCTCAGTGTGACGCGTGCGCGGCAGACGGTGATCGAAGGCTGGGAGCGGCCGACCAAAAAATAGGCCGCATCGCCGGCGGTGTGACCCGTCGGACGCGTGCGCTAGCCCGGCCGTTCTCAGCTGAGGCGTTGAGGCTGCTGGCCACCTCGACGCGGCTCAGCAGCGGCGATGCCACCCCGCATTGAATGTGTAGGAGCGCCTCTGGGCGCGACAGGGATTTACGGGGATTCACTGGTAATGTCGCTCGCGCCTGGGGGGCGCTCCTGCGACGTGCGTGAGGCTGGTAGTCGGATGCAACACACGCTGCGTTGATCCCAAGCCTGAGCGCGACGCTGTCTTTACTAGGCCAACGGCAGCAACACGGTCACGCACAACCCGCCGTGTTCGCGGTTATGCAGCGAGATGCGCCCGCTATGCGCTTCGGCGATTTCGCGGGTCAGTGCGAGGCCAAGACCTGTGCCATTGCGCTTGGTCGAATAGAACGGCATCAGCGCGTTGTGCAGCACAGCCTCGTTCATGCCATTGCCGCGGTCGAGCACTTCGATGCGCAGCCACTGCGGCAGGCGCGTGACCCGTACGGCCACGTCGCTGTTGGGCGGCTGTGCTTCGCTGCAGGCTTCGTGCGCATTTTTCAGCAGATTGAGCAGCGCCTGCTCGATCTGCGCTGCATCGATCCGGCCGGAGACATCGGTGAGCGTGCCATGCACCTGAAACGGAATCTGTTGCTGCAGGCGCTGCAGAAACGGCGCCCACTCGATGGTCTGCAGCTGCGGCTGCGGCAACTTTGCGAAGCGCGCATAGCCGCGGATGAAGCCTTCCAGATGGCGCGCACGTTCTTCGATGGTTTCGAACACGGTACCCAGCCGATCGGTGCGTTCGCGGCGCAGCAGCTCGGCGCCGGAATGCGCCAGCGAGGTGATCGGAGCCAGCGAGTTGTTCAATTCGTGGCTGATCACGCGGATGACCTTTTTCCACGTCTGCACTTCCTGGCGGCGCAGTTCGGCCGTCAACGTGCGGATCAACACTAGTTCGTGGCCGCGCCCATTGAGATGAAAACTGCGCCGCGACAGGTGGTAGATCTGCTCGTCCTCCTCGTCATCGCCGTCTTCGCGCACCGCGAACAGACAGTCCCCGCCGCGTGCCATGGCGTCGCGCAATTCGTTGGGCATGCGGCTGAGCACATCGTCCAGATGCTGGCCTTCGAGCTTGCGTCCGTCGTACAGCAGTTTGCGTGCGGCGTAGTTGGAAAACCCGATCCGCCGCACGCCATCGCCGCCGGCGACCACCAGCAGCATCGCGACCGGCGTGTTTTGCAGCATGGTGTCCAGCATCAGTTCGCGCTGCACCAGATTGCTGCGCTGCGCACGCAGGACATCGCCAAGTTCGGCATGCGCCTGCACCAGTTGCGCCAGTTCGTCGTTGCCGCGCCAGTACACACCGAAGTTGTACTCACCATCGCGGTAGCTGCTGGTGGTGCCGGCCAGCGCACGAAACAGCGAGCGCATCGGCGCGGTGGCGCGGCTGAGGCTGAACCACATCGCTGCCAGCAGAACCACGGCCGAAATCGCGGCCACCTGCCAGCCGCGGTCCAGCCAATAAGCCATGAACCACGGCAAGGCCGCAGCCAGCGCGAGCACCGGCAACAAGCGGAGAAACAGCGAAAAGGTGAAGGAGCGGTTCCACATACGCAGGCTCATTCCGACGTGATGCCGTAGCGGTCCATGCGCCGATACAGCGCTTGGCGGCTCAGCCCCAGCTCGGCGGCCGCTTGTGCAATCACGCCTTGCGCGCGTGCCAGCGCCTGTTCGATGCGCGCGCGATCCGGCTCGCCCGCGGCCGGGGCGACCGGCCGTGGCGCGGCAGCACGCGGCAGATTCAGATCGCTCGCTTCGATGCGCGCACCCTGTGCGAGCAGCGCGGCGCGTTGCAGCACATTGCGCAGCTCGCGCACGTTGCCGGGCCAGGCATGCCGTTGCAATGCGTCGCGCGCTTGCGTGGACAGCGGCTTTTCACCGGCCAAAAAATATTCGGCCAGCGGGCCGATATCGCCGGGGCGCTCGGCCAGTGCAGGCAGCGCGATTTCTACCGTGTTGAGGCGGTAATACAGATCCTCGCGGAAACTGCCCTCGCGGATCATCGCTTGCAGATCGGCATTGGTGGCGCTGATCACGCGCACCTTGGCGTGGCGTTCGCGGTTGGAACCCAGCCGCTCGTAACGGCCGGTTTCCAGCACGCGCAGCAGTTTCATCTGCCCCGCCAGCGGCAGGTTGCCGATCTCATCGAGAAACAGCGTGCCGCCATCGGCGGCTTCGAACTTGCCTTCGCGCGCCTTGTTGGCGCCGGTGTAGGCGCCGGCTTCTGCACCGAACAATTCGGCTTCGATCAATTCGCCTGGCAAGGCGCCGCAGTTGAGTGCAATGAACGGCCCGTGTTGGGTTGCCGAATTGGCCTGGATGATCTCGGCGATCTTCTCCTTGCCGCTGCCGTTGGGGCCGGTGATCAGCACCGGCAAGTCCGAGCGTGCGACCTGGCAGGCCAGAGCAATCGCCCGTTCGCTGGCCGGATCGGCGAACACCGCGCCGCGCAGGTCGTAGCGCTGGGTCAGCTGCTCGCGACCACGCCGTTCGCGATCGCGGCGGCGCTCCAATTCGCGGCGTGCTTCGGACAATTCCAGCAGGTTGTTGACCGTGGTCAGCAGCTTGGTGTCGTCCCAGGGCTTGGCGATGTAATCGGCCGCACCGGCCTTGACCAGGCCCACCGCGCTGCCCAGATGGGTCCAGGCGGTGAGCAGGATCACCGGCAGGTCCGGGTGACGCTGGCGGAGTTGGCTAAACAGCGCCTTGCCTTCTTCGCCGGAGGTGGTATCGGCGGTGAAGTTCATGTCCTGGATCACCAGATCGAACGCCTGCTCATGCAGCAGCGCCAACCCGGCCTGCGGCGAATGCGCGTGCCGCGCCTCGATGTCGTGCAACGAAAACAGCACCTCCAACGCAGTGGCCACGGCGGTGTTGTCGTCGATGATCAGGATTTGCGGCATCGGGTGCTCAGTGGGAAACGCTGGAAGAAGGGCTATCAGAACAGGATTCTGTGCGTGGCGGAACTGCGCGAGCAACGGGGAGTGCGTGTGCCCGACAGGCCTCAGCCAGACGGGGCTGATCCCGGCAATGCAGCGATCGTCTGATCGGCGCGATGGCGTTGGCAACAGGACTGCGTCTCAAGCGCAGATCCTGACGCAGCGCAGACGTCAGGGCCCGGCAGGAGCTTTTGGCGCAGGCGCCGCGGGTGGAGGGGCGATCCTTGTGGGTGTTTGCAGGCGAACGATATTGCTGCGTGATGCCATCTGACTGGGATACCCAACGTTGCTGCTTACTACGCGTCAGCGGGCCGACACAGGAACCGCTGATGCGCCATCACGCCGTCACGCGCTCCGCGTCGCCACCGCCGGGGGCACCATCGTGGCGCGACGTGCTGGCCAGTACACCGCGATCTGGCCCAGCCCCCACAACAGAAGCGCACCGATTGGCAGGTAGATCAGCGGCAGGCGTGGCAACTCGTAGCGGGCCATCAACCAGACATTGATCGAGTAAGCCAGCAACATGCCAAGCACGATGCCGATCGAGGCGAGCAGGAAATTCTCGATCTGGAAATAGCGAAGGATCTGCCCGCGTGTGGCGCCCAGTGCGCGGCGGATGCCGATCTGCTTGGTACGTTGCTGTACCCAGAAGCTGGCAAGCCCAACGATGCCGAGTGCGGTGACGATCAGTAGCGCGATGCAGACTGCGCCCAGCAACCAGACCATTGCACGGTCGTTCTGAAAGAACTCCTTTCGGATATCGGAGTAGATTTCCTGCTTCAGCAAAAGCCTGCTGTTATCCAGCTTCATCAATGCCGCCACTGCGGATTTCAGCACTTCCTGCCGCCGCGCCGGGTCGGTGACGCGTACTACATACCTGCCCTCTGTGTATGGAACACGGATCGGCAAGATCATTGAGTAATTGATGCTGGCCAGGCCATTCACGGTGTTGGGCCGAACCAGTGTCTGCACGATGCCGACGATATGCAGCGGAACCTCACCCGAGTAAACGGTTTTGCCGAGTGCGCTCTGATTCGGAAACAACTTGTCTGCGGTCGCTTGCGCAAGAATGACCGACGAGCCTTGCTCGCGCACGCTTTTGTCGTTGTCAGCCTTCTCAACGCTGATGTATTGGTCTTTGGTGAAGTCTCGCCCGGCCACCAGTTGCAGCCCCAAGGTGTTCAATGCACCTTCGCTCACCAAGTATTGCGCAGCGTTGAGGTTCGGGCGCTCCTGCTCGCGCGTGACCGATACACTGCTGTTGGAAGAGGAGTCAATAAATGGAATCTGGTTTGTGATGGCCGCGTCGCGCACGCCGGGGATGGATTGCAGCGCTGCCAGATCCTCCAGGGTGCGCGCATCGGCATTGACTTGTGTGCCGATACCGCCCAGTTCGATGCTGAGCAATTCCGATTCGGCGATGCCGCTGACGCGATGCAGAGTTTCCATGCGGTTGCCGATCAGAAACAGCGCGTTGCAGATGATCGCGCATGCCAGTGCGATTTCGAGCACGATGAGTGCTGCGGCTGTCTTGTGGCGGCGCAGTGTGGAGACGATTGGACGGACGTCCATGAGCGGTACCTTCGAGAAGAGGGCAATGCCCGCCGTGTTGCGGCGGGCGACGTGGTCAGGACGCTTTGAGCTGCAGTGCCGGTGCGACCTGGATGGCACGCCAGGCGGGTAGCAGACCGGCCAACAAACTTGCCAACAGCGCCAGAACGAAGGTGAGCAGCAGCATCTTGGTATCGAGGTGTGCAAGCTCGGCATAGTCCACCGGCTGTTGGCGTACGGCCCACAGTCCCAGCCACGCCAATGCCAGCCCGGCCAGCCCGCCAGCCAAACCGACGGTTCCCGCTTCCACCAGGCATTGCGCGAAGATGGCGCGACGCGATGCGCCCAGTGCGCGGCGTACGCCGATGTCCCCACTGCGGCGCAAGAACTTGGCAAGCAGCAAACCCACTGTGTTGAGCAGGCACACCAACAAGAAGCCCATGGCCAACCAGAGCTGCAGGCGCACATCGTTCGGCACGACTTCCTTGAAGTTGAGCCACTCCAACACGTTGCGCAGGCGCGTATTGTTCGGGCGCTCGAAGCGCCCGGCGGCGCGCTGCTGAGTGGAGTAATTGTCCAGATAGGCCTTGTAGTCGCCAGCCTGCGCGGGGCTTTCCAGTTCCACCCAGTACTGCATCCAGGTGCAGGGCGCGTTGAGTGCATTGGTATCGCCGCTTTCAAGCTTGCCGAAGCAGTTCATGCTGCCGCTGTGGTCCATTTTCAGATCCATTGCCACGCTGAAGGGCAGATAGACCTGTTCGTTGGAGCCGTAGGTATTGGTCACGTCGTAGAAGCGCGGGTTTGCTTTCCAGCGATCCAGTACGCCAACGATACGGAACGTGTTTTTGTTCAAGCGCAGATCACGGCCCACGCTGTTGCTGCCGTCGAACAATTTGTCGTTGAGCGTCTTGGTGATCACCACCACGCGTTCGTGCCGTTCGTCGCTGCTGGACGACCAGGCCTGGCCGTACAGGAAGGGTGGCTGGAACATCGGGAAGAAATCGGCCGAGGTGTAGCGTGCTTCAGATTTGAAGGCGCTCAATCCGCTTTTTGCCGGTTCGATTGCCAGGCTTCCTCCTGTCATCAAGGCTTGGTGCTTGGCACGCTTCTCACGCAATAGCGCTTCGGCATCGAAGCGGGTCACTTGATCGCCGGGCTCTTCGCCTGGCTGGAAGCCTGCCTTCGGTTGTGGGTCGACGAGCACATTGAACAGCCGATCGCTCTTCTGCGGAATCGGATCGCCCGACAACACATAGAACACCGTCAACGTGGTCATGCTGGCGCCGATGCCGAGCGCGATGGCCAGCACCATCAGTGCGGTGAGCACCTTGTTGCGGCGGAAACTGCGGACCGCCAGAGTGAAGTAATAGCCGAACATGGGCGGGCTCCTTAGTCGGCCAGGGTTGCAGCGGCGCTGGGCGCGCGCATCAGGCTGGGGTTGCGTTCCAGATCGGTGGCCTGGCCGTCGACGATGTGCACGTTGCGCTGTGCGCGCGCGGCCAGTTCCGGGTCGTGGGTGACCATGACGATGGTGGTGCCCTGGCTGTTGATCTCTTCCAGCAGTTCCATCACTCCGCGCGCCATTTGCGAGTCGAGGTTGCCGGTGGGTTCGTCGGCCAGCAGCAGGCGTGGGCTGCCCGCCAGTGCGCGCGCGATCGCGGCGCGCTGCTGCTGGCCGCCGGACAGTTCGGTGGGGTAGTGCCTCAGGCGCGAGCCCAGGCCGACCTTGGTCAGTGCCTCTTCGATGCGCTGCTTGCGCTCGGCTGCGGGCATGCCGCGATAGCGCAGCGGCACATCGACATTGTCGAACAGGTTGAGGTCGGGGATCAGGTTGAAGCCCTGGAAGATGAAGCCGATCTTCTGGTTGCGCAGGCGCGAGCGCGCATCGTCGGAGAGGTGGCTGACGTCTTCGCCATCCAGCAGGTACTGCCCGCTGGTGAAGGTTTCCAGCAGCCCGGCCAGGTTGAGGAAGGTGGTCTTGCCCGAGCCGGAGGGGCCGGTGACCGCGACGAATTCGCCTTCGCGTACATGCAGGTGCAGCGACCGCAGCGCGTGCGTTTCCACCTGTTCGGTGCGGAAGACCTTGGAGACTGCTTGCATCTTGAGCATTGCCGATTCCTTTACGAAGAAGGTGTGTGCGAAAGAGGTCGAGCGTGGCTGACAAACCGTGGCGAGCAGCCTGACGGCTGCGCAGCAGGTGCTGGCCGCCTTAGTGGACGGTGACGCGCGGCGCATCGCCGAAGTTATCTGCGCCGGAGACCACCACGCGGTCGCCGGCCTGCAGCCCGGACAGCACCTGCACTTCGCCCAGGCTGCTGACGCCCATGCGCACGGGGCGGCGCACCGCGGTGTTGCCATCCATCACGTAGGCGTAGCTGCCGCCGGATTGTTCGACGAACGGGCCGCGCTCGACCTTGAGCACGTTGCGGCGCGTGTCCATGACCACGCGTGCGCTCATGCGCTGGCTCTGACGCAGGCCGGGCGGCTGCTTGTCGGCGAAGCGGATGCGTGCGGTGACTTCGCCGTTGACCACTTCCGGCGACACCGCCGAGATGGCGCCCGGGAACGGTTCGCCGCTGCCGCTGGTGAGCTGGGCCGGCATGCCGATGGCCAGATCGCGCGCGAAGCTCTCAGGCACCTTGATCTCGACTTCGAACTTGGACAGATCCACCACGCCCAGGATCGGTGCGTTTGCCGCGACCTGGGTGTGCTGCACGGCCTGCACCTGGCCGACCTGGCCATCGAACGGCGACAGCAGCGTGAGGGCGTCCACCTGGCGCTGCACCTCGGCCACCACCGCGCGTTGGCGGTCGGCCAGCAGGCGCTTGTTGCGCGAATCCAGATCTGCGCCCTGGCTCTTCAGCGCCGCATCGCGCTGGGCGTGCTGCAGGTCGATGTCGGTCTTCTTCAAGGTGTCTTGCGCCTTGGCCAGCTCCACCTGCGGCACCGCACCGCCATCGTAGCCGCGCTGGTAACGCTCCAGGTCGCGCGCAGCGGCCTGCTTGTCGATCTTGGCCTGGTCGGTGAGCTTGCTGGCCGTGGCGCGGGCCAGCGTGGCATCCAGGGCGGCGCGGCTGGATTCGGCCTCCAGGCCTGCCAGCGTGGCCTGCTCCTGCGCCAGCTTGCTGCGCAGCTCCGGGCTGTCGATGCGCGCCAGTTCCTGGCTCTGCTTGACCACGTCGCCGGCGACCACGCTCAGCGTTACCGTGCCGGCGGAGATGGCGTACAGCACAGGGCTGTTGGCGGCGATGACGCGGCCATCGGCGGCGATGTCGCGCACCAGGTCGCCCTGGCTGACGGTGGCGATGCGCACCCGGCTGGCGTCGAACGAGCGGCTGCCGGCGCTCCACGCAGTAACCGCCCAACCGATGCCGGCCAGCACAGCCGCCGCAGCGATGCCGGGCCACAGCCAACGGCGCCACGGCGCTCGTTGGGCGGGTGTACGGAGAACCTGGTCCTGGGCGGAGGTATCGCGAATCATGGTCGGCTGGCTCGGTGGCGTCACTGCGATAAAGCAGGACGTGTGCCAACCTTTAAGTAATTGAAGGAAATCATGTTTATGCGCTGGTAGGCAGTGTCCGCGGTGTCCGCGGACACTGCGGGCGGACACGCTGTCCGGGCGTGGTCATGCAGCGGACAAGAGCGGACACGCTAAAATGCCGGTCTTCTTTCCAAAGAGCTGTCCCTATGTGCGGCATTGTCGGAGCGATCGCCGGGCGCGATGTGGTCCCGGTCCTGATCGAAGGACTCAAGCGCCTGGAATACCGCGGCTACGATTCCTCCGGCGTCGCCGTGCTCGACGGCGCGCAGGTGCGCCGGGTGCGCCGTACCGGCCGCGTGGCCGAAATGGCACAGGCCGCGCAAGCCGAGCAGTTCGGCGCCACGCTGGGCATCGGCCACACGCGCTGGGCCACCCACGGCGGCGTCACCGAAGCCAACGCGCACCCGCACATCAGCGCCGGCGTGGCGCTGGTGCATAACGGCATCATCGAAAACCACGAACAGCAGCGCGAAAAACTGCGCGCGCTGGGCTACACCTTCGAGTCGCAGACCGACACCGAAGTCATCGCGCATCTGATCCATCACCATCTGGGCAGCGCGGGCGACCTGCTGACCGCGTTGCAGCGCACCGTCAAGGAACTCACCGGCGCCTACGCGCTGGCAGTGATGAGCCAGGCCGAGCCGGAACGGTTTGTCTGCGCGCGCATGGGCTGCCCGTTGCTGATCGGCGTGGGCGAGGGCGAGAACTTCGTCGCCTCCGATGTGTCGGCCATCGTGCAGGCCACCCGCCAGGTGATCTTCCTCGAAGAAGGCGACACTGCCGAACTGCGTCGCGATGGCGTGCGCATCTTCGATGGCAACGACGCGCCAGTCGAACGCCCGTTGCATCTATCGGATGTGTCGCTGGCGTCGCTGGAACTGGGCCCGTTCCGGCATTTCATGCAGAAGGAAATCCACGAGCAGCCGCGTGCGCTGGCCGACACCATCGAAGCGGCCATCGACGCCAAGGGTTTTCCGGCATCGCTGTTCGGGCCCAATGCCGAGGCGGTATTGCGCGAGATCGAAGGCGTGCAGATCCTGGCCTGCGGCACCAGTTACTACGCCGGCATGACCGCGCGTTACTGGATCGAAGCCATCGCCGGCCTGCCGTGCAGCGTGGAAATCGCCAGCGAATACCGCTACCGCACCGCCTACGCCAACCCAAAGCACCTGATCGTCACCATCTCGCAGTCCGGCGAAACGCTGGACACGATGGAAGCGCTGAAATACGCCAAATCGCTCGGGCATCTGCATACGTTGTCGATCTGCAACGTGCCCGAAAGCGCGATCCCGCGCGCCAGCGAACTGGTCTGCTACACGCGCGCCGGTGCCGAGATCGGCGTGGCCTCGACCAAGGCGTTCACCACGCAGCTGGCGGTGCTGTTCCAGCTCACCATGGTGCTGGGCAAGCTGCAGGGCCGCATCAGCGAGGCCGAAGAAGCCGATTATCTGGAACAGTTGCGTTTCCTGCCGGGCAGCGTGCAGCACGCACTGAATCTGGAACCGCAGATCATGGCCTGGGCCGAGCAGTTTTCGCCGAAGGAAAACGCCCTGTTCCTCGGTCGCGGCCTGCATTACCCAATTGCGCTGGAAGGCGCGCTCAAGCTCAAGGAAATCTCCTATATCCATGCCGAAGCGTATCCGGCCGGCGAGTTGAAGCACGGCCCCCTGGCATTGGTGGACGCGGCGATGCCGGTGGTGGTGATCGCACCGAATGACCGGCTGCTGGAGAAGGTCAAATCCAACATGCAGGAAGTGCGCGCACGTGGCGGGGAGCTGTTCGTGTTCGCCGACCAGGACAGCCACTTCAGTGAATCCGAGGGCGTGCATGTGATCCGCACGCCACGCCACGCCGGCGTGCTGTCGCCGGTGATCCACACCATCCCGGTGCAGCTGCTGGCGTATCACACCGCGCTGGCACGCGGCACCGATGTGGACAAGCCGCGCAATCTGGCCAAGTCGGTGACGGTGGAGTAAGCGCGCGAGCGGGACAACCGTGCCCGCCGTCAGGCAGGCGCGGCCAGTGCGTTGTTTGAGCTTGGCCTGTACCACGCGAATGGTGGTGCCTGCGTGCCGCCGGTGCCGGCCTCGGGCCGATGATTTGCGTGCCTTAGCCGCATCGCGCCACTGCACCGACGCGTGAGCCCGCAGCCCCTGTGCAACGGCGGTGCGCAGCCAGGCCGCGTGGCGACCTCGCTGCTGCTACGCAAGAGATGGCGGCGATCGTGATCCTCGGGCAGCCAAGCGGCAGGGCGTCGTCAAGGCAGCTGCGTGTTGCGCCGACTAGCAGCCGCGCTTCAAGGCTGCCAACGCTTTGGCCCAGGTTATGCATAAGCTTCTTGCGAGGGTCACACCACGCAGGAGGACGTATGCACGAGTCTTTCAAACAGGGGGCGCCGGCGGAATTGTGGCAGGCGTTGGTGCGCGAGGCGGGGCAGCGGATTGCGCGTCCGCTGGACGAATCGCGCGAACACTATCTGGTGTTCGTGTTGTTGCGCTTCCAGCGCGATGTGCATCTGCTGTCGCGCACGCAGGCACTGGCATGGTTGCATGCGCAGGATCAGGTCGGCAGCGTGCGGGCCGACGCATTGCGCGATGTGGGCGACGGATGTCTGTTGATTGCAGGCCTGTTCCCGGGCGTGGCGCAGCGCCGTCGGCTGAGTGTGGACTACTTCATCGACCTAGGGCGCGGCGCATATTCCGAAGTAGCCGACACCCGCTACAGCGATGCAGGGCTGTTCGCACAACTGGCCGGCAGCTATCGCGAGCTGGTGCGCACACTCGCTGCATTGCGCACGCCACACGATTGGCAACCGAGCGTTGGCGGGATCTTGCATGCGTAACCAGTGAACGTGCGCAGGGGCGGTCCCCACATCGGCGTCGGGACCGCCCCGACTGCGATGGCGGCCGTGTGCGGGCACACTATCCCTGCAGGTCGATCTGCGGGTGCGTTGTGCCATTACCTGTTGATCCGAACTCTGCATCGTTGGAAGCCATCGCGTGCAAGCGTTGGTGCATCGGTCGCGCTGCATGGGGGACATGCAGCGCGTCGCTCTTATCCAAAGGGACAGGGATTCATGAAGACGTGTATTGCAGCGGTGCTGTTGGCACTGCCTGGGCTTGCCGTTGCGCAAGATCTGCCGCTGGGCTATGCCGGTCAGGGTGGAATGACGCTGCAGGAGATCGACCCTGCCATCTATGCATATCACTACGACCACGGATTCGTGGGCGAAGATGCGCTGGGCTGGGATCCTGCGCTGCAGTTCGCCTGGTCGCGCATCGCTGCCGCCAAGGTCTGCGCACAGCAAACGCCCTCCGATGCATTGATCGGCAAGTTGGTGGAGCAGTACGGCAAGGATGCCGTGGTGCACCAGATCAACGGGATCGGCTTTCATGAAGCGCAGATGCGCGCGGCCGGGACGTTTTGTACGCCGGCGCGCGTGACCGAAGCCACAGCGGTGGGGCCTGCGTTTGCTGGCGGTGATTTCTCTGCGGCAACTGCCTATGCGGCGGCGGCTGAAGCGGGGGCGATTGCGGTTGCGGCGGCCGAAGGGCAGCCATCGCCACAAACGCAATCCGATGCAGATGTCGTCATTGCACCGTCGTCTGACTGGGCCTTGCAGCTGCCGTTACAGTCCAGCATGCGGGTGGGCCCGAACGGTCAGCCCAACGGCGATGAAATGTTGCGCGTGGTGCGTCGCGGGCATACCGGGGCGGTGGTGGGATTGCAGATCGCCACCAGCTTGTTTGCGCGTGGGGGCGTTGTCTCGGCCTTCAACAAGGGGCAGCTGAAAGGCGAGAAGATGGAAGGGGTGGGCAATCCGGGTTATCAATTGCAGCGCGATGCGGTCAACGCGCACTTGAAGACCTACTTCACCGGGCATCCTACGGCGCTGCCGGTGGATCGGTTCCCATTGCAGGTGCTGATGTCCGACTGGTTGCTGGTGTATCAAAGCCTGACCGATAGCGAATCGCACTATGAATTGCGCTATGCAGTGACGATCGGTGGCGAACGCACCGGCCTGCTCAAGCGCAAGGCGAGCCCGGTCAGCATGGACTGTACGCCGACACCGCGTACTGCTTCTCTGGAGCAGTGGGAAGCCAACGATTACGCATTAGTCAAAGAGGCCGCACAAGCCTACAGCGACGAATGCGCAGCGAAATTCGCCGAGCGGTTGCCGCAGTGGTTCCCCGATAGAGAGGCTGTTGCGACGTCCAATTGAATGGCCGGATCTGCCGACGCCGGACATATGGCACCCGATGTGATCTGACAAGAATCAAGGTAAACATATCGCTAAACCACAAGGGGCACTGATCCGTCGATCAGTGCCCCTTGTGTCTTTCCATTGCAGAGCGCTCAGCCTACGCTGCGCGCCTGGTTACGTTGCTGCTCGTGCTGATCTTGAGCCTGCGTCTGCGTTTGCGCTTCCTGCCGCACGGCATTGCTGCTTTGCTCCAGGGGACGTTCCGCAGCGGTTGCCTTGTCGGTGTAGATCCGCTGATGCGCCGGGTCGCTCGGCTGGCCCTGTACGGCAAACAGCCCGCTGCCATCCTTGCTTTGCGCCACCATGTCGATTCGCTGCAGGCCACTGACTTTTGCTTCGAAGGTCATGTGGCCGGCAGCGTTCACCAACTGCTGCCGGTTGGCGAATGCATTCGGACCCAGTTGTTCCAGCTTGCTGACAGCCTGGTTGAATAGTGGGTGGTCGGGGTTGGTTTTCTCCGAGAGCAGCGGCGTCTTTTCTGCCTGCTTCAATGCATTCAACGTATCGCGGCCAACCACGCCATCGTCCTGTAGCCCGTGTGCACGCTGGAATGCCTTGACTGCCTCGCCCGTCCGCTGGCCATAGGCGCTGTCGGCTTTGAGCTCATTGCCGTTGGCGTCCTTGTAGCCCAGCTGCTGCAAGGTTTGCTGCACTTTCTGAACATCGGCACCGTGCGCCTTTTCTCGCAGCACGTCGGATGTTTCGGCCGCAGCTTGTGCATGCGTGGGCTTGTGCGCGTTGCTGTCGTGCGACTGCTGCTTGGTCTGGCTACGGTCCTGCAGCAACTCGCGCGCCTCGGAGAGCGGGTCGCTGGCATAGAGCTTGACGCCCTTGGCGTGCTTACGCTCGAGGTAGGTATCCAGCGAGCTGAGCTCGACACCCTCGCCGCCACGCGACTGGCTGATCTTGAGCTCGCCATCCTTGGGGTCGCGCACCACCATCGTGATGTGATCGATGCCCTTATAACGCCCCTTGTCCCAACTCTGCGGGCCATTGTCCTCGCCGATGATCATGCCCTCTTTGAGATTCTTGGCAGTGACGTCTTTGCCTTGGATCAGAACTCCAGAGCGCTGCTCGGCCTTGCGCAGCAGTTCGGATGCACTGTCGAAACCAGGGCTGAACTTTTCGTCCTTGGTGAAGATGGCCTTGTCGGCACCCTTGTTGATTTCATCCATGGTCGCGTTTTGCATCTCGACAACCCAGCCAGAACAATCGACTTTGCCTTTGTCAGGATCTTTTGCGCCCAAGCCATACTTGACGTGGTCGTACTTGTTGGTGAGGTCGTAGGCGGCGTGGAGCGCAATGCCGTGCGCTGCAGCTTTCTCCGGCTGGGCCGGTGCGGACTGTGATGGCGCAGACTGCGACGGTGTCTGCTGTGTGGCCGAAATGGGCTCGATGCCTTTTTCAGGAATACGGATACGGTCCATCTTCGTATCCCAGTACTGCACAAACGTCTGCGCCATGTCCTTGTCGGACATGTTTCGGAATGTCGCAGAATCGACACCCGTTAAAGATTTCAGCTCTTTCTCGCCGACATTGTTGATGATGTTCGCGCGCGTGCTTTCGAGACCAAAAGACCCTGTGGCGATCGCGGTCTGAAGCGAACGGTAGCCACCGGCGCCCTGCTGATGGGCCAGGTACATGTCCAGACCATCGGGTTCCGGCTTGCCCGACAGATAGGGCCGCCCATCGCGTTCGTGTCGATTAACCAGGCTCGTGCGGTTATCCAGGTACAACCGCGCTGCTGCGTCGGTGTTGACCACGGCATCCAACTCTCGTCCAGCGATGCCGTATTGCTGGGCAGTCGGCGGAGTGAACTGAAACAGGCCTTTCGCACCAGCGGCTCCGCGGCTAGCCAGTTCGTCGAAGGCGCCGCCAGTCTCTACATGGGCAAAACGCAGGAAGTCGTCACGCGGAATATTCCGCTCGGTCGCTTCACGTTCGATGATGTCGAGCACTTGGGCTCGTGAGTAATTCGTCGGCATCGCTCAAGGTCCTTGATTGAGTGCTGCAGCCATGCGGATGCAGCGGTACGCCGCCCGAACCAATTCCTTTGGTCCTGTGTTAAGGGGTCGGCAAATACGATTTGTGGGCGGCATCGTAGCGATATTCAACCGTTTCGTCACCCCCGTTCGTCGGCGAGTCTGCAGAAACGCTCACCCGCAACGCGGGCAGCCCTGGCTGCTTAACGAACGCAAGCGTACTGCTGTTCTTGACGCAGGCGATCTTCCCGGGCGCGTCCTCGCCACAATTTGCACTATTGTCCTCACCGGCCGGGATATTGCCGATGTAGGTCCAATGTTTGTCGTTGACGTTATCGGTTTCCTTCGGGTTGAACACCAATACGTCGTAGGAAAGGATCCGTATGCCCGACTGCAGGCTCCACGTCGGCACGGCTAGGACCAAGCGGCCGTCGTCGGTGACAAAAGTCTCCGGCTTACGCGTCGTGTCGACGGTGTTGCCTTTTTCCATTCCGCCGAACTCGCCGATGTACGGCTCTGCGCCAAGAAGCTTCCATGGCGACTTACTGCCTGGTTCGCTGGTGACGAAGGTGGCGTGGGCCAAGGTCACCTTGGTACCAGGGGCAGCGTCGTGATTCTCGCGCTCCGCACCGTAGAGCTCGGGCGTTTCCCAGGCAAAGCCGGTGTAATAACGCGTACCTCCGAGTTCGAACTGGAAGCCGTACCAGTAATTGATCCAGCTGCCATTGGCGACCTCGTAAGAGGTTGCGCCGTCGCCGTCCACGTTGCTGATGAAATACAGCACACTATCGGGTCGCGGCGGCTGCACTTGCTGGGTCGATCCCTGGGTTGCGTCCTGCATGGGAGATGCATCCTTGTCTGCGGATTTAGAGGTGGTGGCGTTGGCCGTGTCGGCGGTGGCCGTCTTTGGAGCCGTGGCGTCTGGCGCCGCCGGCTTGCACGCGGCGATCGTTGCTAGCGCAAGGATCAGTGGAATCTTCCTGACGAGCATTGGGGTGCATCCATTGCGGAGGGCGGCGAAAGTCTACTCCAGCCCGCCGTTGTGTCCAGTCGTCGCGCCGCGCCTGGTGATGCCGGCTTTCCGCCGGGGCGTGCGACCTCTAGGTGGGATGGGAGGAGTTTTCACGTCCACTCCCATCCACTGAAACGTCAGGGCTGCCGCGCGTCGCGCTCTTAGGCCAGCGGCGTGTTGGAAATGATCTCTACCCAGTATCCGTCCGGGTCCTTGATGAAGGCCAGGTGCTTCATGCGGCCGTCTTCCAGGCGCTTTTGATACGGCACCTCGAGGCTGTCGAAGCGCGCGCAGGCGGCGTGGATGTCCGGCACCGAGATGCAGATGTGGCCGAAGCCGCGTGGGTCGCTGTTGCCGTCGTGGTAGACCGGGCCGTCCTGGGTTTCGGTGCCGTGGTTGTGGGTGAGTTCGAGCACGCCGGGGATGCCGGCCATCCACAGGCGACGTTGTGCGTCGTCATCGGGAATAGGGGTGCCTTCCGGCAGCAGCGCGAGAAAATACAGGCTGAATTTTGCATCGGCGAAGTCGCGCGCATCGAGCAGGCGAAAACCCAGTACGCGCGTGTAGAAGTCCAGCGCGCGCTGGGCATCCTTGACGCGCAGCATGGTGTGGTTGAACACGAAGCCGCTGGTGTCGGTAGGCGCGGCGCTGGCACCGGGAACATGTTGCAGATCGGTCAAAGGCATTGTGGTCTCCTCGATGACATGGGGTGCAGGTCTGGCTGCGTGGGCGCCGATGGTAGCGGGGCAAGGGTTGTCGGTATGTCTGCACTGCGCGAGATCGCTGATCTGGCGGCTGTGTTCCTCGGCCCACCGAAATCAGCAGCAGCTTTTTTACGCTTCAACACCGCGTGCATGGCCGATGAGCGGCTCAAAACATAGCGAGCAGCTGTCAGGCGGGTGCGGACGGCGGCTCAGAACCGCAGCGTGTGAAGTGGTACATGCGGATTCCGAGTACCGACCGCGCCCGCCTGGCGGTGAGCGCGGTCGTCTTGTTAGCCGCTCTAAAACGATCGGTCAATGCACCCGCCGCTGCTGTTTCAGAACCAGATGCGCAGGCCGGCAACGAACCGGCTGTTGTGCGCCGGTTCGCCTTCGGTCGTGGCGTTTCGCGCGGTATCGCCGAAGCTGCGGCTGTGCACCCAGCCGATGTAGGGCGCAAAGCGGCGAGTGATTTCGTAGCGCAGGCGCAGGCCAGCCTCGACCTCTTCCAGGCCGCTGCCAATGCCGCGGCTGGTGTCGTCGGTGAGCGCGATGTCCGCTTCCACGCGCGGTTGCAGGATCAGGCGGTTGGTCAGCAACACCTCGTACTCGCCTTCCAGCCGCAGCGCTGCGCGGCTGCCGTTGCCTACATAGAGCGTGGCCTCGGTTTCGAACTTGTAGGGCGCCAGTCCTTGCACGCCGAAGGCGGCCCAGCTGCGCTGTGCATTTGCGCCAAGGTCCTGACGCGCGCCCACGAGCAGGTCCCACCATGGCGAGATGGAGTGCCCGTAGAAGGCTTCCAGCGAGGAGGATTCGGTGCGGCCGTCGTGACGCTCGCCTTCGCTGCGCAGCCAGAGCCGGTCGATGTCGCCGCCAATCCATGCGCGGGATTCCCATGCCTGACCACTGCCGCGATCGGTGTTGAAGCCTTCCAGCCGGTCGAGCAGGACATAGTGGTTGATGCCCGCGGAGTGCATCGTATGCGCGTGCAAGGGTGCGAACGCGGCGGCGATATCGTCGTCGGTGGGCGTGGGGAGTGGTTCGCGTGGCAGGCCGGTGCTGCCGACGTCGGCATGGTGGTGGGTGAGTGTGGTGTTGGCGCGTGCTGCGGGAGGTTGCGCAGCGGAGGTGGGCTGCGCATGCCCCATTTTCGAGTGATCCATCGAGGCGTGATCCATTGGCTCTTGATCAAGTGCTCCGTGATCCATTGACGCATGCGTCATCGCCTCATGTTTCACTGCGGCATGCGCCATGTTGGCGTGGTCCATTTGGGCGGGTTGAGAGGGCGCGCGCTGCGCAGGCGGCATGTCGCCATGTTGCAGGTGGGAATAATGCGGTGTCGTTGCGTGCGATGTCGCGGGGGCGGCTTGCACAGACGGCGGTGCCGGGATGTCGCTGGCTGCGTTCGACGGCTTTACCGTTTTGGTAGAGCTCTTCATCGGCTCCCTATGTTGCATGTGCCCAGGATGCATCTGCATTACATGGTATTGCGTGTCCTGCGAGGAACTCTGCAGCGTTTCTTGCGGGTGTTCCTGCGCACTTGCAGAGGCGCTCGCCACTAGTGCGGCCGCCAACCAGGCCTGCGTGCGATAGCGGCTCATGCTTCCACCCGCACTTCGCGCATCATGCCCGCTTCCATGTGGTACAGCAGATGGCAGTGATACGCCCAGCGGCCCAGCGCATCGGCGCGCACGCGGTAGCTGCGGCGGGTGCCCGGCGGCATGTCGATGGTGTGCTTGCGCACCTGGAAGTTGCCGTCGGCATCTTCCAGATCGCTCCACATGCCGTGCAGGTGGATGGGGTGCTGCATCATGGTGTCGTTGACCAGCACGATGCGGAGCCGCTCGCCGTAGCGCAGCCGCAAGGGCTCGGCCGAGGCGAACGCCACGCCGTCGAACGACCAGGCAAATTTTTCCATATGGCCGGTCAAGTGCAGCTCGATCTCGCGCCCGGGTTCGCGCCCATCCGGGTCGTCGAACAGGCTGTGCAGATCGCCATAGCGCAGCACGCGGCGGCCGTTGTCGCGCAGGCCCACGCCGGGGTCGTCCAGCCGCGGTGCGGTGGCGTTGCTGCGCATGTCGATCAGCGGGTTGACGTCTTCGCTGGCGGGGTGGTGCGGCGTCTTGTCGTGTGTCTTTGCATCGTCATGCGAGTGCATGTCGTGCATCTCATGCGCCGCCTGCATCCCGGGTGTGCCATGCATTGCGGGCGTTGCGTGGTCTGCATGCGCCATCCCGTCGCCATGCCCCATGTCCTGCATGGTCAGGATCGCACGCGGGTCCAGCGCCGGAATCGGCGCCTGCAAGCCATGCCGCACCGCCAAGGTGCCGCAGGCGAAACCGGTGCGTCCCATGTCCTGTGCGAATAACGTAAATGCATCCTGGCCAAGCGGTTCGACAATCACGTCGAAGGTTTCGGCCGCGGCAATGCGCAGTTCGTCCACGCTGACCGGATGCACGTACTGGCCATCGGCGGCCACCACCGTCATGCGCAGGCCGGGGATGCGGATGTCGAAGTAGGTCATCGACGAGCCGTTGATGAAACGCAGCAACACTTTCTCGCCGGGGGTGAACAGCCCGGTCCAGTTGCCGGCCGGTGCCACCCCATTGAGCAGGTAGGTGTAAGTGTTGGCATTGACGTCGGACAGGTCGGTGGGCGTCATGCGCATGCGCCCCCACATGCCGCGGTCTGCCAGCGTTGCCCGCACACCGTCTTCGCGCGCATCGCGCAGGAAATCGCCCACGGTGCGCTGCGCGTAGTTGTCGTGGCTGGGCATCTGCTTGAGCCGGCGGAACAACGCGGCCGGGTCCAGATCGGTCCAGTCCGACAACAGCACCACATGCTCGCGGTCGTGGCGATACGGCGGTGGCGTCAGCGGGTCGATGACGATGGCGCCGTACAAGCCCGCCTGCTCCTGGAACATCGAATGGCTGTGGTACCAGTAGGTGCCGGATTGGCGCAGCGCGAAGCGGTAGTGATACTCCTGCCCCGGCGCGATGCCATCGAAGCTCATGCCCGGCACGCCATCCATGTTGGCCGGCAGCAACAACCCATGCCAATGCACGGAGGTGGGCTGGTCGGGCAGCGCGTTGCGCACGCGCACGCTGACCGTGTCGCCCTCGCGCCAGCGCAGCGTGGGCGCGGGCAGGCTCTGGTTGACGGTGATCGCCGGGCGGGTACGTCCGGTGACGTTGACCGGCAGGCGGCCGATCTGCAGCGACTGGCTGCTGCCGCGCAAGACGGGTGCAGCCATGGCGCGGGCTGCGCGCGCGTCGCTGCGCCACAGCCCGGTGGTAGCGGCAACCCCGCCCAGGGCCAGGCCCTGCACGAAGCGGCGCCGGCTCAGGCCCGGCGCGGAGGTTGGATCGACTACATGGGAATCGGAAGACATGACACCTCCGGTACGTCTGCGCCAACTGGCGGACGCAGCGCATCGTTGGGAACTCCCGCGTGCTGGCACGCAGGGCGAAGGACATAGGGCGTGGCTGACAGACGATGCGCAGCCAGCGTCAGGCCGCGACGAGGGCGCAATTGCGCGCGCCGCGCGCGCAAGACCTGACGACATCCGGTAGCGGGCATGCCCGCCTGCTGGTGGGCACAGGGTCCGTCGGCCGCTTAGCCGATGGGAGGTCGTACCGGTTGTTCGTGCGCCGGGCTGCTGCGACCCTCTTCCAGGGTGGCAGATACTGCGGAATGGCCGGGCATCCCCGCCGGCACCGCCGGCAGCGTCAGCAGGGCCAGCAGGGCCAGGCTGCAATGGTGCAGGCAGTCGCAACTGCCCAGCTTGCAGCAGTCGGCCGCATGCGGGTGATCGCCTTTGTCCGGCGGGGCCAGTGCGTCGGGCGCCGCCTTGTCCGGCGCCACCATGGCGTCGTGGCAGGACATCGCCTGTGCGGTCGACGGGTGCGTCGCCATCGCGTGTACCGCGGCCTGTGGCATCACCGTATCCGGCATCGCCATGCCCACCGACGCCCACGCACCGGTGGCCGTATTGGCGACCAGGCACAGGCACAGCAGCAGGCGGAGCAGGCAACGCAGCACGGGCAGTCAGGGCGGCGGACAGGAGCCATGAGCATACCACCGGCCCGGCAACTGTCCGCCGGATGACCGCCCGGCCCGGGCGCACGCCCGGCGGCGGTAGAATTGCGGCCTCCTTTGCATCACGCCCGTGCCCATGTCGCAGCGCCAGTGGGTGGCCGCCGCCATCCAGAAGATCGAAGCCGATTTCAACCGTTCGGCCGACACCCATCTGATCCCGATGGACCTGCCGGGCTATCCGGGCATCGATCTGTACTTCAAGGACGAGTCCAGCCACCCCACCGGCAGCCTCAAGCACCGGTTGGCGCGCTCGCTGTTCCTGTACGCGCTCACCAATGGCTGGCTGCGTGCCGGGCGCCCGGTGATCGAGGCCTCCAGCGGCTCCACCGCCATTTCCGAGGCCTATTTCGCGCGCCTGCTGGGGGTGCCCTTCATCGCGGTGATGCCGGCGTCGACCTCGCCGGAGAAGATCGCCGCGATCGAATTCCAGGGCGGCCGCTGCCATCTGGTGGAGCGCGCCTGCGATCTGGACAGCGCCTCGCATGCGCTTGCGCGCGAGACCGGCGGGCACTTCATGGACCAGTTCACCTATGCCGAGCGTGCCACCGACTGGCGCGCCAACAACAACATCGCCGAATCGATCTTCAAGCAGCTGTCCGAGGAGCCGCACCCGATTCCGGAATGGATCGTGTGCAGCCCCGGCACCGGCGGCACCAGCGCCACCTTGGGCCGCTATGTGCGCTATCGCCGGCATGCCACCCGCATCCTGTGCGCAGACCCGGAAGTGTCGGTGTTTTTCGACGGCTACTGCCGTGCGGTGGACGGGCAGTGCCCCAAAGAGCTGGCCATCACCGGCGGCTCGCGCATCGAAGGCATCGGCCGGCCACGGGTGGAATCGAGCTTCATCGCCAGCTGCGTGGATGTAATGATCAAGGTGCCCGATGCGCTGAGCCTGGCGGCGATGCGCCATGTCAGTGCCACCCTGGGCCGGCGCGTCGGCGGCTCCACCGGCACCAATTTCGTCGGCGTGCTGCAGGCGGCCCGGCGAATGCGCGAGGAAGGCCGGCAGGGCTCCATCGTCACCATCCTGTGCGATGCCGGCGAACGCTACGCGCACAGCTATTACGACCCGGCCTGGTACGTGGCGCGCGAGATCGATGTCAGCGACAGCGATGCAGCCATCGCCCTGGCCGTGAACGGCGGCGATCTGCCCGCCTTGCCTTGTGCGGCGCTGGAATGACCGCCATATCCACCACGCAGTGACACGCAGCTGTCGGTACGTGTCACCAGACAACTTCGTCATTCCTGATCCAGTCCCACCCGGAGCGCCCCATGACCAACCCGCTGCTCGATCTGTCCGGACTGCCGTCCTTCGATGCGATCCGCCCCGAACACGTGGGCCCGGCGATCGACCACTTGCTCGCCGATGCCGAGGCGGCAGTGAAGGCGGCCGAGCAGGTCAGCCCGGTGCGCTGGAATAGCTTTGTCACGCCGCTGGACGATGCCACCGAGCGCCTGTGGCGCGCCTGGGGGCAGGTTGGTCATCTGCAGGCGGTGATGAACACCCCGGAGTTGCGCGAGGCCTACAACAGCAACCTGCCCAAGGTGAGCCGCTTCGGCAGTGCGCTGGGCCAGAACCTGGCGCTGTATGCGCAGTACAAGGCGTTGGCGCAGTCGCCGGAGGCAGCGTCCTACGATGAAGCGCGTCGCAAGGTGCTGGACAACGCACTACGCGATTTCCGCCTGGGCGGTGCCGAACTCGATGACGAGGCCAAGGCGCGTTTTGCGCAGATCCAGGAAGAACTGTCGGCCTTGGCGGCCAAGTTTTCGCAGAACGTGCTCGACGCCACCGATGCCTGGTCGCATGTGACCGAGGACGAAACGCAGCTCTCCGGCTTGCCGGCCGAAGTGATCGCTGCCGCGCGCGCTGCCGCAGAGAAAGACGGCGTGCCGGGCTGGAAATTCACCTTGCAGATGCCGTGCTACCTGCCGGTGCAGAGCGATGCCGACAGCCGCGAACTGCGCGCGCTGCTGTACCGCGCCAACGCCGAGCGCGCTTCCGAATTCGGCGATGCCGCGCTGGACAACAGCGCCAATATCGATCGCATTCTGGGCTTGCGCGCCGAGCTGGCGCAGCTGCTCGGATTCGCCAGTTACGCCGACTATTCGGTGGCCACCAAGATGGCGCAGAGCCCGGACGAGGTGATGGGCTTCCTGCGCGATCTGGCCGTGCGCGCCAAGGCGCATGCGCAGCGCGACCGCGACGAGCTGGAAACCTTTGCGCGCGACGAACTGGGCCTGGACGAGCTGCAGGCCTGGGATCTGGCCTACGTCAGCGAAAAACTCAAGCAGGCGCGTTACAGCTTTTCCGAGCAGGAGGTGAAGCAGTACTTCACCGAGCCGAAAGTGCTGGCCGGCCTGTTCGATGTGATCCACAGCCTGTACGGGCTTACCGTCAAACCCGACAGCGCGCCGGTCTGGCACCCGGATGTGCGGTTTTACCGGCTGGAAGATGCGCAAGGCGCGCTGGTCGGCCAGTTCTATCTGGATCTGTATGCGCGCGAAGGCAAGCGCGGTGGCGCATGGATGGACGACTGCCGCAATCGCCGCGACACAGCCAACGGCGTGCAGACGCCGCTGGTGTATCTGGTGTGCAACTTCGGCCGCGGCAGCGGCGACGCACCGGCCACCTTCCGGCATGGCGAGGTCACCACGCTGTTCCATGAAATGGGCCACGGCCTGCATCAGCTGCTAACCCGCATCGGCGAGCTGGGCGTGGCCGGCATCAACGGCGTCGAATGGGATGCGGTGGAGTTGCCGAGCCAGTTCATGGAGAACTTCTGCTGGGAATGGGAGCGCGTGCAGGCGATGACCGCGCATGTGCAGACCGGCGAACCGTTGCCGCGCAACCTGTTCGATCGCTTGCTGGCTGCGCGCAATTTCCAGAGCGGCATGTTCACCGTGCGCCAGCTGGAATTTGCCTTGTTCGACATGCAGCTGCACAGCAGCTTCGACCCGACCCAGGACAGCGTGCTGCAATTGATCGAGCGCGTGCGCGACGAGGTGGCAGTCAATCGGCCGCCAGCGTGGAATCGCTTCCCGCACCAGTTCAGCCACATTTTCGCCGGGGGCTATGCGGCCGGCTATTACAGCTACAAATGGGCCGAAGTGCTCAGCGCCGATGCCTATGCCGCGTTCGAAGAGGCGCCCGAGCAGGTGGCCGAGACCGGTGCACGGTTCCGCCATGAGGTGTTGTCGCGCGGTGGCAGCCGCAGTGCGGCCGACAACTTCCGCGCTTTCCGTGGGCGTGCGCCGAGCATCGATGCGTTGCTGCGACACAACGACATGGCAGGCTGAAGATGCCGGCCTTGTCGGCCTTGCGCCTGCCAGTGTCGGCAGGCGCTGCGTTCGCAGCGCGGTGAGGCCGCCTGGCTGATACACGTGGCAGCGCGGTCACTGCAGTGGCCAATTGCGGCATGGATCGGCACATCAAGGAGCGTGCAATGCGGCGAGGTCTGTCATGGAGCGTGGCGATGTTGATCGCAGTGGCCACGCCGGTCGCGGCGCAGCACACAGCGCACGTCAACAGCCTGGTCCGTCTGCGTGCCGGCCCTGGCGAGGAATACCGGTTGGTGGGTGAGGCCCACGCTGGCAACCCGGTCACCGTGTATGGCTGTCTGGAAACTGGCAGGTGGTGCGATGTGCGTGGGCCCGATGCGCGCGGCTGGATGCCTGCGCAGGCAATCGTGTCCGGCCGTGGCGCGGTCGCAAAGGCGGTGCCAAAGCTTACGTTCGCGCTGGATGCGTACTGGGGCGCGCATTATCAAGGCCGCGAATGGACGGCCGAAAGCGAACGTGCGCTCTGGCGCGCGCATGTGCCCGGCGATTCCCCGAGTCTGGACATGATGGCGCCCAGTGATGCTCCGCAAGCTGGCGTGCCCACCATCGCAAAGCGCCTGAAGGCGCAGACACGTTCGGAAAACGAACGTGTGCAAGGAGAACGCGCCGAAATCGATCGAGCCGCGCGCAATCACTACGACGCCGACAGGCGGGACGACAAGATACAAGGCTGTGAGCGCTCGGGTGGCCAGGACAGCACCGTGCAAGGCTGCATCTCAAATGCACGCAGCGACTACGATCGATCGGTTCGGGAGCGGGAGACGCGTTGACCGGAACGCCCGCCAGCGAACCGGCACGCAAGCGTATTCAACGCGAAGTGGCAGGTGCTGCCGGTGCGGCGCCGCGCGGTATCAACCGCGCAGCGTCCGCATGCCCCACGTGGTGCCCGGTCTAAGCAGGCTGCACGCCAAGGCACTTCCGTCATTGCGTGACTGGTGGGATGCCACCACCGCCACCGCAGGGCCACCGCGGTGGAACGGCGGTGGCGGCGAGCATCACACCCGGCCGAACACCAGCGTACCGTTGGTGCCGCCAAAGCCGAAGCTGTTGGACATTACCGTGTTCAACCTGGCGTCCTGGGTCTGCCGCAGGATCGGGAAACCTTCCGCGCGCGGGTCCAGTTCTTCGATATGCGCCGAGCCGGCCATGAAGCCGTCGCGCAGCATCAGCAGGCTGTAGATCGCCTCGTGCACGCTGGCGGCGCCCAGCGAATGGCCGGACAGCGCCTTGGTCGAGGACAGCGGCGGCACGTTGTCACCGAACACCTCGCGCACCGCGCCCAGTTCGGTGACATCGCCCAGCGGTGTCGAGGTGCCGTGCGTGTTGAGGTAATCGATCGGGCGATCCAGCCCTTGCAGGGCCATATGCATGCAGCGCACCGCACCTTCGCCGCTGGGCGCCACCATGTCCGCGCCATCGGAGGTCACGCCATAGCCCAGCAGTTCGGCATGGATGCGTGCGCCGCGTGCGATGGCGTGGTCGTAGTCTTCCAGTACCAGCATGCCGCCGCCGCTGCCGATGACGAAGCCGTCGCGCTGCGCGTCGTACGGGCGCGATGCCACCGCCGGGCGATCGTTGAAGCCGGTGGACAGCGCGCCCATCGCATCGAACATCACGCTCATGGTCCAGTGCAGTTCTTCGCCGCCACCGGCAAACATCACATCCTGCGCGCCGTGGCGGATCAGATCCGCCGATGCGCCGATGCAATGCGCCGAGGTCGCGCAGGCGGCCGACAGCGAATAGCTCAGGCCGCGGATCTTGAACGCGGTGGCCAGCGATGCAGAGACCGCCGAACACATCGTGCGCGGCACCATATATGGGCCGACCTTGCGCACGCCACGGTTGCGCAGCAGGTCGGCGGTTTCCACCTGCCATTGGCTGGAGCCGCCGCCGGAGCCGGCGATCACGCCGGTGCGCACATCGCTGACCTGTTCGGCACTCAGGCCCGCATCGGCGATCGCATCGCGCATGGCCAGATAGGCGTACGCAGAGGCATCGCCCATGAAGCGTTTGAGCTTGCGGTCGATCAACGCTTCCAGATCCAGCGTGACTGCCCCGCCCACCTGGCTGCGCAGGCCGGCCTCTGCGTGATCAGGGAGCGCGGTGATGCCGGAGCGGCTTTCGCGCAGAGCGCTGGAGACGGTGTCCAGATCGTTGCCCAGGCACGAATTGATGCCCATTCCGGTGATGACGACGCGACGCATCAGAAGTTCTCCGTTGAAGTGAACATGCCCACGCGCAGATCCTTGGCGGTATAGATCTCGCGCCCGTCCACCAGCATGCGTGCGTCGGTCTGCGCCATCACCAGCTTGCGGTTGATCACGCGGCTGACATCGATCTCGTAGCTCACCAATTTGGCGCTCGGCAGCACCTGGCCGGTGAATTTGACCTCCCCGCAACCCAACGCGCGGCCGCGGCCGGGTGCGCCGATCCAGGTGAGGAAGAAGCCGGTGAGCTGCCACATTGCATCCAGGCCCAGGCAACCGGGCATCACCGGGTCGCCGATGAAGTGGCAGCCGAAGAACCACAGGTCCGGGCGGATATCCAGTTCGGCATGAATCACGCCCTTGCCATGCGCACCGCCGGTGTCGCTGATCTCGGTGATGCGGTCGAACATCAGCATCGGATCGTTGGGCAGACGGCCGCTGTCGGGTGCAAACAATTCCCCACGCGCACTGGCCAGCAATTGGTCGCGCGAGTACGTACTTTGACGAGTCATGACGAACGTTTCCTGCAAGGAGCGAAAGGCGAAGCCGGCAAGGGTGCATGAGCCGGCGCGGTTCAATCAAACGTTTTATCCGTACGCATGCGTGCTGTTTTCAGCCGGTTGCGCCGTGCAGCAGGGCCGCGTTGCATGTTGAGCGGCAGCATGCGGGCGTGCCGTCTTTGGGGGCGGGCGGGCCTGCATGGTTGGCTCTGCTGCTGTGGTCTACCACGCGAGATCGCTGGTGTTCGATGGCCGGTCGCGCCCGTTTACCACTTGCGTTGTGTGCGATCGCCGCTCAAGGCATGAGACGGCGCTGGCTTATCATGGATGCAGACCTGTAACAGAGAAACCAGCTTGATGCGCAAGATCGTGCACGTGGACATGGATGCGTTCTACGCATCCGTGGAGCAACGTGACGACCCGAGCCTGCGCGGCAAGCCGGTAGTGGTGGCCTGGCGCGGTGCGCGCTCGGTAGTGTGCGCGGCATCTTACGAAGCGCGCACCTTCGGCATTCGCTCGGCGATGCCGGCTGTGCGTGCCGAGCGCCTGTGCCCGGATGCGGTCTTCGTGCCACCGGACTTTGCCCGCTACAAGGCGGTGTCGCGGCAGGTGCGCGAGATCTTCCATCGGCATACCGATCTGGTCGAACCGTTGTCGCTGGACGAGGCCTATCTGGATGTCACCCAAGCCAAGACCGGCATGCGGCTGGCCACCGAAATCGCGCAACTGATCCGCACCCAGATCCGCGAAGAAACCCAGCTCACCGCGTCGGCCGGCATCGCCCCGAACAAGTTCCTGGCCAAGATCGCCTCCGACTGGCGCAAACCCGATGGCCAGTTCGTGATCGCACCCAGTCGCGTGGATGCATTCCTGCTCCCGCTCAAGGTCAATCGCATTCCCGGCGTGGGCAAGGTGATGGATGGCAAGCTGGCGGCCTTGGGCATCGTCACCGTGGCCGATCTGCGCCTGCGCCCGCTGGAAGAATTGCAGGCGCATTTCGGCAGTTTCGGGCATAGCCTGTATCGCCGCGCGCGCGGCATCGACGAGCGCCCGGTGGAGCCGGACCAGGAGGTGCAGTCGGTCTCTTCGGAAGACACCTTCAGCGAAGATCTTGCGCTTGATGCGCTGGACCCGCACATCCTGCGGCTGGCCGAAAAAACCTGGCTCGCCACGCGTCGCACCGAGCGCATCGGGCGCACGGTGGTGCTGAAGTTGAAGACATCGAATTTCCGCATTCTCACGCGTTCCTACACGCCCGAGCAGCCGCCTGCCTCGCAGGACGCACTGGCACAGATCGCGCTGGCCCTGACCCGCCGCGTGGAGTTGCCAGCGCAAACGCGTTACCGCCTGGTCGGTGTCGGCCTGAGCGGTTTCAGCGATGTCGAAGACGCCGCGGTGCAGGGCCAGTTGTTCGGTGAAATACCGCAGGCCGAGTGATGGCGGTTCTCTCGTAAGCAGTGCTGCGGGCTTCGCATGCGGCCTTCGTGGATGACTGTATCGATGCAGCCAGCGAGATATCCCCGGCGCTCCACAGTGACACGCCATGAATCCTGCACTGCGTACACTGCCGCTTGCTCCCCCACCCAAGGCAGTCCGCATGTTTCCGTATCCGCTGGTGATCTTCGATCTGGATGGCACGCTGGTGGACAGTGCCCCGGATATCGCCGAAGCACTCAATGCCACCTTGCAGGAATTGGGGCTGCAGCAGTTCAGCGAAGCCACGATCCGCAGCTGGATCGGCGAAGGTGTGCATGTGCTGCTCGCCACCGCATTGCGCGAAGCCGGCGGGACGCACGATGCCGAGACAGAAATGCCGGTGATGATGCGCCACTACCAAGCCTGCCTGCTGCACAACCCGCAGCTGTATCCCGGCGTTGCCGATGCGCTGGCAGGTTTGCGCGATGCCGGCGCCACGCTGGCGTTGTGCACCAACAAACCGTCGCGTTTCATTGCACCGCTGCTGGAGCATCTGGGGATCGGGGCGTATTTCAGCACGGTGCTCGGCGGCGATTCGCTGCCGCAGCGCAAGCCCGACCCGGCACCGCTGCTGCAGCTGGCCGAGCAGTTCCAGCACACACCACAGCAGTGCCTGATGGTCGGCGATTCGGCTACCGACGCCGCGGCCGCAAACGCCGCCAGCATGCCGCTGGCGATGGTGCGTTACGGCTATTTGCGCGGCTTCGATGTGCAGACCTCCGGTGCGGTGGCCATCATCGACGACATGCGCGAGCTGCTTGCGTTGAAGTAATCCGCAACGCGCTACCAGCGCGTTTTGCCAAATCGCTACATCCGCAGAGTGCCACTCATGCAGCCGCCATGTTGCTGCACGGGTGGCCCCGGAGTGACACCGTTCGTGCTGCTGCCGGGTCTGTACACAGCTAACGCAGACATCTCTGCACGCGACACCTGCTGTGCAACAGATGAGCTGCCGCAGTGGTGCGATTCCCGTACGCAACTGCGCCAACACACATGTTCGATTTGAGAATGAATCGTATCTGTGTAGAATGCGCGGACAATCTTGACTGCGCTGCACCGCCTCGCACGCACCGTGCGCCTGCTGCACGCGTGGCCCCCGCTTTGTCACCTCAAGCCGTCGCTAGAGGCCCATCTCCTGTCGAGAGGTTTAAAAATGTCCGCATCATGCCGGTCATGGATGTCTGTGCCTGCGCGCCGTCCTGTGGTGTCCCGCCGTCAGCTGGTGCTGGCAATCGCTATCGGTTGCGGCAGCTGCATGTGCAGCGCATCCGCCGAAGACGCGGTGGCCGACCCGCAATCGCTGGACACCGTGCACGTCACCGCCGCGCAGATTGCGCGCCAGGCGCTGGGCTCATCGGTCATCACCGCCGAAGATATCGAGCGGCGTCCACCGGTCAACGATCTGTCGCAGCTGCTGCGCACCATGCCGGGCGTCAATCTCACCGGCAATAGCGCATCCGGGCAATACGGCAACAACCGCCAGATCGATTTGCGCGGCATGGGCCCGGAAAACACGCTGATTCTGGTGGATGGCAAGCCGGTGGGGTCGCGCGATGCGGTGCGCATGGGCCGCAGCGGCGAACGCAACACGCGTGGCGATACCAACTGGGTACCGGCCGACGCGGTGGAGCGCATCGAGGTGCTGCGTGGCCCGGCGGCGGCGCGTTATGGCTCCGGTGCGTCCGGCGGTGTGGTCAACATCATCACCAAGAAACCGACCGGCGATCTTACCGGTGCGATGACGCTGTTCGGTCTTGTGCCGCAGCACAGCGCCGAAGGCGATGGGCAACGCATCGGATTCCAGCTCAGTGGCCCGCTGTCGGACACGTTTTCGTTCCGCCTCTACGGCAACATCAACAAGACCGATCCGGATTCGCTGGAGCTCAATCGCCGCTTTGCGAGTAACGCCAATGCAGTGCCGCCGGCCGGGCGCGAGGGCGTGCGCAACAAGGACATCAACGGCCTGTTGCGCTGGGACCCGACGGAAGGGCAGGTGATCGAACTCGATGCCGGCTTCAGCCGCCAGGGCAATCTGTATGCAGGCGATCGCGCGGTGAGCGCCGATGGCCTGGCAGGCGCCGATCTCGCTGCGTTGTTCGGCAGCGAAACCAACACCATGCTGCGCCGCACGTTCTCGCTGACGCACCGCGGCACCTGGGCGCTGGGCACTTCGCGGCTCACCGCCGCCTACGAAGGCACCGACAACACCCGTCTCAACGAAGGCCTGGCCGGCGGCCCGGAAGGTTCCATTGCGGCCAGCCTGCTCAACTCCACCGCCATGCTCGACAATCTCAATATCGACGGCGAGTTCAACCTGCCGTTGCAGGCCTGGGCCGAACAAGTGCTCACGTTCGGTTTCGAGCGTCGCCAGAGCCGCCTCAGCGATGCGTATTCGATGTCGCAGGCCGTCACCGCAGGTGGTGGCTTTCCTGGCCTTTCTGCGGATGCCCGTAGTCCACGCAGTGAGGCCACGCTCAGCGCGGTGTATGTGGAAGACAACATCTACGCCACCGAGCGGCTGACGCTTACCCCCGGCCTGCGCCTGGATCACCACAGCCAGTTCGGCAACAACCTCAGCCCCAGCCTCAATGTGCAATACAAACTCAGCGAAGACTGGTTGCTCAAGGGCGGCATCGCGCGTGCGTTCAAGGCGCCCAATCTGTATCAGTCCAACGATAACTATCTGTATTACACGCGCGGCAATGGCTGCCCGGTGCTGTTTCCCAATCTGGGGTCGGGCTGCTACATCCAGGGCAATGACAACCTCGATCCGGAAACCAGCATCAACAAGGAAATCGGCATCGAGTGGGCACCGCAGTCCGGCCACCACGCCTCGCTGACCTATTTCCACAATGCATACGACGGCAAGATCGTCGCCGGGATGGTGCCGGTGGGTACCACTGCCGATGGACGCGGGCAGGTGTTCCAGTGGACCAACGCATCGGAAGCGATCGTGCAGGGTGTGGAAGGCAATCTCACCCTGCCGTTGCTGGGCGAACAGGGCCGCGTAGTGAAGTGGAACACCAACGTCACCTACATGATCGAGAACAAGAACACCGCCACCGATCAGCCGCTGTCGGTAATCCCGGAATACACGGTCAACACCACGTTGGATTGGCAACCGACCCAGGCGTTGTCGCTGCTGCTTACCGGAACGTTTTACGGCAAGCAGGAGTCGGCCACGCAGTCGAGCACCAGCGGCGGTGCCATCGCCTCCGACACCCGCGACCCCTACGACCTGTGGGGTATCAGTGCCCGCTATCGCATCACCCGCACGGTCAGCGTCGGTGTGGGCGTGGACAACCTGTTCGACACCCGGCTGTTTCGCGAGGGCACCAACAACACCGGCGGTGCGGCAGGCGCGGCCACCTACAACGAACCGGGACGCGCGTACTGGGCGACGTTGCGTTTTGGTTTCTGAGATTGGTGATCAAGACGGCGTGCTTGCAATGCCAGCAGCACCCATGAGGAGATGTTCGATGCATCGCTATCGATGGGCCGTCTACATCTGAATGCTGGTGTGGCTTCGACGTCCCCCCGTCCTGAGTAGCGGCCGGGTTTAGAGTCCGGGCTGGGTTGCCCCCCCGATTCCAGAGCCATTAGCTAATAGAGATTTCGGCCTGAGTTGGCGCCTGGGAATTCGCTTGGGACCCGTAATTTCGGGCGAATTCTTCAGGGGTTTTCCATGCCAGTGCACTGTGGGGCCGCTCCTGGTTATAGACGCGTCGCCATTGTTCGATTTTGCTCCGCGCGTCAGCCAGTGACAAGAAACAAATGCGCGTTGAGACACTCCTGCCGCAGGCGTCCGTTGAAGCTTTCCACCAAGGTGTTATCGGTCGGGGGCGTGGATTCGCCGGCTGAAGTGCCATTTTTTCTGACAACTTCATGTTTTAACAAAAGAAATCGGATGCTATGAACCATTTTTACACGTATGTCGACTGAACCCCTTAATGTCCCGCGACGCGAGGCGTCGCCGCACGTCACGCGCTCACAGTCGCGAACAACCCATAGCGAGCAGTCGCCGGCCGGGTGTGGGCCGCGCACAGGAACCGCGGCGGACAAGTGATAGATGCCGATTCCGAGCGCTGGTTGCGCGCGTCTGGCGGTGAGCGCAATCGTGCTGGTCGCTGCCCTTAGTCGTCGTGCGCGCCGCTTGGCTGCGCGCCGTCATCGGCCGACTCGATCATGTCGCCGTGCGTATCGTCGTTGTCGGCGCGTGCGTAATGCACGGTTTCCACCGGCCCGCCGATGGCGCGGCCGCGCACCGGCAGCAGCGCGCTGGCTGCTTCGTATTCGGCCAGCAACGCATGGCGCCGCGCTTCCGGCACGTCCTGCCAGTGGCAATCGGAGAGCGCGCCTTCCAGCGAATACAGCAGGTTGAGGCTGGGCTTGAAGCCGGCACGGCGGACTTTCACGAATGCACCCACCGCGCCGACGGCTTGCAGGTCCTGCTGCGTGCGCAGGCCGACCTGGCGCAGCCACGCCGCGCTCTTGGGGCCGATGTTGCGCATCCGCTCGGTGGTCACGCCAGCGCGTCCACAAAGAGTTGCGCAATGGCTTCCAGGCCGCGTTGATCGTCCGCATCGAAGCGGTCCAGGTCCGGGCTGTCCAGATCCAGCACGCCGATCAGCGCATCGCCCTTGACCAGCGGAATCACCAGCTCCGAGCGCGATGCCGAATCGCAGGCGATATGCCCGGGGAACGCATCCACGTCGGCAATGCGCTGGCTCTGCCGGGTGCTGGCGGCCGCGCCGCACACGCCCTTGTCCAGCGGAATGCGCACGCATGCCGGCAGACCCTGGAACGGCCCCACCACCAGCTCGCGGCCGTCGTAGAAATAAAATCCGGCCCAGTTGAGCGAGGGCAGGGAGTTGAAGATCAGCGCGGCCAGATTGGCGGCGTTGGCGATCCGGTCCGGCTCGCCGTGTACCAGTGCCTGGGCCTGGGCGGTGAGCTGGGCATATTGTTCCGGCTTGCTGCCGGTCAGCGAAGAGGTGGCGAACATCGGCAAAGTTTAGCAGCGGCCGTCTGCAGCGTGCCTGCGACGGGGCAGGTCACGCACGAGCACGCGCTGCGCCGGGCGTGTGGGCAGGTCAGAGCACGCAGCAGGCCCATCACGGTGCGCACCGTTCTGCGCTCAATTGCCGCGCGCTGGCTGGCTGG
Organism: Xanthomonas nasturtii; assembly: GCF_001660815.1. Classification (GTDB taxonomy): domain Bacteria; phylum Pseudomonadota; class Gammaproteobacteria; order Xanthomonadales; family Xanthomonadaceae; genus Xanthomonas; species Xanthomonas nasturtii. The sequence goes on from NZ_LYMI01000089.1 coordinate 81,523, forward strand.
CGTCGGTACGCTGCTCATCGATCACCGGCAGCGACGGGCAGCACGGCGCGCTATCAACGCAAATCAACCGTGCTCAGCCGTGCGGCCCGGTGCGCGCGTTATGCTGCGCGCCCTCACGGCAATGGCGGCGCGGCCGCAGGATCTGGCGTATGCAGCACCCGGCGTTTTATGTCACCGGCACCGATACCGGTATCGGCAAGACCATGGGCAGCACTGCGCTGCTGCATGCGTTGCGCGCACGCGGCCACAGCGCGGTCGGCATGAAGCCGGTGGCCAGCGGCTGCGAACACACGCCGCAGGGCTGGCGCAACGAAGACGCGCTGGCGCTGCAGGCGGCCAGCCACCCGCAACCGGACTATGCAAGCCTCAATCCCTATGCGTTGCCCGCACCGTTGGCACCGGAGCTGGCCGCAGCCGATGTCGGCGTGACGCTGACGCTGGCGCCGATCACGCAGGCGTTTGCGCAATTGCGCGCGCAGGCCGAAGTGGTGGTGGTGGAAGGCGTCGGTGGCTGGGCCGCGCCGCTGAGCGCGACCCTGGATCAAGCCGACCTGGTGCGCGCGTTGCGGCTGCCGGTGGTGCTGGTGGTCGGCGTGCGGCTGGGCTGCATCAACCATGCGCGCCTGACCGCCGCTGCCATCGCCGCCGACGGCCTGGACTGCATCGGCTGGATCGCCAACGAAATCGATCCGCAGATGGAGCGCGCCGAAGACAACATCCGCATGCTGCACGCGCGTCTGGCGATGCCGTGCTGGGGGCGGATCCCGTGGCGACCGGGTGCCGATGCCGCCAGCCAGGCGCACGGGCTGCAATTGCCGGCCTAGGTCAGACCCGGCAAGTACGCGAGCCTGCTGGCGCGCAGCGCGGTCGGCGTCTGGTCGGGTCCGCGCCCAGCGCGCGTGTTGTGGCTGAGCAGAGACTGCATGCACGCTCCACGCGCCGGTGGTGCGCACCGTCACTGCTCTGTAAGCAACACGCTTGCATGTCACCGCAGCAGCTGCGCACCTGCAGCGTCCCCGAGCCAAACCTGCGCAGCGAAAACCCCAGCGATCAGGCAATAAAAAAGCCCGACAGAGGGAGGGATCTGTCGGGCCGGATTGCACGGGGGGAGGGACCCATGCAAAGACGCTGAATTTTATTGGCGGTTACTTGCGCCGGGTCTTGCCTGTTGCGCCGGCCTGCTCGCTGCCGGTGTCGAACTGCTGCTTGGCCAATTGCCCAAGCTCGCTGGACATTTTCAACCCCATTCCCATCACTTCCTGATTGACCGAAGCCAGACGTTCCAGGTTGTCGCGGGCCAGTTGCAGTCCTTTCGACCAGAGCGTCTGGTAGGCGCCCAGATCGCGTGCCTGCGCAAACTCACCGAAGAAGCTGGTGGTCGCGTTGACGTTCTGTTCCAGCGTGTCCAATGCCAACTGGTTGGCACGCGCTGCAGCAGAGGCGAACTGACGGGTGAAGCTGTTTTCGAACTGCGCCGACATTGCGAACCCCTTGGGGAAGCGTGTGACCGTTTGTTGCGTTGCAACATACGCCGATATTGTTGCGATGCAACACGTTTGCTGAAAATTTACCAAATATCTGCAGAAGTCCTTCCGTATCAAACGGTTGGAACAGGTCTGAAACGACAAAAGCCGCCCAGCGGGCGGCTTCAGGACACCGGAATGCGCGGAAGAATCAGCCGCGGTAGCGGCAGCCGGAGGTGCAGGTTTCATGCACCACGATCTCGCTCAGCTGCGGCAGCGCCGGCTTGAGCTGCTGCCAGATCCAGATTGCCAGCCGTTCGCTGGTAGGGTTTTCCAGCCCCTCGATGTCGTTGAGGTAATGGTGGTCCAGGCGATCGTAGATCGGCTGGAAGGCGGCCTTGATGTCGCCGAAGTCCATGATCCAGCCGGTGTCGGCACCTGGCTCGCCGCTGACGTGCAGCTCGACCCGGAACGAATGCCCATGCAGCCGGGCGCACTTGTGGCCGGGCGGCACATTGGGAAGCCGATGCGCGGCTTCGAGCGTAAAGACTTTGAAGATATCCATGGCGGTGATCGGTAAGCAGTAGCAAAAGGAGGGGGGGCGCGCCGGCGTCGCCGGATGACGCAAGGGTCCGGCGACGCCGGCCCCGATACAACAAGGGCCGCATCGCGGCCCTTGTTCTCAGCAGACGCCGTGTATCAGGCGCCGCGGTTGGCCGGACGCTGGCCGCCACGGCCACCATCGCGACGGCCTGCGCCGGCACCGGCTGCCTGACGCGGCCCGCTGCTGCGCTGGCCACCGGGCTTCTTCGGGCCGGCATGCGCATGCGCCTGACGCGGCGCATCGCCATGCGGACGACGCGCGTGGCTCTTGCGCGGTGCGCGGTCGCCACCCGGCTGCTCGGCGCGGCCCGGCGCACTGTTGCCCCAGCGGATCGGGGTCTGCGGCTCGTAGCCCGGCACGTCGCGGATTTCCACGTCGCGGCCCAGCATGCGCACGATCTGGCGCAGCAGCTTGGCTTCGTCCTGCGCCACCAGCGAAATCGCCTCGCCGGTGGAGCCGTTACGGCCGGTGCGGCCGATCCGGTGCACGTAGTCTTCGGCCACCATCGGCAGGTCGTAGTTGATGACCTTGGGCAGCTGATCGATATCGATACCGCGCGCAGCGATATCGGTGGCCACCAGCACGGTGACGCGGCCGGCCTTGAAGTCGCTCAGTGCACGCATGCGCTGGCCCTGGCTCTTGTTGCCGTGGATCGCCGCGGTCTTGATGCCGGACTTCTCCAGGAACAGCGCCAGCTTGTCGCTGCCATGCTTGGTGCGCGCGAACACCAGGGTCTGCTCGCGGCTGTCCTGCGCCAGCAGGTGCAGCAGCAGATCGCGCTTGCGCGCGCCATCGACCGGGTGCACGCGATGGGTGATGCTCTCGGCCACGGTGTTGCTCGGGGTGACCTGGATCTGCATCGGGTTGCGCATGAATTCCAGCGCCAGCTGCTTGATGTTCTCTTCGAAAGTGGCCGAGAACAGCAGCGTCTGACGGTCCTGGCGCGGCAGCTTGGTCAGGATGCGCTTGATCGACGGCAAAAAGCCCATGTCGAGCATGCGGTCGGCTTCGTCCAGGATCAGCACTTCGATGCCGGACAGGTCCACGCTGCGACGCTCGATATGGTCGATCAGCCGCCCCGGGCAGGCGATCAGCAGGTCCACGCCGCGGCGCAGGGTGTCGAGCTGGTTGCCCATGCCCACGCCGCCGTAGATCACTGCGCTCGGAATGCGCAGGTACTTGCTGTAGCCGCGCAGGCTGTCGTGCACCTGGGTGGCCAGCTCGCGGGTCGGGGTCAGGATCAGCGCGCGCGGCTTGCGCGGGCCGTTGACCGGCTGCGGCGTGGTGCCCAGGTGCTGCAGCAGCGGCAGGCCGAACGCGGCAGTCTTGCCGGTACCGGTCTGCGCGCCGGCCAGCAGGTCGTGACCGGCCAGCACCAACGGGATCGCCTGCTGCTGGATCGCAGTGGGGGTTTCATAGCCCTGCTCGGCCAACGCGCGCAGCAGGAAGGGCGCAAGGCCCAGGGATTCAAAAGACATCAGGAAGCTCCAAGTAAAGCGCCGCCGCCAGGCACAGCCCGGAGCGCAGACGCATTGCAGATGCAAAAAGTGAGGCTCGGAGCGTTCCCGTGAACCGCGCTGCGAGATGGTGGAACAACCCGATCAAAGAGCGATGGGTTTGTCGGCACCACGAAAGGCGTCGGGTGGGGCGGGCGAGCGGATCGATCGATCCTGGCCTCGCCGGCTGTCCCTAAGGGAAACGGACGGCCGCATGCAGACCCGGCAAGTGTACTCGCCTTTGGCGCGCTGCACAAAATCCCGTCACTGCGGTTGTGGTACCGGTCAGTTGTTTCAACTGCAACCACTGCGGCGGCAGGCCGTACAATCGCCCCATCAGCCACAGCACAGGATGGTCATGAAGCTAGGTTCCCTGAAGGAAGGCGGCCGCGACGGCAGCCTGATCGTGGTCGCGCGCGACCTGCGCACTGCCGTGCGCGCCACCGGCATCGCGCCCACCCTGCAGCGCGCGCTGGAAGACTGGAGCAATGTGGCGCCGCGTCTGAACGCCTTGTCGGCCTCGCTCAACGACGGCAGCGCCGACGGCGTGTTCGATCTGGATATGCAGGCCTTGGCCGCACCGCTGCCGCGTGCCTACGAGTTCGTCGATGGCAGCGCTTACCTGCCGCACGTGGAGCGGGTACGCCGCGCGCGCAATGCCGAGGTGCCGGACAGCTTCTACACCGACCCGCTGATGTATCAGGCCACCAGCGCAGGGTTCTACGGCCCGCGCGATGCCATCAAGGTGATCAGCGAAGACCACGGCATCGATCTGGAAGCCGAACTGGTGGTGATCACCGACGACGTGCCGATGGGCGCCTCGCCCGAGCAGGCCGCCGCGCACATCCAGCTGGTCGGCCTGGTCAACGACGTGTCGCTGCGCAATCTGATCCCGGCCGAGCTCGCCAAGGGCTTCGGTTTCGTGCAATCCAAACCGCGCTCGGCGCTATCGCCGGTGTTTGTCACTCCCGACGAGCTGGACGCTGCCTGGCGCGAGAACAAGGTGCATCTGCCGCTGGTGACCCACGTCAATGGCGCCTGGTTCGGCGCGCCCGAAGCCGGCAACGACATGCAGTTCGACTTCGCCCAGCTGATCGCCCACGCCGCCAAAACGCGGCCGCTCTCGGCCGGCACGATCGTGGGTTCGGGCACCATCGCCAACCAGGACACCAGCCTGGGTGCCTCGTGTTTTGCCGAACAGCGCGTGGTCGAGACCCTGCGCGACGGCAAGCCCAGCACGCCCTTCATGGCGTTCGGTGACGTGGTGCGGATCGAGATGTTCGATGCCAGTGGCGCCAGCATCTTCGGTGCGATCGAGCAGCGCGTCGAACGGCAGCCGCTGCCATGACACCGGCGAAGGTGTTGGTCACCAAAAACGTGCGAGGCCGGGCATGAGCGCGCCACTGGAGCTGTTCTCGTACTGGCGCTCCAGTGCCGCGTATCGCGTCCGCATCGGCCTGAATCTGAAGGCGCTGGCGTACCTCACGCATCCGGTGCATCTGGTACGCGACGGCGGCGAGCAGCACGCCGCTGCCTATGCACAGCTCAACCCACAGCAGCTGGTTCCGACGCTGCGCCATGGCGCGGTGGTGATTCCGCAATCGCTGGCGATTCTGGAGTATCTGGAAGAAGCGTTCCCGGACAGCACATGCCTGCTGCCTGCAGCGCCGGCAGAGCGCGCCCGCGTGCGTGCGCTCGCCCAGGTCATCGCCTGCGATGTGCATCCGCTCAACAACCTGCGCGTCATGCAGGTGCTGGAGCGCGAGTTCGCGCTGGATGCGGCGCAACGCCAGCACTGGACGCGGCACTGGATGGAGCGCGGCTTTGCCGCACTGGAACAGCAGCTGGCACGCGACCCGCTCACTGGCCGCTTCTGTCATGGCGATGTGCCAGGCCTGGCCGATGGGGTATTGGTCCCCCAGCTCTACAACGCGCACCGGTTCGAGGTTGATCTGGCCCCGTATCCGACCCTGCAGCGCATCGAACAGGCCTGCCTGGCGTTACCGGCCTTCGATGCGGCACGGCCGGAGATGCAGGTTGATGCGGTGGCGTGAGGGCTGCGCATCGAGGCCCTCATCCGCCCTTCGGGCACCTTCTCCCGTGGACGGGAGAAGGGCAGGCGGGCGTCTGATTCGATCCCAGTCGTTGCGATGCTGGATGAAGTTGCGACGCAAAGCCGTACGGTTCAAAGCGCAAGCCCCAAGGCACCGCACGCTCACTTATGTCCCTTCTCCCGCATGCGGGAGAAGGTGGCGCGCAGCGCCGGATGAGGGTGCTTGTCGCATCGATATCGCGAATGAGGGGCTCGTCGCAGCGTCCGCCCTGACAGTGCAGGAGCCGGCAACCCGAGCGCCGCAATGACCGACCTTCGTCGCCAGACCGATCAGATGAACCCGTGGCTGATCTTCGGCGCAGCCGCCGTTTCGTAGTCCGCATACGGGTCGTGTTCGCCGGAGCCGCCTTCGGAAAGACGGAACTTCAGGGCAAGGCCATCGCGTGAATCGGCGGCGCGCAGCGCTTCCTCCTGCTCGATTTCGCCAGACTTCACCATCCGGAACAGGCATTGGTCGAAGGTCTGCATGCCTTCTTCCAGCGACTCTTCCATCGCCTGCTTGACCTCGTGCACCTGACCGCGACGCAGCAGGTCGCGGATCATCGGCGTGTTGAGCAGCACTTCGGTCGCCGGCCGGCGGCGTCCATCCACGCCCTTGACCAGGCGTTGCGACACCACCGCGCGCAGATTGAGCGCCAGATTCATCAGCACGTTCTTGTGCGCGCTCTCGGGGAAGAAATTGAGGATGCGCTCGATGGTCTGGTCGGCATTGTTGGAGTGCAACGTGGCCAGGCACAGGTGACCGGTTTCGGCAAACGCGATGGCGGCCTCCATGGTCTCGGCATCCAGGATTTCGCCGATCAGGATCACGTCCGGCGCTTCGCGCATCGCGTTCTTCAGCGCGCTCTGGAAGGCATGCGTGTCCAGGCCCACCTCGCGCTGGTTCACGATCGACATCTTGTGCTTGTGCAGATATTCGATCGGGTCCTCGATGGTGAGGATGTGCCCGGTGGTGGTGCTGTTGCGATGGTCGATCATCGATGCCAGCGAAGTTGACTTGCCGGAGCCGGTCGAGCCCACCACCAGCACCAGCCCGCGCGGGGTCATGATGACGTCCTTGAGCACCTGCGGCAGATTGAGCTCCTCGATGCTCGGGATCCGGCTGCGGATGGCGCGGATCACCATGCCCACTTCGCCGCGCTGCTTGAACACGTTGACGCGGAAGCGGCCGGCATCGGACAAGGCAATTGCCATGTTGAGCTCGAGCTCGCGCTCGAACTGCGGCACCTGGCCTTCGTCCATCAATGAGTAGGCGATTTTCTTGACCATCCCCGGCGGCAACCCCGTATTGCCGAGCGGGTAGAGCTTGCCTTCGATCTTGATGTACACCGGCGCGCCGGTGGTCAAGAACATGTCCGAGGCATTCTTTTCGGTCATCAGCTTCAGGAAGTAGCCGATATCCATGCGCAATGGTTCCCCAACAAACAGCAGCGTCTCGTTGCAAGTCCGCCGCAGGCTTCCGACAATGGCCGTGCTCGAGACTTCCTCGCTACGGCTCCCCTAATGACGGCTAGCTTCGCATACTTGCGGCGATCCCTGTATGGCATCGCCTGTTTCATGGTTCTTTCCTCTCCGGCCGCCGCCCAGGTGGCACCGGAGCTCACCGCCGCCGAACAGGCCGTGCAACGCGCCACCCAGGCCGATGCCGACCAATACGCCCCGGATCTGGTCAACCTGGCACGCCAGGAATTGATGCAGGCCCAGCATGCGCAACTGGACAAGCGCCAGCGCAAGCAGGTGCCGCAGATCGCCCTGCGCGCAGCGGCCGACGCCGATCTGGCCAAGGCCCGCAGCGAAGAGGCGGTGGTCACCGCCCAGCTGGCACAGCGCAAGAAGGAAGTGGCGCAGTTGCAGAACACGCTCAACACCGGGGAGGGCGGCCGATGAACCTGCGCCCACTGCTCTACATCGGTGTATTGAGCCTGGCCAGCGTGCCGCCGCTGGCGATGGCGGCCAAGGACGACCCACAGGCCGACGCGCTCAACCGGCGCCTGGCCACGCTGCAGAACGACCCGCAGACCAGTGACCTGGCCCGCTTCGAGCGGCTGCAGGCCCAGCAAAGCGTGGCCGCACTGGCCGAGGCCAAGCGCCGCGACCGCGACGAGCTGGTGTTCCTGGCCGACCGCCGGGTCGAAATTGCCGAACTCACCGCGCGTACCGCACTGGCGCGGCGTGAGCTGGATCGGCTGGAAGGCACCCGTAACGATCTGCTGATCGAAGCCAGCCGTCGCGACGCCTCGCGTGCGCGCCAGGAGGCCGAACGCTTGCGCGTGCAGGCGCAGATCCAGGCCGAAGAGGCCGAGCGCATGCGTCAGGCGGCCGAGCAGGAAACCCTGGCGCGGCAGGACGCCGAGCTGGCGCTGACCAGCGTGGCCGGCAAGCAGACCGCCAAGCTCAATGCGGCCCAGCAGAAGGCCGTGCAGCTGGCCCACGAAGAAGCCGAGCTGGTGTCCGGGGCCAAGTTGCCGGCTGCCAAGTTCGACGGCCGCGGCGAAGTGTTCTCGCTGGGCAGTGGTGCGTTCGGCGGCAAGGCCGCCCTGTCCGACGACGCCACGGCGCAGGCAAAGGCGCTGGCCGAATATCTGAACATCGGCAAGAAGGGCCGGGTCAGCATTGTCGGTTTCGACAACGATGCCGCCACCGCCAAGAAGCGGGCCGAAGCGGTGCGCGACGCGTTGGTTGCCGCCGGTGTCGCCAGTGCACGCTTGCAGGTCAGTGGCAGCAAGGGTGCGGCCAGCAAGACGCGCGCCGCCGAGGTGGTTGTCGCGCCCTGATGCAAGTAGTTGGAAGTTAAGGTCTTTTAACCCGGGCATGACGCCCGGTTGAACCGCGTTCACTGATTGACGCGAAGGACGGCAAAAGCAGCCGTTCTGGCCTTGAACCCCCCTCGCGACCGGCGTAGGGTCGTACTCCTGGGCAGCAACTCCGCTGCCCGGAAAGTACGGAGGGCCGGGTCAGTGACGCAAGGGCACGCAGCGATGCACGCAGTTGCAACAGGTAGTGTTCTTACCAGTGCGTTTACCGTGATGACCCTTGGCAACGTGACGCGCGGGTCTTCCATTCCCAAGCAGCGCCCTGCGCCGTCTGCGGCCGGGGCGTTCTTGTTTTAAGTGAAGGAGGTAACGCCATGTTCGAAGGGCAACCGCAGACCGAAATCGACGCATTGATCAAGTCCGATCCCGAGTTCAAGCAGCTGTACCAACGCCACAAGCTCTTGAACAAGAAATGCATGGATGCCGAACTTGGGGTACTCCCCATCGACGATGTGACCTTGGGCCAGATGAAACGCGAAAAGTTGCAGGCCAAAGAAAAGCTCACCCGGATGTACGACCAGCTCACGCACTGATCCTTCCCCACCGTTAGAACAAGTTCACCGTCGCGGGCGGTGGCAGCCTCCTCGTCGGCTCGCCACCGTCCGCGTCTTTATTTAGCCGCTGCGCTTTCGCGCAGATGGCGCCTCCCTGCAGCGGCTGAGCCTGCTCGTTCATGGGTCTGCGCAATGGTTTCACGCCTGAATGAGCATTCCCCAGCCGTTCGTCGGATAATGACCGGTCTAGCCCGTGCGGCGCAGCGACGATATTCCGATGGCGATCCACTCCTCCGTACTCGAACTGATCGGCAACACGCCCATCGTCAAGGCACAGCACCTGGACACCGGCGTCTGCGAGCTGTTCCTCAAGCTGGAGGCGGCCAACCCCGGTGGATCGATCAAGGACCGTATCGGCCTGTCGATGATTGAAGCGGCAGAACAGCGCGGCGACCTCAAGCCCGGTGCCACCCTGGTGGAAGGCACGGCCGGCAATACCGGCCTGGGTCTGGCCCTGGTCGCGCAGCAGAAGGGCTACCAGCTGATCCTGGTGGTGCCGGACAAGATGAGCCGCGAGAAGATCTTCAACCTCAAGGCCATGGGCGCCAACGTGGTGCTGACCCGCTCGGACGTGGCCAAGGGCCACCCGGAGTATTACCAGGACCTGGCGGCCAAGATCGCTTCCGAAACCCCCGGCGCCTACTTCATCAATCAGTTCGGCAACCCGGACAACCCGGCCGCGCACGAATTCGGCACCGGCCCGGAGATCCTGGCGCAGATGGATGGTGATCTGGACGCGATCGTCTTCGGCTGCGGCAGCTCCGGCACCATGACCGGCCTGTCGCGCGCGTTCGCTACCGCCTCGCCGCACACCGAGCTGGTGCTGGCCGACCCGGTCGGCTCGATCCTGACCCAGTACATCGAAGAAGGTACGGTCAGCGAGAAGTCCGGCAGCTGGCTGGTCGAAGGCATCGGCGAAGACTTCCTGCCGGATATCTCTGATTTTTCGCGCGTCAAGAAGGCCTATTCCATCAGCGATGCGGAAAGCTTCCACACCGCGCGCGAGCTGCTGGCCAAGGAGGGCATCCTCGGCGGCTCGTCCACCGGCACCTTGCTGGCCGCTGCGCTGAAATATTGCCGCGAGCAGACCACGCCCAAGCGTGTGCTGGTGTTCGTCTGCGATACCGGCAACAAGTATCTGTCGAAGATGTACAACGACTACTGGATGCTCGACAACGGCTTTTTGGAGCGCCCGCAGCACGGCGACCTGCGCGACCTGATCCTGCGCCCTTACAACAAGCGCGACACCGTAGTGGTGGGGCCGAAGGATCTGCTGACCACCGCCTATCAGCGCATGAAGCTGTACGACGTGTCGCAGTTGCCGGTGATCGACGACGGCGAGCTGGTGGGCATCGTCGACGAGAGCGACGTGCTGCTGCACGTGTATGGCGACGAGGCGCGCTTCCGCGACCCGATCTCCACCGCCATGGTCAGCAAGCTGGATCGTCTGGATGTCGCATCGCCGATCGAAGCGTTGCTGCCGGTGTTCGACCGCGGCCAGGTCGCCATCGTCATGGACGGCAAGCAGTTCCTGGGCCTGATCACCCGTATCGACCTGCTCAACTACCTGCGCCGCCGCGTGCAGTGATCGCATGCAGTGACTGGGTAGCGCGCGCGTCCGGATGAGACGCGCGGCACCGGGCATTCAGACCTGCTTGTTACAATCCGCCACTTTTTCCGGGAACCTCCATGTCCAATTGCACCACACCCAGCCACGAAGGCGAGCGCGAACTTTCGCTCGCAACGCTGGCGATCCATGGAGGGCAGTCGCCGGATCCCAGCACCGGGGCAGTGATGCCGCCGATCTATGCGACGTCCACCTATGCGCAGTCCAGCCCGGGCGAGCATCAGGGCTTCGAATACTCGCGCACCCACAACCCCACGCGCTTTGCCTATGAGCGCTGCGTTGCCGCGCTGGAAGGTGGCACGCGTGCATTCGCGTTCGCTTCCGGCATGGCCGCCACCTCCACGGTGATGGAATTGCTGGATGCCGGCAGCCACGTGGTGGCGATGGACGACCTGTATGGCGGCACCTTCCGCCTGTTCGAGCGCGTGCGTCGCCGCACTGCCGGCCTGGATTTCAGCTTCGTCGACCTGACCGATGCGGCCGCCTTCGAAGCGGCGATCCGCCCCGACACCAGGATGGTGTGGATCGAAACCCCGACCAACCCGATGCTCAAGCTGGTCGATATCGCCGCCATCGCCACGATCGCGCGCAAGCACGGCCTGCTGATCGTGGTCGACAACACCTTCGCCTCGCCGATGCTGCAACGCCCGCTCAGCCTGGGCGCCGACATCGTCGTGCATTCGGCCACCAAGTACCTCAACGGCCACTCCGACATGGTCGGCGGCATCGCCGTGGTTGGCGACAACGCCGAACTGGCCGAGCAACTGGCCTTCCTGCAGAACTCCATCGGCGGCGTGCAAGGTCCGTTCGACAGCTTCCTCGCCCTGCGCGGCCTCAAGACCCTGCCGCTGCGCATGCGCGCGCATTGCGAAAACGCCCTGGCGCTGGCGCAGTGGCTGGAAAACCACCCCGCGATCGAAAAGGTGATCTACCCCGGCCTGGCTTCGCACCCGCAGCACGCACTGGCCCAGCGCCAGATGTCCGGCTTCGGCGGCATCGTCTCGATCGTCCTCAAGGGCGGCTTCGATGCGGCCAAGCGCTTCTGCGAAAAGACCGAACTGTTCACCCTGGCCGAATCGCTCGGCGGCGTGGAAAGCCTGGTGAACCATCCCGCCGTCATGACGCATGCCTCGATTCCCGTGGCCCGCCGCGAACAGCTTGGTATCAGCGATGCGTTGGTCAGGCTGAGTGTGGGTGTTGAGGATGTGGAGGATTTGCGTGGGGATCTGGAACGTGCCCTCGATGCATCCCGTTCTCCATGACTGCGTCGCCGCACCGACGGGACTTCTTCGCTTACTGGCGGAGCGGGCTGGCCGGCCTTCGTCTGCAGTCGTGGGTACGCCAACAGGCCTGGTTGCAGCGTATCTATCGTGTTTTTCCGCAGAGTTGGCGTGACCGCGTTTCTTCCAAGCTATCCGCCCGCTCCTTGGTTCAAACGCGTTTCCAGCGCACGGATGCCTGGGAGCTGAACCCAAAAGGCGCTGACGCTTCCTTGCCGACGAACGCTGATTTCTCCTTCACCGAGACTCCATTGGTGGGGATCAACATTGTTGGCTATCTCCGTGGCGAATTCGGGTTGGCGGAAAGTGCAAGGATGTATGCGCGTGCGCTGATCAGCGCTGGCGTGCCTGTGTCGTTGTACGACCTGGACATGGGGCTTCCGCACTCCTGGGACGACCGGAGCCTGGATGGTCTCATCGACCAGCGCATGCTGCACCAGGTCACCGTCATCTTCGTCAATCCCGACTACCTCGAAGCCGCGTTCGACAAGATCGGCCGGGCCCGTATGGAAGGGCATTACGTCATTGCGTGCTGGTTTTGGGAACTTGAGGTGATTCCGCCAAGTTGGCTGAGCGCCATTGCGCTGGTGGACGAGATCATGGTGGCCTCACGATTCATTGAGGATGCGTTCCGCAGCGTGACCGACAAACCGATCATGCGAGTTCCGCTGCCGCTCTCTGACCAGCGTGATAGCGGCTTGCAGAGACAGGACTTCGGGCTGGATCCGGAAACCTTCGTCTTTCTTTTCACTTTTGATTTCCACTCCTTCGTGACCAGGAAAAATCCCCAGGCCGTCGTCAATGCATTCAGGCATGCGTTTCCGGACGGTCGTGACGACGTGCGTCTGGTCGTGAAGTCAAGCAATGGGCATATGTATCCCGAACACATGGCAGAACTCCTGAGTCTGGTCGCAGCGGACACGCGGATCCTGCTGCGGGACGAGGTGATCGACAAGATGCATGTGCGCGCGCTGCAGCGCTGCTGTGATGTGTATGTGTCGCTGCACCGGGCCGAAGGCTTCGGGCTGGGGCTTGCCGAGTGCATGTCACTCGGTAAGCCGGTCATCGCGACGGGCTGGTCGGGCAACATGGAATTCATGACATACAGCAACTCCTGCCTCGTGGACTACGATCTGGTGCCGGTTGCGGGACGATATCCGGAGTCAGATGGCGCGCGCTGGGCGGAGCCCAGCATCGCATCCGCCGCCGCTGCTATGCGCCGGCTCGCGGATGACCCGCTACAGGCGCGGCGGCTGGGCGAAACAGCCAGGGCCGATATCTGCAGCAGGCTTGCTCCGCAAAGCGTGGCCCAGCATCTGCTGGCGAGGGCAGAGAGGGTTGTCAAGTCAACGCACTGATGGTGGCCATTTGTTGGTCCTGTGATGTAGCAATTTAGGTTGCCCGTTCCACCAAGGTAGTGAACACTTTCAGAGGTAGCAACGTTGGACATGATCCGGTCCGTATGGGCCTTCCGATACTTCATCCTGTCGTCGATCAGGAATGACCTGCGTCTGCGCTTCCTGCGCAGCAAACTGGGCGCACTGTGGATGATCATCCATCCGCTCATGCAGGTGCTGATCTTTGCGACGATTCTCTCCGAGGTGCTGGCCGCGAAGCTGCCAGGCGTCAATAACAAGTTTGCTTACGCGCTTTACCTGATGGCCGGGACCCTTTGCTGGAGCATGTTCGCCGAATGTATTGGCAAATGTGCTTCGTTGTTCGTTGATAACGGCAATCTCATGAAGAAGCAGGCGTTTCCTCGCATCTGCCTTCCGCTCATTGCCGGCGGCACCGTCATGGTCAACAACCTGTTGCTGTTTTTGGCGATCATCGTCGTTTTTGCCGTACTGGGCCATACCCTGGGGCCGCAGGCAGCGTGGCTCCCGCTGCTGATGCTGCTGACGTTGGCATTTGCCATGTCGATCGGCCTGCTGCTTGGGGTGTTCAACGTGTTCGTGCGCGACATCGGGCAGGTCGTGCCGGTCGTCTTGCAGGCATTGTTCTGGGTGACGCCCATCGTTTACACCATTGACATACTCCCTGCGCAGACCCAGGAGCTGTTCAAGCTCAACCCGCTGTTCCCGCTTGTCAATGCATATCAGGGGGTCCTTCTTTACGGACGTTCCCCGGCATGGATCGAGCTTGTGCCTCTCATGCTGGCGACCCTCGTGTTGTGTGCCATGTCGTTGGTTATTTTCCGCCGCGCGAGTGCCGAAATGGTGGATGCCCTATGAGCCCGGTACTGATGGTTGAAGGGCTTGGGAAGTCCTACCGTGTCTGGGGTAGCGAGTGGCTGCGCGCTGCCAGCTGGTTTGGGTTGAAGGTCAAGCCGCGAGAGGAGCACTGGGTACTGCGGAATGTCGGGTTTTCGGTCGCTCCGGGTGAGTCGATCGGGATCATGGGGCGCAATGGCGCCGGAAAGAGCACATTGCTCAAGCTGATCACCGGTACATCGCAACCCACCGAAGGGCGAATCGTCCGGCATGGCCGTATCGCCGCGATTCTTGAGCTCGGGATGGGATTCAATCCGGATCTGAGTGGCCGGGAGAATGCAAAACATTCCGCCGGGCTCATGGGTTACACATTGGAACAAATCGACAAGGTGTTGCCCGAGATACAGGAGTTCGCCGAGATCGGAGAGTACTTCGATGAGCCGGTCCGCACCTACTCGAGCGGTATGCAGGTACGCGTCGCATTTGCGGTGGCCACCGCATTTCGCCCTGATCTACTCATCGTCGACGAAGCATTGTCGGTAGGCGATGCGTATTTTCAGGCGAAATGCTTCAAGCGCATCCAGTCTTACAAGGACGAGGGCATGACGCTCATCCTGGTCAGCCACGCGGTCGGAGATGTTGTCAAACACTGCGATCGTGCCATTTTGATCAAGGACGGTAGCGTGCATGCCGATGGTCCGTCGCGTGAGGTGTCGAACCTTTATCTGGACGAGTTGTTTGGAAAGAAGTCGGTCTCGCTTCACGCGGAGGCCAAGGATACCCCGAAGGAGTTCCGCACCGGCAGCGAAGACGTGTTTCATACCAGGCCATATTACAATGCATCCGAGCATCGCTGGGGACAGGGCGGTGCCCGAATTCTGGATTACGTGGTTGCCAGCGATGGTCAGGAATTTCCCGCGCGCGTGGAAAGTGGCTCGAGGACGACGTTTTACTTCAAGATTGCATTCGATCAGGATTTCGATAGCGTGGTGCCCGGTATCTTGGTGAAAACGCTTGAAGGACTGTTTCTTTACGGAACCAATTCCTTTCTTTCCAGCGAGGGTCGTACCGGGATTGCGGCTAAGGCAGGCGATGTGATTGTCTGCAAGTTCACCATGCCTCTTGACCTGAACGAAGCGAATTACCTGATTTCGCTGGGCATTTCCAGTGGGGATCCACTGGTGGAACTGACGCCACTGGATCGGCGCTACGATGCCATCGTGCTGAACGTGGCCAGAGGGATGCAGTTTTGGGGAATGATGGACCTGAAGGCCGACTTCGAGATCGTTGAGGCCTTGTCATGACGACGGCGGAATTTTACATCAATACAAAGAGCGAACAGTCATGACCGAGTCACTGAGTATGGGCGCCCTTGTGGCAGCCCTTCCTGAGAAGTATCAGCCGATTTTCGCGCATCCTGAACTAACCGATGGCAGCTCGCGTGGTTGCGAGGATAGGCTGCTGTTGATCCGCCAGTGTGCGCAGCGCCTTCAGGCTACGCTCGGGCGTCCGCTGCGCGTCCTGGATCTTGGCTGTGCGCAGGGCTTCTTCTCATTGAACCTGGCGGCCGACGGCCACACGGTGCACGGAGTGGACTTTCTCGATCTCAATATAAATGTGTGCAAAGCGCTGGCTGCCGAAAATCCTTCGTTTGCAGCGAGCTTTGAGCACGGTACTGTCGAGGACGTGATAGATCGGCTTGAACCGGGTCGGTACGATCTGGTCCTCGGGCTCAGCGTCTTCCATCATCTCGTACACGCCCGAGGCATCCTGAGCGTATCGGAACTGTGTCGCAAGCTTTCGGAAAAGACCGCTGCGGGAGTGTTTGAACTCGCCTTGCATGAGGAGCCGCTTTACTGGGCGCCATCGTTACCGCAGGATCCTGCTGAAATCCTATCCAGTTATGCGTTCCTGCGCTTGCTTTCGCGGCAGGAGACGCACCTTTCGGCAGTGTCAAGGCCGCTCTATTTCGCGAGCAGCCAGTTCTGGTATGTGGACGGAATCATCGGCGATTTCACGTCCTGGACAGCTGAATCGCATGCGCATGGGCGGGGCACGCACCTGCAATCGCGTCGCTATTATTTCGGGCCACAGGTTTTCGTAAAAAGAATGACGCTGGCCGTTGAAGATCGCGCAGAGATCAACTTGCGCGAATTCGTCAATGAAGTGGAGTTTCTAAGCAATCCGCCACTCGGCTATCCGGCGCCGCGCCTGATCGCGTCGCTGAACGACTCCAGGGATTTGTTTCTTGCCAGGTCGATGATGGATGGGCGACTTCTTTCCCAGGCGATCGACGATGGTTCGGCTTATGACGCCGATGAGATCATCGCGCAGATTCTCGAGCAACTTGTGTTGCTTGAACGTGCCGGTTTGTATCATAACGATGTGCGCTGCTGGAATATCCTCATCACGCCGGAAATGCGTGCTGTACTGATCGATTACGGCGCGATCTCGACCAACGCCGCCGATTGCTCCTGGCTTGAGGATCTGTTGTTTTCGTTTCTGATCACGGTCAAGGAGATTCTTGAACGTCGGGTTGTTCCCCCCAGCCCGAGCCGTGAGCCTGCGCTGGATTTCACGACATTACCTGCCCGGTACTGCAATGCGTTCGTAGCGCTGTTTGGGCAGAATCGTTCCCAGTTGACGTTCGCCCTGCTGCAACAGTGTCTCCAACAAGCCGATGCCGCACCGGCCCCGCTTCCTGAGTGGGCATCGATTTATCGGCGTCTGCATGACGCGCTACTCGTTTACAACGCGCGGCTGAGCGCGGTGCATATCGAGACGGAGCATCATCGAGTGGAGCTTGCCGCACGTGGCGCGGCGATCGAGCAGTTTCGTGAGAGCGCATCGAAGGAACAGGGGCGCTTCCAGTTGCTTGAACAGCAAATTGCTGCTTCCGAAAGCAGGTGCCAGCGACTCGAGGAGGACAGCGAGAAACTGGCAGCCTGGGCCAAAGGACTCGAAGCTCAAGCGATCGCATCTGCTGCCTTGCAGGCTCGGGTTGCCGCACAGCAGCAACAAATTTCCCAGCTCGAGAACTCGCGCGAGCAGGATAGAAACCGAGTGAAGGAGCTGCAGGCCGATCTTTCCAGAAGTATGCAGATCGCTACTGCAGCACGAGAGCACATTCGCGAGCTTGAGTTGGCGGTGGAGGTCCTGGAAGGACAGATCGACAGCCTTCATGCAAGCCGGTCCTGGCGGATTACGGCGCCGCTTCGTTTGTTCACCACGCGGGTACTCAAACGTGGCGACGGCAATGTTGCGATTATCCGTAACGCGCCAGTCCCACAGCTGGAGGACGTGGCCATCCTTGATGGTTCGGTGCCGACTCCGGCAGAAGCTGCAATGGACAAACGTGTTGCCGCAGTCGATCAGCTGGGTAGTCGTATCCGCAAGTCACGTAAATAATCCAGAGGAAGTCAACGTTGTGGTAAGGACATCATGTAGGGGGTTCGGGTCGTGAAAAGAGTCATCGTGCTCGGTGCGCAGGTGCCGTTTATCAGGGGAGGGGCAGAGTTTCTGAATGAGGAGCTGGTCCGTCAGATCAATCTGTGGGGTAAGCAACACCAGGTCGTCGCCGAACTGGTGCAGCTGCCGTATCGTTGGTATCCCGAAACGGAAATCCTTTCCTCCGCATTGGCGTGGCGGTTATTGGATCTGAATGAAAGTAACGGGCAGAAGATCGACCTGTGTATTTGTACCAAGTTTCCAACATACGCTGCCCAGCATGCGAACAAGACGCTCTGGCTGGTGCATCAGCATAGGGTACTTTACGATCTGGAGCGCACCCGTTTTGATTTCCCCCATCTGAACTCTCGCGATGTGGCGTTGCGCGACGCCTTGCGCGTTTCAGACACGCAGCTGTTGTCGGACATCGAATCGCGCTACACCATCTCGCAGACCGTGACCGAGAGGCTTCAACAGTTCAACGGTCTTTCTTCGCAGGTTCTATACCCCCCATCCAAACTGGCCCCGTTGATCACATCCGGTGACTACGGCGATTATATTTTGTGCATCGGCCGCCTCGAGTCGATGAAGCGGCCCGACTTGCTGATTCGCGCAGCGGCACATGTATCAAAGGCCAAAATCGTCATAGCAGGCACAGGAGCCAGTGATTACGCGCTGTCCCTGGCACCGCTGGTGCATGAGCTGGGGCTGCAGGACAGGGTGGAACTGACGGGTTTTGTCGAGGATGAGAAACTGCTCGCGTTGATCGCCGGTTGCAGGGCCGTTTTCTACTCACCCGTTGACGAAGACTACGGATTCGCAACGCTGGAGGCATTTGCGGCGCATAAACCTGTCATTACGGTTGACGACAGCGGCGAAGTCGGAAGGATCGTAAAAGCCACCGGAAGTGGGTGGGTCACCGGTCCCACGGCAGAGGAAATCGCGCAGAGTATCGGGGACTGCTACGCAAGAACCGGTGCGCAACTACGCGCGCTTGCCGATGAAGGATACCGACTCAGCACCTCGATTACATGGGATCGCGTGATACGCGAGCTCGTGGAGGAAAGGATTTGAACACGCGTTTCCGCATTGCCATGGTCGGGCCACTACCCCCCGAGCATTCCGGCATTGCCGAGTATTCGGCCGGGCTGGTGGAACTGTTGCGCGCGCGGGGCGTGCAGGTCGACACGGTGGTCCGCGGTGACGTGGAACGCATGGGAGCCCAGAAGGTTGTCGATGGGCTGCTTGAAGCGGATGCCGTTGTCTACCAGATGGGAAATCATCCCGCTTTTCATGGGTGGATGCTTCCACTGATGGCATGTGTTCCCGGCGTTGTTCACCTGCATGATCTGGTGCTGCACCACATGGTGGCGGGTGTCCTGAGTGACGAGTCGCTGCTCGGTGACGGGTATACGCGGGTGCTGGAACAATGGCATTCCGCTGCTGAAGTGAAGAACGCAACGCTTGCACTGCGTTATGGCTCTCCGATCTGGGGCCGTGACGACATCGTGCATTACCCGCTTCATCAAGTGGCGACGAAATTCGCACTGGAGGTGGTCGTGCATTCCCGATACGCGGCCGAAAGCGTTGCCAAGGAGTTTCCGTGGCTGCCTGTTACGGTCATCCCCCAACTCTATCCTGTCGCCGCGCGGCATCGGGTGCGTGATCGTCTCAGCACCATTGCGGTGATGGGCGGTGGGCAGGTGAATCGCAGGTTCGACTGGATCGTTGAGGCATTGTTGCAGGTCGAGCCCGAGTTGACTCACCCGCTTTCTCTTGAGATAGCCGGTGTGGTCGAACCTGCCGTGCAGCTACAGCTGGAGCGGCTTTCGGGTTTGCAGAACGTGCGATTGATCGATCATGGTCGCATCGACGACGAGCAATTTCGCAGTGTGTTCGAGCGTGCCGACCTGATGATCGCGCTTCGCCAGCCGACCATGGGCGAAGCCTCCGCGGTCGTGTCAAAGGCATTGCAAGCGGGCCTGCCTGTCGTGGTATCGGATCAGGGCTGGTACGCAGAACTGCCGTCCTGCGTCAGGAAAGTGCCCCCCACGTCCGACTGTCCAGAGGTTCTTGGCAGTCTGTTGCGGCACTTTGCACTGGATTCGGCAGCGTACTCGCGTTGGGCAGAAGAATGTGGAGATCAGGCGAGTCGCCCGGAGCTTGACCCATACGGTGCTACCGACCGCTATGTGAAGCTGTTGAAATCCAGCCGTGTCTTTTCCGATTTCAGGGATCGCGTCGCCGAGGCCTTGGTCGATCTCAAGATCGACCTTGAATCTCCGCTGTCGGGCGAAGTTCAGAGAATCGATGTCCGCAGTACGCTGCGTGGTGACCGGTGGGTCGATTCTGCGCTCAAGGCCTTATCCGAGCGCCAGGTCGACACGCACGGACAAATGGTCTTCGCCACGGTCGAGCCGTACCCTTATACTGAGGCCTTGCCGGTCGAAGCATGTCAGGGAGGGGCGGCACTGATCGAAACCGATCTTGGTGTGGCCGAGCCCTCCAGCGAGGTCACCGTAAGGCTGATGCTGAACAATACCAGCGGGTTCCCCTGGCTCAGTCCGCCCGGCCACTCGGTGATGCCGTTCGGCATTTACATCGGATGCTACTGGCGCTCCGTTGTGCCGCTGCAGGAAGTCGAGCAGCCGCGCCATTGGATTGACGAGCCAATCGAGCCAGCTTCGTGTCGCGAACAGGTCATCTCACTTCGTGTGCCTGATGCAGTTGGTGAGTACGAATTGGAAATCGATCTCGTCCAGGAATCTGTTGGCTGGTTCAAAACTCGGGGGTTTGTACCAGCCCGGCTGCTCGTACGTGTAGAAGCCACTCAATCATGAGGGCACATTCATCCAACCCAGGTCCTAACGCATGAAAGCTTTTGTGAAAACCCCCGTCTCTCTGGGCACTGTCGCCATCCTGGCGACTTTCATCACCCTTGTTGGTTGCTCCAAATCGCCTGAGGCAGACCAGCCGGTAACCGCCGCACCTCAACCGGCTGCTCCGGCCTCCGAAGCACCCGGTATGACGAGCCCCTTGACGCAGGAGCAAGTCGGGGCTCGCTATGCCATCGTTTCGGACCCTGTGGTCGCCAATAATGGCGAGGTGATACGCACCGTTGTGTCGGTCACCAACGCTGGCAAGGAAACGCTGAGTTCGAAGGGCACCTTGCCGGTCAACCTCGCAATCTCTCTGGTAGACAGTTCCGGCGCTTTATCGGCGAAGGATTTCGTACGCGCTTCGCTTCCCGCCGATGGAATTGCTGCGGGTGCCTCCGCCGAGGTGATCGCCGAGGTGCCAGCCCAGGCAGTGGTTGGAAAGAGCCTGCGAATCGGGCTGGTACAGGAAGGCGTCGCCTGGTTCAGCGATTTCAAGATCGAGCCGCTCGACTACGGCCCGTTCAGCAGCTGCGCAGATCAGGGCAAGCAGACGATATGCGGTGCGGGTGGGAAGCCGCTGTCAACGCGTTGAGCTGCACCGTGCGGCGGAAACAGCCCGATCCTGCATCGGCTCAAAGCCGGAACCAATACGTAAACAAGAGAATGTGTTAATGAAAACTGCGTTGATTACTGGAATCTCGGGTCAAGACGGTGCTTACCTTGCAGAACTGCTGTTGGACAAGGGCTACCGCGTATTTGGCACGTATCGCCGTACGAGTTCGGTCAATTTCTGGCGGATCGAAGAGCTTGGAATTGCAGCCCACCCGAACCTTAATCTAATCGAATACGATCTGACGGATCTAGGGTCGAGCATCCGTATGCTTGAAAGCACCGGAGCCACCGAGGTCTACAATCTGGCGGCTCAGAGCTTCGTGGGTGTGTCTTTCGATCAGCCGACCACGACGGCGCAGATCACCGGTATCGGTCCGGTCCACCTGCTGGAGGCGATCCGTCAGGTGAACCGGGATATCCGCTTCTACCAGGCCTCGACGTCGGAGATGTTCGGCAAGGTGCAGGCTGTTCCGCAGATCGAAAGCACGCCGTTCTATCCACGCAGCCCCTATGGTGTCGCCAAACTCTATGCACACTGGATGACGGTGAACTACCGCGAGAGTTACGACATCTTTGGTTGCAGTGGCATCCTGTTCAACCACGAAAGTCCATTGCGTGGACGTGAATTCGTGACGCGCAAGATCACCGACTCGGTAGCCAAGATCAAGCTCGGGCTGCTGGACTGCATGGAATTGGGTAACCTGGACGCCAAGCGTGACTGGGGCTTTGCGCGCGAGTATGTGGAAGGTATGTGGCGGATGCTGCAGGCCGAGGAGCCGGATACTTTCGTGCTCGCAACCAATCGCACCGAGACCGTACGCGATTTCGTCAGCATGGCGTTCAAGGGCGCGGGCATCGACGTCGAGTTCCGTGGGAAGGACGCTGAAGAGACTGCGGTGGATACTGCCACCGGCAAGGTGCTCATGCGCATCAACCCGAAGTTCCACCGCCCTGCAGAAGTGGAGCTGCTGATCGGCGATCCCGAAAAGGCGGCCCGCATCCTCGGCTGGAAGCCCGAGACCACGCTGGAGCAGCTGTGCCAGATGATGGTCGAGGCCGATCTGAAGAGGAACGAGCGTGGCTTCTCATTCTGACCTGATGGGCAAGCGGGTTCTGATCAGCGGAGCGTCCGGGTTCACCGGGCGCTACATGACCCAGCAGCTCCAGGAACAGGGCTGCACGGTCATTGGCGTCGGCACGCGTTCGGACACTGCCGGCATGGGCAGCACCGACGAGTTCTGGCCGATGGATCTGCGCGACGCTGCCGACGTCGCCCGCGCCGTTGCGCAGGCCCAAGCCGACTACGTTGTGCATCTGGCGGCAGTGGCCTTTGTCGGTCATGGGGATGCTGACGATTTTTACCGCGTCAATCTGCTAGGTACGCGTAACCTGCTGCAGGCGCTGGCCGCAAGCCGACACCGCCCGGAGAGGGTGCTGATCGCGAGCAGTGCCAATGTCTACGGCAATGCAACCGAAGGCGTGATCGACGAGTCGGTCACGCCCGCGCCCGCGAACGACTACGCGGTGAGCAAGCTCGCCATGGAATATGTCGCCAGCTTATGGCGCGAGCGCCTGCCCCTGGTGATTGCGCGCCCCTTCAACTATACCGGGGTCGGTCAGGCGACCAACTTCCTGATTCCCAAGATCGTTTCCCATTTCGCATCGCGTGCCTCTTCCATCGAGTTGGGCAACACCGAAGTGTGGCGCGATTTCGGCGATGTCAGGTCGGTCGTGCTGGCTTACCGCAAGCTCCTGCAGGCGCCAGCGGCCGAAGGGCAAATCGTCAATGTATGTTCGGGTGTCGCCAGTTCGCTAGGGGACATCATCAGGATCTGCTCGAAAATCACTGGCCACGACATCGACGTCCAGGTGAACCCCGCGTTCGTTCGGGAGAACGAGGTCAAGAAGTTGCTTGGCAGCAATGCCAGATTGCAGGAGCTGATCGGCGATTGGCAGAGTCTTGCGCTGGAGGACACGCTGCGCTGGATGCTTGAAGCTGCCAGCACTGAGCAGTGAGGGCAATCCAAGGACATTGAGAGCAATCGAGCTTCGGCTGGAAAATTCAGCCGAAGCTCGCTGCGAATGCTTGGTAGTGTTTTTGTTCAGCGTTATCTAACAGGCTGACGCACCCGCAGTTGCCAGGAACCGCGCCAGGTGAAAGGGGCGATTAACGCGCTGGCGATCGTGCTTCCCGGCCGGCTTATCTGCTGCAGTCGGACTTGCAAATTTCAAGACTGGTCAGCCCGAGGGCAAGCAGCCGCTGGTCCGCAGACATGCCGACCTGCGCGGGAGAGACCGGTGTTTCGTAGCTAAGAACCAGATGCACTACTTCACCAGGCTGGCGGGTCGTGACCGGAATCCGTAGTGCCAGCGGCACCGCTTGTGCTGCAGTGACGCGGGTGTCGAGCGCCTGGACGCCGTTGACCGTGGCACGGATGCGCAGGGCTTGCTGGGGGCCAGGCAGAAACGGGTTGCCGCGCAGAATCACCGTTGTCTTGCCGACGGTCGTTGAGTTGACACGGTAGCGCAGCGATGAGCTTGTGCCTTCCGACCAGACACCCCATGCCTCGTCGGACGACCAGCCTTGCGTGAGCAAGCTGCGGAGCGCGGGGAGCGTAATGCTGGTATCTGCCGCGGGCTCGGTGACCACGGTGTCCTTGGCAGCATCGGCGCTTGCAGGCTTGGCACCACCTGGCAGACGGAAAACCACAACAGCGCCATCTTCGCGTGTTATCGCCGGCGGCGCGCCAATGGCCTGGGTCCATTCAGCGATGACCTGCGCCCCCTGGTCGGCGTAGCCGCGCTTGTCGATGTAGACAGCGTCGAAGCCGAAGCGACCGATCGCCTTGAGCTGTGCGGCGGCGGGTTGGGTCTCCAGATTCCGGTAGAACAGGTCGCCCTCACGGCCCTTCATGCCTGCGTAGCTCCACTTCAGGTGCTGTGAGTGGACGAATCCCACCGCTAGGTCATAGGCGTGCAGGGCATTCTTGGGCGGCACTTCCGGAAACGGCATATAGGGCAACTGGTAAACGGCTGCACCGACAGGCAGGGCAGTTTCAATGCTGCGGATGAAACGCCTGTCCTGCTCGTACGCAGTGCGCGCGCTGGATTGACACGGGCCGCACACCGCCGAGGTCTGGTCCCAGATGCCGAAGACCAGCATGCCGGCGGCAGCGATCGAGGCGATGGTCATGCGGTGTCGACGCCCCACCTTGTCGGACAGCATCTGCACGCCGATGGCTACCGCAGCGAGGGTGCTGAACGTGATGAAGATGCTGGCCCGGTTCCAGCCGCGGATGGAGGGCGATACGACGTGCGCGAAGAGTGAGCCAAGCCCGCCGATGGTCATGAATGCCAGAAGGACGCCGGAAAGAATCGCCAACAGGGCAATGCGTTCTTCGTTGCGCCGCTCGGACAGGCGCGCGAACGCGACCAGCGCCAGGATGGCAAGACCGAAGGAACCGATCAGGCCCAGCGAGGCGGTCGTGTTCTCGTTGATCAACGGTGTGCTGGCCATGTAGCTGGCCGTCACATTGGCCAGCTTGGGTAGCCTGTGGTCGGGGCGCGGCAGGATCAACTGCATGAACTTCACGCCGTAGATCTCGGACTCTGCCGGCGCGCGGGCAGCGACTTCCGGATTGTGACCGTTGATCCGCTCGTTGATCACGTTGGGTGCGACATTTGCCAGCGTGCCAAGCGCGAGGAAGAAAATGACGGGTGCTGCGAGGCGGGTGATGGACGCCCAGTTCTTCTGGAACAACGCCATGAGGCAGGCCGTTCCAATCAGGATCAGGCCGAATGCCGTGTAGTAGACGCCAAAACAGCTCAGGACTAGGTACAGCGCAGCAAGCGCGATCTTGCGGGCGGGCCGGGCGCTCCAGAAATCCAGCGATACGTCGGCGCGTGCAATCCGGATCGCAAGCATGAAGTAGATCGGGATGCCGAAATACCAGGTGTAGAAGATGTGCTGCAGGCGCAGGAAATGGAACGGCGCCAGCGTGAAGAGCATGGCAGTGGTAAAGGACAGCGAACGACCCACGCGCAGCCAGCGCATCACCCAATATGCCGTCAGAAAGTTCGCGGCAAAGCCCAGCAGGAAGAACAGATTCAGTGCTGCGGCACTGCTGCCGGTCAGCATGCCGGCAAGTTTCAGGAACAGGAAGCTGCCGGAGTCTGCCCCGGGGTAATCCAGGAAGGAGGAGCCGAATGGGAAGCCGCTACGGGCGTTCTCGAAGATCCATCCTTCCATCGCTCGCTGCGTCAGCCAGAGGCTGCTCAAGGCGTCGCCGCTATACGAGAGTGGGTAGTCCAGCACGGGCAACAGGCCCGCCCGCCAGCCGACGAGCAGGACGCTGCCCGCCACGACGGACAGGACGGCGCCTAACAGCAGGGGCAGCCATTCGGCCTTGATGAGAGGGCGGGCCGGCGTCGTAGGAGGAAGTAGGGTGCTCATGTAATCCACAGGTCAAGAATGGATGCGCTGCGCCATCGGGGGCTGCAGGCAGGTGCGAGGTGGGGTGACGTTCTGCGCCGCGTCTGGCTCAGCCCTGAGAGGCGTCGGGCTTGGGAGCCTGCAACAACAACTTGCTCAGGATGAACGACACTGGCAGCGTGACAACGATGGAGATCAGCGGGCCGACCGCTGCCGGCACGCCCAGATGCCCTACGCTGAGTTTCAGCGCCAGGGCCCCAAGCGCGTAGGTCACCAGGTAGATGAGCGGAAACGCCGCAAACTTCAACCAACTGTGGTCGGCACGAAAGACATAACGGGTGTTGATCAGGTAACTGAGCAGGATGCCTGCACAGAAACTCGCAAGATACGCCCACTGATAATGCATGAAGCGAAGGAGCACCCAGTACAGCACCAGGGTCAGGCCCGTGTTGAGTGCTCCGCCAAGCAGGAAGCGCAGGGCTACGGAGACCAATGGCCGATGCCGCCGAAGCAGGGTATCGGCCTGTGGGGACTCATCCGCCCGCATTCGCCAGACTCTTGAAGTCCGCGTAGTCGCGGATGTATTCGTCAGAATCGTAGGGCTCGGACGCAAACACCAGCAGCACGGCGTCTTTGGAATACTTGTATTGCGTGCCCCAGATCATCGGCGGCAGATGGATGCCCTGGTTCGGCGAGTTGAGTTCGACATCGATGCGGCGCGTACCGTCGTCCGCCAGCACCCTGACCGAACCGGAGACGCAGACGAGAAACTGATGGCAGCGCTTGTGCGCGTGCTCGCCACGGGTCTCCTGTGTTGGTACGCCGTAGACAAGAAAGTACCGCCGCGCATTGAAGGGCAGGAAGCTGTCGAAGTCGCCGACCGACAGGGACCCGCGCATGTCGGCGAAGCTGGGCATCTGGTAAAGCTTGACGCCCGGAACGACGGTGTCGGTGATGCCCTGGCCGGCGGGCAGCGGAGCTGTCTTGCCCGCATCCTTGTCGGACACGTAACCCACGATGCGCGCAGGATTGCCAACCACGATGGCATTGGGCGGTACCGAGCGTGTGACCACCGCACCAGCGCCGATCATCGCGCCGCTGCCGATGGTGGTGCCGGCCAGGATTGTCGCATTGGCGCCAATGGAAGCACCTGATTCCACGACGGTGCCGAGGAATTTCTCGGGATACACCCGGCTGCGTGGAAACAGATCGTTGGTGAAGGTGGCATTTGGCCCGATGAAAACGTCGTCGCCCAGACGCACGCCATCCCACAACTGCACTCCGCATTTGACAGTCACCCGATCCCCGACGACAACATCAGATTCGATGAAGACGCCGTCGCAGATGTTGCAATCGCGGCCAAGGCGGGCGCCGGGCAGCACGTGGGCAAATGCCCAGACGCGGGTGCCTTCGCCGATGGTGTCGCTCTCGCAAAGAGCATTGGGGTGCACGAAATGGCTCACGGGTTATCCTTTTCGAAGTTTTCGACCGACTGCATGATCGACAGCGGACGTGCCTTGGTATTTTCGAACGCATGCCAGGCGTAGGTACCTACGATACCCAGGCCCAATGAATTGAGTGCGCCGAAGAAGAGAATGGTCAAGATGGTCAGTGTGTATCCCGGCACTGCGACGAGTCCGGAAAACTTCGCGGCCAGCACCAGCGCACCGAGCAGCGTGGTAAATGCCAGCGCGATCAGGCCCAGCGCCGTCAGCATGCGGACCGGCAGGTCGGTGAAAGCAAAGACGCTGTCGGACAGATACCGCAGTTTCTTGCTCAAGGTCCAGGCGCTCTTGCCGTGCTGCCGCTCGCGCCGTTGATAACTGACGAATTCGCGCTTGCCGCCCAGCCAGAACAGTTGCGCAAGCAGGCTGGAATGGGCTTCGTTCAACAGCAACAGCCGTTCGAGGAAACCACGGCTGACAGCGAAGATATCCACGCCACCCTTGGGAATGTCCTTGATGACCATGCGCCGGTAGGTCGCCCAGAACAAGGTCGACGCCAGCTTCGAGGCCGCCGGATCGCTGCGCGCTTCGCGCACGCCGAAGGCCACGTCGTAGCGTGCCTTGGCATAGCGCTGCCAGAAGTCGATCACCAGCGTGGGGGGTTCCTGCAGATCGGCGGCCATGACCGCCGTCAGCTCCCCGGAGCTGAGCTGTAGCCCGGTACGGATTGCCGGAAATGCACCGAAGTTGCGGGTCAGCGTTGCAAGTTGCGAACGGAATGCGCAGCCAGGCAACTTTTCGCGCAGCAAGGCGTAGCTACGGTCAGGGCTGCCGTCCACTACGAAAACCGCTTCGAAATCCCCATCCACGCTCCGTGCGATGAAGTCGACGGCCTGCAGCAGGTCGTCGATGGAACCCTCATTGCCATAGATCGGGACAACGAGGCTGAGGGAGGGCGGCTGCACGTCGCTCAGAACCGGTTGCATGCATCGATGACCTGGTCGACTTCTTCATCGGTCAGCTCGGGGAAGCAAGGCAGCGTGATCACGCACGCGGCATCGGCTTCCGTATTCGGCAGCACCACCGACTCGAAAGCACCCTCATGGCAGGGCTGGCGATGATCGCACAGCGGGTAGTGGACGTCGGTCTGCACGCCGGCCGCCTGCAGGTGCGCGCGCAGTCCCTCGCGTTGCTCGCAGCGCACGACGTACAAATGGGCCACGTTATCGCTACCTACCACGCCGGCGGATGCAATCTTTGGGTTGGACAGGCCTCGGGCGTAGCGGTTGGCGATGTCCCGGCGGCGTTGGTTCCAGCCATCCAGCAGCACGAGCATATGCCGCAGCATCGCGGCCTGTAGTTCGTCCAGGCGGCTGTTGCGACCGCCGCGCAGACTGTTGGTGTACTTGGCCGTCCAGCCATACTGGCGCAGCTGTGCCGCACGGGTGGCCAGGGCGTCATCGCTGGTCACGATGGCGCCGCCATCGCCCAGGGCGCCCAGATTCTTGGTCGGGTAGAAACTGAAGGACGAAATATCGCCGAAGCTGCCCGCGCGGCGGCCATTGCGTTCTGCGCCATGCGCCTGCGCGCAATCTTCCACCACCTTGATGCCGCGCGCCTGACACAGCGCGACGATGGCCTCGATATCGGCCAACTGTCCGTACAGATGGGTCACGATCACGGCCTTGGGGGCGCCACCCTCCAGCGCAGCCTCCAGCGCGGTCACCGACATCAGTCCCGTGCCTGCACCCGTATCGACGAAAACAGGCGTCGCGCCGCACGCCAGAACGGCGCTGGTGCCGTACATGGCAGCATTGGCCACCACCGCAACCTTGTCGTCCTGACCCACGCCCAGCGCCTTCAAGGAGAGCTCAAGGGCGTCGGTGCCATTGGCGACGCTGACGCAGTGAGTGGCGCCGCAATAGCCCGCAAACTCCTGCTCGAAGGCCTTCACGTTCGGGCCGAGGACGTAGTAGCCGCTGGCAATGATGCTGCCGGCGATCTGAGACAGCGTGTCCTGCAAGGGAGCGATATGGCGGGAAAGCGAGTTGACAGGAATCAGAGCGTCCATGGGATCCGCAGAGTTTGAGTAAGGTGTAAGTTGGAATGGCGTGCCGCCTGGTGGGAGGCACGGTTGTACTGATCTTCGAACCAGACGATAGCGTCTTCATCCAGGTAGCGACCGGATTGGACGTCGAACAGCTCTGGTGAAACGTTGTCCGGGGTCTTCAAACTGCGGGTGACACCGCAGTGCCCAGGTACCAGAGTACGCCGCTGTTCCAGAAGTGCCCTCAGAAGCGTTGCAGGCCCCAACGGTCGCCAGATCCGGCTTCTCCACGAAGCGGTTGACGGCGCGCGCGCCTGTTTCCGCAGCGATCTGGATGTAGCCGTACCCAACTTCAGCGGCGCCCGAAACGAGACCGGAGATCGCCCGCCTCCCGCTATCGCACGTCACGGACCCTGAGGCCCAGGGAGAGAATCAAGGGGGTCATTGTAGATTGGCACGGAATTATAGCGACACGTTCTGCCAAGACGGATTATTTGTGTGCAGAGCAGCTGGACCGCATCCGGATCCTCCAAGCACACCGCGTCATCCGGAAGGGCGCGCGGCGTGCCTGCCCCGGGCTCAGCCCAGCGCCTGTTCCAGCTCCGGAAGCAGTGAGAACAAATCCCCCACCAACCCGATATCGGCAATCTCGAAAATCGGCGACTCCGGATCCTTGTTGATCGCCACGATGGTGCCGGCGTCCTTGATGCCGGTCAGGTGCTGGATCGCGCCGCTGATGCCGATGGCCACGTAGAGTTCGGGGGCGATGATCTTGCCGGTCTGGCCGACCTGCAGCTCGTTGGGCACGTAGCCGGCGTCTACGGCGGCGCGCGAGGCGCCCACGGCGGCGCCGAGTTTGTCGGCCAAGCTGTAGATGTGCTGGAAATTCTCGGCCGAGCCGACGCCGCGGCCGCCGGAGACCACGCGCTTGGCGCTTTGCAGGTCGGGGCGGTCGGAGCTGCCTGCAGCCAGACCGATGAAGCGGCTGTGGGTTGGCAGGGTGGCATCAACCGTGATGGGCTCGACTGTCGCGTTCCCGCCATTGGCCGCCTCCGGCCAGGAGGCACTGCGCACGGTCGCCACCACGATCTGCTCGGCAGGTGCCTTGACGGTGATGATCGCGTTGCCGGCGTAGATCGGGCGCTTGAAGGTATAGGCGTCTTCGACCGTCATCAGATCGGAGATCTGGTTGACACCCAGCAAGGCCGCAACGACCGGCATCAGGTCCTTGCCGAACGTGGTGGACGGGCCGAACACGTGCGTGTAGCCCTCGCGGGCCAGCTGGGCGATCTGCGGTCCCAGCACCTGCGCGATGGCGTGCTCGTTTGCTGCGTTGGCCACGGTCAGCACGCGCGCGACGCCGGCCAGCTGCGCGGTCTGTGCTGCGACGGCGGCCGGGTCGGCGGCCAGCACGACCACATCGATGGATTCGGCCGAGATCGCCAGCGCGGCGCTCAGGGTCTTGGCGGTGGCCGCGTTGAGCTGGCCGTTGAGATGTTCGGCAACGATGAGAACCTTGGCCATTACAGCAACCCCTTCTGCTTGAGTGCGGCCACCAGTTCGGCGGCGTCCTTGACCATCACACCACGGCTGCGCTTGGACGGCGCCGCATAGTGGGAGGTGACCTGGCTGTCATGTGCATCGACACCCAGATCGGTAAACGCCAGCGTTTCCAATGGCTTGCTCTTGGCCTTCATGATGTCCGGCAGCTTGATGAAGCGCGGCTCGTTCAGGCGCAGATCGGTGGTGATCACCGCAGGCAGGTCCACTTCCAGCGTTTCCAGGCCGGCATCCACTTCGCGGGTGACCGTGGCCTTTCCGTCGGCCACCACCAGCTTGCCAGCAAAGGTTGCCTGCGGCCGGCCCCACAATGTGGCCAGCATCTGGCCGGTCTGATTGGCGTCGTCGTCGATGGCCTGCTTGCCCAGAATCACCAGGTCCGGCTGTTCCTTCTCGACCAGCTTGAGCAGGGCGCGCGCAGCCGTCAGCGGCTGGATGGCTGCATCGGTGACCACATGGATGGCACGGTTGGCTCCCATTGCCAGCCCGTTGCGCAGATGCGCGGCTGCATCGGCCGGCGCCAGGGTGGCGACCACGACTTCCGTGGCGATACCCCCATCGCGCAGGCGCAATGCCTCCTCGAGTGCGATTTCGTCGAACGGATTGGGCGAAAGCTTGACGCCGTCAGTGACCACGCCGGAGCCATCCGGCTTGACCTGAATGCGGACGTTGTAGTCCACCACGCGCTTGTAGGCGACGAGGATTTTCATCGTGTACGAGATCCTTCAGCTGTTGCGGGAAGGCCTGGCCGCGGCGGCAGGCTCGGGAGTGCGGCCATTCTAACCGGGCTGGGCGTACCATGCGATGGCGTATGGATGGTGCGTTGCAATACTCCCGTGCGTGGTTTGGCCCATGCTTAGGCCCGGCATTGCTCTGACCGTATATCCTGTGTGGTTTGAAAACGCAGCGCAGTGCGCGCGCGAACAGGAGGGGTAGATAGTGGCGACTTGGCTAGTGACCGGCGGGGCCGGTTTTATCGGCGGAAATTTTGTTCTTGAGGCAGTCGCACGCGGGATCCGTGTGATCAATCTCGACGCGCTCACCTACGCGGGCAACCTGAACACGCTGGCGTCGCTGGAAGGCAATGCCGGCCATGTGTTCGTCAAGGGCGACATTGGCGATGGCGCGCTCGTGACCCGCCTGCTGCAGGAACATCAGCCGGACGCGGTGCTGAATTTCGCTGCCGAAAGCCATGTGGATCGCTCGATCGAAGGCCCGGGCGCTTTCATCCAGACCAACGTCGTCGGCACCTTGGCTCTCCTCGAGGCCGTGCGCGATTACTGGAAAGCGCTGCCGGCTGCGCGTCGCGATGCTTTCCGTTTCCTGCATGTGTCCACCGACGAGGTCTACGGCACGTTGGGCGAGACCGGCAAGTTCACCGAGACCACTCCTTACGCACCGAATTCGCCATACTCGGCGTCCAAGGCGGCATCGGATCATCTGGTGCGCGCGTTTCACCACACCTACGGGCTGCCGGTGCTGACCACCAACTGCTCGAACAACTACGGCCCGTACCATTTCCCGGAAAAGCTTATCCCGCTGGTGATCGCCAAGGCGCTGGCCGGCGAGCCGTTGCCGGTATACGGCGATGGCAAGCAGGTGCGCGACTGGTTGTTCGTCAGCGATCACTGCGAGGCGATCCGCACCGTGCTGGCCAAGGGCAAGATTGGCGAGACCTACAACGTGGGAGGCAATTCCGAGCGCCAGAATATCGAGGTCGTGCAGGCGATCTGTGCACTGCTGGATCAGCATCGCCCGCGTGAGGACGGCAAGCCGCGGGCAAGCCAGATCACCCATGTCACCGACCGGCCTGGGCACGACCGTCGTTATGCGATCGATGCCTCCAAGCTGAAGAACGACCTGGGTTGGGAACCGGCTTATACCTTCGAGCAGGGCATCGCGCAGACGGTGGAGTGGTACCTGACCAATCAGGCCTGGGTGCAGGGCGTGCTGGATGGAAGCTATCGCCTTGAACGCATTGGCGCGACCGCCTGATACTCATCTCAGCGTCCGCATAATGCTGTGCGGACCTCCAAGGACGCTCTCATGACTCAACGTAAAGGCATCATTCTCGCGGGCGGTTCCGGAACGCGCTTGTATCCGATCACCAAAGGCGTCAGCAAGCAGCTGTTGCCGGTGTACGACAAGCCCATGATCTACTACCCGCTCAGCGTGCTGATGCTCGCAGGTATCCGCGACATCCTGATCATCAACACACCGCACGAGCAGGCGCTGTTCCAGTCGCTACTGGGCGATGGTTCCCAATGGGGTGTCAATATTCAGTATGCCGTGCAACCCAGCCCTGACGGCCTGGCGCAGGCCTATCTGATCGGTCGCGAGTTCGTCGATGGCAAGCCGAGCTGCCTGGTGTTGGGCGACAATATTTTTCATGGTCACGGGTTGACTGACACCCTACGCCGCGCCGACATGCGCGAGCAGGGTGCAACCGTGTTTGGCTATTGGGTCAACGACCCAGAGCGCTATGGCGTGGCCGAATTTGATCAGCAAGGCAGGGTCATCGACATTGCCGAAAAGCCGGAAAAGCCCCGCTCCAACTACGCGGTTACCGGTCTGTATTTCTATGACGGCAAGGCCAGCGACTACGCGGCTGCGTTGAAGCCCTCGCCACGCGGCGAGCTTGAGATCACCGATCTCAATCGTTGCTATCTCGATGCTGGCGATCTGCATCTTGAGCCTCTGGGGCGCGGCTATGCGTGGCTGGATACAGGCACGCACCAGTCGCTGCATGAAGCGGCCAATTTCATCGAGACCATCCAGATGCGCCAGGGTCTGCAGGTGTGCTGCCCGGAAGAAATCGCATTTGGCCAGGGCTGGATCGATGCAGAGCAGCTGGAGCGCCTGGCAGCGCCGTTGTTGAAGAATGACTATGGCAAATATCTGACGGCATTGGCCAAGCGCGGGGTTGTCCATTGAAAGTGATCGAAACGACGTTGCCCGGCTGCGTCGTCATCGAGCCTGCAGTGTTCGGCGATGAGCGCGGTCAGTTCTTCGAAACATGGAATGCAGAGCGCTTCAGGCAGCATGGTCTGCCGACGACTTTTGTGCAAAGTAACGTCTCCACCTCTGCCAAGGGAGTGCTGCGCGGTCTGCATTACCAGTGGCCTCGGCCACAGGGCAAACTGGTAAGCGTGCTCGAAGGTGAGGTCTACGACGTCGCGGTGGATATCCGCGCTGGATCTCCCCATTTCGGGCGTTGGACCGCCGTTTTGCTGAGTGCAGAAAACCGTCGCCAAGTCTGGATACCTGAGGGATTTGCTCATGGCTTTGCCGTGCTTTCGGAGAAAGCATTGTTCAGTTATCTGTGCACCGACGTGTATGTGAAGGAAGCCGATGCCGGCGTGCGTTGGAACGATGCCGCGATCGGTATCGATTGGCCGATCAGCGATCCATTGCTGTCTGCAAAGGACTCCGCTGCGCCGTTCCTGGATGAGGTGCCAGCCGACCGACTGCCGGTGTATATGCCGTGACCACGTTGGTGTTTGGCGCAAACGGGCAGGTTGGGACGGAACTGCTGCGTGCGCTGGCAATCGACGATGCCGTGCAGGCCACCACGCGCAGCGGCCAGTTGTCTGACGGCAGCGCGTGCGAAACAGCGGACTTCGATGCGCCCGACACGCTGACGGCCTTGCTGGATCGGATCAAGCCATCGCGTGTGGTCAATGCCGCCGCTTATACGGCAGTGGATCGCGCCGAGCAGGATCGCGAAAGTGCGATCCGTGCCAATGCAACGGCGCCTGGCGTTATCGCAGCATGGTGCGCCTCCAATCGCATACCGCTTGTGCACTACTCGACCGACTACGTCTTCGACGGGCAGGGCACAGCGCCGTACCGCGAGGATGCACAGACCTCACCGCTCGGTGTTTACGGGGAAACCAAGCTCGCCGGTGAGCAGGCCATCCGTGCGTCCGGTGCACAGCATCTGATCCTGCGTACCGCCTGGGTGTATGCCTCGCATGGTGCCAACTTCCTGCGCACGATGTTACGGGTGGGTGTCGAACGCGATGAGTTGCGCGTGGTGGCCGATCAGATCGGAACACCGACCCCAGCGGCCTTGATCGCCGATGTCACTGCGCAGTTGCTGCGTCAGCGCGCGCCCGATACCTCGGGCACCTGGCACCTCACTGCAGCTGGCCAGACCAGCTGGCATGGGTTTGCCGAGGCCATTTTCGAGGAAGCGGTCAGTGCCGGTCTGCTGGAGCGTGCGCCGCGTGTAGTGCCGATTACGACTGCCGACTACCCCACACCGGCCAGGCGTCCGGCGTATTCGCGGTTGTCGATCGACAAGCTGCAGAGCGATTTCGGCATCGAATTGCCCGAGTGGCGCGTTGGCTTGCAGCGTGTGATTGCCGAATTGTCTGCGGCCAGGACGTAGTTCAACAACAGGTCGATGCCGGTAGCGCGACTGCCGATGCCCGATGCCCGAAATGCAAACAGCCGGGAATTCCCGGCTGTTTGCTCATGCGACGCAGCGTTTCACGAACAACCGATCACGCGCGCCCGTAGGTATCTTCAAAGCGCACGATGTCGTCTTCGCCCAGGTAGCTGCCGGACTGCACTTCGATCAATTCCAGCGGCAACTTGCCCGGATTGCGCAGGCGGTGAGTTACGCCTAGCGGGATGTAGGTACTCTGGTTTTCGGTCAGCAGCAAGACCTCGTCGCCACGGGTGACTTCGGCGGTTCCGCTCACCACGATCCAGTGTTCGGCGCGATGGTGGTGCATCTGCAGGCTGAGCACCGCACCGGGTTTGACGGTGATGCGCTTGACCTGGTGACGCTGGCCCATGT
The DNA here is from genome assembly GCF_001660815.1 of Xanthomonas nasturtii. GTDB lineage: Bacteria > Pseudomonadota > Gammaproteobacteria > Xanthomonadales > Xanthomonadaceae > Xanthomonas > Xanthomonas nasturtii. The sequence goes on from NZ_LYMI01000089.1 coordinate 116,915, forward strand.
CGATCGAATCGTAGGCGCCCCACGGACGATAGACCTTGCGATGCCAGGTTGCCTCGGAACGGCCAGCCGTCTTGATCTGGCTGACCACGTCCTTGACCTCCTGGATACGGTCGCGGTGACCGACCAGGACCGCGTCCGGTGTCTCGACAACCACCACGTCCTCCAGGCCGACCATGGCGATCAGGCGCGAGCCGTATGCATAGGTGTTCTGGCAATCGAGCTGGATCACATCGCCATGGTGCGCGTTGCCTTGCGCATCCTGCTTGGAGACATCCAGCAGCGAGGACCACGAACCGACATCGTTCCAGCCCGCATCCAATGGCACCACGACCGCATCGGCGGTCTTTTCCATCACCGCGTAGTCGATCGAATCCGACGGGCTGGCGGCGAAGGCGTCCTTGTCCAGGCGGGTGAAATCGGCGTCGCGCTTGCCGCTTTCCCATGCCTTCTGGCAAGCATCGGCGATGGCGGGATGGAATTTGCGCAGTTCTTCCAGATAACGCGAGGCACGGAACAGGAACATGCCGCTGTTCCAGTAGTACTCGCCGCTGGCCAGATAGCCTTGCGCGGTTGCCAGGTCGGGCTTCTCGACGAAGCGTTCGACCGCGCTCGCGCCAGTGCCCGCACCGGCCTTGATGTAGCCATAGCCGGTCTCAGGTGCGGTCGGCTTGATGCCGAAGGTGACCAGCTTGCCCTGCGCTGCCGCTTCGGCGGCGACCGTCACTGCTGCCTGAAACGCAGCCTCGTCACCGATGACATGGTCCGAAGGCAGCACCAGCAATAGCGGGTCGGCACCGTCGCGGGTCGCTTCCAGCGCCGCAACGGCAATTGCCGGTGCCGTATTGCGTCCCTTGGGCTCCAGCAGGATGGCCGAGGGCTTCACGCCCAGCTGTTGCAACTGCTCGGCGGCGATGAAGCGGTGTTCTTCATTGGCCACCACGATCGGTGCATGCGCAGCCACCGGAGCCGCACGCAGCCAGGTCGCCTGCAACATGCTCTTGTCGCCAACCAGTGGCAGGAACTGCTTCGGATAGGATTCGCGCGACAGCGGCCACAGGCGCGTGCCGGAACCGCCGGACAAAATAATGGGGAGGACGTCGCTCATGGGCGGGGGAAACTCCAGTGCGTCAAAGGTGGGGAGAATGGTAGATCAGCCGCGCAGCATGGCGGAAATTTCCTGCGTACGCGTTTCCAGCAGTGCGGCATCGCCACGTGTTTCCACGTTCAGGCGCAACAGCGGCTCGGTGTTGGAGCTGCGCAGATTGAAGCGCCATTCGCCGAAATCCGCGCTGATACCGTCGGTGTAATCCAGCTCCGGCGACAGATCGGCGTAATGGGCCATGACGCGGTCCACCGACGCCTTGGCATCTGCGACCTTGAAATTGATCTCACCGCTACACGGGAATTTCTGCATGCGGGCCTCGACCAGATCGGCCAGCGAGCGGCCCGACTGCGACACCAGCTCTGCGATCAGCAGCCACGGAATCATGCCGGAATCGGCGTAGGCGAATTCGCGAAAATAGTGGTGTGCGCTCATTTCGCCGCCGTATACGGCATTTTCGCTGCGCATTTTTTCCTTGATAAAGGCATGGCCGCTCTTGCACAGCACCGGAATGCCGCCGGCTTCTTCGACCTGCTCGACCGTGTTCCAGGTCAGGCGCGGGTCGTGAACGACCTTGCCGCCCGGCTGCTTGGCCAGGATGGCTTGGGCCAGCAAGCCGACCAGGTAATAGCCTTCGATGAAACGGCCGGTGTGATCGAAGAAGAAGCAACGATCGAAATCGCCGTCCCATGCGATGCCGAAGTCGGCACCATGGTCCTTGACCGCCTTGGCGGTGGCGTCGCGGTTTTCCGGCAACAGCGGGTTGGGGATGCCGTTGGGGAAATTGCCATCGGGCTCATGGAACACGCGCACGAATTCGAACGGCAGATGCGGCGCGAGCAGATCCACGATCAGGCCGGCGCCACCGTTGCCGGCATTGACCACCAGCTTCAGCGGCTTGAGGGTGCTGCGGTCCACATAGCTGAGCAGGTGCTCCAGGTACGCGGTCTTGTCGGTGCGGCTCTGCTCGCTGGCGGTGGGTTCGCCTGCCGCCGCGGTATCGGCCGCGACTGTGTCGCGGATGGCGAACAGCCCGGTGTCAGAGCTGATCGGCCGGGCTTGTTCGCGAACCAGCTTCATGCCGTTGTAATCCATCGGGTTGTGACTGGCGGTCACCATCACGCCGCCGGCAGCCTTGAGATAATCGGTCTGAAAATAGACCTCTTCGGTGCCACACAGGCCGATGTCGATGACATCACGGCCGCTGGCGCGCAGGCCGGCCGAGAGTGCTTCCTGCAGCCCCGGGCTGGCCAGGCGCACGTCGTGGCCCAGGACCACGGGCCCCTGATCCAGCTGCGCCGCCAGCGCCACGCCGATGCGGCGGGCCAAGTCCTCGTTGAGTTCATCCGGCACGCGGCCGCGAATGTCGTAGGCCTTGAAGGCGGGTAGCGTCATGGGCAAATCTCTAGGGTGGGGGACACCCGAGTTTAGCGGCTGCGCCGTGTCTTGGGTGTGGCGGAATTGCGATCGGGGACAGGGAACAGTCAGCGGATAGAATGGGCGCTTCACATCAGCGAGGTGAGGGCGGTGATGCGCAGTGAAAAACGTGGTACGGCGAGCGGTAAACGCTATGCCGATGCCAAGGCAGCGCTGGATGGGGTACTGGCCGATGGTCAGACCCTGGCGGTCGGCGGCTTTGGCTTGTGTGGAATTCCGGAGGCACTGATTGCTGCCGTGCGCGACAGTGGGATCGGCGGGCTGACCGTCATCTCCAACAACGCCGGCGTCGACGGTTTCGGGCTTGGTCAATTATTGGCCACCCGTCAGATCCGCAAGATGATTTCGTCCTACGTGGGCGAAAACAAGGAATTCGAACGCCAGTATCTGGCTGGCGAGCTCGAGCTGGAGTTCAATCCGCAAGGCACCCTGGCCGAGCGTTTGCGTGCGGGCGGGGCGGGCATCCCGGCGTTCTACACCGCCACTGGCTACGGCACGATCGTGGCCGAGGGCAAGGAAATCCGCGAATTCGACGGTAAACATTACGTGCTGGAAACCGCGCTGCATGCCGATGTGGCGCTGGTCAAGGCGTGGCGTGCCGATACTGCGGGCAACCTGGTGTTCCGCAAGACGGCGCGCAATTTCAATCCGGCCTGCGCCATGGCCGGTCGCGTCTGCATTGCCGAGGTGGAGGACATCGTGGAGCTGGGCGCCATCGACCCGGATCACGTGCATCTGCCCGGTATCTACGTCGACCGCTTGGTGCTCAACGCCACGCCGGAAAAACGCATCGAACAGCGCACCGTGCGCGAAGGACAGCAGTAATGGCCTGGACCAGAGACCAGATGGCCGCGCGCGCGGCACGCGAATTGACTGACGGTGCTTACGTCAACCTGGGAATTGGCCTGCCGACGCTGGTCGCCAACCATATCCCCGACGGTGTGGACGTGTGGCTGCAATCGGAGAACGGCCTGCTCGGCATCGGCCCGTTTCCTACCGAAGACGAGGTGGACGCAGACCTGATCAACGCCGGCAAGCAGACCGTGACCGCCCGCGCGGGTGCCAGTTATTTCGGCAGCCACGACTCGTTCGCGATGATTCGTGGTGGCCACATCGACCTGGCCATCCTCGGCGCAATGCAGGTCACCGAGCGCGGCGACCTGGCCAACTGGATGGTGCCCGGCAAGATGGTCAAGGGCATGGGTGGCGCAATGGATCTGGTTGCCGGCGTCAAGCGCGTGGTGGTGCTGATGGAGCACGTCGCCAAGGACGGCAGCCACAAGATCCTGCGCGAATGCGACCTGCCGCTGACCGGCGTCGGCGTGGTGGACCGCATCATCACCGACCTGGCGGTGTTCGATGTCACTGCGGATGGATTGGTGCTGGTGGAGGCCGCGGACGGTGTGGCGGTCGAAGAGTTGCGCCAGAAAACTGGTGTGGAATTCGCTACGTAATCAAAGCTTCTTCACGTAGCGACTCGCATTGAGCAGCTATGCATGCAAGGCGCTTCAGGGCGCCTTACGTGCATAGCGGTATGGATCGGTTGCCTCAGGTTGAGTTAGTCCTGAGATCTGCTCGACCGTTTCGACACGATGTCCGGAGTGGGTGACGGCAACAGCCAGAAAGCGTTCGATCGCGTGGGCCAGGGTGCCATCGATCTGGCCCTGCTCGCTTTCGAATTCACCGGGATGCAAATGTGCATCCAACAATGGCCGCAGCGCTTCAAGTCTGGCCCAGAACATGCTGCCGGAAGCGAACATGCTGTTTTCGTTTACTGGATCCGTGCCGGTGCGGACAGCGAGGTAATCGAGTGCATCGGCATTGCCGCCAATAAAGTCTGCGACTGGCAAGAGGTGTTGCGCAGGCGCCGCAAGGCCAAGTAGCGGTTCGTTCGCGAATCCGCGCACGACTGCAGCAACGTGCTGTGGCGCGAGCAATGCAGACAGCATTTCACGCCGCCACATGTCTCCGTCCTCGCGATGGGTCGATTTTTTGGTGTGCAATTTCAAGACTAATTGCTCGCCTTCGTCGAGCAGTCGGTTGGCGACCCGCAAGAACGGAAGAATATCGCGGCCGCGATTCTCGAAGCCTTCCACCTGCGCCTGGACGCCGCGCTCTTGCAGGCGCTGGCGAACCTGCACCACTTTCGTGATATCCGTGGTGACGACAAGCCGCAGCGACAGCCCGCAGTGAGTAAGTGCATCGAGCATTTCATCCAGGACATCGAGGTACCAGACATGCAAGACCACGCAGGCATCGTGTTGATTCGATGAGGTGACAGATTCTGCGCTGTGTAGCAGCGCTTGCCGTGTCGCATCAAGCCACGCGTACCCGAGGCGAGTGTCCGGTTCGAGTACAGCGCCTTCTGCCCACTCGTTCCACGCGTTGATGAACACCAAGCGGTGCGCAGGCGGCGTATTGGTCAGACGGTGCCGCACGGTACGCATCAGCCAATCGCGGTAACGGCGCGGGGATGCATGCAGATAGACGCGCCCCTTGCCGGAGCGCCGTGGCTCGTTGTCCCAGCCAGGGTTTACGCCCGGGTACAAGGTGTACTCGCGCAGCGGTCGCTGCTCCATGTCGCGGGCAAGTTCCCGCCAGTCGAGTACATCGCCATCGAAGTCTGGATTGATCAAGCGCTGCCGGGCAGCCACCGAAGGTGGCGTGCTCATGTTCGGTGGGAATTCGACGGCAGCATCGAATCCGATATCGCGGGGATCGGGGCGTTCGAAACCCTGCACATACGCGAGGTGAATCTCGCCGATTCCATGATCGCGACACCAGCCCCGCCAGCGATCGGCTGTTTGTACAGGCTCAGGCAGCAAATGTGGTCGATACACCAATAGCACCGGCCGCCCTTCGACGCGCAGGTACTTGGGATTGCGCATGTAAGTTGCGACATGCGCGATAAAAGCCAGGTCGTCCTGCGCATCATGCGCCTGATCGATCAGGATATCGTCGCCGCGGCCATCCCAGCGGCGTGCCCACTTTTCGTTGGCCCAGCAAAGACAGAATGGAAGGGTGATCGTGTCATCTTCGTGCCACTGGGTGATCGGCATTTCCAGCAAGGTCTTGCCGGCAAACCAATAGAAATAAAAACAAAAAGCGCCCACACCGTACTCTTGCGCAAGGCGTGCTTGCTCGCGCATGACGTGCGGAGTGCGAAGGTCGTAGAAGCCCAGATCTGCCGGTAGCCTGGGTTGTTGATGGCCTTCGAATTGGGGAAGCGCACGGCTGACATTGCGCCATTCGGTAAAGCCCTTGCCCCACCACGCATCGTTTTCAGGGATCGGATGAAATTGCGGCAGATAGAACGCGATCAGCTTCGCAGGAAGCGTTTGAGGCAGGGTGGCAGTGCTGTAGGGGACATATCCAATCGCCGCTTCGTCGCCGCGTGCTACCGGCCGTCGCGAGCTGCCATGGCGTAGACGGCCGCGCGCGGGCTCTGGCACCCAATCCGCATGTCGATCCAGGAACCAGCCGCGCCAGCGGTCACGCGTGGCATCACTCAGCGGTATCGCACGAAATCCTGCACGCAACAGAGCGAACACATAAGTGCGCAGGCGCGACTGCATCGAGCGACCGGGCGCACTCACAGGTTTTGGTAGTTCGGGCCCGAACCACCCTCCGGCGTGACCCAGGTGATGATTTCGTACGGGTCCTTGATGTCGCAGGTCTTGCAGTGCACGCAGTTGGCGGCGTTGATCTGCAGGCGTTTCCCGGAGGGGCTGGCGGTGTCTGCGACCATTTCGTAGACATTGGCCGGGCAGAAGCGCGTGCAGGGGTTGTCGTACTCCTCCACGCAGAGGGTGGCGCACACATCGGTGTCCAGCACCTTCAGATGCACCGGTTGGTCTTCGTCGTGTTCGGTGGCGGCGAAATACACCGCCTGCAGGCGATCGCGTGGTGCGAGGTCGCGGGTGCCGTAGTCGCGCTTGGGTTGCTCGTACTCGCCGAGCTTGTGCAGCGCCGACCAGTCGGGTTTGTTCTGCAGCGTCCATGGCGAGGCGCCCTTGATCGCGGTTTCCCAGGCAGCGTTGAGCAGGCCGAACCACAGGCCCTTCTTGAAACCGGGCTTGATGTTGCGCACCTGCTTGAGCTCGGCCATCGCATCGGAAGCGCGCAACTTGGCGTCGAAGCCTTGCGGCGCCAGCTGCGACTGCACCAGGTGTTCGGCGGCCAGCATGCCGCTGCGAATCGCCTGATGGGTACCCTTGATCTTGGGCACGTTGAGCAGGCCGGCGGTGTCGCCGATCAGCAAGGCGCCGGGCATCTCCACTTTCGGCAGCGATTGCCAGCCGCCGCTGACCAATGCGCGTGCGCCCGCCGAGAGAATGCTGCCGCCCTCCAGCAGCGGCTTGATCATCGGGTGGTTCTTCCATTGCTGGAAGGCTTCCCACGGCTGGTATGTCGGGTCGCTGTAGTCCAGCCCGCTGACATAGCCGAGCGCGATCTGGTTGTTGTCCAGGTGGTAGACAAAGCTACCGCCGTAGGTGTGGGTGTCGGCCGGCCAGCCGATGGTGTGCACGATCTTGCCCGGCGTGACGCGGCCTTCGGGCACCTGCCATAGCTCCTTGATGCCGATCGAGTACCCCTGCGGGTCGCTGTCGGCGGTGAGGTCGAAGCGCTTCAGCAAACGCTTGGTCAGGTGTCCGCGTGCGCCTTCAGCCAGCACGGTGACCTTGGCGCGGATGTCGATGCCGGCGGTGTAGCCGTGTTTGTGCGAACCGTCCTTGGCCACGCCCATGTCGCCGATGCGCACGCCGATGACCTGGCCGCTGTCACCATGCAGGGTTTCGGCAGCGGCGAAGCCGGGGTAGATCTCCACGCCCAGCGCTTCGGCCTGCGGCGCCAGCCAGGCGCACATGGCGCCCAGGCTGACGATGAAGTTGCCGTGGTTGCGCATGCCGGGCGGCACCACCGGGAACTTGCGTGCGCTGTCCTTGCCGAGAAACCAGAATTCGTCGTCGGTGGCGGCCACGCAGATCGGCGGCGGGTTGTCGCGCCAGCCGGGCAGCAGGGCGTCCAGCGGGCCGGGCTCGATCACTGCCCCGGAGAGGATGTGCGCGCCGATGGTGCTGGATTTTTCGATCACGCACACGCTGATGTTCGGATCGAGCTGCTTGAGCCGGATCGCGAACGACAGCCCGGCCGGACCGGCACCGACGGTGACGACGTCGTATTCCATGACGTCGCGCTCGACCGTCTCTGACGCTTGCGCGCCCACTCCCGCTTCCGACATTGCTCCGCTCCCGTTGGCTCGATGGCTGGTGTGCATTTTCCGGGATTGCATGTGACGGCGGCAAATCGCGTCGATTCATCCGCCTCTGCCGGTGCGCCTGGCCATGCGCATGCTAGCGTTTGCGCATGAAAATACGCGTTGCACTGCCGCAAGCTCAGATCCATTGGTGTCGCGGTTGGTTGCAGGCCGCGCACGCCGATGCGCTGATGCAGGCCTTGCTGGACCAGGTCCGGTGGGAGATCCATCGCATCCGCATGTTCGGGCGGGTGGTGGATTCGCCGCGTCTGAGCAGCTGGGTCGGCGATGCCGGTGCTAGCTATCGCTACTCGGGCACGCAGTTCGCACCGCAGCCGTGGCTGAAGGCGCTGCAGCCAGTGCGCGCCCGTCTGCAGGATGAAACCGGTTGCCCGTTCAATAGCGTGCTGGTCAATCGCTATCGCAGCGGAGCCGATGCGATGGGCTGGCACAGCGATGACGAGCCGGAGCTGGGCGCACAGCCGTTGATTGCCTCGGTGAGCCTGGGCGCGACGCGGCGTTTTGCGTTCAAGCATCGTGACGATACAGCCGTGAAGCAGACGCTGGAGCTAGGCCACGGCGATTTGCTGCTGATGGGCGGCGATACCCAGCGTCATTACAAGCATGCCTTACCGCGCACCGTAAAACCCATCGGCGAGCGCATCAATCTGACGTTTCGCCAGATCGCGACGCGCGGCCTGGAGCGCTAGTTCGGCTGTCGCGGTGGCAGCGGACGCGGCAGGCTCTGGCTGTCCTGCTGCCCGGTGATCAGCGTCCAGCCGACCAGCTCGGTAGTGACCTGGGTCATCGCCTGTTCGAATGCTGCCGCAACTGCAGCGGTGTCGGTGCCGGTGGACGGGCGTGCAACCAGGAAGGTGCGCGAGGCGACCACGCGTTGATCGGCCGAATGCAGCAATTTGGCGTTGAGTTCGATGGTGGCCGAGGGCAGCGTCTGGCCGGCGTAATCGGATTCGAAGCGGCGCAGGTCGATCGCCAGTTTGTAATCGGATCGGATGCCGGTGCCGACATGGGCCACGGCGGCGATCTTGCCGGAGTCCTCGAAGGCGCGTACCACGCTGTCCTCCAGCATGTCGGTCGCTGGCTGCGCCCAGCCGGCGCCGTGATAGACCTGCAGTTCGCCAGGGGTGGGGCGCACATTGATCCGCGGGCTGTCGATGACGCGTGCGGCGCTGGGTTTGGCCACCACCAGCTGCCAGGTCACCTGCGGCCAGGACGGATTCGGGGTGATCCGCACGGTGGGGGCATAGATCGTGGCCGGCTTCTGGTCGCCGCCGGTCAGGACCGAACAGCCGCCCAGCGCCAGCAACGAGACGCATAGCAAGGGACGCAACAGGCGCATGGCAGTCATTTCGGTTCGAACTCCTTGGGTGCGTCGCGGCCGAGCAGGTAGCGCGCAGGGTTGTTGTCCAGTTTGTCGCTGACCCGGCGCAGGTCGCGAATCAGGCCGCGCAACTCGGTCAGTGTCGGTCCGAGCTGGCCCAGCCCGTCGTTGGCAAAACTATTGATGGCGGCGCGGTTCTCGCCAAGGATGTTGTCGGCGTTGCCGGCGGCCGAATCCAGCTTGACCAGGGTTGCGTCCAGCTTGTTCAAGATGCCCGGCAGCTGCTGCACCAGGTTCTGGTCCAGCCGCTTGATGGTGCCGTTGGTGGTGGTCAGGGTGGTATCCAGATTGCGTGCGGCATCGCGTGCGCTGACGATCAGCGCCTGCATGCCTTCGTCGCGGTCGGCGATGCCGCCGCTGATCTTTTCCAGGTTTTGCAGCGTTGCCGAAATGCTGGCCACGTTCTTGTCCGAGAGCATTTCGTCCATGCGCTCGACGATGCGGTTGGCGGTGTCGGTGATGTTCTGCAGCGCCGAGGGCGTGGTCTGGATGATCGGCGCATCGCTCTTGTCGATGGTGGTCAGCGACGGCGCCTCGGGCGTGCCGCCGGAGAGCTGGATGATCGACGGGCCGGTCAGGCTGGTGATGGCCAGCTTGGCGCGGGTGTCACTCTTGATCGGCGTGGTGGAGTTGACACGCACGTGCGCGACCACTTGGCGCGGGTCGTTCGGCGCCAGCGTCAGCGCGGTGATCGAGCCGACCGCGATGCCGTTGTACTGCACCGGGCTGCCGACCGACAGGCCGGTGACCGCCTCGCGGAATACCACCCGGTATTGCTGCCAGGTGCGGTCGGAGGAGTATTTGGCCGCCCACAGACCGAACAGCAGCAGGGCCAGGCCCGCCACGATGGTGAAGGCGCCGATCAGGACGTAATTGGCTTTGGTTTCCATGCTCAGGCGGTCTCGGTGGAGTCGGTCTTGGCCGCGCGCGCGGCGCGGGCGCGCGGACCGTGGAAGTATTCCTGGATCCAGGGGTGGTCGAGTTGTTCGACTTCGGCCAGCGGCGCGTTGGCGATCACCTTGCGATCGGCCAGCACCGCGATGCGGTCGCAGATGGCGTACAGCGTATCCAGGTCGTGGGTAATCAGGAACACGGTCAGGCCCAGCGCCTGCTGCAGGGTGCGGATCAAGCGGTCGAAGGCGGCCGCGCCGATCGGGTCCAGGCCAGCGGTGGGCTCGTCCAGGAACAGCAGCGGCGGATCCAGTGCCAGCGCCCGCGCCAGGCCGGCGCGCTTGCGCATGCCGCCGGACAATTGCGAGGGCAGCTTGTCCAATGCATCGGCAGGCAAGCCAGCCAGCTTGATCTTCAGCAGCGCCAGTTCGAAATACCAGCGCTCCGGGAACTCGCCGTGATGCTCCTTCAACGGCACCTGCACGTTTTCGCCAACGGTCATCGACGAGAACAGCGCGCCGTCCTGGAACAGCACGCCGGTGTTGCGGGTGATGTGTTGACGGTCGGCGAACCGGCCCGAGCGCGCATCCGCACCCAGCACCTGGATGCTGCCGGCATCGGGCTCGCGCAGGCCCAGGATGCTGCGCATCAACACCGATTTGCCGGTACCCGAACCGCCGACCACGCCAAGAATCTCGCCGCGGCGCACGTCCAGATCCAGATCTTCGTGCACGGTCTGGCTGCCGAAGCGGTTGGTCAGCCCGCGGACGGAGATGGCCAACTGGTCGTCGTCGGCCTCTGGGCCGGGAGTGGGGAGTGGGGAGTGGGGATTGGTCACAGCACAGCGCTCCCGGATATCAGGCCGCTGGCTGCGCGTCTGCTTCGTGCGAATCCCAAATTCCGAATGTCGAATCCCGGCTCCATCACCACCCCATCTTCATGAACCACAACGCCGCAATCGCGTCGAGGATGATGACCAAGGAAATGGTCTGCACCACCGACGAGGTCGTGCGCTCGCCCACCGATTGCGCGGTGCCGCTGACCTTCAGGCCTTCCAGGCAGCCGATCAGGCCGATCACCAGCGCGAACAGCGGCGCCTTCGACAACCCGACCAGGAAATGCCGCAACTGGATGGTGTCGTGCATGCGCGCCAGATACATCTGCGGCGGAATATCCAGATCGAAGGCGCCCACGGTGACGCCACCGGCCAGGCCGGCAATCATCGCGATGAAGGTCAGCAGCGGCAGGGTGAAGATCAAGGCCAGCAGGCGCGGAATCACCAGCAGGTCGATCGGGTCCAGGCCCAGCGTGCGGATGGCATCCACTTCCTCGCGCGATTTCATCGCACCGATCTGCGCGGTGAAGGCGCTGGCGGTGCGGCCGGCCAACACAATTGCCGTCAGCAGCACCGCGAACTCGCGCAAAAAGGCGATGGAGACCAGTTCCACCACATAAATTTCCGCGCCGAAGTCGCGCAGGATGGTCGAGCCCAGGAACGCGATCACCGCGCCCACCAGGTACGACAACAGCACCACCAGCGGCACCGCATCCAGGCCCACCTGCTCCATGTGGTGCACGGTGGATGTCAGGCGGAAGCGGCGCGGCTCGTGGATCAGCCGCCCGATCTTGACCAGGTTCTCGCCCAGAAAACTGTTCAACTCGAGAATGCCCTGGCCCACGCCATGGGTGGTGCGGCCCAGGCGGTCCAGTGCGGCGACAAAGCCGTAATCGCGTTTGGGTTTGGGGCGCTCGTCGTTGAGTTCTTCGATGGTGCACACCAGCGCCTGGTGTTCATCGCGGAAATCGATCGCGTCTTCCTTCAGGCCCATGCGGCTGGCAAAACGCAGCAGCTGCAGCACGCCGGCCGAATCCAGTTGCCCGATGCCGCGCGCGTCGATGCGGCGCACCCCGTCGGGCACGGCCTGCAATAGTTCTGCCTGCGGCAGGGCGGTCGCCAGGACCCAACTGCCAGCGAGGCGGAGCTGTGCCTGATCCTGCGAGTCTTGTTCGATGCGTGGAGGTTGCGGTTTGATCATGGGTGGCCTGTCCGTGGCGCCAGCATACAGGGCCGATGTGAGCGAAGGATGGGGACGCGAAAGGAAGCGGTCGGCATGCAGCCGGCGATGAGGGCGCCGGCCACGCGCGCTGCGGCATACACTGGCGGCCTCGCCGGACACGGCATTCTTCCAATCCAACCCGCCACGCATGTCCGCTGCCTCCGTCGTCCTTCCGTCCGCCAGCGCCACCTACGCCCAGCGCGTCGCCTTCGTGTCTGAGATCGCCGGGCGCCTGCATTCCTATGGCACCACCGCGCAACGGCTGGAGGCGGCGGTGATCGGGCTGTCGCAGAAGCTGGGCCTGGACTGCGAGCCCTGGTCCAACCCCACCGGCATCATCCTGAGCTTCAGCGACCCGACCAAGGCGATCGGCTCCAGCGACATCACCCGGGTGATCCGCCTGGCCCCGGGCGAGAACGATCTATACAAGCTCAGCGTGGCCGACTACGTGGCCGACGGCGTGGCCAACGGGCGCATGAGCATTGCGCAGGGGCATACCGCGCTGCGCCGGCTGGACCGCGAGGTGGACCGGCGCGGCAAGACCATGCAGGTGCTGGCGTTCGGGCTGGCCGCCGCCGGTGTGGCCGGGTTGTGGAAGCTGCCCTGGCTGGATATCGCCACAGCGGGGGCGATCGGCATGTCGATCGGCCTGCTCACCCAGTACACCGACAAACGCGCGGCCACCAAGGAGGCTGGCGAAGCGCTGGCCGGCCTGCTGGCCGGTGTGGTGGCCGCGCTGGTGGCGTCGTTGGTGGGGCCGTTGAACCTCAATACGGTGATCATCGCCTCGCTGGTGGTGCTGCTGCCGGGCATGTCATTGACCAATGCATTCAACGAGCTGGCCAGCCAGCACTGGGTCTCCGGCACGGCGCGGCTGGCCGGTGCGGTCACCACGGTGCTCAAGTTGACCGTCGGTGCGGTGATTGCGGTCACGCTGACCCAGCTGGTTGGCCTGCATCCGCAGGTGGCCGCATTGCGGCCGCAGGCCGGCTGGGTCGAATGGGCGTCGTTATTCGTCGCCGCTTATGCGTTTGCGGTGTTGTTCAAAGCCAATCGACGCGATTATTTATGGATCATGGCCGCGGCCATGTCCGGGTATGTCATCGCGCGTTATGCAGGACATGCCTGGGGCGGTCCTGCCGGCGTCTTCGCATCGGCCATGGCATTGACCGCTGCCGGAAATCTGTTCGGGCGGGTGGTGCACAAACCCGGTGCGCTGATCCGTTTGCCCGGCATCATCATGCTGGTTCCCGGTAGCGTCAGTTTGCGTGGCTTTTTGACCCTGGTGCAGCAACAGGATGTCAGCGTGGGACAAGCCGCGCTATTGGCGGTGACCAATATCGTGATGGCGTTGATGGCCGGATTGCTGTTTGGCAATCTACTGATTCCGGCCCGCAAGAATTTATGAGCGGGGAAAACACCGCGCAATAAAAACGCCGGCAATGCCGGCGTTTTTTATTGGTTTGAATCAAGCCGCCTTGGACTTCTTGGTCGCGCGCTTGGTAGCGGCTTTACGCGGTGCTGACTTCTTCGCTGCTGCCTTCTTTGCAGCGCCCACCTTGCTGATCAGAAAGTCTTCCACTTTCTTGCCGGCAGCGGTCAGCTCGGCCAGCCAGCGCGGCTGCTTGCCACGGCCGGTCCAGGTTTCCTGGGCATTGGCGGGGTTGCGATACTTCGGCGGCACCTTGCCCAGCTTGCGGCCGGCACGCGGGCCCGGCTTTGCGGCACCGGCCGGACGGCCCGGGCCTGCACTGGCGGAAGCGCCAAACAATTCTTCAATGGAATAACCCTGGGCTTTTGCAGCGCGGGTCAGCTGGGTGCGGACCTTGGCGATCGGAGCGCGCTTGGCAACCACGGTCTGCTGCTTCTTTGCATTTTTGATCAGGGCACCCAACTGCTTGGCCGACAGGCCACTAAGATCGATCGACATCACGACTCCGGAAGATGAGAGAGAAAGAATGCCGGTCCGTGGCAGCGCTGGCCATCATAATGTCAGAAAACCGGTATGACAAATGCGCCGAAATAAATCGGCGCCTTGTGTTCATCCAATTGAAGTGGTTGCCGGGGGTTTGATCAATGCCCCAGGCGGGAGAATAACCCGGCTTTATCCAGGTTTTCTGCTGCATCGGCGGTGCGGGCGCGATATTCAAATGTGCCGGCTGCCAATCCACGCTCCGAGACCACCACCCGATGCGGAATGCCCAGCAGTTCCATATCGGCAAACATCGCGCCCGGGCGCAGGCCGCGATCGTCCAGCGCGGCATCCAGGCCGGCGGCGATCAATTCGTCCAGCAAGGCCTGGGCGGCGGCGACCACCTGGGCATCCTGTTTCGGGTTGATCACGCACACCACCACCTGCCACGGCGCCATCGGCGCGGGCCAGATGATGCCGGCATCGTCGTGGTTCTGTTCGATCGCCGCGGCCACGATGCGCGAAATGCCGATGCCGTAACAGCCCATCTTCATTACCGCGACCTTGCCGCCTTCGTCGATGACGGTGGCCTGCAGCGCTTGCGCGTACTGGCTGCCCAGCTGGAACACGTGGCCTACTTCGATGCCGCGGGCAAGGCGCAGTTCGCCGCCATCGGCCGCACGCTCGCCGTCGATGACGTTGCGTACATCGGCCACGGTCTCCGGCTCGGGCAAGTCACGGCCCCAGTTGACGCCGACCAGGTGCGCGCCGGACACATTGGCGCCGACCACGAAATCGGCCATTGCCGCGACATCGCGATCGGCCACCACGCGCACCGGGCGGGCGGTATTCACCGGACCCAGGAAGCCGGGCTCGCAGCCGAGGTGCTCGCGGATTTCGGTTTCATTGGCCAGGCGGTAGCTGGCCAGGCCGGCCACCTTGCCCAGCTTGATCTCGTTGACGGCATGGTCGCCACGCACCAGCACCAGCACGAAGCCGGCGTCGGTCATCACCGCCACCGACTTGACCGTGCGCTGCAACGCGATGCCCAGCAACTGGGCGACGTCTTCGCAGGTCTTCTGGGTGGGCGTGTCGACCTGGCGCATGCTCTCGGCGGCCTCCGGTCGCGGACCCGGCAGGGTGGCGCTGGCGGTTTCCACGTTGGCGGCATAGTCGGAGGCGGTGGAGAACGCCAGCGAGTCTTCGCCGGAGTCGGCGATGACGTGGAATTCCTGCGACGCATCGCCGCCGATGGCGCCCGAATCGGCCTGCACCGCGCGGAAATCCAGCCCCAGGCGAGTGAAGATGCGCGTGTAGGCGGCGCGCATGTTGTCGTATTCGCGCGCCATGTCCGCATCGGTGAGATGGAACGAATAGGCATCCTTCATCAGGAACTCGCGCGCACGCATCACGCCGAAGCGCGGGCGGATTTCATCGCGGAATTTGGTCTGGATCTGATAGAAATTCAGCGGCAGCTGCTTGTAGCTGTTGATCTCCTGGCGCGCGAACTCGGCCGCAGCTTCCTCGGCGGTGGGGCTGTAGCAGAACTCCTGCTCCTTGCGGTCCTTGATCTTGAGCAACTGCCCGCCGAACTTTTCCCAACGCCCGGTGGCGTCCCACAGCTCGCGCGGCTGGATGGTGGGGAACAGCACTTCCACCGCCCCGGCGCGGTTCATTTCCTCGCGCACGATCGCCTCGACCTTGCGCAGCACGCGCAGGCCCAGCGGCGACCAGGTGTACAGCCCGGAGGCCAGCTTGCGGATCATGCCCGCGCGCAGCATCAGACGGTGGCTGACCAGCTCGGCGTCGGCCGGGGTTTCCTTGGTGGTGTGCAGGTGGAACTGGGAAAGACGCATCGGGCTTCGCTTGGGCGGAAAGCCGCTAGTTTGCCAGTGTCGCGCCCTGCCGGTCATCGGCCAGTGGCTGCGCGGCGCTGCGCAGCGGGAGTGGTAGCGGGTCGGCGTACCTGATCAGGCGGTCGTGATGCCGGGGTGTGGGCCGGCGGTGCGGGCCCGGGCACAGGACTCAGGATGTGTATGCGCCGCCTTCGACACGCAGCGCGCCAACCTCGCGGTGCGTCGTCTCCGTCTCAAACGGCCTGACAGCCGCACAGGCTGTCAGGCCCGAACTCAGGTCGCCGGGGCGCCGGTCGCTGCCGGCCTGCAATAGGCCTTGGTGGCGGCTTCGGCCAGAGTGCGCTGCGCGGCGCGGGCGTCCGGGTCGAGCGGGCTGCCGGGCTTGCCGTCGCCGGCGCCCATGGTGACCTCGCCCTTGCCGCTGAGCAGTTCCAGGTTGCGGCGTGCGGTGAGGCAGTCGGCCGATTCGGGCGTGGCGGTCTCCGGCGCGGCGATGGCCGCGGTGCCGCTGCGCGCGTCGATCCGGCGCGCTTCGTAGCGCTGGCCGGTCGGTGGCGGGGTTTCGGTGTAGTGGGTCACGCCCCTGGCGTCCTTCCACTTGTATAGATCGGTCGCGCCGGCGCCGGCGCTGACCAGCATCAACAGGGCGCAAAGCCCGGACGACAGCTGCATGTGGCTTCCCCTGGATGATTCCCGCGGCGATTGCAGCATCCGCGGCCTGCGCTGGCAAGTGATGCCGCCCGGCGTACGCGTCAAGGGCAGGGCGCGCTACCGCCAAACGGACCTCAGGCCCTACACTTGCCGGATGAATGAAATGAGACCGCCCCCGCGCTCGCGCACGATTTACCTGCTGCCGAACCTGTTCACCACCGCCGGGCTGTTTTCCGGTTTCTACGCCATCATCGCCGCTGCCAATGGTCAGTTCGTCCAGGCGGCGATGGCGGTGTTCGTGGCGGCGGTGATGGACGGGTTGGACGGCCGGGTTGCGCGCCTGACCAACACCAGCAGCGAATTCGGCGTGCAATACGACTCGCTGGCCGATCTGGTCAGCTTCGGCATGGCCCCGGCGCTGGTGATGTACCACTGGTCGCTGTCGGCGCTGAAATACGACAGCAACGTGATGGGCCGGGTCGGCTGGTCGGCCGCCTTCTTGTATGCCGCTTGCGCGGCGCTGCGGCTGGCGCGCTTCAACACCCAGGTCGGCGTGGTCGACAAACGCTGGTTCATCGGCTTGGCCAGCCCGGCCGCGGCCGGCTTGATGATGTCTTTCGTGTGGGCCTTCGCCGACGACAGCCTGGGCTTCGATGGCGAGCAGCTGCGCTTTGTGGCGCTGGCGATCACGGTGGTGTCGGCGTTGCTGATGGTCAGCCGAATCCGCTTCTGGAGCTTCAAGGGTGGCGCGCGCGGCCCGCGTGCCGACCGGGTGCCGTTCCTGGCGTTGGCCATCGCCACGGTGGTGATTGCGCTGCTGGTGATCGATCTGGCCCGTTCGTTGCTGGTGATCGGCGTGCTGTACGCCTTGTCCGGCCCGGTGATGTGGTTGTGGCGACGCTGGCGGCGGGTGCCCGAGCTGCCATGAGCGCGTTCTCGTGAGCGATTCGGCATTCGAGCCGATGTGGTCCGATCTGCAGGTGTCGTACCTGCAGGCGTTGGGGCACACCGTCTATCTGGATCGCGATGCCGCAGATGCGTTGCCTGCGCCCGTCGAGGTCGCCGAGCGCGCGCCGATGGCCGTGCCGGCACGCGTGGAGCGTGCGCCGCAGTCTGCAGCTGTCGCGGTGCCCAGTGCACGGCGCAGCGCACCGGCTGCACCAGCCGAAACACCACGTTCGCCCGACACCGCGCCGGCGTCGGCACCGCAACGGCGCAGTCGCGTCGGCATGCCGGACCGCCTGCAGATGGCCTTGTTGCGTGCGTCCGGCTGCAACCCGGGCGACCCTGCAACCCAGGCATTGATGGCGTCCTGGCCGCTGGCGGAGCTACGCGGCAACCCTGCCGCCAAGCGCGCGCTGTGGCCGCAGCTGCGTGCGCTGCGGCGGCGCCGGGATCCTGCGTGAGCGCACTGAACGCGCCGCAACCCACCTCGTTGCGCGCAATGCGCGAGAGCGACCTGGATGTGGTGATGGAGATCGAAGTTCGCGCGTATCCGTTTCCATGGACGCGCAACATCTTTCGCGACTGCCTGCAGGCCGGTTACCCCGGCTGGGTGATGGAGCAGGGCGGTCAGGTCATCGGCTACGGCGTGATCAGCATCGCCGCCGACGAGGCGCATGTGCTCAATGTCTGCATCGCACCGGAGGCGCAATCGCAAGGCCACGGGCGCGTGTTGCTGCGCGCGCTGATCAAGGGCGCCTGCGACCGCGGCGCGCGGCGCGCGTTTCTGGAAGTGCGCCCCTCCAATCCCCCGGCGATTGCGCTGTATCACTCCGAAGGCTTCAACGAAATTGGCCGGCGCCCGCGCTACTACCCCTCCAACACCGGGCGCGAGGATGCGTTGGTGATGGCGATCGAGCTGTTCTTCGACGGGTTCTCTTGAGCGCACGTAGCGGTCGTTGAGCAATGCAGTCTACAAATGCCTGCGTCTGGCTTGGCATTGAACACGCACTCGCAACTGGCATGAAGCCCACCGCGTTCGCCTTGCGGTGAGCCATGCGACCAGCGTGCGCGATCGGCGATGCTGCGCCGACTGGGGGCTGAGCTCGGTGAACCTGCGGCAACTCCAGACGAATGACTCGCTGAGCAAGCTGCATGCGTGCAGCGCGTCTCTGCATGGAGTGTTTGGCGATATCGCTCACCTGACAAGCGCGCCGCGCTGTGCCGGTGCGGTTGACGAAGTCTGCAGCAAGCGTGTGGCCGGGCTCGATGCGTTGCGATGTTGCAAGTATTTTCCCATGACGCCTGCCGGCGTGCCTTGGCACGGTGGCGGGCGTACAGCTCTGCAATCGATCCCAACTTGCACGCGTGCAGTGGTCACAACGTTGCAGTGAATCCACTTGCGTGTCGCACACATCTGACGCGATGCATTGGTAACACGCATGGTGAATCTTTCGCCCTATTCCAATGCGCAATGTTCAGTTGCTCTGATCGCATAACGCGTAGCGCATCGGATGAGGTTGCGCATCGCGGCGATGCATGAAAATGGCGAACGCATCGAAAAACAACGATTTTTTGTGATCAGCGCGACACGTCGCGCTTGAACGACGTCCTCCTGCATTGCGGCACGCAGCATGCTGCATTGCAGTGTCCCCGGTGATGTCTCCGTGTGTCTTGATCGCAGCGTTTTGTCTTCTCTTGTGTGTCTCGCAAGCGTTTGCGTGACTGCGCGTGCACATCCATACATCGGCTAGATACAAGCGATTGCGATGCTCCTAGTATCGGCTTCACGGAACTGAAAAGTACACAGATGAATAGTACGTTCCGTATCTGCTAGATCAGGGGTGTGCCGCCGCGCGGCGCATCAAACCCATCCGAGGGAGACACCAAGATGAAGCCGAAATTTTCGACGGCGGCCGCCGCGTCGCTGTTTGTCGGGTCGTTGCTGCTGACAGGCGTTGCCTGCGCCGATCCTGCGCTGGAAGTTGCAACCACTGGTTGGGCAACGCAGAACGGCGGCACCAAGGGCGGCTCCAAGGCCGCTGCCGCCAACATCTATACCGTCAAGAATGCCTCCGAGCTGAAAGCCGCCCTGAAAGCCAGCGTGGGCAGCAATGGCCGCATCATCAAGATCAGCGGCATCATCGATGTCAGCGAAGGCAAGCCGTACACCAAGACCTCGGACATGAAAACGCGCGCGCGTCTGGACGTGCCGACCAAGACCACGCTGATCGGCATCACCAGCAACGCAGAGATCCGCGAAGGCTATTTCTACGTCAAGGCCAACGACGTCATCATCCGCAACCTCACCATCGAAAATCCATGGGACCCCGAGCCGGTCTGGGATCCGGATGACGGCAGCGCCGGAAACTGGAATGCCGAATACGACGGTCTGACCGTGGAAGGTGCCACCAATGTGTGGGTGGACCATGTCACCTTCACCGATGGCCGTCGCACCGACGACCAGAACGGCACCGCCAACGGCCGCCCCAAGCAGCATCACGATGGCGCGATGGACGTCAAGAAGGGCGCCAACTTCGTCACCATCTCGTACTCGGCATTCAAGTCGCACGAGAAGAACAGCCTGATCGGCTCCAGTGACAGCGCCTCCAGCACCGACAGCGGCAAGCTCAAGGTCACCATCCACAACACCTTGTTCGAAAACATTTCCGCACGCGCACCACGCGTCCGCTTTGGTCAGGTGCATCTGTACAACAATTACCACGTCGGCAGCACCAGCAATAAGGTGTATCCGTTCTCGCACGTGCATGGTGTGGGCAAGGAATCGAAGATCTTCTCCGAGCGCAATGTGTTCGACATCAGTGGCGTGAGCAGTTGCGACAAGATCGCTGCCGACTACGGTGGCAGCGTGTATCGCGATCAGGGCTCGCTGCTCAACGGCAAGGCGCTGTCGTGCTCGTGGAATACCAACATCGGTTGGACGCCGCCGTACACCTACAACCTGCTGTCGGCCGACAAGGTGGCCGCAGACGTCAAGGCCAAGTCGGGTGCCGGCAAGCTGTAACTGTCGCTGCGTGCAGCGCTGCGCTGGCAGCGCCGCATCGAATCACACAACGCCCGCAGCGATGCGGGCGTTGTGTGTTCCAGTACAGGCTATTTCCGCCGTTACCCGCGCACAGGCGCATCGCCGGCGACGTAATAGTCGGCGGTGCTGCGTGGCAGCGGGGTGCGGCCGCGCATGCGGTCGGCGATCTTCTCGGCAATCATGATGGTGGTGGCGTTGAGATTGCCGGTGATGATGCGCGGCATGATCGAGGCGTCGATGACGCGCAGACCTTCCATGCCGTGCACGCGGCCCTGCCCATCCACCACCGCCATGTCGTCGGTGCCCATCGCACAGGAACAAGAGGGGTGATAAGCGGTTTCCGCGCGGGAGCGTACGAACGCGTCCAGCTCGGCGTCGGTCTTGCAATCGGCACTGGGGCTGATCTCGCGGCCACGGTACTGGTCGAGTGCGGGTTGCGCGATGATCTCGCGGGTGATGCGGATCGCGTCGCGAAATTCCTGCCAATCCTGGTCGGTGGATTGGTAGTTGAACAGGATCGAGGGGTGCTGGCGCGGATCGCGCGATTTGGCATGCACGCGCCCACGGCTGGGCGTGCGCATCGAGCCCACATGCGCCTGAAAGCCGTGTTCCTTCACCGCATTGCTGCCGTTGTAATTGATGGCGACGGGGAGAAAGTGGTACTGGATGTTGGGCCAGTCGAACTCCTCGCGGGTGCGAATGAAACCACCTGCTTCGAACTGGTTGCTGGCACCGGTGCCGGTGCCAGCAAATAGCCATTCCGCACCGATTGCAGGCTGGTTCCACCACTGCAAGGCCGGATACAACGACACCGGTTTGGTGCACGCGTACTGGATGTAGACCTCCAGATGATCCTGCAGGTTCTGGCCGACGCCGGGCAGGTCGTGTAGCAGCTGCACGTCGAGTGCGCGCAACAGATCGGGGGCACCAATGCCGGAACGCTGCAACAGCTGTGGCGACGCGATTGCACCCGCGCACACCAAAACTTCGCGGCGCGCGTGCGCATCGATGCCTTCGCTGCTGTTGCCGACCAGGTAGTGCACGCCGATGGCGCGCTTGCCAGCAAACAGGATGCGGTCCGTCGTTGCGCGGGTGACGATGTGCAGGCCATCGCGCGGGCGTGCCATGTCCAGATAACCGCGCGCGGTACTGGCGCGTCGCCCTTGTGGCGTCACGGTGCGGTCCATCGGCCCGAAGCCCTCTTGTTGATACCCATTGAGATCGTCGGTACGCGGGTAGCCCGCCTGCACGCCGGCATCGACCATGGCATGGAACAGCACGTTGTTGTCGTTCTTCGGCGTGGCTACGCTCACCGGACCTTCGCCGCCGTGGTACTCATTGGCACCGATATCGCGCGTTTCGGCCTTGCGAAAGTAGGGCAGCACATCGCGGTAGCTCCAGTCTTCCAGGCCGGGGCGCTTGGCCCAATGGTCGAAG
Source organism: Xanthomonas nasturtii (assembly GCF_001660815.1). Lineage (GTDB taxonomy): Bacteria > Pseudomonadota > Gammaproteobacteria > Xanthomonadales > Xanthomonadaceae > Xanthomonas > Xanthomonas nasturtii. The sequence continues at coordinate 138,905 of NZ_LYMI01000089.1, forward strand.
TCCAGTGCGTTGCCGCGGATGTAGCACATGCCATTGATCAGCGACGAACCGCCCAGGCCCTTGCCGCGCCCGCATTCCATGCGCCGGTTGTCCATGTGCGGCTCCGGCTCGGTTTCGTAGGCCCAGTTGTAGCGCCGTCCCTGCAACGGGAACGCCAGCGCGGCCGGCATTTGCGTGCGGAAATCCAGGCGATAGTCCGGCCCGCCGGCTTCGAGCAACAGCACGGTCACGCCCGGGTCTTCGGTGAGGCGCGCGGCCAGCACGTTCCCCGCCGAGCCGGCGCCGATGATGATGTAGTCGTATTCGCGTTGCATGGTGTTCTCCTGTGCGATGTCGGTGCAGTGGCGCGTGGGGCGCTGCAGGGGGAGGGGGCGAGGTAGGCAATGCGCTGGCGCCCATTCCGCAGCGTGGCGATGCACGCTGCGTCTTTGCCAACGCGTGCTCCACCCGGGGTGGCCTGTGCGCGAAGGCTTGCCCGCAACTCAGAACACCGAGGCGTAACGTTCCAGTTCGACCTGGACAGACTTGGTACGTGTGTAGGCCTGCAGCGTGGCCAAACCGTTCTCGCGCCCGACGCCGGATTGCTTGTAGCCGCCCACCGGCATCGGCGCGGGCGATTCGCCCCAGGTGTTGATCCAGCAGATGCCAGCCTCCAGGCGATGGATCAGCCGGTGCGCGCGCGCCAGATCCGGGGTGACAACGCCGGCAGCCAGGCCATAGGTGGTGGCATTGGCGCGCGTGACCGCTTCGTCCTCGTCGTCATAGGTGAGCAGGCTCAACACTGGCCCGAAGATCTCTTCGCGCACGATGGTCATCACATCGGTGCAGTCGCTGAAGATGGTGGGTGCCACGTAGCAACCCTGCGCCAGCGCGCCATCGCGCAGACGCTCGCCACCGCAGAGCAGGCGCGCGCCTTCGGCCTTGCCCTGCTCGATATGTTCCAGCACCCGCTGCATGTGCGCTGCGCTGACCATCGGGCCGAAGGTGGTACGCGTATCGAGCGGGTCGCCGATGTGGATGCGTTGCACACGCGCCAGCAATCGCGCTTCGAAGGCGTTGCGCAACGCGCGCGGCACGAACACGCGCGTGCCGTTGGTGCACACCTGCCCGGAGCTGTAGAAGTTGGCCATCATGGCGATGTCGGCGGCCAGATCCAGGTCGGCATCGGCACAGACGATCAAGGGCGACTTGCCGCCCAGCTCCATGGTCACCTCCTTCAACGACGAACTCGAGGCGCTGGCCATCACCTTGCGGCCGGTGGCGGTGCCGCCGGTGAAGCTGATCTTCTCGATTTCCGGATGCTCGGTCAGCGCGGTGCCCACGCTGGCGCCATCGCCCGGCAATACGTTGAACACGCCATCGGGCAAGCCGGCCTCGGTGAAGATTTCGGCCAACTTCAGCGCAGTAAGTGGGGTGACTTCGCTGGGCTTGAAGATCATCGCATTACCGGCGGCCAGCGCCGGCGCGGCTTTCCACAGTGCAATCTGGATGGGGTAATTCCATGCGCCGATCGCACCGACCACGCCCAACGGTTCATGGCGCGTGTAGAAAAAGCTGCCTTCGCGCAACGGCACCTGCACGCCCTGCAGTGCCTGCGCAACGCCGGCGTAATACTCCAGCACATCGGCACCGGTGACGATATCGACGCTGCGGGTTTCGCTCAACGGTTTGCCGGTATTGAGCGTTTCCAGTTCGGCCAGCGCATCGTTGCGCTCGCGCAGCAATGCCACCGCGCGCAGCAGGATGCGCGAACGCTCCACCGTGGTCAGCGCCGCCCACTGTTGCTGGCCGGCCTTTGCGCTATCGACGGCGGCATCCAGATCGTCGGCGCCGGCGTTGTGCACGTTGGCCAGCACTTCACCGGTGGCCGGGTTGACCACTTCGAAGGTGTGGCCGCCGCGGGCGGGAACATAACGGCCGCCGATGTACAGCAGCTGGTCGGGAAAACGTGGCATGACAAACCTCCTGTGGGACGGTCGCCGCAGCGACGCACTCAGCGGGTGAGGTGCAGAAACTGCAGGTGACGCTCGTATTGATCGATGATGTCGTTGATGATCTGTTCGTGGCTGTAGCCGACCAGGTCGTAGTCCTGGCTGCCTTCGTACAGGTACACCTCGGCGCGGTAATAACGGTGGTTGCGCAGCCGCTGCGCAGCGAACGAAGGGGTGAGATAACCGCGCATCACCACCTGATAGCGGAAGCCTTGTTGCTCGCCGTGGTCGACGCTGATTTCCATGTCGCCATCGTCGATGCGGCTGCTGACCTTCCAGCCTTCTTCCTGCAATTGCGTGGCGACTGCTTCGATGGCGGGGCGCACCTGGTCGTGCATGAAGCGATACACCTCATCGCGCGCCGGGAAGTGCATTGCCTGGCCCAGGCGCTGACGCCAGCCGCGGTGGTGGCGCGATTGCCCGATCAACGGGCTGGGGCTGTAGAGCTGTGCGCGTTTGCGCTGCGATTCTTCGCTGAGTGCACGCGACAAGCCCCAAGCCATCAGCAACAGCACCGCAGAAAATGGCAGCGATGCCAGCACCACTGCCGATTTCAGTGCATCCATGCTGCCGGCCAGCAACAACCCTGCAGTGACCACGGCAGTGAGCACGCCCCAGAACACGCGTAGCCAGCGCGGACCATCGTCGTGCGGTTCGCCGCCGTGCGAGGAGAGCGTAGACAACACCACCGTGCCGGAATCGGCCGAGGTCACAAAGAACACGAAGCTGATCGCCACGGTGATCGTAATCACCGCGCGGCTCCACGGGTAGCTCTGCAGCAGCGAATACAGCACCGTCTCAGGTGCATCGATGGCCTGTTGCGCCAGCGCGCCCTGGCCGTGATGCAGCAGTTGGTCCAGCGCGCTGTTGCCGAAGATCGACAGCCATGCCAGCGTGAAACCGAGTGGTATCAGCAGCACGCCCAGCACGAACTCGCGAATGGTGCGGCCGCGCGAAATGCGTGCGATGAACAGCCCCACGAACGGTGCCCAACCGATCCACCACGCCCAATAGAACACCGTCCAGTTGCCCAGCCAGTCGGCACGGCCACCGTAGGCGTACACGTCGAAACTCTTGTTGACCACGCTGCCCAGGTAGTCGCCCAGGTTCTGTATCAACGCATTGAGCAAATACTGCGTGGGGCCGGCAAACAGCATGAACAGCAACAGCGCGATGGCCAGCAGCATGTTGATGTCCGACATCCAGCGCACGCCTTTTTCCACGCCGGACACCGCCACCACGATCGCTGCGCCCATCATCGCCACGATCAGCGCCACCTGCACCCAGTGCGTATGCGGCACATCCATCAGGGTGCTCAGACCGGCGTTGAGATGCAGCACGCCAAAGCCCATGTCCGCGCCCAGGCCGAACACGGTGGCCACGATGCCCAGCGCATCCACGGTGTAGCCGATCGGCCCGTTGATGCGCTTGCCAATTAGCGGATACAGCGCCGAACGCAATGCCAGCGGCAAGTTGTGGCGGAAGGCGAAATACGCCAGCGCCATGGCGGCGAGTGCGAACACGCCCCAGCCATGCAAGCCCCAGTGCAGGAACAGCAACTGCATCGCCTGCCGTGCGGAAGCCTCGCCACTGCCGGTGCCGCCTTGCGGTGGTTGCAGAGAATGGGTGAGCGGTTCGGAGACGCAGAAAAAGAACAGCGTGATACTGATGCCCGCGGCGAACAGCATGCCGGCCCAGGACAGGTAGCTGAATTCCGGTTCGTCGTGATCGGCGCCGAGTTTGATGTTGCCGTAGCTGGACAAGGCCACGCCCAGCACGAACACCAGGTACACCGTCATCGCCAGCAGGTAGTACCAACCCACATTGCGCGAGGCCCAGGTCTGCGCATCCAGCAGCACGCGGCCCGATTCAAGCGGAAAAAACGACACCAGCAAGGCGAATGTGCAGACCACCGTGGCTGCCAGCACGAACACCGGGCGCAGGGTGCGGACCGGCTGTGTGTGTGGCGCTGTGGCACTCATGGCAATGCACTCATACGATGCGTATCACGTGCTGTGCTCCCAACGAAAAACCGCCTGCGTTATCGCACAGGCGGTGTCGAGGGGGTGTCATCGGTCGAGTCCGCCAGTGCGAACCCGTAGCCACTTTGCGTGGTTTCAGAGGGGCCAACGAAGCTAGCGCAGTTGTTTTGTCAGCTGTTCTTTACGCAGTAACTGCGTTGGCACGCGGATATCCATCCCCACCGCAAGATGATCGGAGAACGCGGCAGGAATCGCTTCGGTATGTTCGATCACCAGACTGTCGCTGACCAGAATGTGGTCGATCGCGCGGTCGGGGCGCCAGCTGGGAAACGTGTGCACTTCGCAACTTGGCGGCTGCAGACGGGTGTGGCGATACAGCGCCTGCATTTCCGGTCGGTCGGCCATGCAATTGAAGTCGCCCATCAGCATTGCGTTGGGATGGTCGGACAACAGTTCGGCGATGAAGGCCAGCTGCGCCATGCGCGAGTTGGCGCCCAGCGACAGATGCGCCACCGCGACGGCCAGGCCGTCGCGGCCCTCGCCGAATTTGGCCAGCAGGATGCCGCGCCCGCCGATGCGGCCGGGCAGGGCGTGGTCCTGCACTTCCACCGGTTCCAGCTTGCTCAGCAAACCGTTCGCACTGGAGGCCACCCCGCCCATGCGGCGGTTGGGTTGGTGGCTCCAGTAATCGAAACCGGCACGCTCGGCCAGATAGTGGGTCTGGTTGGTGAAGCCCGAACGCAGGCTTCCCGGGTCGGCCTCCTGCAGGCCGACGATGTCGCGTTCGCCGGCCAGCTTGGCGATGCTGTCCAGGCTGGTGCGCTTGCTGCCCAGCGGCAGCGCGTGCGACCAGCTGCGCGTGACATAGTCGCTGTAGCGGCGGGTGCTGGAGCCGGCCTGGATATTGGCGGTCAGCACCCGCAGGGTGCGCGAGTCCGAAGCGTTCACGATGTGGCGGTCGCTCGGCTCACTTGGCCAGCGTGGCGCGTTCGCGCGCGATCAGGTGATCGGCGATGCGCAGCATGTCCGGGAAGCTCTTGCCCTTGACCAGGTACTTGCCGTTGACGATCAGCGACGGCGTGCCGGTGATCTGGCTGCGGGTGGCGAACTGCTTGGCGCGGTTGGTCTTGGCCGAAACGCCGAAGCTGCTCATGGTGTCGATGAAGGTCTTCTGGTCCACGCCGTACTTGGCGTAGAACCCGGCGATGTCCTGCACCGAATCCTTGCCGCGCTCGCCCTTGAGGGTCTGGTCGACGTGGATGGCCTTGTACAGCGCCTCGTGGGTCTTTTCCTGCACGCCCAGCGTCTCTGCGGCAAAGAAGGCACGCGCATAGTCATCCCACGGGCCGCCGAACATCGCCGGCACGTAGACGAAATGCACGTCCGACGGCAGGCCGGCCTTCCACGGCCCGATCAGCGGCTGGAACGCATTGCAGGCAGGGCAGACATAGCCGAACACTTCGGCCACTTCGATCTTGCCGGCGGCCTGCTGGTACGGCTGGCCAGCCTGGATGTCGACATAGTCGGTGCCGGCGACCGGCTCCGGGCCATTCGGCGCACGCGGGGCGGCGCTGGGCGCGGCCGGCGGCGGGGTGGTGGCGCTTTCGCCAACCGCCGGCGGGGCGGCCGGGTCTGCAGCCGGGGCAGCGGCGGCAGGAGCGGTGGCGGTGTCGGCAGGTGCAGTGTCGGACGAACCGTCCTGCGCCTTGCAGGCGACCAGGATCGGCAACAGCGCCATCAGCGTCAGGGCGAAGCGGGTCTTCATCGGATTGGATCTCCAGCGTGGGGCAAGGAAAGGGCCGGACGGCCGCGGGGCGCATGATGCCACGGGCGGCCGTCGGTGGCGGTTACGCGGTTCAGCGCTTGGCAGGCGCCGCGTGTTCGCGGGCGATCAGGTAGTCGGCCACGCGCAGCATGTCCGGGTAATTGCGCGCGCCGATCAGGTAGCGGCCGTTGACGATGATGGCCGGCGTGCCGGGAATCTTGCTGCGCAGCGCGAACTCGCGCGCGGCCTTGAGCCGGGCCTCCACCGCCTCGCTCTTGAAGGTCTCGATGAAGCGCTGCTGCGGCACCCCGTAGTTGGCGTAGAACGCGGCCAGTTCTTCCGGGGCCACGTTCTGGGTGGGCACGGTCTGCTTTTCGTGGATGGCCTCGAACATGGCGCGATGGCTGCGCTTGGCCACGCCCAGGATGTCGGCAGTGAAGTAGGCACGCGCGAACGCATCCCAGAAGCCGCCAAAGGCCGCCGGCACCGGGGTGAAGCGCACGTAGGAGGGCTGCTTGGCCACCCAGGCTTCCAGCACCGGTTCGAAATGCGCGCAGTGGGGGCAGGTGTAGCCGAACACCTCGGCCACCTCGACCTTGCCGGCCAACGGGGCGTACGGCTGGCCGCCATCGATCAGGGTGTAGTCCTCGCCTTCGACCGGCGCGGCCGTCTTGTCGGCGGCACAGGCCACCAGCGGCATCAGGAACAACAACAGCAGGGGCAGACGGGAAAACAATTTCATGCGGGCTCCGTGGGGGCGAGGGGAGAGCGGGAAACGACGACGCCGGTCGCAGGACCGGCGTCGTGAAACGGCGTGGCAACGGCGTGGCAACGGCGGCTGTCAACTCACGAGCGTGCGGGCGCTCCTGCAACCGGCTGCGCCGCCGCGGCGTCGTCGGCACGATCATGCAGGCCTTGCAGGTAGCTGGCCAGCGCCTGGATCTCCTGCTCGGTCAGCGGATGCGCCACCTGCGCCATGATATTGAACAGCGCCGGATTGCGCTCCTGGGTGGTGCCGGCCTGATATTCCTTCAGGCGCCGCGCCACGTAGTCGGCATGTTGCCCGCCCAGACGCGGGTAGGCCGGGCCCGGATTGCCGCCGCCGGAGGGCCCGTGGCAGGCCATGCAGGCCGGCACGCCGCGCGCGATGTCGCCGCCGCGGTAGAGCTTCTCGCCGACTTCGTAGAACTTCATGCCCTGATACGGACCCTCGGCAATCGCCGCGTCGTCGGCGACGCCGGCGGCGGATTTCTGGGTGGCGAAGTAGGCGCCCAGATCGCGCATGTCCTGCGCGGTGAGATCCTTGACGAACGGCACCATGACCGCCGACATGCCGGTGTTGCGCTCGCCGCTGGCGATCAGCGCGACCTGATGCGCCACGTAGCGCTCGGTCTGCCCGGCGATGCGCGGGTACATCGCCACCGCCGGATTGCCGTCCGGTCCGTGGCAGGCCGCACAGGCAGCTGCCTTGGCCTGGCCGGCCTTGGCATCGCCCCACGTGGTCTTGGACAGGTCCACCTCCAGCGGCGCAGTGCGCACCGGCGGCGGATCGGGGATCGGCGTGACCGCCGATTGCGCAAACGCCACGGCGGCAACAACCGGCACGGCGAGGGCGGCGAGGACTAGCACACGAGCATGGCGCATCAGCTAAAGCTCCGTATGGACCCGGCCCGCGCGCGTTGGGTGCTGTCAATGGCAGGCGTGCTTCGATTATCGACACGCCTTTGCGCCAGGGTCAACGAACAGCGCAGCAAAACCGGCAGAGCCCGAACGTGCGATCCTAGGGGGATGTCGCTCCTTATCGAACAAGCCCGCTACCACCTGTCCGCCCACAACGCCCGGCAATTGCCTGACGATGGTGGCTTCGAGGTGGCCTTCGCCGGCCGCTCCAACGCCGGAAAATCCAGCGCGCTCAATGCGCTGACCCGCCAGAATTCGCTGGCGCGCGTGTCCAAGACCCCTGGCCGCACCCAGCAGCTGGTGTTCTTCCAGATCCAGCCCGAGCGCTACCTGGTGGACCTGCCCGGCTATGGCTACGCCAAGGTGCCGCAGGACCTGCAGGCGCACTGGCAGGCCTTCATCGACCGCTATTTCCGCACCCGCGAGGCACTGCGCGGGCTGGTGGTGGTGATGGACATCCGCCATCCGCTCAAGGACTACGACCTGCAGATGCTCGGTTATGCGGCCGAACGCGGCCTGCCCGCGCACGGTTTGCTGACCAAGGCCGACAAGCTCGGCCGTGGCCAGCAGATGCAGACCCTGCAGAAGGTCAAGAAGGAAGTGACCTCGCGCTTCGGCGACAGCGTGACCGTGCAGACCTACTCCGGCGAATCGCGCCAGGGCGTGGACGAATTGCGCGGCATCGTCGGTGGCTGGCTGGGCCTGGATGTGGAAACGCCCGCAGCCGAGTGATGCCGGGCGGCCCCATGGCCGTGGCCTTTTGATGCGGTGCAAGACGGCGAGCCAGTGCTCGCCGTCTTCGTCTGTGCCGGCCGGCACGGCCCCGCGGGTTGTCCGGTGTGCCGGTTGCGGACGCCTGATCGCACAGCTGTGGCGGCGGAAGCGGTGACTGCTGAGATGCGCGCTGCGGCCCATCCTGCGGCGTGCGCATGGATGGAAATCTCAGACCCGGCCGATAGCGGCAATTCTTGCATGCCCTGCGGGTATAGTGCGGGCCTTGCGGTGGCTGGGGAGGATCCCCACATCGTCCCACCCCTTTCGTTTGCGAGCCTGCCCTTGTCGAGTCCCAGCCACGTTGCCGAAACGCCGATCACCGAACGCGCGGAACTGGTCCAGGTGCTGGCCTCCGGCGAGAAGCCGAGTGCGGACTGGCGGATCGGCACCGAGCACGAAAAGTTCGGCTTCCAGCTCGACGACCTGCGCGCGCCCACGTTCGAGGGTGCGCGCGGCATCGAGGCCCTGCTGAGCGGGTTGACCCGCTTCGGCTGGGAGCCGGTGCAGGAGAACGGCCACACCATCGCGCTGCTGCGCGACGGCGCCTCGGTGACGCTGGAGCCGGCCGGCCAGCTGGAGCTTTCCGGCGCGGCGGTGGAAACCCTGCACCACACCTGCGTGGAAACCGGCACCCATCTGGACGAAGTGGCGCAGGTGGCCGGCGAGTTGCAGCTCGGGTTCCTGGGCATGGGCTTCCAGCCCAAGTGGCGCCGCGACCAGATGCCGTGGATGCCCAAGGGCCGCTACCAGATCATGAAAAACTACATGCCCAAGGTCGGCTCGCTGGGCCTGGACATGATGACGCGCACCTGCACGGTGCAGGTCAACCTGGATTACGCCACCGAAGCGGACATGGTGAAGAAGTTCCGCGTGTCGCTGGCGTTGCAGCCGATCGCCACCGCGCTGTTCGCCGATTCGCCGTTCACCGAAGGCAAGCCCAACGGCTACCTGAGCTACCGCTCGCACATCTGGACCGACACCGACGCCGACCGCACCGGCATGCTGGATTTCGTGTTCGAAGACGGCTTCAGTTACGAGCGTTACGTCGATTATCTGCTCGACGTACCGATGTATTTTTCTTACCGCGATGGCGTCTATCACGATGCCAGCGGGCAGAGCTTCCGCGACTTCATGCAGGGCAAGCTGCCGGCGCTGCCGGGCGCGCTGCCGACGCTGCGCGATTGGTCCGACCACATGACCACCGCATTCCCGGAAGTGCGGTTGAAGAAATATCTGGAAATGCGCGGCGCCGATGCCGGCCCGTGGGATCGCCTATGCGCGTTGTCGGCGTTCTGGGTGGGCTTGCTGTACGACCAGACCGCGCTGGATGCGGCCTTGGACCTGGTCAAGGATTTCAGCCCCACCGAGCGGCATGCGCTGCGCGATGGCGTGCCCAAGCACGCACTGGGCCTGCCGTTCCGCAACGGCACTGCGCGCGACCTGGCAGTGGAGGCGGTCAATATCGCGCGCGAAGGCCTGCGTCGCCGCGCATGCCTGAATCGCGACGGGCAGGACGAAACCGGGTTTCTCGACGTGATTGCCGAGATTGCCGAAAGCGGCGTCACCGCGGCCGAGCGCAAGCTGGCGCTGTACCACGGCGCCTGGAATGGCGATATCGACCGCGTGTTCCGCGAGTTTGCGTACTGAGCGTGCGGTTGCAGTAGCCAGCGCGCGTTGGCGGGAGCAGTCGTTGGGCGTTCTCGTGCAGCGCAAGGTCTGTGCGTCTCGGATGCCAATCGCTGGCAGCACGTGCTGTCACCTGCTATCTCCGAATTCGCATCCGCTGATGTAGGACGGCGGCACGCGAGGCCATCTTGCTGACAGGTTCTTCGGCCCGGCGTGGCTGGCTAGTCCACTGAATCATTGAAATCGGATGCATGATCCCCAGGTAGTGTGTCATGCAAAGAACGAAGCTGACGATCCAACAGCGTGCTGAATTGGAGGCGGTGATGCGCAAGCGTCACGGCAACGCCGCTTTGGTGCGCCGCGCGCGGTGTGTTGTGCTTTGGAGCGATGGAGAACGTCGAGTCCACATACGCAC